>NZ_JBXASD010000040.1:0-516 GCF_058808955.1 Undibacterium sp. GW821-FHT11B02 | reverse complement strand
ATCCAGCGCGGCTATCCAGTCATGCAGTTGTGGTTCGTCCCAACTACCTGGTTGAAAACGTTGCTGTACCAGTCCCAATTGTTCCCAGCGGGTTTGCCAATGTAGTTCGCCTGAATTACCTATGCCTGGCAGATTAATGATTATCAAAATAAACTCCTCCTGAAGTAAGATAATGAGCTGTCAATTATCGTGTCTCGACTCAGTTACCTGAAGAGGCAATCATCGGAAGACAATCCATCGCGCCGATGATTTAAAACATTACGGAGAATCGTAGCAATGACTTCAAGGATAGAACTGGATAAGCTGGATTTTGCGATTATAGAAGGCCTGCAAAGAGAAGGGCGCGTTGCCCTGTCTGAACTTGGTCGTCGCATAGGCTTGTCACAACCTGCTGTATCGGAACGTGTCAAGCGGCTGGAGGAAAGTGGCGTCATCACAGGCTACAGTGCGCAGATCAATCAGGCAGCTCTGGGCCCGGGCATGATTGTCATCATCCGCCTGCGTACCACGCATGAG
>NZ_JBXASD010000039.1:0-518 GCF_058808955.1 Undibacterium sp. GW821-FHT11B02 | reverse complement strand
GATGCCCGCGCCAAGTTCTGGAAAGCTGCCTCCGTACAAGCTGGTGCTTCTTCCCTGAAAGAAGGCAGCCCATTCCGTTTCATCGCTGATTCTGGCATCAAAGCCACAGAACACCATGAAGGTGCCCTGCTGGAACAAATCGACTTGAATACCTGGGTTTCCATGTCCATCCAGCGCGCTGTGGATAAAGTCCAAAGCCGTCTGCAAGATGGTCTGGCCTTCCTGGCGACGGTTGGTTCCACAGCACCGTTCGTTGGTCTGTTCGGTACAGTATGGGGTATTTACCATGCGCTGACAGCGATTGGTATGTCCGGTCAGGCATCGATCGACAAAGTAGCGGGCCCAGTGGGTGAGGCGCTGATCATGACGGCGATCGGTCTGGCAGTGGCGGTTCCTGCAGTTCTGGGTTACAACTTCCTGGTACGTCGCAACAAGAGCGCCATGGAAGAAGTCCGTGCCTTCTCCGCTGACCTGCACTCTGTCGTTCTGTCCGGTAACATGGGCAAGACCGCAGTTAA
>NZ_JBXASD010000038.1:0-761 GCF_058808955.1 Undibacterium sp. GW821-FHT11B02 | reverse complement strand
GGTATCAAGCTCGCCAACACCTGACCTGCATTAATGGCTTGTCCATTTTGATTGGTCAGCGCCGTCACAGTACCTGCCTGTGGCGCAGTAATCTGGCTGGACTGGCGATTGGCGTTTTCTGCCACTTCCTGTTTCAGGCTGGCTTTGGCTCTGTCGATTTGGGTCAGGTCAGTGGCCAGCGTGTTTGCCAGGGTATTGAGTTCGTCTTGCAGGGCAATTTTATTGGCTTGCAACTGGGTCTTGTTACGCTGCAAGGTGCTTAAACGGGTACTGATGTCGATCAGGTCTTCCTGCTTTTGCTGGGTTTGTGCCGCTGAAACATAACCATTGCCTTGCAAGGTTTCAAACTTGGCGACGCTTTGCTGGGCCAGTTGTTGGCGGCGCTGCGACAAGGCCAGTTCTTGTTCAATCTGGCTGTATTCTTGCTCCAGATTCGCCAGCCTTTGGCTTAGTGCCAGTTTCTTTTCTTGATACTGGGTTTGGCGCAGCCTTTGTTCTGCTGCCAGACTGTCTGCGCGGGTAGCCAATTGCTGGGCCACCAGGGCAGTGATTTCACCCTGGCTGTTTTGTCTTTCTGTACTGATAGTGAACAAAACTTGTCCAGCTTTGACCAGTTCACCTTCTTTGACGTGGGTGTTCAGCAAAATACCGGCATTGGGCGCAGCGACGCTCAACTGGCCACCTACGGGGACAGTAATGCCAGTGACACGGGCTTTTTTGGTAATGCTGCCAAAAGTGATATAGGCAATCAATGCGGCGGC
>NZ_JBXASD010000037.1:0-762 GCF_058808955.1 Undibacterium sp. GW821-FHT11B02 | reverse complement strand
GCGCCAAATTCGGCCATGGTGTTTTTGGCGACGTTTTTACCGGTTAAACCGTAGTAACCGAGGCTGGCGTAGACGCCACCATCTTCTCCATCATAGGAGGTGTCGAGTTTGACGCCAGTACGGGTGACGCCCCCCCAGGTGAGTCCATAGACGCTGTCTTTGGCTCCTGCATAAGAAAGGTAGCTGTCTGTCACTGAGCGACGGGCGATTTCTATGCCGAGGCTGGCGCCATCATCTGATCCGCTCCAGCGTAATCCACCAACGACGTTCTGGACGGGGAAGCCTATGGGGCTGGCGCCGATGTCGGCTTTGACGCCGGCCAGTTCGTAGCTGAGGTTGAGGGCGACGCCTTTGGCTTCCTGGTCGAGGGTGGCGACGTTGGATAAGCCTTGTTGGCGGGCGATGGTGGTGAACGGGACTTTGGCGTATTTGGCGCGTTCTACGAGGATGGCGTTGCGTCCATACTGACCGGCGATGTTGGGGTCGTTGAGATAAAGCGTGCCGGCATCGGCCAGGACGGGGATGATTTTTAAGCCAAACTGTCCCAGTCCCAGGGTGTTGATCTGGGCTTCGATGGGGAGTTCTACATCATTTAAAGCGGACAGGCCTTTTTCTCCACTACGCGAACGTACTGCCACTTCTGCCGTGACCTGGCTGTGGTTGAGGTCGTTGATGGCGTCGATTTCTTTGAGCAAGGCTGCTTCTTCTGGACTGACATTGCTTGGCTGTACGGCCTTGCCGGTTTTGCGGCTACCAGTGCTG
>NZ_JBXASD010000036.1:0-920 GCF_058808955.1 Undibacterium sp. GW821-FHT11B02 | reverse complement strand
TAGCTGTCAACCAGGTTACCAACGATGGTGTCATTCAACTGGATTTGGGACACTTGAGTCACTGCTGTGTCGTTCGTCAGTTCGATGTTACCCATGTTTTTGATGCCGTTGAAGTCACCGATGGCTGCGTTAGTTGCGTTGCGCAGTTCGATCACGTCATCATTCTTCTGGCTGTTGTTGGTGGTGTTGTTGTCAACAGCACCGCCGTCAATGGTGTGGGTACCATTGAAGTTGGCATCCGTGAAGATGATACGGTCAGCTGTACGGGTCGCACCTTCTTCGCCTTTGTAGCTGAAGCGGCTTGTGGCGCTCAGGGTACGGGCGTCGATGACAGCAGCGCTTTCTTGTGCTGTACCAGCTGTGTCAGCTGTGTTGTTAGCATTGTTAGCGGTGTCGTTGTCGTTGACAATCGCCAGTACACCGGCGTTGTTGTTGGACGCGATCAGGGCATCAGTCAGTGTCAGGCGGTAGTTACCAGCACCGGTAGCACCTGCATTGTTGGAGGTACCAACGAGGCGGATGGTTTCGAAACCGGAGACGTTAGTCCATTCAGACGCGCCCAGGGCGATGGTGTCGCCCAGGTTGGCACCTGTCAGGTCACCGTCGATAACCAGGGTGTCGCCTGTACCTGCGCCACCAACAACGGTGTCGGAGATGGTCAGACCAGCACGTGTGTCCTGGATGTTATCGAAGATGACGGTGTCGTTACCGGCACCCATGGTGATTTTTTGTGCGCCATTGACTGCGGAGCTGGTGGATACGCGAACGGTGACGTTAGCCAGTTCAGCAGAAGCATCGATGGTGCCAGCAACCAGTTTGACCTGGCCAGCTGTCAGGGACAGGTCTTGTACGCCAGAGCCGTCAGCAGCAGCGCCGGAGACGTCGAGGCGGTTCAAACCACCGTTAGCACCAACAGTTGT
>NZ_JBXASD010000035.1:0-949 GCF_058808955.1 Undibacterium sp. GW821-FHT11B02 | reverse complement strand
ACTTCGCGAAAGATGTTGTGTGAAGTATGCATGGATAGCTGGCAACAGCAAAACTTATTCTTTAGCAGAAATGTGCGCCCTATTGGAAGTCAGTGTGAGTGGTTATCGCGCCTGGCAACGAGGTGGAATTCCTGGCAGAAAGCGCTTAACTGAGGCACAGATGCTGGCAATCATTCGCGCCATTCATGCAGAACTCAAGGGCGCGTATGGCAGCCCGCGCATGATCAGAGAACTGAGATTGCGCGGCTTTACAGCCAGCAAAGAACGTGTCGAAAGATTGATGCGAGAGCATGGCATACGCGCAAGGCATAAGCGCCGCTACAAGGTAACGACAGACTCGAAACATGCGTTACCTGTTGCAGACAATCTGCTCGATAGAAACTTTCTGCCGACGGCGCCGAATCAAGCATGGACTTCTGATATCACTTACTTATGGACAGACGAAGGATGGCTCTATCTGGCTATCGTGCTTGATCTATTTAACCGGGAGGTGATTGGTTGGTCACTCAAGCCACGCATGACCAGTGACATTGTGATGGATGCTTTAACGATGGCATGGTTCCGCCGCCGACCGCCAACTGGTGTGATGCATCATTCTGATCGTGGTAGTCAATATGCCAGCAATGCGTTTCAGAGCAAGCTCAAGGAATTTGGTATGGTTTGCTCAATGAGCCGCAAAGGAAATTGTTGGGATAACGCACCTACCGAGAGCTGGTTTAACAGCTTCAAGAATGAGCGCTATCATGGAATTCGTTACGCAACCCATGACGCAATGAAGGCAGCAAGCTTTGAATATATTGAAGTGTTTTATAATCGAACCCGCCAGCACTCAACATTAGGTTATCGCTCGCCGGTTCAATATCTGGAAGACTGGATGAAGAAACAAATTCAAGAGAATCTGGCTGCATGACATTCACCTGATGGTGAACTAATTACCGAGGGAAGCTCA
>NZ_JBXASD010000034.1:0-1020 GCF_058808955.1 Undibacterium sp. GW821-FHT11B02 | reverse complement strand
GGACGCAAATGCACTTCTGGCTGGTCTGCTGCGGTTGCCACAGCCAGCAGTTTGCTTTCCAGCTCTGCATGATTAACCGCCACACCATCCCACAGGACCGTACCATCAAAGTCCACATCGATATTGACCACGATCGGTTCTGTCAATGGCTTGGACTGACTATTGGTCGGCATATTCAGATTCACTGCATGATTCTGAATAGGAATGGTAATAATCAACATGATGATCAGTACCAGCATGACGTCAATCAATGGCGTCATGTTCATCTCTATCATCACTTCCGGATCAGCCGAAGCACCGCCGGAACCTATTTGCATACCCATAATGCTTCCTTTATGAATCACTTATTCACATCACGAATGATTCGGAATCTGAATAAAAAATCAAACTTCAAGACCATACATCTTTACCACAAAGACACAAAGTGACAGAGGAAAAAAGAGATAAGAGCCAAGTAACTAAAGCATATTCACTTCTTTCTTTCCCTGCCTGCTTAAGAATTACTCTCTGCCCTTCTCTGTGTCTCTGTGCCTCTGTGTTGAGAGATCTCAGGTCTTTATCAATTGCGCTTAGTTCCGTGGTGGCGGTTCAATCACAAAGCCGACCTTGGCGATGCCTGCCCGTTGTGCCGTCAAGATAGTCTTGCCGACAAATTCATAACGGGCGTTCTGGTCACCACGGATGTGCAGTTCCGGCTGCGGTACCTTCACCGCTTCCACTTTCAATTTCTCAAACAGGGCATCCGTGCCTCCGAGCGGCTTCATGCTGCCGTTCCAGTACAGATCACCATCCTTGTTGATCGACAAGGTGATGTTTTCCGGTTTGGTTTTGTAAATGACGTTGTGTTCTGCCGGCAGCTTGAGTTTCACCGTATCCGTAATCACCGGGGTGGTGATCAGGAAGATGATCAGCAAGACCAGCATGACGTCGACCAGCGGGGTGGTGTTGATGGTGCTGTTGACTTCGTCTTCGCCATCACCATCATTGCCAATTGCCATTGCCATAATGTGTTCTCTTTCA
>NZ_JBXASD010000033.1:0-1823 GCF_058808955.1 Undibacterium sp. GW821-FHT11B02 | reverse complement strand
TGGACAGCGTCCAGCCTGTCCCTCAAAGACATCGCCCAAAGCTTCTCCGTACAAGCAGAATACGCATCGACCTATGCCAACCTGACGACAGCCCAAACTGTCAACACCATTTACAAAAACCTGTTTGGTCACGAAGCTGACCCAGCAGGTCTGACCTACTGGGCAGGCCAGATCACCAACGGCGCCGTCTCCGTTGGCGTCGCAGCCCTGTCCATCCTCGGTGGCGCAACTGGTGCCGACAAAACAGCCGTTGACTCCAAAGTCACCGCTGCAACGTCCTTCACTACCGCCGTTGATACCACCAAAGAAATCACCTCCTACGCAGGTGTAGACGCCAATGCCACTGCCAAAGTATGGCTGAGCAAAGTCGTTGACGCAGCCACCCTGGCCACAGCCCAATCCACTGTTGATGCAACGATCGCTACTATCGTCAGCAACAGCCCAGGCTCCCAGATCGTATTGACTAACGGTACAGACATTGTTTCCGGCGAAACATTCACTGCCCCCCAAGTCTACACACCAGGCGGCAATGCCCGTATCAACAGCCTGCAAGACGAAGACCAACTGACCGGTACCGGCGTCACCAACGTATTGACAGCCACACTGGGCAATGCCAATGACAACGGCGGCACCCTGATCACCCCGAAACTGACCAACATCCAAACGTTGAATGCCTCCTTCACAGGATCTTCTTCCGCTGGTGCCAACCTGGCAGTAACAGGTCTGGACATGCAAGATGCGACAGGCCTCAAAACCGTCAACATCTCCCGCATCGCCTCCGCAGCTGGTACCAACAATGCCCGTATCGAAAACATCAAATCCGTTCTCGATACCATGTCCATCACCAGCTCCAATGCCAACCAGGCTGGCGTAGTTGAATTCTCCTTCGGTACCGGCGTACTGACAGGCGTCAACACAGGTGCATTGAACCTCTCTGATGTCCAAGTAGGTGCAGTCAACATCGGTGGCAACACCTCTGGTTCTTCTGCTAACGGCGTAGGCGGTTCTGGTTACGAAAACCTGACAGTCAACAGCACAGGCGCCAACAACTTCATCGGCACACTGAACCTGCCAATGGACACAGGCACAGCTGGCAAAGTCACCATCACCGGTAACACCAACCTCAACCTCGGTTCCACCACCAACGTCGTCAACGGCGCTGTCGGTACCATCGAATCCGTCAACTACCAGGGCGGCATCCTGCAAGCCTCCGGTCGTCTGGCGACGGTTGATGCTTCCGCCTTCACAGGCAACCTGCTGATCAACCTCGGCAACGGCATCTTCACCACCGGTGCAGCAGATACCTCCGGTTCCGTACAAAACGTCTCCATCATCGGCGGCAAAGGTAACGACACCTTCATCCTGGCTGACACCATCGAAGCCGGCGACAGCCTCACAGGCGGTGACGGTAACGACACCCTGATCGTCGTCAATGGCGGTAACGTGACTGCGACTTCCAGCGTTGTCACCAAAGTGGAAGCCGTACAAATGATGTTGAACAATGCCACCCAGTCCCTCGACTTCAGCAAATTGCCTGATGTCACAGGCGTCCTGGTTCGCAACGTCTCCAACACTTTCGTTGCAGCCCCAGCTGACTCCGCACCGGTAGCAGGTACTTCCACGTTCAACCTGAACAAACTGACAGCAGCGCAAGCCACTGCCATCAGCATCCAGCACAGCGACACCGGTTCCAACGGCATCACCCAAAGTATCCTCAATGCCCGTCTGGCCACAGACACCGGCACAAGTGATACAGTAGCCGTCACCATCGTTGAAGGCTTCAACACCGATCCACGTTTCAACTTCACCCTGACCACAGGCGC
>NZ_JBXASD010000032.1:0-2480 GCF_058808955.1 Undibacterium sp. GW821-FHT11B02 | reverse complement strand
GCACGAGGACCAGCCAATATCGGCGTGACCGGATCGATAGCGGGTGGTTGTACTGATATCTGTACTGGCACTGGAGCCAATGTTGTGTCCTGTCTACCACCACATGCAAAAAGTGCCAGTGTCAAACCCGCAGCAAATACATAATGTCTAATTTTCATGTCGATTTTCTAAAATAGGCCTTACGCGAAACAAAAGTGAAAGATTTCAGAAATAACGTAAACGCAAAACGGCTTTAAAGCCTGTAAATTACAGAACATCACATCAAGACGTCCAAGCCGACTGGATTATTGCCAATACTTGTTGGTAAGCCAAATCAACTGCACAACCACCAACTACGCCGACCATATGCTAACGGGAATGAGTTATTACGCCATCATCGCTACCTGCGAGACGACCAGATTACGCCAAGTCTGATCTGGGAGAATGTACGCTCCCAGATTCAAGTCTTGCCGGCATTGCTCGTACAGTCAAACAAATCGCTTATCGCATTAAGCACAGCCTTCTGGATGATTACCTATACCAGTAACTCGGGAACCCTTCTATTTCCATGCGCTTGTGTAAGCACTACTTTAAACTTCCAGGCTTATTGCACCAAAATGCACTAATCCTTGCGGCCACCCAATGTGACCCTGCGTCTCTCCATTGTCTCAAAAGAAATCAAGCAAAAAAACATACTCGTTGAGCGAAGTTTTGAACTCAGCAAAGATTACTTGCGTGGTGGCAGTATGGTCACGAGCGTACCACGTCCCTTGGTCGAGTCGTAGAACGCGAGACCGTTTTGCCAGCCTACGTTCATGAAGTTCGGAGAGGTTGTCCCCTTACTTGCATAGAACTTCGCCTGCGCTTCGACTGCGGCCATCTCTTCGGGGAGCGCAGGGCGAGCGGAAGTAATAAGCACAATCGCATCACGGACCGACGTTGGTGCGATACCGTAGGCAGGCGTTCGTTTTCCATACACCGCTTCGATGTCAGCTACCGTGACCACCTTCACCTTGCTCGCGGGAATAGTCTGGCCCTGTGGGAGTTTTCCACTCGGGTCAACAACCCACGGTTGTGGGGGAAGTTCACTCGGTGCAATGAGGCCCATGAGATACAGCATCATGTCACTGTGCTTGTACTGCATTTCATTGTGATATGGCGTGAGCATCCAATTTCCGTCGGCTTGATATACTATACCAAGACCACCACCTGCCGAAATGGGATCAAAGATGATCTGATTCCATAAATCAAAGTGACACTTACAGCCGTCGCTTTCTATGAGCGGGAGTCTTGAATCGTTCAAATAGAAACCGAAGCGATGCGTTAACTCATGCATATAAGGGCCGGTCGTTCCCCCCGTAATTTGCGAGACAGAATCGAGCGTGCTCGAACTGTACTTTGCAGCCTCTTGAACGACAAAACCGTAGTCACCGATACCAGTCACGTTGTACTTCGTGCGGAACGAATATTCGCTGCCGACATTCGGACCTACATTACCGGCATAAAAGAACGATACGTGATCGAAGACGTCCGGGTAATATGCAAGCACGCGATTCATCGCTTGCGGACCGAAGTCCGCGTCGGTATGTTCACCGTTGAAACGCAAGGAGGTACCCTGTACTACAACGTTTACCACTGAGCTCGACGCATAGACATCGTCAGCAATCTTCGTGACAGTGACAGCCTTTGCGCGATCGATAACGACCATCGACATACCCGTCTTCGCTTGCCCTGCGCTGGCAATATCGTTCCCTGCCGTGTCAACTACATGCACGCGCCCTTCGTAAGCGGCGATACCCATGTATTCGTAGAGTGGAAGAAGGTCCGTCTTGAGCGAAGTGGTGAAGCGATAGTCGCCAGCACGTTTATCTGGACCGATACCGTCATCGAGAAGCTGAACGTTCCGTGTAACGCTTTGCTTGGTCGACGGGTCGAGTCCAGAGTATGTGAGCACTACCCTATAGTTGCTCGAAACAGCAGCGAAGACTTCGATGTCCATCGCGGTCTTGCCGAGTTCATCGCGATACATGGCGGAACGATCATACGTCGCCGAAATGATATTCGGCTTCGCCGGGTCTGCCAACTTCGGCATCGCGATTGTGACAGACCGATCAGCGGTGATCGTGGTCGAGAATGACAATTTACCATTCGAGTAATTCACTCCAGCCGTATCAGCAAAGGCGAAGCCTGGGTGCACCGTTGCGTCGAAAACCGGTGAAACACCATTCGGAATGTCTACACTCACCTTCCCTTTCAGCTCAGTACCGTTGTAGGATACTTTCATCAGGTCGGGGATATCGAGCGTTACCGTGTAGGTGGTATTGAATGTGATGGTTGGGAAGGTCGGATTAATAACTTCCATAAATGGCCAATCAACCTTTCCCAATATTGCAATTGCACCAGCGGTAGAAGTAGGTGTAATCTCTGCGGCCATCGCCATCGTTTTAGTAATTGAATCCTGTTGCGTGCTGTAATTTAATCCTTGTTCTATCGCGAAGAAA
>NZ_JBXASD010000031.1:0-2556 GCF_058808955.1 Undibacterium sp. GW821-FHT11B02 | reverse complement strand
TCCCCGCGCAAAGACGCTTCCTTGCTCGGATGCGTATGCCGAAGGCCCCAGGCAGCCATATGTGCGAGCAGAGGTACAAGTTGTATGGCTGCTTCCGTGAGGCTATAGATTCCTTTCTGCTGATGATTCGGATCCGGACACCGTGTCAGCAGGCCAGACGCGGTCAAGTGCTTCAGCCGGCTTGCGAGGATGTTCGACGCGATGCCTTCCTTGTTTTGCTCCAGCAGGGCGCCATAGCTGCGCCTGTTCTCGAACATAACATCACGGATAACGATCAGGCTCCAGCGGTCGCCGATCTGCTCAAGCGTCAGGTTGATCGGGCAGCCCGATCGTCTTGTTTGTGGCACAGCTATTCTCCTTAAATTTCTACTTGCATTATGCAAGAGGTGAGGCTATTATTCAACCACTTGCACTTTGCAAGTTGATTAAAGGATCCTGGCGGATCGGCAGAGGAATCGAACATGCGTGTGACTTGCATCGGGGATTACGGCGGCAATTCGGTAGTGCGGGTGGCCGGAAAGATGGCAACAACGACATGGCACGATGGGCTGACGTTCCGCTAAAGATCATTACCTATGTATGCACGTGCATACCCGCTACACGCAATTATTAGGAAACACTATGAAACTCACCACTACTATTTCGCGTACCGTGCTCGCGATATCGTTAGCATTCGCTGGCACCTTCGTTGCTGTAGCACCCGCCCAAGCTGCAGCGCCGATGCAGCACAAGCAGGTTCCGGGCTTCTATCGCACGATGATTGGCGACTATGAAGTCACTGCTCTTCATGACGGCGGCGGCGCCATTGACTCCAGCCTCCTGCATGGCGACCCGGCGCTCATCCAGTCCCTCCTGGCGCGCTCCTTCCAAAATGATCCCAAGAATGTCTCGGCCACCGTCCAAGGCTACCTCGTCAACACCGGCTCCAGGCTCGTTCTCATCGATACGGGTGCAGGTGGCCACTGGGGTGGCCCCACGCTGGGCAAGCTCGTGCAGAACTTGAAGGCTTCCGGCTATAAGCCGGAGCAGGTTGATCTGGTGCTGGTGACTCATCTTCACGCAGACCATGCTGGCGGAATCTACGAAAACGGGAAACGCGTCTTCCCGAACGCGACCGTGATGATGAAGAAGGCCGACGCCGACTTCTGGCTGTCGAAGGAAATCACCGCCAAGGCCCCGGAAGAAGCAAAAGTCTTCTTCACGATAGCACAGGATGGCGCCGCGCCTTACATCGCTGCAGGCAAATGGAAGCCGTTCGAGAGCGTGGACGAAATCATCCCCGGCATCGCACCATATGCCATTCCTGGCCATACGCCCGGTCACACCGGCTACATGATTTCCTCAAAGGGCCAGTCGCTGCTGGTCTGGGGCGACGTCGCTCACGTCATCGCCGTCCAGATGCCGCACCCGGAAATCGGCATCGCCTTCGACTCAGACAGCGCGATGGCCATCAAAACGCGTGAAGACCTTCTGGTGAAACTCGCTGCGGACAAGACGATGATTGCCGCCGCCCACATGCCGTTCCCCGGCCTGGGCCGTGTTCGCAAGGCCGACACCGGCGTTGGCTACGACTGGGTACCGGCAACCTTCCTCAACCTGAAGTGAGTTGAACCATGACCTACGACTCATCCCCCAGCCTCTTTGCCTCAAGCCCACGACGCGCTGCAGAGGGCCGGCGAGTTTCTCATCATGCATCTCGAGCGATAGAAGTCGCAGACATGCAATGGACTTATTGTAATAACTACTGACACCAACCTAGGAGATTGTAATGACTACCGACACCAACACGCCAGCAACGGCATGGATGCAAATCGTCAAGAAGAAAGGAACGAGCGATTTCGCAGCGTCGTTCACCGCTGACGCCAGCCTTCAGACCTCAGCCCTCAGCAAGGCCGTGGTCGGCCCGACACTCATCGGGGCGTTCTTTACTGCGACGAGCACGATGTACGAACACTTCGTGTTCACTGCGGAGACGGTTGACGGCGCGAAGACTTACCTTGAGTGGGATGCCATCCACGATGGCAAGCCGGTCGCCGGCGTCACCATACTCACTCGGAATGAGTCTGGCCTCATCAACAACATCAAGCTCTTCCAAAGCCCGTTTCCCGTCGTTCGTGAGTTCTCATCTGGCCTCAAGGAGCGACTCGATGGAACACTCGGCCAGGACTTCTTTAGCTAAGCCGGGAAAACAGCCAACTTCATTGCCTCATTTAACCTGAACAGCACAACCGAGGAAACACTCATGCCAATATTTCACGCCCACATTCCGGCTCAAAAGTTCTCAAGCGAAGAGAAACGGGCTCTGGCGGATGCCTTAAATCTCGCTCTTCATGAAGCCATGGATACCCCCATGGATGACCGTTTCGTCATCATCAGTGAGCACAAGGACGATGAATTCTTCGTCCATCCGACTTTTCCTAACGTGGCGAGATCCGACAAGCGCATGGTCGTGACAGTGACGTCCGGTACGAGCAGGACGGTGGAGCAGAAACGCAAGCTCGCGGAGTTGGTTACCCGATATGCAGTAGAAAAGGTTGGCGTCAGCCAGGACGATGT
>NZ_JBXASD010000030.1:0-2699 GCF_058808955.1 Undibacterium sp. GW821-FHT11B02 | reverse complement strand
GATGAAGAAACAAATTCAAGAGAATCTGGCTGCATGACATTCACCTGATGGTGAACTAATTACCGAGGGAAGCTCAATTAGGTACTTTGTTGGCTTTCCTTACGGAAAGGTCGTTTAAGCGTGCGAAAGCCCTTGTGGGAATACTGGCTACACTACCACTTATTACACCACCTTTTGTTGTTGGCCTGGGTCTCATTCTATTGTTTGGCAGAGCGGGCCTGGTAAATCAATTTCTTGAAATAAATTTTCATTTGGAACCTTCGAGATGGTTTTACGGCGCGCACGGTGTTTGGCTTGCTCAAATGTTCGCATTTACTCCCACAGCATTTTTGATGATGCGAAGTTCTGTTCAGGTAGTTGCTCCAACTCTTGAGGAAGCGGCTCAAACCCTCAGAGCAAGCCCGGTTAAAGCACTGTTTACAGTAACCTTACCCCTATTAAAACCAGCATTAACTAATACATTCTTAGTCGCATTTGTTGAGTCAATGGCTGATTTCGGTAATCCAATTGTCGTGGGTGGCCATTTCTCAGTGCTTTCAACAGAAATCTTTTTTGCCATTGTTGGCGCGCAACTTGATCATGGCCGGGCAGCATCGCTTGCGTTGATATTGACTGCATTCGCGTTAATTATATTTTCACTTCAGCGGTGGATTCTGGGTAAAGCAAATTACACCAGTGTTTCAGGTAAAGGGGACAATGGTATTCCCCCTTCAATGCCTCCAGCAATTAGTTTGATTTCCAAATTCATTGCTTTACCTTGGCTAGCGTTTACGGTCGTGATCTACGTATTAGCTTTTGCAGGCGGGTTCGTCAAAGTATGGGGCAGGGATTACAGCTTTACCTTGGATCATTTCAAAAATTCTTTCGGAGTTCAATGGCTGTCGGATGGGATCGTGTTGTCAGGTTCCGCCTGGAATTCGTTGATTACTACGCTTGAACTTGCTGGTGCATCGGCACCGTTAACGGCACTTCTTGGCCTTCTTATTGCGTATGTGATATCGCGAACAGTGTTCAAAGGACGAAGTACATTTGAATTTGTAGCGTTACTTGCGTTTGCCGTTCCTGGTACGGTCCTTGGCGTCTCATACATTCTCGCTTTCAATGTTCCACCGTTTGAGTTAACCGGAACTGGAATAATCATTTTGCTTTGCTATTTATTTAGAAATCTTCCTGTCAGTATCCGCTCAGGAATAGCTGCATTTAAACAAATGGATAAAAGTTTAGATGAGGCGTCCCTGATGCTTGGCGCGTCTACGTTTACCACTCTCCGGTTAATCATCCTGCCTTTAATAAGGCCTACTTTGATTGCAGCTTTACTTTATTCATTTGTTCGTGCAATGACAACAGTGTCAGCCGTTATTTTCCTGGTTACTGCTGAACATGAGCTTGCTACAACTTTCATTATAGGTCGTGTCGGGAATGGTGATTATGGAGTTGCACTGGCGTATTGCTCAACTTTGATCGTGATGATGCTAGCAGCAATTGGAATAATTAAATTGGTCGTAGGCGAGAGAAAATTAGGTCGTCGTACTAATGAGACCTGATTATTCATTGAAAAAATCATATAAAAATCAGAACACCAAAACCATTAAGGACTTACACCATGTCTCAAGGAATCGAATTTAGAAATATTACGAAATCATATTCAAAAGATGGTTCGTTAGCCGTCAAGGGCATAAATTTTTCAGTGCCAAAAGGAACGCTAACGACACTCCTCGGTCCATCAGGCTGTGGAAAAACGACCACACTAAGAATGATTGCCGGATTGGAAAAACCGACTAGTGGTCAAATATTTATTGACGGCGTAGATGTGACTGCCTTACCACCCTGTGATCGTAACGTGAGCCTCGTATTTCAGAGCTACGCGTTGTTTCCACATATGAATGTAAATGACAATGTTGCGTACGGTCTTTCTGTTCGCGATGTCCATAAAAATGAAATAAAAGACAGAGTGGCAGTAGCTCTTGATACTGTCGGATTAGCCGGGTACGGGGACCGTTGGCCTTCAGAATTGTCTGGCGGCCAGCAGCAACGAGTCGCTGTTGCCCGAGCGCTTATTTTGGAACCCGCAGTCTTGCTTTTTGATGAACCATTGTCCAATCTGGATGCTCGTCTACGGCGTCATATGCGGGACGAGATCAGAGCCTTGCAGCAACGACTGAAACTCACCGTTGCCTATGTTACACATGATCAGAGTGAGGCTCTTTCAGTGTCTGATCAAATCATTGTTATGAACGAGGGCAATATAGCGCAAGCAGGAACTCCTTCCGAACTCTATGAAAGTCCAAAAACTGAATTTGTAGCAGGTTTTATGGGTGAGGCCATGTTGTTATCAGCTTTGTCGCATGACAATGGGAATGTGTCCCTTGGTCCTTTAAATATTGCGACGGCTGTCAGGCATCCAGCAGGGCCGGTAAAAGTTGCGGTACGGCCAGAGGCTTGGACTGTTGGACATGAGGGTAAATTCCCCTTGCCGGCGATCGTTTCCAAGTCTGCCTATTTGGGGGGATTCTATGAATATACCTTCAAGACAGATATTGGTGAATTATTTGTCGTTAGTGCTGATGTTGCCCATCCAAGAGTCGTGAACGAAAAAGTAAGTCTTACGTTGAAAGATACAGGTGTTTGAGCTTCCCTCGGTAATTAGTTCACCATCAGGTGAATGTCATGCAGCCAGATTCTCTTGAATTTGTTTCTTC
>NZ_JBXASD010000029.1:0-3489 GCF_058808955.1 Undibacterium sp. GW821-FHT11B02 | reverse complement strand
TTTTCTGTATTTCATCTTCGTTTATCTACGGCAATATTCATTGTTAGCGCAATCTCGCGCCGTTTGAATAATCATAAGCCGAAGTTTTAAATTTTTGTAAAAAAATGTGAATAAATATTTTTTTAATATGCTCTAGCGATGCTGAGTATTCTTTGCTAGAATCGCGCGCCGACGGTGTACAGCAAGGTCTGTTGTGGGGTAAGGGGGGGGCTTAAAATGGTGAAGATGCCGGACATGAAGGGCAACTTGCTTCTTTTCTTCCTTGGGTTTAAAGACGGGGCTGGGTGCCAGCTCAAGTGCCACACCGGTAAAATGTTTGGATGCTTCTTCAGCAGAGACGCGACGTTCACCAACAGCAGGGTCAAGTAAAATCAGCGTCTGCTTACCAGGCCAGTCTTTGCGCACGGCTTTCAGTAATACGAAGTGATTCAGGTTCCAGTGCAGGATGCAAGGGACGGCCAATTGATCAAGCTCATCCAGTTCCAGACGCAAGGGGCGGCTGCTCAACTGCATGGCCGATGCATGGCGCATCAGTTGCGCCAGCGTTGCCCCTTTGAGACTGAGGAGAACTGGCGACGTAGGTCCGCGAGGTCAGTGTTGTAGCCAAAATGGCTGGCGACCATGGCGAGGCAGGCGAGGCCGCATTCGCTGGATTCGGTTTGGAGGAGGGATTTCAAAATTTAGGTGCAGACATTAATGCAAATCTGGTTCAAGCGTAATATTGGTCGATGGCTGTTACTCTAAGAAATTCATTCTTCCTTAGAATTATTTAATTTCTATGCATCCTACGACTACATAGATAAATCGGCAGAAATTGCGGGCTGTCTTGAATAACGTAGTGCTATTTTATTAAATCAATTATGTAGCCGAGACCATAACCTAATCCTGTTATTGCTAGATTATGCAAACTATGAATTGCCATTGTTATAATGAGCGCGTCTTTGTGGCCTTTTTTTTGCCAAACTATATATGAGGCACTGTAAATTAAACCACCCAAAAATGCATTTATGATTGAAATATACCCATTTGAATAGTGAAGCAGTGCGAATGGGAGTGTCATTAATAATAAAGCCGACCAATCTTTGAAATTTATTTTCCGTGCAATGCAAAATGGAAGTGCTTGAAATATAAATGTTTCAAATACTGGAGCCAAAATAACTGTGATAAAAAACGAATGTTTTACTGGCGCGAAATTTTTATCTACGGGTAACAAAATCAATGCAAGAACCGAAATAAAAACGTGGATAACTGCACAATAAATGCTGTATCGAATTTTGCCTTTCTTTTTCATATTTTCAAAAAAGAAAATAAATTCTGAACCTTTTTGCTCAATTGTTTTCATATTCGGCATTTACTTTTTAAAGATCACTACAAAGTACTTTAGTGTGACTAATGAATGAAACTTAAAATACAACCAATCCCAAAAGATTGGTCGTATTTTATAAACGTCCTAAGGCAGTTTAGCTCCCTAAGCTTTCACTATTAGGCAGTGTATGACCATCATCGCCGCCACTATATGTTGGTGTTCCAACGCAATCAAAACAGGAAGAATGCATCCTCATTTCTGATCTGAGGTGCCAGTAAATTTACGTATCGTCAGTACTTCTATAATATGGTCTTTTGCATTACTCAGAAAAAGAGCCAAAATAAATGCGTCTGAGAAGTCCAGTGGAGACGCTTTCCAATTCTTCATCGCAAATACAAATATCAAGAGTAAGAGAGCAAATATGCCAGACTTCCAAGAGGTCTGTTCTCTGGTCGTTGGACGGGTATCCAATTTTTTGTATTCATCAGCGCTAATATAACTATACAAGACAAAGAAGGCGAAGGCTGGCAGCCAGAAGCTCAGAAGTGGTGCCTGGTAGCGAATGGCGTTCACAACGTAAAAGGAAAACCCTGCAATGTTGCAGATGATCAGCACGTAGAGCACCAAGCTTTTACTACCTAGATTGTTTGTGTTTATTGAGTTCATTGGAATATTTTTTACGCGTTCAAATTTCAAAAACGAGATCTGCATCCGCTTTAGGATCGCTTTTTTTCGTTCCTCCGAATACTGTTTCGCTCGATCGCTTTTTTCCACCCAGATACGTTTTCTATCTATCAGATGACGAGACAACTATTCTGGCTCCACGGGAATTTCACTAGAAAATATGCATTTGGTCCTTATTTTGGGACGTCTAACGCTTCTACATCCCTTGTTGTTAATTTACGCCAGGCCCATCTGGTTAGCATGTAGAAAATAAACAAGCCAAAAAAAGCCATTTCGGTAAGGCTATTACCCCCTCTAAGCCAATCAGATGCTGTGAACGAATTTTCGAAATGACCGGATTGAAGTGCTTTGATTGTACTTAGATAACCAATGAAATCGTAAAATGCATGCATTAAAATGACGGCAATCAGCGACTTAAAACGAAGTGCCAAATTAGCGTACATAACTCCTATTAAAAATAGGATGGGGTTCAAAGAAGTGTGCATAAAAAAGAAGATAAACGATGTCCAGAAAATCGCCCACCTTGGCGACACCCCTTTCCGAAAGATCTCAAATAATATTTTTCGGAAAAAGACTTCTTCAAGAATACCTGCACTCAATGCTATAGAGGCGACGGATAGCAATAAATTTGTTGTCAAGACTTTTTCTATTGCTGGCAGCAGCAAATCAGATACATTTCCAGTAATAGAAAGTATGAAAAAGAATAGCCCAAAATAACAGACTACCAAGACACATTGCAGTGTGAATATTTTATTGAATTTGGTTTTCTTTAGAACTAGGGCGAAAACAATAATATCAATAATCAACAATACAATTGCACCAAGTGGTGGAACTTTTTCAACCCCGAAACTTAATAAAGTGAGTTCAAGAATTGCAATCAATGAAAGGCCAATATAGAAAATGCCTTTGTCTCTTTTCGAAAAAGATCGTGGTTCAATATTTGATTCAGAATTCACAGCATAGATTCCTTTAAAACTTAATTACCACTTGATACCTAAGCGACAATGTATCAAGTGGTTTTGTCTATTTCAGAGTTAAATTACCCCTGATTTGCTTTGTAAGGAGTGGCGCTATCGGATTTCTGTTGATCATTTCCAATATTAGTTGGACTTATAATGTTGGCTAATACTGGGGCGCATGTCACTGAGGCAGCAAATACGTTCGCCAAGGTTGGTGAACCTTCTGCTTTTGTAAGAGCAACAACGCAAGCAGCGACTTGTGCTGCGGACAGATCGGGAGAGGAACTTGTGCTTGGGCTACTACCACTTGCGCTACTGTCGCTCGCGCCGCCGCCACTACCCGTTGGACTCAAGACATTTTTGGTGCTGCCATCAGAACCAGAACCCGAATCGTCGGCTGAATCATCATCACCACCACCTGCAATGCTATTTAACAATGCTTCATTTGTAATTTCAAACATTTTGTGTATCCTTCATATAGTTAAAGAGAACCATGCCTCACGGTATGGCTTTACTGCTCCGTTCAAGGTCTAGTCCACC
>NZ_JBXASD010000028.1:0-4023 GCF_058808955.1 Undibacterium sp. GW821-FHT11B02 | reverse complement strand
CTTTGAGCAAGGCTGCTTCTTCTGGACTGACATTGCTTGGCTGTACGGCCTTGCCGGTTTTGCGGCTACCAGTGCTGCCTGTGTCAGTGGCTGCATTTGCCGTATATGCACTGCCGCTGGCATAGCCTGAAGTACTGGCACCGCCAGCACTGCTGACTGCGCTAGCTGAATTTACTGCATATTGCTGCGGCACCGGGACCGGGGCTGCCGGGTAGCTTGCTTTTGGCGGAACATACGGTGTGCTTGCCGGTGCTACCGGTGCAGATGCTGTCAGTGGTGTACGGGTTACGGTTGCTGGCGGTATCTGATACACAGTGGCCGCGCCTGTATTACCGCTGGTGTTTCCCTGAATAATGGCGATCGAAGGATTAACAGTAGCGGCCTGTTGCGGCGTCAGTGTCGACACAGCAGGGGCAGAAGCAACATTCGCTGGCAATTGCGGAATGCTGGCCATTTGCTGCGGTACGGGTACAGGTGCAGCAGCAACACCTGCACCAGCAGGCCGGTTTGCTGCAGTAGTCACATTGGCAGGCAATTGGGGAATCACATACTGAGGCTGGGCCTGTTGTACATACTGCGGCTGTGTGACGTACTGCGGTTGCGCATATTGTGGCTGCACATACTGCGCCTGTGCCGGTGGTGCATATTGCGGCTGCGTGTATTGAGGCTGTGCATACTGTGGTTGAACATATTGCGGCTGCACATACTGTGCCTGTGCTGGTGGTGCATATTGCGGCGCAGCCTGTTGCATGGGTACACCTACCGGCGCAAAAATCGCACTCTTGGAATTTGGTACCACAGCCTGCTGTGGTGCATAGGCTTGCGCAACCGGTGTAGCCGCATTGCGGTCAGCAAAAGGATTAACTCTGAAATCGTTGATGCTGGCTGCCGGTATTTGTGCTTGCGTCTGTCCCACCAGACGTATGCCATTTGCCCCCTGCCCCGCTGTTGGGTGCTGGGCCTGTTCCATGGCCAATGCCTGCCTGAAAAATTCCAGTGCCTTGTTATTATTACCTTGTGCCCTGGCGACATTGCCTGCCAGTGAAATGATGCGCGGATTATCCGGCTGCAGGCGCATCAGGGTAGTCAAATGCTCTTCTGCGCTTGAAAAATCCTTGTTCTGTATGGCGGCGTAAACCAGTGCCTGCAAGACTTCAGGGTTTTCTGGTTCTGATTGCAGAACGCGGACATACAATTCCTTGGCCGCATCGGTGTCGCCTGCCGACGAATAAATGCGGGCCAGACTCAGCAATAACAAACTGTCATCCGGGTCGGCCAGCAGCATGGGCTGGATATAGTTGAAGGAGGTGGCGAAGTCGCCTGCTTCACGCGCCCGTTCGGAATAGCGCATAGCCAAGATGCGTTGCAGATCTTTGTAATCGCCTACTTCTTCTGCTGTCAGGCGTGGCATGTCGGCGACTTTACGCATGACTGCCAACACTTCAGCTTCCTGATTGGCGCGTAGCAAGGCCATGCCATATTGCAGCAACAATCCGGCAGAAGGATTAGGTGCAGTTTCCACCGCCCGCTTGATCAACGCCAGGCCATGGGCAGGGTCGCCAACCTTCATGTGGAAAGCGGCGACGATGCCGATAAATTCTGCATCGTTACCCGCCGTGCTTTCTATCACGCCCAGCAATTCACGGGCACGGGCAACATCGCCGCGATTGGTAAAGACGTTCAGGCGGTCAACCTGTACCCGTATCCACATGCGTTTTTGCAACTCGACCATTTCAGGCTTGCGGGCAGGTACGGGGACACGTTCCAGTGTCATCAAACCTTCCCACCACAATTGCTGCATGGCGCTTAACATGGCGCTGGCGAACAATGCTTCTGCCTGTGGGTTTTCTACATTGGCCATGGCATCCATCAGGGCACGCGCTGCGCCAGGTGCATTTTGACGCAGGTAGATTTTTGCCAGCGCCATGCGCAGCCAGGGGTTGTCAGGGGTGATGAGGATGGCATCTTCCAGGGTAGCCTGGGCGGTGGCAATATCACCCGCCGCTTCGGCTGCCTTGGCTTTGTCCCATAACTGGGTAGCTTTTAATTCTGACAGCACCGTCATTTGCCGTGGCGACATGTAGGGGCTTAGTTCTTCCAGGTCCTTGATGCGCTTTTGCAAGGCCAGCAAACCGATCAGGCTATCAAGTGCGCCCTGATTTTTGGGGTCTTGTTTTAACACCTGGCGGAAATTGGCTTCGGCACCAGTGGCGTCGTTCTCTGCCAGCAAGGCATCGCCCAGTTGCAAGATGCCGACTGTTTCTTTGGGGTCCATTTCCACTGCTTTGCGCAGCAGGGCAATACCTTTGGCACTGTCGCTGTCTTCAAAAGCAGTACGTGCATCACCGATCAAGCCCCAGTAATTGGCGCGGTCCGACGCCTGCTTCCATTGGTCTTTGCGATTGGCGGGTAACAGTTCTACCGCTTTGTGCAACAGCGTGCGCGATTCGGAAAATTCATCCTGACGCATCCTGACCAAGCCCAGGCCGCCATAACCGGACGAATCTTTGGGATGCGATTTGATCAATGCCTGGAAAGCGGCTTCTGCCGTCTTGAGATCATTTTCATCGAGTGACTTGAAGGCTGCATTGCGGGCTTTATCCAGCGAATCGCCAGTGCCTGCTTTGGCTTCGGCTTTAGTTTCAGCTTTCGATTTTGCTTCGGCCCTGGCAGCCGCTTTTGTTTCAGCTTTCGCTTCAGACTTCGTTTCAGATTTAGAGGCTAGTCGGGATTCAGCCTTCGGCTCGTCCTTGCCTTCCGCTTTTGAAGCTGCTTCGATTTTCTGTTTGCTTTCTGCAGCGGCCTTGACTGCCGTGTTGTGCTTGGCCTCTGCCATCACTTTGGCCGGATTGACTTTTTCTTCCTGCGCAGCGGTGGCAACCGGGCGGTTTAAATTGGCCAGCCGGTCTTTGATGACCTGGTCATCTGGAAACTTGTCGAGGTAACGGCGAAAATGTTTGACGTTTTCATTTTTGACACCCATCCAGATCAGGGCCTGACGCCATGATTCTGCGGCCGGTTTGGCGACATCACCCCTGCTGGTCAATTGTTCCAGCGCAGCAATACCTTCAAGGCGGGTGGGTTCACGATACGTCAATACCTGGGCATAGGCCAGGGCATAACGGGCATTGCCGGGGTTCTCATTCTTGATTTTTTCCAGGCCGCGTTTGGCATCCGGATAACCGGCCTTGGTGCCTGCCAGTACCTGATAATATTCAAACGCTGCATCACCCTTGAGCTTGGAAGGGTCGCCCATGATCTTATACGCTTCCACCGCACTGTCAACATCGCCCTGCTGGGCCAGCTTGCGGGCGTTTTCCAGTTGCCTTGCCCCGCCACTGCTGCCACGGCGCAAGGCGTCTTCAGCCGCACGCAACTGGCTGGTGCTGGTCTGTGCGCCTTTTAGTTTGCCATAATACGATTTGGCAACGTCAGCATTACCTGCTCTTGCTTCATAAATCACCAATGCCAGCAAGGCTTCGGGATTCGCTGGTTCAATCTTGAGTATTTTGCGCCAGGCATCGGCTGCGTTTTCATCTTTGCCACGCTGCGCCCAGAATTGCGCCTGCTCTTTCAATTGTTGCGTCAAGGGGGAATTCGCGAGCGCAGTCCCGCTTTCCAGATAGACCGTCAAAAGCGCTAATGCCAACGCTTTCTTCTTAAAATTCATTCATTTCCCCTATTGACCGCTTTGCACTGCTTGTTTCGACGTATTGCAAGGTATTGCCATGTCTTAAACACAAAAAGCATACTCCCTGCATTTTGAAGTATGCCGGGGTAAATAGGAAGCGCATCTTAAGAAGCAATTGTTAAAATATAAAAAACCGCCAGGATTCTGACGGTTTTTGTTGATGCAGGTAAATTTACAAGACTTACGATGCCTTAGTTTCTGGAATCTTAGTTTCCGGAATAATAAGGTTTAGGAACCAGCGGCGGGAAGGCGACCGGTGTCTTTCTGGTTTCGAAGCTATAGCGCAGATACACTGCCGCTGCCGCATCGTTGAAGTCTCCCGAGTTGTCTGC
>NZ_JBXASD010000027.1:0-6003 GCF_058808955.1 Undibacterium sp. GW821-FHT11B02 | reverse complement strand
AAGCTGACGAAAAGAGCGATTGGATAGATTGCGGAAAGAGTTGGTGGCTGTGAATACGGTGCAACAGTTTAGCGAGCTTGAGAGAGCGAAGAGAAACGAAAAGAGTTGCAGGTGTTGACAGGGGAAGTAAAGTGCTTCATAATCTCGTTTCTCTGCTGCTGACGCACACAACGCTGCGACGCAAAGCTGGATAAATAAACGATCTGGCGGGGCAGAAAAGAATACGGTTCTTTAACAATTAACAGTCAATAAATGTGGGCACTTTGCGAAGCGCACCAACTAAGTAATTAGTTGGAAATGCTTAAATAATATAGCAAGTGTTCACAAGAAATAAAGCAAGACGATGATTTAGCAATAGATCATTGAACTGTCAGTATTTTGAGTGAGCGATGTGTCAGTCACATGACACAGACAAGAAATTGTCACAAAACAGAGATTAAACTGAAGAGTTTGATCCTGGCTCAGATTGAACGCTGGCGGCATGCCTTACACATGCAAGTCGAACGGCAGCGCGGGGCAACCTGGCGGCGAGTGGCGAACGGGTGAGTAATATATCGGAACATACCCTAGAGTGGGGGATAACGTAGCGAAAGTTACGCTAATACCGCATACGCACTAAGGTGGAAAGCGGGGGATCGCAAGACCTCGCGCTCATGGAGTGGCCGATATCTGATTAGCTAGTTGGTAGGGTAAAAGCCTACCAAGGCGACGATCAGTAGCTGGTTTGAGAGAACGACCAGCCACACTGGAACTGAGACACGGTCCAGACTCCTACGGGAGGCAGCAGTGGGGAATTTTGGACAATGGGGGCAACCCTGATCCAGCAATGCCGCGTGAGTGAAGAAGGCCCTCGGGTTGTAAAGCTCTTTTGTCAGGGAAGAAACGGTGGTTTCTAATACAAATCATTAATGACGGTACCTGAAGAATAAGCACCGGCTAACTACGTGCCAGCAGCCGCGGTAATACGTAGGGTGCAAGCGTTAATCGGAATTACTGGGCGTAAAGCGTGCGCAGGCGGTTTTATAAGTCTGATGTGAAATCCCCGGGCTCAACCTGGGAACTGCATTGGAGACTGTAAGGCTAGAGTGTGTCAGAGGGGGGTAGAATTCCACGTGTAGCAGTGAAATGCGTAGATATGTGGAGGAATACCGATGGCGAAGGCAGCCCCCTGGGATAACACTGACGCTCATGCACGAAAGCGTGGGGAGCAAACAGGATTAGATACCCTGGTAGTCCACGCCCTAAACGATGTCTACTAGTTGTCGGGTCTTAATTGACTTGGTAACGCAGCTAACGCGTGAAGTAGACCGCCTGGGGAGTACGGTCGCAAGATTAAAACTCAAAGGAATTGACGGGGACCCGCACAAGCGGTGGATGATGTGGATTAATTCGATGCAACGCGAAAAACCTTACCTACCCTTGACATGGAAGGAATCCCGAAGAGATTTGGGAGTGCTCGAAAGAGAACCTTTACACAGGTGCTGCATGGCTGTCGTCAGCTCGTGTCGTGAGATGTTGGGTTAAGTCCCGCAACGAGCGCAACCCTTGTCATTAGTTGCTACGAAAGGGCACTCTAATGAGACTGCCGGTGACAAACCGGAGGAAGGTGGGGATGACGTCAAGTCCTCATGGCCCTTATGGGTAGGGCTTCACACGTCATACAATGGTACATACAGAGGGCCGCCAACCCGCGAGGGGGAGCTAATCCCAGAAAGTGTATCGTAGTCCGGATTGTAGTCTGCAACTCGACTACATGAAGTTGGAATCGCTAGTAATCGCGGATCAGCATGTCGCGGTGAATACGTTCCCGGGTCTTGTACACACCGCCCGTCACACCATGGGAGCGGGTTCTGCCAGAAGTAGTTAGCTTAACCGCAAGGAGGGCGATTACCACGGCAGGGTTCGTGACTGGGGTGAAGTCGTAACAAGGTAGCCGTATCGGAAGGTGCGGCTGGATCACCTCCTTTCTAGAGTAGCGCGTAGTGAAGTGTCCACACTTATTGACTGTTAATGATGAATAGAGAACACAGGTAAGAGATCATGTTCCCGAAAGGGGGATTAGCTCAGCTGGGAGAGCACCTGCTTTGCAAGCAGGGGGTCGTCGGTTCGATCCCGTCATCCTCCACCAAGATTTGGTAGAAGTCGCAGGAATCGGGTCTGTAGCTCAGTTGGTTAGAGCACCGTGTTGATAACGCGGGGGTCGTTGGTTCGAGCCCAACCAGACCCACCACCAGATCTCGACAGTGCAAACGTAAGTCAGCGAATGTAGAGCAGTCAATGCTACATAATAAAACGTTGAGATTTAGGTTTGTACTTTCAAAGCGAAAGACAATAGTAATAAGTAGTTCTCGTTCTTTAACAATTTAGAAGAAGTAAAGTAGAAATAATCAAAATTATTTCTGTAAAGAGAAGTCAGCAACGACAGTTGCTGATGGAAATTATGGAAGGGTTGTGATTGTATCGAACAAACAAAGTATTAAAAAGAGTTTGAAAAGCTGTCGAAAGACAAGTTTTAGAAAAAATCAAATTCCTTGAGATACGGCAAACGCTAAAGTAATACTCATAAGTAGTAAAGAACTATAACCGCGTTTTATAAGAAGTTTAGTTGGTTTTGAACTAAAAATCATCTGGCTCTGCCAGGGATTTTTACCTGATTAAACCACATCAAAGTAGGTTTTTACTTTGATGTGATTATAGAAGCTAAAGTTATAGGGACAAGTGACTAAGTGCACATGGTGGATGCCTTGGCGATATCAGGCGATGAAGGACGTAGTAGCTTGCGATAAGCTGCGGGGAGTGAGCAAACACACATTGATCCGCAGATTTCCGAATGGGGAAACCCGGCCGTAAGGTCATTGCAACATGAATACATAGTGTTGCAAAGCGAACGTGGCGAACTGAAACATCTAAGTAGCTACAGGAAAAGAAATCAACCGAGATTCCCAAAGTAGTGGCGAGCGAAATGGGAACAGCCTGCAAGATTTAGCATCTTTAATAGTAGAACGGATTGGAAACTCCGGCCATAGAGGGTGATAGCCCCTTATACGAAATTATCGGTGTGGAACTAAGCTTGCGACAAGTAGGGCGGGACACGTGAAATCCTGTCTGAACATGGGGGGACCATCCTCCAAGGCTAAATACTCGATATCGACCGATAGTGAACCAGTACCGTGAGGGAAAGGCGAAAAGAACCCCGGGAGGGGAGTGAAATAGATCCTGAAACCGTGTGCATACAAACAGTAGGAGCGGACTTGTTCCGTGACTGCGTACCTTTTGTATAATGGGTCAGCGACTTACATTCAGTGGCAAGGTTAACCGCATAGGGAAGCCGTAGAGAAATCGAGTCCGAACAGGGCGAATCAGTCGCTGGGTGTAGACCCGAAACCAAGTGATCTACTCATGGCCAGGTTGAAGGTGCGGTAACACGCACTGGAGGACCGAACCCACTAATGTTGAAAAATTAGGGGATGAGCTGTGGGTAGGGGTGAAAGGCTAAACAAACTTGGAAATAGCTGGTTCTCTCCGAAAACTATTTAGGTAGTGCCTCTTGTATCACCGTCGGGGGTAGAGCACTGTTATGGCTAGGGGGTCATCGCGACTTACCAAACCATTGCAAACTCCGAATACCGACGAGTGCGAGCAAGGGAGACAGACATCGGGTGCTAACGTCCGGTGTCAAGAGGGAAACAACCCAGACCGCCAGCTAAGGTCCCAAAGTATAGCTAAGTGGAAAACGAAGTGGGAAGGCTAAAACAGTCAGGAGGTTGGCTTAGAAGCAGCCACCCTTTAAAGAAAGCGTAATAGCTCACTGATCGAGTCGTCCTGCGCGGAAGATGTAACGGGGCTAAGCTATACACCGAAGCTGCGGATATCAATTTATTGATATGGTAGGAGAGCGTTCTGTAAGCCTGCGAAGGTGACTTGTAAAGGTTGCTGGAGGTATCAGAAGTGCGAATGCTGACATGAGTAGCGATAATGGGGGTGAAAAGCCTCCACGCCGTAAGCCCAAGGTTTCCTGTTCAACGTTCATCGGAGCAGGGTGAGTCGGCCCCTAAGGCGAGGCAGAGATGCGTAGCTGATGGGAAGCAGGTTAATATTCCTGCACCGTCGTATGATGCGATGGGGGGACGGATCGCGGAAGGTTGTCCGACTGTTGGAATAGTCGGTTTCTGGTTCAAAGAAGGTGCTTAGGCAAATCCGGGCACATAATTCAAGGGACTGGGACGAGCGAATTAATTCGTGAAGCAATCGGAAGTGGTTCCAAGAAAAGCCTCTAAGCTTCAGTCATACGAGACCGTACCGCAAACCGACACAGGTGGGCGAGATGAGTATTCTAAGGCGCTTGAGAGAACTCGGGAGAAGGAACTCGGCAAATTGGTACCGTAACTTCGGGATAAGGTACGCCCTTGTAGCTTGACTGCCCTGCGGCAGAAGGGTGAAGGGGTTGCAATAAACTGGTGGCTGCGACTGTTTAATAAAAACACAGCACTCTGCAAACACGAAAGTGGACGTATAGGGTGTGACGCCTGCCCGGTGCTGGAAGATTAAATGATGGGGTGCAAGCTCTTGATTGAAGTCCCAGTAAACGGCGGCCGTAACTATAACGGTCCTAAGGTAGCGAAATTCCTTGTCGGGTAAGTTCCGACCTGCACGAATGGCGTAACGATGGCCACACTGTCTCCTCCCGAGACTCAGCGAAGTTGAAATGTTTGTGATGATGCAATCTACCCGCGGCTAGACGGAAAGACCCCATGAACCTTTACTGTAGCTTTGCATTGGACTTTGAATCGATCTGTGTAGGATAGGTGGGAGGCTTTGAAGCGTGGACGCCAGTTTGCGTGGAGCCATCCTTGAAATACCACCCTGGTTTATTTGAGGTTCTAACCTTGGCCCGTAATCCGGGTCGGGGACAGTGCATGGTAGGCAGTTTGACTGGGGCGGTCTCCTCCCAAAGTGTAACGGAGGAGTTCGAAGGTACGCTAGGTACGGTCGGACATCGTGCTAATAGTGCAATGGCATAAGCGTGCTTAACTGCGAGACTGACAAGTCGAGCAGGTACGAAAGTAGGACATAGTGATCCGGTGGTTCTGTATGGAAGGGCCATCGCTCAACGGATAAAAGGTACTCTGGGGATAACAGGCTGATTCCTCCCAAGAGTTCATATCGACGGGGGAGTTTGGCACCTCGATGTCGGCTCATCACATCCTGGGGCTGTAGCCGGTCCCAAGGGTATGGCTGTTCGCCATTTAAAGTGGTACGTGAGCTGGGTTTAAAACGTCGTGAGACAGTTTGGTCCCTATCTGCCGTGGGCGTTGGAAGTTTGAAGGGGGCTGCTCCTAGTACGAGAGGACCGGAGTGGACGAACCTCTGGTGTATCGGTTGTCACGCCAGTGGCATTGCCGAGTAGCTATGTTCGGAAGAGATAACCGCTGAAAGCATCTAAGCGGGAAACTCGCCTTAAGATGAGACTTCCCAGAGACTAGATCTCTTTAAAGGGTCGTTCGAGACCAGGACGTTGATAGGCTGGGTGTGGAAGTGCAGTAATGCATTAAGCTAACCAGTACTAATTGCCCGTAAGGCTTGTCCCTATAACCTTAGCAGGTTAGAGGCTACGACAAGTATTGTGAAGTGTTTGCGAAAAGAGAATTCGGAAGAATTCGGCTTGTTCGACAGCAGTCACAACCACCACAGTAAGCGATGGTCTCGCTTACTGTGATAAAACAAAATTCTTGATTAGTGCGAAGACTCACCTCTGCCGCACACTCTACGACACTTCTTCTGAATTGGATTTGTTGCTCCTCACAGCTCAACGTGAAGCACAACAAGTCAACAAGTTATGCCTGATGACCATAGCTAATCGGTACCACCCCTTCCCATCCCGAACAGGACCGTGAAACGATTACGCGCCAATGATAGTGCTGCAACCAGTGTGAAAGTAGGTTATCGTCAGGCTTTTATTCCGCATACCCCCAGTTACTTTACAGTGACTGGGGGTTTTGCTTT
>NZ_JBXASD010000026.1:0-8709 GCF_058808955.1 Undibacterium sp. GW821-FHT11B02 | reverse complement strand
CGCTGGACGGTTGAAATAAGCGATGTAAAGCTTTTGGATATCGGTTGCTGCATTGGCCATCTAGAACTCCTGTGGGGGTTATGTCTCGAATTTGCGAACCAAGTTCCACCTGGTAACAGTTGCACATCTTTACAGACTTGATTTCTGACCGTAAGTGTGGGCACTCATGTTTTTTCATGACATATGTCATGCGTCGGAAATTAAAAAAAGCCACATGTATCTTTTTTGTGCTTTTAAAAAAGAGCGATGCTAAACTTATTTCTTACTTGCCAATGAACAGACAACGAATATGAAAATGACTCTTAAGATATCCGGCACCGCCACATACGGTTTGTGCTATTTGCTAACGGCAAGTGTCTTGCTTTTGTCTGACGCAGCGTATGCCGCCCATGAAATAGTGGCATGCAAACTCAGGGTGTTCCCTATGGACCCAGACACTAAGGGCAGCAATATCCGTAACGGCCCCGGTTCTGACCACAAGATCTTGACCACAATTGAAGACAGTGATTCAGAAATTGAGGTAAGCGGTGCCGCAGGAAAATGGTTACGGATTCGACAGGTAACTGGTGTCAACAGCACTGTATATTTCAAGGGTGAAGGCTGGGTATATGGACCATTAACCGGTATCAATGCCAGAGGAAAAATCAGCTTGCGTGCCAATCCCGACAAACAAAGTGCAGTCACTGGGAAAATGCCTGATGAAGCCACAGCAAGCGTGCAAGGCTGTAACGGCGAATGGCTGGAAATCCAATATAAGAATGTCAAAGGCTGGATGCCGCCGAATTCATATTGCGGCAATCCGGTCACGACTTGTTCATAGAAGCAATCAACGGCCAAAAGCCCCAGTGGATATAGCAAACCTGCTGTATCTACCGGGACTCTTTCATGAAAAAGAAATCAGTTACCGAAATTTTTCATCAAAATTCATATGCACCGATATCTATCATCCCATCTTGCTTGCGTACAGTTATGGGTGTTGGTTGCGCGATAGGCAGTAGACTGGAGGTCAGGTTACCCAGTCCATTACCTGCATTAATCAGGGGTGAGCCGACTGCCGGACGATAATCATGCAGCGCCAGATTCACCAACATGGGATTGTTATTTGCACCGAGGTTAGTGTTCCAGCCATTTACCACAGCACCTGTCAAATGCCCCACCCAATACTGGGCGGCATTTGGTGATACCCAGTTGTTTGCCATATTGACCGTCCCCTTGCCCAACGCCATGGCTTGCACTTTGCCAGGTAAGCCGGGGGTATTTGGTGCCGCATAAAAGACATTGTTTTTTACGTCAGCAACAGCGCCAGGCATGACCAGATTAAACATCAGTGTTTCTGGATAAATGCCATGAGTAGCATCCCCTTTTACCACCATCGTATTGTTATAGAAAAACAAGGTGCCCTGACGATAATGCGCCGTCACACCACTGTCACCCCCGTAATAAACCAGATTGGTGCTATTTGTGCCAGGTGCAACATCGAACAGATTGCCATATACATAGGTCATGGCATAAGCAGGATCACCATAGATCAAACCATTGCCACCAGTAGAGTCCATCAAATTCAACTGCAAACCGCAGCTGGACGCAAAGGTGTTATATCTGACGATGAGGCCGGAAGATCTGTCCTTTAAACAATCACCGAAAGCACCGGGGCGAACATCACCAAAATAGTTGTACTGGAATATGATGTCGCGCACTTCCGTATAACTATTGTGCTCAGAAAAACCATTGGTGACACCAGGAATCGGTGCATTGCTATTGTTGTAGATGCTATTACCTTCAATTAAGACATCTTGCGACAATTCAACTATCGTACTATTCTTGGAATTGATAAACAGGCCGTTACCACAATTATGTAGCATGTTATTTTTTACGACCAGATGTGCCGCAGCTTCCACATACAAACAAGTACCAAAGCTGGCATAGCTATCTGTTTTCTGGCCCTGGGCATCCGTAAATGAATTGCCATAGATAGAATTACGGATATCAAGATTTTCAATACCTATATAACCTGCCGGACCGTTATTGTAGTTATAGCCTGACTGTGGCCCAACCATGACCAGACCCAGTTTATACAATATACGGCTGGCACTGCCATTGTCATGATATTGCAGTGTTCGGGCAGCCTGCCCTGGCAATGTTTCCACTTGCGTCGCCAGCTTGCCTTGGGCATCAGGCGCACCATCAATAATAGGGCGAGCACCAGTCACAGGGTCAGGTACACCAATAACACGCATGAATTTGTTTGGTGCAGTTGGTGCCAGGTTGGTACCAGCTGAAATAAGGATCATTTCATTGTAAGGAACATTGTTAGGCTTGGCATAAATCCTGACGGTATCACAGCCTTTTAACTGACTCCATGGCAGCTGCCCCAAAGCCGTGTAGGTTTTCCCCACGCCCACATCATAATAATTAATCACAGCACAACCAGACTGATCGGCATTCAATGTTGGAGTAATCGCTCTGGTGATGGTGGACGACCCTGTCACTGGAGGAATAGTTGCACTGGCCGCCGTAATGACAAAAATCCGCGAACGGGTATAGGTAACACCCGCGACAGTTGCCGTTGCAGTGACAGTGGCACTACCAGACGCAGCATTAGCTGGAACTGCCAGGACATAATTACCCAGAGCATTGGCAACACCTGCTTTGTTAACTGAAATCAGGGAAGGATCACTACTGCTCACCGTGACAGTCACTGATGCATCAACAACACCAGTGTCGGCAACAAATTCAATGAGTGCATATTCTGTCGAACCAGCATTACGTGCATTGGTCGCGCCAAAACCCACAGTCTTAGATGAAAAACCAATATGTGCAGGACTGTTGACGACGCTAGCAGCCAGGGTGATATTGGCATTTAACAAGGCCGACATCCCCAACAAGCATAGATATAGACCCAAGATCATTGTCTGGATTGTTTTTTTATGCATTTGCATGCTATTTCTCCTGATGGGCAACACTATCGAATGAGATGTAGTCGCTAAAACTGAGATTGATATGATTAAAACCGGACTTGATACAAGGGCGGCGGCACTTCATTCCGAACACCAGTTTTATTTGCCACAAAGTTCTCACATGGAAATTTTGTGGCAAGTTTTGAACTTGGTAAGCATCATCACAAGTATTAAATTTCTTGGTAAGTGTCCCGCATCATTTTTTAATATGACATTTGACATATTGAAAGCTGGCGCTATTTGTGAAAGACTAGGTCTGTCAAAGTTTTTGCAAAAAACCGGCATTAATATAGAACTCTTTTCATAAATACGGATGAGTTCTGGCAATGAAGTGACAGGATTCTTTGACTTGGTTTTATACATTGCAGCAACGGCATTATCTATCGTGCATATTTCATTTCAATAAAAATTTGACTTAATCATCCTGACTGAGAGAGATATGGCTTCGAGCCAGATGCGCTATCGATTTCAGCAAAAACACGACATACTTTTCAATTCATCAAAAAGGAAAAAACACCATGATCAAACTGAACAAATTGATACAGGCACTACTGATTACTTCCGTTGTCGCCACTGGTAGCGTCGGTGCTGCAGATGCTGGTTCTGCCAGCGAAAAAGACGCCGTTCGGTCAACCCTGCTTGAAAGCAAGGAGAAAAACAAGGGCATCACCATTCACACAAACGGCAACAATATCGCCATGGTAGTCACTGCCTTAGAAGAAAAATACGTCATCGGACGCAACCAGCAGGCTAGCCGCATCATCATCCGGTTAGATCGTATTGATGGCATATCTGCGGCATTCTGATTTCCCACTGTGCGCGTCAATACCGTATCCGCAACGAATATTAATAAGCAAAGGAATCCATGATGCTTAACTGGACTATTGCGGCGGCTGGCTTGTTCGCGAGCGGCTTTGTTTATGGCTGGCAACGCCAGCCTTCAGCAACTTGGGAGCGCTCTTATTTTGTCTGGGCCATGTTTTTTGTATTCAGCACTCCAGTGATCAGCGTGCTATTGGCAAGCTTAATCGGCAGTCATACCTTGGATTGGTTTTTTGGTTTGTCAGTGATGCTGGCATGGCCACTGGCATTTTTGCTTTTCATAGGTAAACTGGCAGGCGGCTTGTTTCATAAACAGAGAAAGCAACAGGTAAGCCGGCAAACCAATGTAAGACCCATGCTGCAAATACGAATAGACAGGGACAGCGTATATGCTGGCGACGACATGATATCGCATGCTGAAAATATTGCCGTGCCTGCCAACATCAGCCTGGCAAACTTGCTAAAGCAAATCCATGAAAGGGATTTCTTGCCTTCAATTTCGGGCGGCAAGGCCACGTGGATGATTGAATCTTCGGGAACATCAATAAAAACCATAGGGATGCTGGCGCAGCAATGGCAAGAACCTTGTTTGATGATAGATGAGTCAATCGACGTAGGACATCATTTTGCAGGACGACAACCCAATTTATTTTTTCGATACTGCTGTCAAATAGACCCTGAAACGGCGCGCTCACAATTGCATGCCTCGTATACGACGACGTTGTTAAAGCCCCATTGCGTCACCCCTTCGGCTTCGCAGGCATGATACCGCAGGCAACTTGTCTGCACATCTTATAAAAGTCAGCCTGTGTTGGTATCAGAAATGCGTTTCGTAATATCTGAACTGCCAAACCGCCTGCAACACCTTTCACCCCGTAAATGCTGACATCAAAGTCGGCAATACTTTTGTTCTCAGAAAGCACCCTGAAATCACGAATGATGGAGCGTCAATATCGGCTATCGGTGATATCCAGGTTCGGCCAACGAATACCTTCTCTTGCAGCACCACTCAAATATTGCTTTACTGACAATATCATTCGCATTTACCAGATTACCCGCTCTGTAATGACATTTGTAATCAATCTGTAATCGGCCACGTCGTAATCTCCAATCTCGAATATTTCTCATTGAACAGCATGTGAGTAGAGAAATAATTCCATGTGAAATTATTTCCGAAATACAAGCAAAGGATTTCAAGTTGAACTTAGCATTTAGAAAACTCGGTGATTTCATCTCTACCCCGGCCACGTCATCCAGCGATGAAAGGCATGACAATGCCCCCTATTTCTGGCTGGCCTTGCTTGGTTGTTTTTTATTTAAGTACACAAAAATCAATCCACAAAGTGACGAACTGCTGATGGTACTGGCTACATTTGCTGGCGTTGTACCGCTGTTTATATATAGCTTGCGGGTTGACGACTGGCGTCTGTTCGCTTGCATCATTATTGTCACCATTCTTGGCATATTATGGGCGCCTCATAATGCAGGCGCTGCAGTGTTTGTGATATTCGGCGTTGGTATGTGTTCGCGCCTGGCAAATAGCCGGTCTGCTTATTCTGCCTTGTATATTGTCTGCGCAATTTTATTGATGGCAGATGCTGTCTTCCAGCTTCCGCCTCATTTTCTGCTGCCGACCCTGTTATTTTGCTTACCGGTTGGTATCGTCAACATCCTGGTTGAAAAAAACATACGCACAAATGAAAAACTGTTCAGGAAACAGGAAGAAGTGGAAAATCTTGCACGCCTCGCAGAACGCGAAAGAATTTCCCGTGATATCCATGATGTACTTGGCCATACACTGTCAGTCATCGTCTTGAAGGCAGATCTGGCACGCAAGCTGATCAAGACAGACCCGAATGCTTGCGCCAATGAATTGATAGATATAGAACAAAGTGCACGTGAAACTCTGGGGGAAGTGCGTTCCACAGTCCGCAACTGTCGGGCCAACAGTCTTGAACTGGAATTGCGCCTGGCTAAAAAAGCCCTGAATGCTGCCGAAGTAAAAATGATTTCCCTCATTGAGCAATGCGCAATCCCGTTGCCGTTGGAAAACGTAATTGCCCTCGCTTTACGAGAAGCCATCACCAATATCATCCGGCATGCCAAAGCCAGCAAGTGCAAGATCACACTGTCTTCTGATTCCCAATACATCAAACTGATGATTGCTGACGATGGACTGGCAACGCATCGCGATTTCAGAATCAGAAAAGGCAGTGGTTTAACCGGCATGACTGAACGCATACAGTCTCTGCAGGGCACGCTCAACATACATCACGCAAATGGCCTGACCATAGAAATTTTACTCCCCATCAAAGGTGCCGCATGATAAGAATTGTTATTGCAGAAGACCAGGCACTGGTCTCTGGTGCACTTGCTGCACTACTGCGCTTTGAACCCGATCTGGACGTGATCTCTCTGGTGAAAAACGGTCAGGAAGCGCTGGAAGTCTGTCAGAAAGAAAGCCCCGACATCATATTGACCGACATAGAAATGCCGGTCATGACAGGGCTGGAACTGGCCGCCTGTATTGCTGAACACAAATTACCGTGCAAGGTCATTATGTTGACTACCTTTGCCCGTGCCGGTTATTTGCGGCGTGCCACCGCCAGTGGTGTGCGTGGTTATATGTTGAAAGACTCGCCATCTGCCAGTCTGGCTGCAGCCATTCGCACGGTGCAATCCGGTGGACGTGTGATAGCACCAGAACTGGCGCTAGAAGGTTGGAATGGCCCACACGATCCATTATCTGAACGCGAACGTCAGGTGTTGCGGCTAGCAGGTTCTGGTGCCGGCAACGCCGAAATCGCCAGGCTTATTCATTTATCCGAAGGCACGGTGCGCAATTATCTATCAGATATAATCGGTAAATTGAATGTAAAGAATCGCGTTGAAGCTTTCCGCATAGCCAGTGATGCTGGCTGGCTGTAAGTTTGATCGGACAATACTGAAACGATCAAACTTGCTTCTGACGTTTCAATATTCGATGTGAGATCTTCTTCAAAATCCATCACCTAAATCGTCAGCCAATTCTTTCCAAATCCCATGTGCCACATGGGATTTTTCTGGAATCGTCGTATCTCCCCCTGGCTAATTTCATTTCCCTCTAACTGTCAATTTAACACGTGCCTGGTTTGTCGAAAACAGGTGGACCTGAGTATAAGTTCGTTTATTCAGACATAGATGTAGCATTTTCAAATGCTCAACAACATCAGTCATCTATACAAAGAAATTCTGGTGCCAGCCTATACCTTACACCGCACTGCATGGACTGGAACAGAGCTCCCATGATATCTGTGTATTCAACCACATCCATTGGTAAGTCCAGTGACATATTGCGCTTGCAGAATTGGTCGATATCAAAATAAATTAGCAAAAAAACCCGCAGATATTCTCTGCGGGTAAATGTTCTGCCTGCGAAGCAAAACTTAGGATGGTTCTTACAGCTCAAACAACTACCCAACACCCAAAACAGATGCTGCCCAACACCCGATGTGACCGAAAATACCAAGACCACATCGAGTTTTACTTCTTTTCAACTACAAAAATTAAGCAACAAAGTCACTCACCAGGATGGTGCTTGCTCCCACGAGTTTCACAATAAAGTCAGTCGAATCCACCGTGCCATTTACGGTACCAATGTTCTGGAAGGCATAGATACCGGCAGCAGTACCTGCACTGACCGTAATCAGGTAAGCCTGGGTATTGGCTGCTAATGTCGCACCAGCGGCATTTGCTGCCGTAGCGATAGCAGCTGCAAATGACGCCGTATCTGCGGTAGCGATGTTCAATGCATTCAATGTTGTTGCATTAGTCCCTGTCTTGAACACGTCAGCACCAGCAACTTTGAAGTTAACCACCGTATCGATGGCAGAGATCACAGAACCTAACGCAATATTGTCAATACCAGCCGCAGTGGTGGATAGATTGATAGTATCGGCACCAGAGCCGCCGGTAATAGTAATGTTCCCCGTACCTTGCGCTGCCAAGTTAAGTATTTGACCGCCAGAACCAAGCGTGACATTATTTAAATCTGCACCACCCGCATCTTTAAACAGGTTCATGGCAAAGCCTACACCGTCTTCATTCTTGATAGTCCATGCTGCAGTCGTGCTAGCAACTATATTGACCGTTTCAATAGAAGTTAATTTCACACTAAAGTCAATGGAACCACCAGCCAGCACACCAGCATTGAGCTGATCAAATCCCAATCCGCCATTAATACCGCCGTTGGCAGCAGCATTAATCACTACGGTAGACAAATTGAAAGTATCAACACCTGTGCCGCCCGTAACAGATACCAGAGTGGCACTACCCATATTAAAGGTATTGGCACCGTTCGCTAAAACGTAGTTTTCAATTACAGCATTACCAAAAATAGTACCTGCCGTAGTATAGGTAATTGTTTCAGTGCCACCAGCACCAAGCAAAGCCGTGAATGCACTATATTCGGCGGTTGTCATAGTAACGGATGCATTGGTAGCTAGTATCAACGTTTCAAACCCATTTACATTAGCAGCAGCAATGTTAGTTCCGTTCTGCATTTGCAAAATATCTGCGCCTGATCCTGCACTAAATGTACCAGTATAAGTTTTACCTTCCAGACCAAGTGCATTACTGCCCGCGCCTAGATTGATATTTCCCGCCAAAAAAGTAGAGCCAGTGTTGAAAAGGTTGATACTATCAGAGGCATTACCACCACTAATCGTAGCAATACCAGTAGCTGCGTTGGCAAAACCAATATTATTGACTCCAAAATTAGCCAAATTCAATGTCTTAATATTAGAAATCGTACCGCCATTTGCCCCATCATTAAGCGTTACGTTGATAGAGCCAGTTAATGTAATAGCATCACTATCGCCAGCATTGCCATTAACAGTAGTCCCAGTCAGCGTAGCAGCCGTCCCGGTAAAGTTCTCATTAATCCCGGCCA
>NZ_JBXASD010000025.1:0-21564 GCF_058808955.1 Undibacterium sp. GW821-FHT11B02 | reverse complement strand
CCAAACCCAGTGGGTCCGCTGGACGGTTGAAATAAGCGATGTAAAGCTTTTGGATGTCTGCAGCGGTATTGGCCATTTAAGTTTCCTGATTTATCAATTTATAAGAATGAATTTGCTCTGATTACACAATATTGCAAAATTTAGCGATGCGAGGTTATCACGGGTGTATTGATTTTCCTGTGACGTAAATCACAAATATAAATTTCGCCAAAAAGTCTAATTAAGAATTTACATTAACTAAAGAAACAATTTCCAATCTGCTTATAAAAAGACAAAATTAAAATACAGAATTTATTTCCACAAGGAAAAACAGCCCGGAAACTGGTTCAGGGCTGTTTTTCCTTGCAACAAAAATACTGATAAAACTTCAAATCGACTAATGAATGATTTTCGCAAGGAAATCACGTGCCCGATCAGAACGGGCGTTGGTGAAAAACTCATCTTTGGCACAGTCTTCGACAATGACACCCTTATCCATAAAGACAATGCGATTTGCCACTTTCTTGGCAAACCCCATTTCGTGTGTCACAACCATCATGGTCATACCTTCCTGTGCCAGACCAACCATGACATCCAGTACTTCATTGATCATCTCAGGGTCAAGTGCCGAAGTTGGTTCATCGAACAGCATGGCAATTGGGTCCATGGACAAGGCGCGGGCAATTGCCACGCGTTGTTGTTGCCCACCGGACAATTGACCGGGGAATTTATCCTTTTGCGCAATCAGACCAACTCGGTCCAGGTATTTAAGACCACGTTCAGTCGCTTCTTCTTCTGAACGACCCAGCACCTTGACCTGGCCAATGGTCAGGTTTTGACGAATGGACAGGTGCGGGAACAGTTCAAAATTCTGGAATACCATACCAATACGTGCACGCAATTTGGACAAATTGGTTTTCGGGTCGCCGACAGATACCCCTTCCACCGTGATTTCCCCTTTCTGAAAAGGCTCCAGACCATTGACAGTCTTGATCAAAGTCGATTTACCAGAACCGGACGGACCACACACCACCACCACCTCACCTTTGGACACTTCAGTAGTGCAGTCCGTCAATACTTGAAACTGGCCATACCATTTGCTGACATTACTTAATTTAATCATTTGAATTCTCCAGGATACTTTCTAGCTTTCTTATCGTTTCAATCGGTCGCCTAACGAGGTCAGCGAATGATCGCTATCTTTTTATTAAGTTTCTTGACCAATGTAGACAACGCGAAACAGGTGACGAAATACACCACCCCGACGAACAGGTTGATTTCAACGGGACGGCCATTGTTATTGGCAACCACAGTTGCAGAGCCAACAAAGTCCTTGATCGACAATACGGAGACGAGTGACACGTCCTGGTACAAGACGATGGTCTGTGTCAATAAAACCGGCAACATGTTTCTGAATGCTTGTGGCAAGACGATATATCGCATGGTTTGGAAATAATTCATCCCCATGGCATTACCAGCCCACACCTGACCACGCGCAATAGACTGAATCCCTGAACGCATGATTTCGCAATAATAAGCAGCTTCAAACATGACGAAAGTGATCAGGCAAGAAAATAAAGGCCCTACCTTGACCGGCTCTGGAGAACGTATAATCCATGCACCGATATACGGCACCAGGAAATAAAACCAGAATATCACCAGCAGCAAGGGAACCGAACGCACCAGATTCACATAACCAGAAGCGGCAATCGACACAAAGCGGTTGCTGGACAGACGCATCATCGCCAGCAAAGTGCCAAGAATAATTCCGCCTACCATCGCCAATACCGTCAGTTCAACCGTGAACAGCAAGCCTTCTGTGATCAGGTTCCACCAGGTGCGCTGGATAACTTCGAAGTCAAAATTATTAAACATCTTAGCGCCCTCCTTTTGCTGCGCCACCAGTAATAAATCCTGGTACAGCCAATTTGCGCTCAAAGAAATTTGACAACATGATCGCCACCACAGAGACAAACAGATAAATCAGTGTCGCAGCAGTAAATGATTCAAATGTCTTATAGGTAAATTCATTCATCGAACGTGTACGCGACATCAATTCAAGTACGGTAATCGTCGACGCAACCGAACTGTTCTTGATAATGGCCGCAACTTCATTCGTCAATGAAGGTGTAATGATACGGAAAGCCATAGGCAGCAATACATACCTATAGGTTTGAATCTGTGTCAGACCCAATGCCGTACCCGCCATTCTTTGCCCGCGTGGTAAAGCATTGATGCCGGTTGACACCTGAACCGCCACCCGCGCCGACGTAAACAAGCCAAGGCTGATGACTGCAGTGTAAAACGACACGTTTGGCAAATTCTTCATCCACATACCCAAGGCATCGGGTACCAGTTCTGGTACAACAAAATACCAGATGAACATTTGCACCAATAAGGGAATGTTGCGAAACAGTTCGATATATCCGTTAGAGAAACGGACCAGCCATTTGTTTTCCGTCGTGCGCATCGTGCCAATGACCGAACCCAACACCAGGGCAATGATCCATGCCAGCATGGCCAGCGCCAACGTGACCTTGACACCCCAGATCAGGGTATCAAAATACGTACCGCCGCCGTCAAGCGCATCCTCCCAATAAATATTCCAATTCCATTGATAATTCATGTGATCTCCCAAAGCTTTGTGCGTCATCCAATATCAATGACGGACCTTGCAAAATAAAACGGGAGGAGACTATCCCCCCGTTTCGTTTTGACCTTTTTCCTTTTAGCCCTGCAACTGCTTTATTTTTTCTTTTTCAGTACAGCTTTTTGTGCCTCGGGCACAGCAGCATAAGCAGATGGTTCGCCGGAATCAGTCGGCTTCGCCACCACAGCCTTGAGCTGTTCAGACATAGGCCAGTTCAAAGCGATGCCTTTTGGTGGAATCGGTTGCAAGAACCACTTATGATAAATACGGTTTACATCGCCAGAAGTCAGCACATTGCTGATCGCGGTATCAACTGCTTTCTTGAATGGGGCGTCATCCTTGCGCATCATGATGCCGTATGGTTCAACCGACAGCGCTTCTTTACTGATTTCATAATCAGTTGGGGCCTTGGAGTTGGCAGCCAAAGATGCCAGCAAGATGTCATCCATCACGAAAGCAACGGCACGACCCGTTTCCACCATCAGGAAGGCTTCTGCATGGTCTTTTGCTGGCAAAATGTTAATCCCCAGATTCTGGTCAACATTGAGTGTCGTCAATTGCTTCAGGTTGGAGGTGCCGGAAGTGGACACAACCGTCTTGCCTTTCAGATCTGCCAGTGTTTTGATGCCGGAAGATTTTTTAGCCAGAATACGATTTGCCGTCACAAATGTGGTTGGTGCAAACGACACCTGTTTCTGACGTTCCACGTTGTTAGTGGTAGAGCCGCATTCCAGATCGATAGTGCCGTTAGCCATCAGGGGAATACGGGTCGCTGAAGTGACCGGATTCATTTTGACGTTCAGTGCAGTCAAACCCAATTGCTTTTGAATTGCAGTCACAACCTTCAAACACAAATCGATGGAGTAGCCTTGATAAGACTGTTTGTCATCAAGGTAAGAAAATGGAATGGAAGAATCACGTACACCCAAGGTAATGGTACCTGTGTCCTTGATTTTTTTCAGTGTCCCGGTTTCTTGCGCCTGTGCAGCACCAGCAATCAAACCTGCACCAATCAGCACGCCCAACAATTTCGAAAATTTCATACTGTCTCCAAAAAGTTAAATCAAAAAATTCATCGCTTTGAGTTTAACAAAACCCTTAGCTTACTTATCGCTTTTTTTACCCGACTTAATACGTAATACTACTTATTCGACTATTGCAAGCCTGGCTGTCCTCGCCTTCCATCGTTGTTTATCACAAGCACCGGGCAAAACACATGCAAACCATGTTCCAAAACCTTAATCTGCCACCTTGTCTGATGGGAAACGTATGGTATCCCGCAACAAAAAGCCCATAGGCATATTCAAATTTGCCCCTTTTGGAGGCACCGGCTTGCGAAACCACTTGTCATACAGCTTATTGATTTCCCCGTCATTCATCAAACGCGCCATTTCACGATCAATCAAAGATTTGAAAGCAGGATCATCCTTGCGCAACATAATTGCGTAAGGCTCAGTGGACAGCGGGTCGCCTACCACTACAAATTTAGCGGGATCCTTGGTGTTAGCCCGTAAGCCATACAACAAAACGTCATCCATGGTGAATGCATCAGCCTGCTGGTTTTCCACCATACCAAAGGATTCGTTATGATCATTACCTTCTAGCAACTTCAAACCCAGACCCCGTACCTTATCACGGTCATTCAGTAACTTGACCGTCGTCGTACCCTTGGTCGTCACCACTTTTTTATCTTTCAGGTCAGTCCAGTTTTTAATACCTGAATCGGCCCTGACTATCATGCGCGCAGTCGCAAAAAAGTGCGGGATTGTGAAGCTGACCTGCTTGCGACGTTCAGCATTATTGGTGGTTGAACCACACTCCAGGTCCGCCTTGCCATCAACAATGGCAGCAATACGGCTACTGGGTGTAACAGCCAGATAATTCACTTGCAATTGCGGTAATTTCAATTCCTTTTTCAAGGCATCCACCAGCTTCAGGCAAACATCCAGTGAATATCCCACCGGTTTTTTATCATCGTTATAGTAAGAAAATGGAAAAGACGCTTCACGGTGAGCAATCGTCACGGTTTGCGTCTCTTTAATATGTGCCAGGGTATCCGCAGCCAATGAAAGCGGAGAGCACAAAGCCAGTGCACAAGGCAAACTGGCCCCGACTATCCAATTTAAAACTTTCATACAACCCCCAGTAAGCTCAATTCAGGATGGTAATGATAACGATCTATATACTTCAACAGGGAATTTCACAATCAACAAAATATTAGTCGGCATTTTTTGCAATCAATGCTTGCGCAAACGGCAAAACAAGCATGCAAATATTGTTCCATCGGAACTTTCACTAACCTATTTTTGTATTTGCAAAAGAATATTCGAATAAAGTGGCCGCGTCATTCACAACAGTAGCCTGAAAATTCACGCCAGAAATGACAATATCCACCACCTATATAGCATAGGTGATGGATATTTTTTTACAATTTCTGCTTATGGATAAAGTCCACGAACTTCACGTGCCTGCAATACCCGGGAACATCCGATGATAAATGCTGCTGTACGCAGTGATACTTTCTTGTCTTCCGTTACCTGCCATACTGAATTAAAGGCTTCCTTCATGATGCGTGTCAGACGCTGATTGATCTCGTCTTCTGACCAGAAATAGCTGGAGAAGTCCTGTACCCATTCAAAATAAGATACGGTCACACCGCCAGCATTGGCGATAACGTCAGGTACAACCAGCACACCCTTGTCGCGCAGGATATCATCAGCTTCCGGTGTGGTCGGACCATTCGCACCTTCGAGAATGATTTTGGCGCGGATCTGGTCAGCATTTTTAACCGTGATTTGCTGTTCCAGCGCTGCCGGAATCATGATATCGCAGTTCACAGCCCAGAACTCGTCATTTGGCAACACCGCTTCTATACCTTCGAAACCGGCCACACTGCCTTTGGCTGCGACATGTTCCAACAACTTGTTCACATCCATTCCGTTCGAATGGAAAATGGTGCCACCATGATCTTGCACAGCAACGATTTTTGCACCGGCCTCAGCAAACAAGCGTGCCGCAATACCGCCGACATTACCAAAACCTTGTACAGCAATCTTTGCACCAGCAACACTCATACCGCGCTTGGCAGCAGCTTCGCTACCAACCACGAATACGCCACGACCGGTTGCTTCACGACGGCCCAGACTGCCACCCAGGGAGATAGGTTTGCCAGTCACTACGCCAGTGGCGGTACGACCTTCGTTCATGGAGTAGGTATCCATCATCCATGCCATGGTTTGCTCATTGGTGTTCACATCCGGTGCAGGAATATCCTTGTCCGGGCCAATGATGATGCCAATTTCTGACGTGTAGCGGCGCGTCATACGCATCAATTCGCCACGCGACAGGGTTTTCGGGTCAACACGGATACCGCCCTTGGCACCACCGTAAGGCACATTAACTGCAGAGTTCTTGATCGTCATCCAGGCAGACAGAGCCATCACTTCTGACAGTGTCACATCCTGATGGAAACGCACGCCGCCCTTACCTGGCCCACGGGAAGTATTGTGCTGCACACGATAGCCTTCAAAATGGGAAATCGAACCGTCATCACGCTCGATAGGCACGTCCACGATCAAGATGCGCTTCGGACGTTTCAGGGTTTCCACCCAACGGGACAGGTGTCCCAGATAAGGTGTGACGCGATCAATTTGCTCAAGGTAAACTGACCAAGGACCGGTCTCAGTCGGAGTGAGATAAGACGGTATCTGGTGCTGGGTGGACATGGTATGGCCTCTTGAAATGGTTGAACTGGTTTTGCGAATCTCTTCATTCAGCACGGGAATTCACCGGCACTGAAAGCAGACGCATCATAGTCTTTTCATTCTAAAATCAGCCAATGCTTTGTTTGCATGTATCTATGCATGAAATGCATAACCATGGAACTACGTCATGTTATGTCACACACATTATTTTCAACAGCACTTTACTTTTTCACCATGTCAGGCATTACCATCAGCACGTCGCCGGGTTTTGGCTTGCCTGCTTTTTGATACATTTTCGCTGGATTGTAACTGCTCCAGATAATCCCACAGGCGCGATACGATAAGTTTGCCTGGCCTTTGCAATGAAGGTCGTTCGCGATACAGGCGAATTTCCATGTTCACCTCCCAAGCACCGCTACCGTCATCCGCACGCGCCAACTGCTTTTGCTTGACTTCACGTGTGACTGCTGACTCTGGCAAAAACACCACGCCACGGCCTTCAAGTGCCATCATCTTCAAGCCTTCCGCCATATCGGTTTCGTAGCATTTTTCGAGATGTAAAGGCTGTCGCGCATCATTCAGTATCAGATCAACCATGCGTCCCAAATAGGCGTTATTCGCATAAGCCAGGAATGGCAGTGGCGCTTGTGCTGTGCCGGGCAATAGTAATTGCGGCACGCCATGCCTGTCACAGCGGGTGTAGGCGCGCAGTGCTTCAGTTCCCATGCTGATCATGTCGTATTGGCTACTATCCAGCAGCAAGGGCTGGCGCGGGTGGTGATAGCACAGCAGCAGGTCACAACCGCCCTCAACCAACGTCATGACAGCATCGTGCACATTCAACGCCAGCAGGCGGCTATTGATTTCACCAAATGCTGCTTCCAACCCAGTCAACCAGCGTGGCACATAAGTCAGCGACAGGGTATGCGGGACGGCGAAATCGACTGTGGTTTGTGTGGTGGTGCGTTTGCCACGTAACAGGGCGCGCGCATTATTGATCTGTCCCAGCATGGCGATGGCCTGCTCATAAAACACTTCACCCGCATGTGTCAAACGGGTGGGATAAGAAGTGCGGTCAATCAGATCACTACCCAGCCACGCTTCCAGTGACTGTATGCGGCGTGAAAACGCCGGTTGCGTCACATGACGCAATTCAGCAGACCGGCTGAAACTATTGGTCTCTGCCAGCGAGACAAAATCTTCCAACCACTTGGTTTCCATTTTTTATGCACTCACCAGTTCAATTTCATCCGCTTCGTCATCGTCTTCCGCAACTTCTGCTTTCTTGCTTTGTTGACGTTCCCACATGCGTGCATAGGCCCCTTGCAGTTCCAGTAACTGTGTATGAGTACCTCGTTCAATAATGCGCCCCTTGTCCATCACCAGTATCTGTTCGGCATCGACGATAGTAGACAGGCGATGCGCAATCACCAGGCTGGTACGGTTGCGGGCGATATCTTTCAATTGCGCCTGTATCAATTGCTCGGCATGCGAATCCAGCGCCGATGTCGCTTCATCAAAAATCATGATGGATGGATTTTTCAGCAGGGTACGGGCAATGGCCACCCGCTGTTTTTCGCCGCCCGATAATTTCAAACCGCGCTCGCCAACCATGGTGTCGTATCCATCTGGCAGTGTCTCAATAAATTCATGAATATAAGCCGCCTTGGCTACCGCAATAATGTCTACTTTACTTGCCCCAGGTTTGCCATAGGCGATATTGTATTCAATCGTGTCATTGAACAAGACTGTGTCTTGCGGCACGATGCCAATCGCAGCCCTGACTGACGATTGAGTCAGATCGCGTAAATCCTGCCCATCAATCGCGATCCTGCCAGATTGAATATCGTAAAACCGGAACAAAAGTCGTGACAAGGTGGATTTACCAGAACCGCTGTGACCGACCACTGCCGTGGTAGTGCCAGCAGCGATGCTAAAATCTACATCAAATAAAATTTGCCGCTTTTCTTCATAGCTGAAATTAACGTGAGAGAAGCGAATTTCAGCTCCATTTTTATGCTGTATCTGCAAAGCCTGGGCCGTGCTTGCATCTGCCACTTCGCGGTTCTGGTCCAGCAGAGCAAACAGCCTTTCCATATCGGCCAGGCTTTGCTTGATTTCCCTGTACAACACACCCAGAAAATTGAGAGGAATATACAGCTGTATCATGAAAGCATTCACCAGTACCAGATCACCCAAGCTCATGTTGCCGTCAATCACACCTTGAGTGGCACGCCACAAAATCAGGGTAACCGCTGTAGCGATGATCATGGACTGTCCGGTATTCAACAGGAACAGACTGCTTTGCGATTTCACTGCCGCCGTCTCAAAGCTTTGCAGACCTACGTCGTAACGCTGGGCTTCGTATTCTTCATTGCCGAAGTATTTGACGGTTTCATAATTCAACAGGGAGTCGATGGCCTTGGTATGCGCCTTGGAATCGAGTTCATTCATGGTGCGGCGAAAATGCGTGCGCCATTCTGTCACCGTAATCGTGAAAATAATATAGGTCACCAGCGCAGTCGCCGTGATGATGCTGAACCACTTGTCGTAACGCGTACTCAGGTAAATCAATACAAAAGTAATTTCCAACAAGGTCGGCATGATGCTGAACAGTGCATACGACACCAGAGAAGAAATGGCGCGGGTGCCACGTTCTATGTCGCGCGTCACACCACCAGTTTGCCGGTTCAGGTGAAAACGTAGTGATAAGGCATGCAGATGCCGGAATACCTGGAGAGCGATGGTACGCACTGCCCTTTGGGTGACTTTGGCAAATACAAATTCACGTAATTCAGTAAATAGGGTAGTCGACAAACGCAAGGCACCATAGGCAATCAACAAGCTGACTGGCAACACCATGACTGCCGCCGGATGAGTCGGACTGATTGTCATGCTGTCTACCAGCTTTTTCAAGACCATGGGTACGCCGACATTCGCCAGTTTGGCGGCAACCAGAAAGGACAGCGCCAGCAGCACCCGCCACTTGTATGCCCATAGATAAGGCAGCAGCGTTTTGACGGTGGCCCAGTCGTCGCGCTTACTGTCGCTGGCTCTGTCGGCTGGCAAGGATGAGCTACGGATGGTTTCTCTGCGTCGCATGTGAGCGTTTTCTCGTTAAAAATGTAAAAAATGGTATCGCAAATTGCGCCGAAAATCGTGCGCCGTTTGGTCAGCAATGCGATGATAGAAAATTATAGGGCATAAACGATTTTACTTATGGACTGGCCTACGGTAGCTATTGCGGACTTTACCGTCGAGCTGTCGTACAATCTGTAGTTGGCTGTCGATAGACATGCAACAGCATTTTCCAAGTTCTCCACGTTTTCTATAGCGACTTGCACCAGACCAATATTCCTTTATGAGCTTTCTGTCGCCATTAATCATCAACCTGGCACCTACTGGCATGGTACCAGTACGCAGCCAGTCGCCGCACATTCCTTTATCACCGGAAGAAATTATTGCCGACGCCGTACTATGCGCACAACATGGAGCATCGATGTTTCATTTGCATGCACGTGATGCAGATGGAGTTCCGACAGAAGATGGGGTCATTTATGAAAAAATCATCCGTGGCATACGCGCTTATTCACCAGAACTGATTATTGTGACCACCACCAGTGGCAGACGTTCGCCAGAAGTGGCAAAGCGCGCCAGCAGCCTGCGGTTGAACGATGACTTGCGCCCGGACATGGCCAGCCTGACCTTGGGGTCCATGAATTTTTCGCGGGAAGCCAGCCTGAATTCCCCTGACACCATCATGCAGCTGGCAGGCATCATGCAAGAGCTGGGCATCAAACCAGAACTGGAAGTATTCGATCTTGGCATGGTGAACTTTGCCAAAGTGCTCATAGACAAAGGCTTGCTGAAGCCACCTTATTATTTCAATATTATTTTAGGCAATCCTGCAACCGCGCAAGCAAAACTGCTACACCTGGCCACCATTGTCGGTGATTTGCCACCGGAATCCATCTGGTCGCTGGGCGGCATAGGCCGCTACCAGACTACGGCAAACGGTCTGGGTGTGGTGATGGCGCATGGCGTCAGGACGGGTCTGGAAGACAATTTGTGGCTGGACGACGATCGCACAACTCTGGCCACGAATGCACAACTGGTAGCCAGAGTAGTCGCCCAGGCAACAGCACTGGGCCGCCCCGTCGCCCCGGCTTCAACTGTCAGGGACATGCTGGGCCTGGCAAGCAAGGCTTCACTGAAAGACATCGCATGAGTGGACAACAACTGGTCATTTTCGGTTCCAGCAATATCCTGTCCGATCTGTTTGACTGCGCATTGGCGAATGGCCTGACCGTATCAAAAATTGTTTTGCATACGCCTGAACCACCGGGTGAACGCGATATCGCCCTTCATGAGCGTATTCAGCAATGGGGGCAACATGGCCCTGTGCCTGAAGTCCTGGACCTGGCTGATTTCCAGCCCGGTGAGAATGAACTGTATCTGCTGGGTCCGACCACGCCCACCCGTGCTGTGCTGGAAGAACAACTAAACCAGCGCTTCCAACTGACATTCCACACCCTGATACATCCGCGTGCCTATGTGTCACCACTGGCGAAGCTGGCACCTGGCGTCTTTGTTGGTGCCAATAGCGTGATTGGGCCTGGTGCCGTACTGGGTCGTCATGTGTTTATCAACCGCGGCGTTACCATTGGTCACGACACACATATCGGTGCATTTTCGCGCGTGCAACCAGGCAGCAATGTCGGTGGGCTGTCGCGTATAGGACATAGCGTAACGATAGCAATCGGCGCGACATTGCTGGAGCGCCTCGTCATTGGTGACCATGCCTTCATCGGTGCTGGTGCGGTGGTCATCAGCGATATCGATGCAGGTGCACTGATGCTGGGTATACCGGCCAAATTCAAGAAATCGGTACTGCCATCCTGATCTGAAAACGCTGCAAGGCCAGCTCGCAGGCTATTTTCAGACTGGGAGCAGCGCGTGCCAGATCCAGATGCTGATGAAAGTGCTCTTGCATTGCCAGCCCTATAGATTTCCTGATTCCGGGCTGGCTTAGCCATAACTGCAGGGTCTGGAAATATTCAGCCATGCTGGTCATTGCAGCGCTGCCCACCTTGTCACCACCATCCGAACCCTGCATGCTAAGAGCAGGCAAGCCCAGTGACATGGCTTCTGCCACGGCAAAACCACCACCCATCATCGGTGGATTGATATACACGTCACTGCAAGTCATGTATTTGACCGCGTCAGTACAAAAAGCGATGCATCTTACCTGCCTGGTTTTCGCGGACTGCAAGGCAGTTGGCATCGATCCATTGCCACCAACAATAAACCAAACAGCATCTGGAAATGCCGCCAGGATGGCAAGCATGGATGCAGCCCATTCCCCCGTGATCCTGGCTTCGCTTTCACTGACCAGTGTCAGCAGCACTGGTTGATCTTTTGTCAGCCCCAGTGTTGCACGTTCAAGCTGCTCTGTCACATCGGGCTTATGCAAACGATAGGGATGATAATGCGCCTGACTGGGTGGGAAAGCCGTATCCCATTGCGCAGCGACTGTGGCGTGTAATCCCTGCTGCGCTGTCAGCCAGCCATCTGCAGGCAACATCGGTGACAGGGAATTGATACCCATACTAAGCACTGGACGCACAGGGTAAAGCGCAGCCGCCAAACCTGAATACAGGCCAACCGACATCACCAGATCTGGGTCAAATTGTGCCATCTGATGTAGCAGGCTTTTCCATCTCTGCATCATGGAAAAACGCGTGTCACCAGTGACAAACTGCCCACCTTGCCCCAGATAACGTTCCCAGCCTGCAGTAGACAATTCAGGCTCTGGTGTAAAGGAATGACTACCCAAAAAATGCTTGAAATCCGGCCCCAGCATTTCCTGTGCAGAAAACAGGGCAACCTCATAGCCATTCTGCCGCAGGCTGTCTGCCTGCTGCAGAGCCATGAGCGTAGGTGGATGCTTGATATTCGTCAGCAAGGGCGCGATCAGTGCCACCTTGCCTATGCGTGCAGGCAACCGGCTGTTGAGTACCTTCACTGGCTGTAAATTTTGCCATATGCATTGATTCAGCAATGAGGCTATCTGCGGTAGTGCCAGCTCGTGCAGACGAAGGCGGAAAGCGTCCCGTCCTGGCGTATCAAGCAATACTCTTTGCCAACTGTTTTGCAAAAACGTGATCAGGCGATCAATGTCCACCGGTTGTAAAGTCAGTATGATTTGTCCGGCCTGTTGCAAGTATTCTGGTCTGCCTGTCAGCATATCCAGAAAAGTGGCACGGTAAAAACCTGCCAGACCATCACCTGCCACGTTCAGCAACAAAAATTGCTCCAGTTTCAGCGACAATGCAGGATTCGCCTGGCGTCGCAATATCTGTATCATCTGATGCCAGCAATGGCTAGCCGTCGGATTGACTACCGTCCGACGTACCACATCATCAAGTAGCAGTAATTCTTCCTGTCTCACATCCATCTGGGATTCATCCCTCATTCATTATCAGTTTTTACGACAAGACTAGTGCAATATCGACACTACTTGCTATGGAAGAGTATCAGGTGCAGTTTTCAAGATGCACAATTTTGGCATTTTTTCTTGTTTCATTTAAAAAAATCGTGCTGCTTTGCTGCCTTTTTTATATGAGGCCCGCCTGGTGACGCCTGGCACTAACAAGAATCTTCGGCAAAAGATATGTTAACAATGCTTAAAAAGAAAAGGAATGAGCGATATATCGGCAAACGAACATCTGGCAAGCCACTTGCTTTGGTCAGACTGTGTGAAAATTGGTTTAAGATTTGATACACATCAATAGAAATTTCATTACTCTCACTTTTCCAGGTAAAAACATGACAGAACATACTCAATCGGGACTTCCATCCCATATGCCGACCCTGCGGGTCATGCCCATGCCCGCCGATGCAAATGTGCACGGTGACGTTTTCGGTGGCTGGATCATGTCACAGGTTGATATTGCCGGTGCCATACCAGCTGCCCGTCGTGCGAATGGCCGGGTTGCCACCATTGCTGTGAATTCCTTCCTGTTCAAGCAACCAGTGTTTGTCGGTGACCTGCTGTCTTTTTATGCCGAAGTAGTCAAAGTCGGTAATACCTCAATCACCGTCTCGGTAGAAGTATATGCAGAACGCAATCGCCTGCAAGCCAGTACTGTCAAGGTGACAGAAGCTACGCTCACCTATGTCGCAACCGGGAATGACAGAAAACCACGACAGATTCCGCCACTGGAAGATATTGCCAAGGTAGGTTAATTGTTCATGAAGCTGTCACGTCGTCTGTTTTTACAGCAGTCTTTACAATTCACTACCCTGGCCGCACTAGCGCAGGCATTCCCCAGCTTTGCGGCAGAACGCAGCACGGTGTATCCCTTCAGCCTGGGTGTGGCATCAGGTTCTCCGCGACCCGATAGCGTGGTCTTATGGACACGCCTGTTGCCTGATCCCCTGAATGCACAGGCACTACCGGCTATCGTCTATAAACTGCGATGGGAAATTGCGGAAGATGATAATTTCCGGCATGTCATCAATAAAGGTGAGGCACACGCCCTGCCGGAATTAGCCCATAGCGTACACGTCGATGTCACAGGCTTGCAACCAGATCGCTGGTATTGGTATCGCTTTATGCTGGGCGATGCAGTCAGCCCCGTGGCGCGCACACGTACTGCACCGGCACCGGATGCGATGGTCAGCAACTTGCGTCTGGCAGTGGCATCCTGTCAGCATTGGGAATTTGGCGAATATGCAGCGCACCGTCATATTGCAGCCGCCAATCCTGACCTGATTGCTTTTTTGGGCGATTATATTTACGAGTGGGGGCCTTATGATCTGCGACACCCAATCAAACCCCGCAAGCGTGAGATAGAAAGCTTCACGCTTGCAGATTATCGCAGCCGCTATGCCCAGTATAAATCTGACCCGCAATTACAGGCAGCGCATCATGTCGCACCCTGGATAGTTACCTGGGACGATCATGAAGTCAGTAATGACTATGGCAATGACCGTGACGAAAGACTGGATGTGAATTTTCTTTTGCGTCGTGCGGCTGCCTATCAGGCATTTTATGAACATATGCCTGTGCGTCTGCATGGCTCAGTCAGTGAAGCCGAGCGTTTCAGCAATATGCGCATCTATGACCGCTATGACTGGGGCAGGCTGGCGCGTTTTCATGTGCTCGACGACCGGCAATATCGTTCACACCATGCATGCCCCAAGCCGGGCCGTGGTGGTTCCAATTCAGTATCGAATGCGGAATGCAGTGAACGAATGGACCCCAATCGCACCATGCTGGGTCAGGAGCAGGAAAAATGGCTGGCACGCGGTTTTGCCAGTTCAACTGCCAAGTGGAATATCCTGACGCAACAAACACTGATGGCCCAATCGAGCCAGACTGCCATCATGCAAGAAGGCGATGGCAAATTCTGGACCGATGGCTGGGATGGGTACCCAATAGCACGCCAGCGTTTGTTTGATGATATTCTGAAACACAGACCTGCCAATCCGGTAGTGATTTCCGGCGATGTCCACACTTTTTATGCCGCCAATCTGAAGCGCGATTTTTACGCCAAATCATCGACGTCGAATCCCATTCTTGCGACAGAATTTTGTGGCACTTCTGTGACATCCAGTTCTCGGCCACAAGAACGGACCGATCAGTATGTGGCGCAAAATCCGCATATTAAATATGGTCGCAGCGACAAACGTGGTTTCATGCTGATAGATATTTCACACACCAGAATGCTTACACATTTCCTTGGTCTGGATGATGTTACAAGAGCCGATTCCGGCATTGCCACACTCAGTAGCTTTATTGTGGATGATGGCCGGGCTGGCCTCAGCATCACTTGAATCGTGTAGACCAAATCTTTATTGTTGCTATAGCTTGAATAAGTTGAAAATGAAAAAGGAAGGCGAATTGCCTTCCTTTTTCATAAGTGCAGATGTTTATCTAGGCCTTCTTTTCATCACGCAGTTCACGTCGCAGAATTTTACCGACATTCGTCTTCGGCAAATCCATGCGGAACTCAATGTACTTCGGCTTTTTGTAAGCCGTAAATTGTTCCTTGCAATAATCCATCAACTGATCGACTGTCAAGGATGGATCTTTGCGGACTACGAACAGTTTTACTGCTTCACCGGAGTTCGCATCAGGTACACCGATACATGCGCATTCAAGCACACCAGGATGCATGACGATGACTTCTTCAATTTCATTTGGATAGACATTGAAACCGGATACCAGAATCATGTCTTTCTTGCGATCGACGATCTTGGTGTAACCATTTTCATCCATCTTGCCAACATCGCCTGTTTTAAAGAAACCATCCGCAGTCATGACCTTGGCTGTTTCGTCTGGACGGTTCCAGTAACCCACCATCACCTGCGGTCCACGTATGGCGATTTCACCTGCGGTTCCCAAAGGTACGGGATTACCGTCATCGTCCAGGATAGCGATTTCAGTGGAAGGGATGGGCAAGCCTATGGTGCCGGAAAAGTCTTTGGTATCTGCCGGATTGGCCGTCGCGACCGGAGAAGTTTCGGACAAGCCATAACCTTCAGCAATTGCGCAACCCGTTACCTTCAGCCATTTGTCGGCAACAGTTTTTTGCACTGCCATGCCACCACCGCTACAAATTTCATAACCAGAAAAGTCCAGCGTCGCAAATTCTGGATTGTTCAACAAGCCGTTATACAAGGTATTCACTGCAGGGAAAATATTTACCTTGTAATTGCGCAGTTCCTTGATGAAACCAGGCATATCACGCGGATTGGGAATCAGCAAATTCATCGCGCCTATACGCGTACCCAGCAAGCTGCATACAGTCAGTGCAAAGATATGGTACAGCGGCAAAGCACAGACTATCACTTTCTGTTCGTTGCTATGACCGGACATGCTCGGTGACAACCAGGCATCATTTTGCAATACGTTGGCAACGACATTTTTATGCGACAAGGTTGCACCTTTGGATACACCAGTGGTACCGCCGGTATACTGCAAAAAGGCAATATCGTCATGACTTGTAGTCACAGGTGTAAAGTTCAGACGTCCGGCTTCTGCGGTCACCTGATTGAAGCGTATCGCTGAAGGTAAAGAAAATGCAGGCACCATTTTTTTTATATGACGGACGACGAAGTTAACGATCATACCCTTCATGCCACCCAGCAAATCACCCATACTGGCCACGACAATGTGCTTGACTGCAGTCTTGCTTAATACATGTTCCAGCGTGGTGGCAAAGTTTTCCAGAATGAAGATGGCTTCGGCACCGGAATCCTTGAGCTGATGCTCCAGTTCACGCGGCGTATAAAGAGGATTGACATTGACGACAGTGTAACCTGCGCGCAATACTGCAGCCATGACGACCGGATATTGCAAGACATTTGGCATCATGATGGCGACACGTGCGCCCTTTTTCAGGCCCTTGCTTTGCAACCAGGCGCCCACTTTTTTGGACAGGGTATCAAGCTCACCATACGTCATGCGCTTACCCATGCAGGCATAGGCATCACGGGTCGAAAATTTCTGGAAAGATTCTTCCAACATCTGTACCAGTGACTGATACTGGTTCACGTCAATTTCCGCCGGTACACCTGCCGGATAGGATTTCAGCCAAAATTTATCCATATTTTCCTCGTCTCTGATGATTGTTGTTGTATTGGTGTCCCAATGCCAGCCCTGCACATCACATTTGTGAAATGCGATGCAGCATAGACAAACAGGCATTGCCGGAATCTGATTCCAGTTCTCACTTGATGCTATCGGCTAAGCTCTGGCATGGCAAGTGTTTTAGGCAAGACCTGAAAACATACTCTAGGAATATGTCGCACCGCACCAATTTTCAGCGCACAATTCAACGCATTTTTGATTCAGGACAAAGACGCGGGGCCAAAACTCAACATTTATAGGACTTACGCAAAACCGCCCCAAAGCGTTGCAGCTCCTGGCCGTACATTCGTACTGTCTTCGTCGCTGTCGCCTTGTTGGAACAATTTTACGTAAGTCCTAATTGAGAAAATGATCTGGGATTAAGCGTCACTCAACTATGTGCACTTTTCCACTTCTACCAGCGTGTCATAAAAGGTTGGGCCTCCCCCCATGTCCGTCAGACGCTGGCTGGTCACTTCATTGGCATTCTTGTGATCGCTGGCAAGTTTTTTCCACCAGATGGACAGACCAACCACCAGCCCTGGCCTGGCTTTATCCGTGACGCGTGCCACCGCCTCGAAACTGCCACGGTCATTAAAAATCCGCAAGCGATCACCGTGAGCAATACCACGTTGTGCCGCATCCTGAGGATGAATATCCAGATGCGGCTGACCTTCCGTATCACGCAGGCTTTGTACGTTGACGAAGGTCGAATTCAGGAAATTTCTTGCAGGCGGTGAAATCATCGCCAGGGGGAAGCGTGCCGCCAGTTCGGGATTACTGACCAGTGATTCATACGGGGCGACATAGGCGGGCAAGGGATCCAGCCCTGCTGCCGCCATGCTGGCACTATAAAACTCGCACTTGCCAGATGGCGTGCCAAAACCACCATTGGCAAACGGTGCGTCTGGCAAGTTAAGTTTCGACCAGCCGGTTTTCTTCAATGAAGCCCAGTCGAAATGCACGGCATGTGCGTGCTGCTTATTGAAAGCCTGAGCAGCAATTTCATCATCGCTCTCGCTGAAGCATGCTTCAGTCAAGTTCATGGCCTTGGCCAGCAAACGGAAAATCTCAGTATTTGGTTTGGCTTCACCCAATGGTGCAATCGCTGCGTTGTTTGCCATCATGTAGAGGTGGCCGTAGGTACTGTGTATGTCTATATGTTCCAACTGCGTGGTGGCAGGCAACAGGATATCGGCATAATCAGCTGTGTCGGTCTGGAAATGTTCCAGTACCACCGTGAACAAATCTTCACGTGCAAATGCCTGCATGACCTTGCCTGATTCCGGTGCGACAGCGACAGGGTTGGAGTTATAGACAATCACGGCCTCAACTTTAGGACCAAAGTCTGGCGATGTTTCACGCAGTAAATCGTCGCCTATGGTGCTCATGTTGATAGTACGACGTGGCGAATCCTTGGGGAATAAATCCGCTCTTTGCAGCGCCGCCGTATTTTTCGGGAAAGCATCCGACAGCGACAGTTGTGCACCACCTGCAGCATGACGCCAGGCACCAGTCAGGGCGGGCAGGCAGCAAATATTTCTGACCGCCATGCCACCGCCATGCACCCGCTGCACGCCGTAGTTCATGCGTATCATGCTGGCTTCACCACGCTTGCCGCATTCACCGTATTCACGGGTCAGTTGTATGACCTCTTCTGCGGTAATCCCGCAGGTGGCAGCGACGCGTTCGGGTGTCCATTCTGCAGCGCGCTCGCACAATTGCTCGAAGCCCAGGGTATGATCATTAATATAGGCATGATCCAGCAAATCTTCTTTGATCAAGACATGCATGAGGCCCAGCGCCAACGCTGAATCCGTCCCCGGCAACAATGCAATATGCTGATGGCATTTTTCTGCTGTCAGCGAACGATAAGGATCAATCGCAATCAACCTGGCACCTTTGCGCTTGGCTTCTTGCACCCGCATCCAGAAATGCAGATTCGATGCAATCGGATTGCCACCCCAGATCACAATCAGCTTGGCATTTTGTGTCTGTTCAATATCCGTACCGATACGGGTACCGACGGTATATTTATAGCCGGTACTACCTGCCGTGGCGCAGATAGTGCGATCCAAAAAGGATGCGCCCAATTTGTGAAAAAAGCGCTGCGCCATACTTTCCCCCTGTACCAGGCCCATGGTACCGGCGTAGCTATACGGCAGGATGGCCAGTGGTTTGCTGGCGGCCAATGGCTTGAGTTTTTCAGCAATAATCGCAATCGCTTCGGCCCAGCTAATGCGGACGAACTTGCCTTCGCCTTTTTTACCTATGCGTTTTTGTGGAAACAGCAAGCGGTCAGGGTGATAAGTGCGCTCGGTATAACGTGACACCTTGGTGCATAACACCCCGGCTGTCGTTGGGTGATCCGGATCGCCCTTGACCGCGGTGGCAACACCGTTTTCAACGGTAACGTGCAAAGCACAGGTATCTGGACAATCATGTGGGCAAACGGCCCTGACGATATTGCTGCTCATATTTATTCCTGTTTGAACGGTTTCTGTTTACCCTGTGACAGCAATTACCTGCGCTTACATCGTATCCCCATCAGCGCCATTACAAGGGATACAAAACCGGTGTTTTTTGCGCTATCAGGTATCAGTACGACTTAATCCGGCAATACATCTGGCTGCTCACCAACCCGTTTTCCGGGGTTACGCGCTTCCAGCGCAAGCAAGGCAGCAGAATGATCGGCATGTGGATGAGTAGGCAATAAGCTGCGATACACCTCGCTTACCAGGCTGGTGATGGGCAGGCTGACGCCGGCATCCCGTGCCGCCAGCAAGATATTTTCCATATCCTTGGCCTGACTTTTAACCTGACCACCAGGCATAAAGGTCCGGTCCAGCATGCGCTGTCCATGCACTTCCAATATCCGGCTTTCTGCGAAACCGCCGCGCAAGGCCTGGCGTACTGCGGCTGGGTCTGCGCCGCCAGCCTGTGCCAGCAACAAGGCTTCCGCCACAATATTAATTGTGCCACCGACTATCAACTGATTACATAATTTTGCCAGTTGCCCGGTACCCGGCCCACCGACACGCAAGGGCTTGCCCATTGTAGCGAGAATGGCTTCCACCTGCTGATAGACTGCCATATCGGCCCCGGCCATAATCGCCAGCGTACCCGCCTCTGCACCAATGACGCCACCCGATACCGGCGCATCCACGAAATGGTGTCCGTGCGCCAGCAATTGCGCATGCATAGCCACTGCCTGGGCCTGCTGTACCGAACTCATATCAATCACGGTACTGCCTGCTGAAAGTGCCGGCAAAATACTTTGTATCACTTCGGCAACCGCATTGCCGTCTTCCAGCATGGTAATGATGACACCTGCACCTGATTGCTGCACAGCTTCCCGTGCTGTGGTAGCCACCTTTGCGCCATCCTTCGCCAAATCTGCAGCTTTGGCGTAGGTCCGGTTCCAGACGGTGACAGGGTAACCTGCAAGCAACAATCGTCGCGCCATTGGTTTCCCCATCAAGCCTATGCCTAGAAAAACAATATTTGTTTCAGCCACTGGTTTCACCTTGATTTCCTTCTATTTTTTGCAGAACCGAATTGTAATCTCAGTGTCTGAAGAACATGTTGCCAGACATTGCTACAATAGCGATTCTGATGTTTGTCTGATTTCTCATTTTCACCTGAAAGCCAATTATATGCGCCTGCGTATCACTTCTTTATTCGCCATCGCAGTGACTGCTGTGTGTGCCAGTTCTTCCGTATTCGCCCTGGATTCAGCATCACTGGAATTTGCGACCGGTAACAAAACTAAAATGTTACGTGTCGGCCTGCAATCCAACTGGGACAATCAATGGTTCTCGTCCAACGGGACTCACCTTGGCGGCTATTGGGATGCTACCCTGGCTGAATGGCAGGGCAACAGTTTTCAAAGTAAGAGTGGGGCTACGCAAAATTTGGCTGATATCGGTATTACTCCGGTATTTCGCTTTCAAAATGACAGCAAAAAGGGTTTTTACAGTGAAGCTGCCATAGGCCTGCATATGCTGTCAGAAATTTATGACAACAATAGCCGTCACTTCTCCACCAATTTTCAATTCGGTGACCATATCGGCATTGGTTATGTCACCAAAGAAGGCTGGGACCTGAGCTTCAAGATCCAGCATTATTCAAATGGTGGTATCAAACATCCAAATCCAGGAGTGAATTTTGCAGTATTGAAGGCTGGGTACGCGTTTTAAAGTATCGAAGCCATTCACAGTGGATAATAAAAGGAGCTCCGGCTCCTTTTTTTGTCTGCTGGATCGGTGACATAAGACCTCTCACCACAGAGGCACGGAGACACAGAGGTTCCCAGAGAAAGACAAGGGAGTCTGCTGATCAGCAAACGACACACCCAAGTGATATGCCGAAGGCAGGGTCACAGAGTAAAAGCGGAGATGCCTTTGTACTGGCAGTCGCTTTTCTCAGAGCATCTCCCTGTGCATCCTCTGTGTCTCAGCGTTGAGAGGTCTTGTTGTTGATGTTGGTGTTGATGTGCGCGTGTATTTTCTGATTGCGCAAAGCAAAACCCCCAGTCACTGTAAAGTAACTGGGGGTATGCGGAATAAAAGCCTGACGATAACCTACTTTCA
>NZ_JBXASD010000024.1:0-56303 GCF_058808955.1 Undibacterium sp. GW821-FHT11B02 | reverse complement strand
ATGAAGAAACAAATTCAAGAGAATCTGGCTGCATGACATTCACCTGATGGTGAACTAATTACCGAGGGAAGCTCAAACAACTCCTTGTATAAACAAGGTTGGAGTCTAACAGATTGGGATATGTGCTCTGACCGGAACCGAAGAGCGCAACGTAGCAGATAACTTACAAGTCTAACAGATTGGGATATGTGCTCTGACCGGAACCAAATAGCCCTGCAAGCCGCTGAGAAAGAGGAGTCTAACAGATTGGGATATGTGCTCTGACCGGAACGACGGGACTATCAAGGTCAAGTCGCAGGTTAGTCTAACAGATTGGGATATGTGCTCTGACCGGAACGCACCGTACATGATCAATGACCAAAGAATTAGTCTAACAGATTGGGATATGTGCTCTGACCGGAACAAAGAACCTGACTTGCTTGGTTAGCGACCTAGTCTAACAGATTGGGATATGTGCTCTGACCGGAACCAAGGCTCCATCAGCCCATGGGCAATCGCCAGTCTAACAGATTGGGATATGTGCTCTGACCGGAACGATGCAACTAAATCATGGACATAATGCGTGAGTCTAACAGATTGGGATATGTGCTCTGACCGGAACTTAAACAACATTAACAAAACATTGAGTACGAGTCTAACAGATTGGGATATGTGCTCTGACCGGAACGGGGCTGTATCGACAGGCTGCACAACGGTCAGTCTAACAGATTGGGATATGTGCTCTGACCGGAACTCAGTCTCCTCTTTTGTAGAAGCCCATGTCAGTCTAACAGATTGGGATATGTGCTCTGACCGGAACCTAAATAAGTGTTGGCCTTGGGGGCCAATTAGTCTAACAGATTGGGATATGTGCTCTGACCGGAACTTGGAAAAACTTATACTAAATAGTACGTAGCAGTCTAACAGATTGGGATATGTGCTCTGACCGGAACGAGCAAAAACAATAAATGATAAGTATCGTGAGTCTAACAGATTGGGATATGTGCTCTGACCGGAACTCGGCCATCTTTTTATAGGCTGCTGCCTGCAGTCTAACAGATTGGGATATGTGCTCTGACCGGAACTTACCTGTGCGCGATGAAAAAACAGGAGGGAGTCTAACAGATTGGGATATGTGCTCTGACCGGAACCTAATCTTCCTGCGTTGCTTCAATACTCGGAGTCTAACAGATTGGGATATGTGCTCTGACCGGAACATGTTCTTGAAATGTATTCGATGCGGGTCAAGTCTAACAGATTGGGATATGTGCTCTGACCGGAACACTTTGACTCTTATGCCTCAGATAATTTGTAAGTCTAACAGATTGGGATATGTGCTCTGACCGGAACTGACCGGTAACTGTGGTCTGTATCAACATCGAGTCTAACAGATTGGGATATGTGCTCTGACCGGAACATGCGCTGTCGGTCGTGCCAAAGGGACTGAAGTCTAACAGATTGGGATATGTGCTCTGACCGGAACGGCGGCATTAGTACCTTGCCTATCAGACTTAGTCTAACAGATTGGGATATGTGCTCTGACCGGAACATCGGCGTGCTTGTTGACGAGCTATGGCTTAGTCTAACAGATTGGGATATGTGCTCTGACCGGAACGCGCTCTGCTTGCGAGGGAATGCCTATGCGAGTCTAACAGATTGGGATATGTGCTCTGACCGGAACCCGTTTAACTTGATCAATCGTATCAAGCTGAGTCTAACAGATTGGGATATGTGCTCTGACCGGAACAGATACGGTTTTACAGTTGGAGACCACATCAGTCTAACAGATTGGGATATGTGCTCTGACCGGAACGAGGCGGATGCGCAAGCGGAGAAAAACCGCAGTCTAACAGATTGGGATATGTGCTCTGACCGGAACGCTTGCTGTGCGGGTGTTGGCGGACCGGTAAGTCTAACAGATTGGGATATGTGCTCTGACCGGAACTTTACTGGTGTAAAGAATGTGGCGGACATCAGTCTAACAGATTGGGATATGTGCTCTGGCTGGAATAATAATTCCAGCCATCAAACACTAATCAGTCTAACCGCACCAAAATTTCCTGGGCCATTTTAATCCGAACTGCGCTTGGATAATTCTTGTTAGCCAGGATAACAATCCCCATTTTCTTTTCAGGCACAAAGGCGATGTATGCCCCGAACCCGCTGGTAGCGCCTGTCTTGTGGATGAATACATTTGCGCCTGGAATCATTGGCGGTGTGATTTTTTTAACGGGAGTGGCGTCACGGGCCATGTGGTCTGTAGAGCCCTCGATAACTGCCGCTACGTCTACTGGATAGGGGTACAGCTCCCAGACCAGGCTTTGGGTCATGCGCCCTGCTTTGAAATAGCCGGTGTGGGTGTTTTTCAAGGCGAGTGCAAACTCTGGGTCCAGCTTCATCTCGCCTATATTGGCTTTGATAAATTGCACCAGGTCGCTGGCTGTGGTTTTGACACCGTAAGCTTCTGTAGACAAGACATCGTCGCGCACGCGGACTGGGGTATCGTCTTTTTTGTAGCCCTGTGCATAGTTTGCCCTCTTGGCATCTGGCACCACGATGTAGCTATTTGCCATACCAAAAGCGGGGAAGATTTGCTCTTGCATCAGTGTGGTAAAAGGCTGCTGCAAGCTTTTGGCTGCAATGACGCCAAGCAAACCTATGCTGATGTTGCTATATGTTCTGTATTGTCCGTCAGGGTGAGCAGGTTTCCAGTTTCTTAAATAACTGATCAGTTGTTCGTCATTCGACACTTCATCTGGAACCTGTTGAGGCAGGCCGCCTGTGGTATGTGTGCCCAGGCTCAACAAGGTGGTTTCTCCAAAGCTGCTGTCTTTCAGGCTGAGAAGGTGGTCGGCAACTGTGTCGGTCAGCGCCAGCTTTCCCCTGCCCTGTGCCAGGGTCGTCATGGTTGCGATAAAGGTTTTGCTGATTGAACCTATCTCAAACAGGGTGGCATCGGTGACAGGTGTGTTTTCTGATTTGGATGCCATGCCATAGTTGAATACATATTGCTTGCCATTGACAACAAGGCCGACGGCCATGCCGGGGACGGCATGCGCTTCCATGACCGGGCGTATGGCTTCATCAACGATGCGTTTAACGGAATCTGTTTCTGTGCCCATGGCTGTCATGTTGAACATGGCGACAATGGAAAGAGTACTTATTCTTAAAAATTGCAGTGCGAGTGATTTCATTTTATTTTCCTAACATTTCGCCAAAAATAGCGTTTAAAAATTGCTTTAATTTGATGGGTGACCTTATCGTGTGGTGTCACAACTTCAGTTCCCACACGACACGCCAGGTTCGTGCGGATTGGTCGCGGCCGGCATCTGTCCAGCGCTCTGTATCTGAGGTGTAGCCACCACTGACCGGGCGGTCTTGCTGCAACACATTGGTGACCGAAAATCGCCACTGGCATTGCTTGCTTTGTTTCCAGCTCAGATAGATATCCAGGTTGCGTTTGGGGCCGGTGTGGGTACTGATGTTGTTGGACTCACGTATCTGGTCTGCGGCCTGAAAACCGAAATCAGCGCCAGTGCGCCATGCCGGGTTGATCTGGTAGTCAGCCCCGGTGCTGATCAGCAGGCCAGCCTGATGGGCGAGGCGGTTGTTTGGCCCTGGCACCTGGTCCACTGTTGACCAATTGCGGTTGGCATTGGCGTGTAGTTCCAGCGGTGGCAAATCAGGTACAAATTCTTGCAGCTTGGTTTTGAATTCCACTTCCAGGCCGATGACTTTGGCACGCCCGCTGTTGGCAAGTGTAGTGAGCCAACTGCTGCCGTTTTGCGTCAGTTGTTCCAGCATCACGTCTTGTATCCGTCGCCAGTAGGTGTTGATGCTGATGAGGCTGGATTCGGTCAGGTAATGTTCATAGGCTACATCCAGGCCCCAGGCGCGTTCTGGGCGCAAGTTTGGGTTGCCCTGAAAGTCGGCGTTTAACGGGGTATTGTTGTTGTCGATGCGAAAGCGACGCGGTATCAGGTTGAAAATAGTGGGCAGTTTGAAGCTGCGGTTCAGGGCAAAGCGCCATTGTCGTTTTGCATCCAGCTTCCACACGCTTTGCAGTATGGGGCTGAGCATGCTGGATCGATTTTGAAAATCAAATTCACCCACCTCGCGGCTGTTGCTGGTGATGCGTTCCCAACGCAAACCCAGATAGGCAGACCAGGCGGTATTGATGGTCCATTCGTCCTGTATGTAGGTAGCCAGTTTGACCAGACGGGCCTGGTAGTGATGGCTGTCCTGGGTGACGTTGTCTGACGCGATATCCATGTCGGTTTCATCCCGGCCTTCGGTGCGGGCACTGCGGCTGCCGTCCCACCCCAGGCTGAGTACGTGGTTTTCTGAATACGGTGCCAGATATTTGCCACTGAAGCGGTATTCGTTTTCATTGGCGTCACCTGTTACGTAGCGATGTTCGTGCTGTATGCCCTGGCTGTCATTACCCCAGAACTGGAATTTGGCATCGCGGTCAAAATGGTTCCAGCCCCAGTTGAGGTTTAACTTGGCGCTGTCAGCCAGACGGTGTTCCCAATTGATGTCATTGCGGCTGGTGAAGATGTGGGCGGCCCAGATGCTGTGGTTGTCCGGGAATTCTGTGCTGGTGCCCTGCAGGGTGGTTTCTTTTTCGAACTTGGCGTTTTCCAGCCTTGCATAATTCACATAGGCTTGCCAACTGAGGCTGCTTTGGGCATCGATTTTCCAGTTCAGGCGTGGCGTCAGGCTGATGGCATCGCGACGGTTTTGCTGTGTTTGCAAAAGCTGCCGGTCCGCCAGAGTTTGCCACTGGCCACTGTTGGAAAGCGTGTACTGGCCTTCACGCAGTATGCCATTGACATCGTTGGTATTGCTTTCGATGCTGCCGGCAAACACGTAGTTGATGTCTGTCTGGTTTGCAATGGCGGCAGGCAGGTGGTCGGCGATACTCCATGATGCATTGCCTGTCATGCGTCCGGCCTGCAAGCCTGCGCTGGATTTGAATTCTGTTGATTGATTGCCGCTTTTTTTCTTGAGTACGATGTTGATGGTGCCAGCTATGCTTTGGGCACTGACATCGGCACCGGCCACGCGCATGACTTCGATTTTTTCTATCAACTCAGGGGCAATACTGTCGATGGTGAAGCCGTTGGGTGTGGCCTGGCCGTTGAGTAAGATTTGCGTGTAACCATTACCCAGGCCGCGCATGCGGATTTCTGCACCCTTGCCTTTGCTTTCAGTAACGCTGATGCCGGGCAGACGTTTCAGGATATCGCTGAGGTTGGTGTCGCCATATTTGTCTATATCTTCACGACCATAGGTGCTGCGCAGGCCAATGTCGTCCTGGCGTTCTCGTGTCTGCTGGGGTTTGGCGGTGATTTCGACTTGCTGGCCATTGGTGACCGCTACCTGGGCTAGCGCCTGTCTGCCAGCAAACAGAGACAGTGCTGCCAATACCATGCGCGACAAGGGGATGCTGGTTAATCGCAACAGCATGATGTGTGCTTTCATAGATGTTTGTGTATTGATGTTTATTAAATTTGTTAAGGACGTGACAGGTCCTTGCGCCTGTTGTGGCGCAAAGCTTCACTGTCTGAAAAAATGAGGAAAAGAGTTTCTTAGCTGGAAGGTGCCGGGTCTAGCATGGCCCGGATGTGGTGAACATCGTCATCGCGCACATCCACATTTTTGGCGTTCAGCAAAACCATGATGATGGGCTTGCCAGCAACATTGGTACGCATCACCAGGCAACGGCCTGCCGCCTTGGAATAGCCGGTTTTGGAAAGCGAGATACCCCATTCCTTGTTGCTGGTGAGGGGGTTGGTGCTTTGGTATTGCTGGGTTTTACCGGCGATGGTGATCACGCCTTCGCTACTGCTGGTAAGGCGACGTAGTTCCGGGTAGCCTGCAGCAGCTTGGACTATACGAGCCATGTCGCTGGCACTGGCGCGGTTTTTGGATGAGGTACCGGTGGCTTCTTCCAGATGGGTTTGTTGCAGATTCAGGCTGGTGATTTTTTGTTGCAAGGCAGCGGCAAATGCGGCTTCACCCCCAGGGTAAGTTCTGGACAGGGCTTTGGCAGCGATATTGCTGGATGGGATCAGCGCCAGTTCTAGCAGGTTCTGGCGGGACAGGACCATACCTGGTTTTAATTTCACCTGGCCGTTTTGATAGACAGCCGTGTCTTCTTTGCTGATGGTGATGGTTTCATTTTTATCCAGCCCGGCATCGAGCGTGAGCATGGCTGTCATCAATTTTGACAGTGATGCAATCGGCACCATGCTGTCGGCATTTTTAGACAGCAAAATGTTACCGCTTTGTTCATCCATCACCAGCACATGTTCTGACTGGGTTTGTACATAGGCGGTGCGGTTGCTTGTCAGCGTCACAGGCTGATGCTGGTCTGCTGTCTGCGGCACAGCTTCTGCGCTGGATATCAGTTGGGTTTGCAACAGCAAGACCAGGGCCATGCCTATACCCAGTACGGGTGCGGCCATCTTCCAGTGCCAGGGTTGGGCGTCGGGGCGCATCAGACGTTTGATGCGTGACAGCAGGTCGCCACCATGGGCGGCCATGGCAGGTTGAGGCAAGGCAGCAATCTGTAATTTGTCCAGCCATTGCAAAGCACGGGCCAGAGGGCGCGACTGACCAACGGCGCGGATGGCCAGGTCGTCGGCAATGAGTTCTCTTTCAGTATCAATGCGTTTGGACAACCACCATACTGCCGGGTGATAGAACAGCATGGCCAGGACCAGGTTCTGCAACAGGTTGACCATATAATCCCAGCGTTTGATATGACCCAGTTCATGTGCCAGCAGGGCTTCTATCATGTCGTAAGGCATGCCGCTCAGCAAAGAGGCTGGCATCAAGATCACTGGTCTGAAACAGCCATAGGTAATGGGGCTGAGCAGTTGCTGCTGGAACTGTAACTGCACCCGCCGCCCAATGGCAAACTGCTGCGCCATCTGGCTGGTGCGGGCTTGCCACTGGCTTGCCTGTTGCAACAAGTCTTGCTGCGCTTGTGGCTGGTGCTGGCCGAGCCGGTACACCCATAACAAGCCCAGACCCAGACGCACCAGCATCAGGGCGACGCCAGCGCTCCAGATGGCAACGATCAGCGGCAGGTAGCTATCTATATGGGCCGCCAAAGCGCTTTCACGTACCCAAACCAGATCCAGTGGCAATGGGCTATTGGCTGCCAGTTGCATGGCTGCTTCCAGGCTCATGGCTTGCGGTGACTGCCATTGCTGGAACACGCCCAGTGCTGGCCACAACAGACACAGTAGCATGGCTGCGCAGGCAATCAGGTAACGCAGTTGTGGACGTGCATTACGGCAGATGGCGAGTAAAATGGCGCTGACACTGGCGATCAATGCGCCTTGCCAGACAAAGTGCAGCAATGGCCAGCCCAGCAGTTCGGCCAGGGTATGAGCAGTCATCATGATTTTTTCTCATCCTGAAGAATTTGTTCTATCTCATCGCGCTCTTGCGCGCTGACATGGCCGCGCAAGGCTGCCAGTACCAGGGCCTTGCCAGAACCGGCAAAGACCTTTTGTATCATGTCTTTGAGCAGGTTGGTTTGCAGCGAATCCTGCTCTTGCGACGGTGCATAGATATGTGAGCGCTGACTTTCGTCGCGCGTCAGGATGCCTTTGCCATGCATGATCTGCAAATGCCGCAGCACGGTGGCATAGGCCAGATCAGGGCGTTCGGCCTGCACGGCCTCATGCACCTGTTTGGCATTCATGGGGCCGTGCTGCCACAAGACCTTGAGCAAATTCAGCTCGGATGCGGTGGGCTTGGGTATGCTGGATTTTTGAGCAAAAGACGATGACATGCTTGACACCCTGAATTGAGAATGTAAGCAGAATAAATGTTCTAGAAACTTTTGTCTAGAAATATTTTTCTACATCTTTATCCGCCAATTTCCACTAATGGGCTGATTTCAGCACGGCTATACGTTCGGCCACTTCCCGCTTCAGTTCATGTGCATAGAATTCATTGAACTTGACATTCATGCCACGTATTTCCGGGTCTGTCATGCCGTTGGCGAGACGGAATTCGCGGCCATGCCTGCGTAGCTGGTTTTCAAATTCCTCTACACTGTCCAGACTATCCATGGGTTTGATACCGATGCCGGGCTGGCTTGCCAGATGCGCCTGCACGCGGGCATGGTGCAGGGCTAGCATATCAGTCACAGGTGTGGATTTGAATACGCCGAAGCTGTGCACATGCGGGCCACTGACATAGTAAGTGCTGCCACGGCTATCTGAGGTCAACATCAGGCTGCCATCATTGAACATGGTCAGGCAACGTTTCAGACGTGCCTTGCCAGCGGCTTCGATAGTCAATGCAAAGTCATGCGCAGGTGCCAGCCAGCATTGACCAGGTGCTTCGCGTTTCAGGGCAGCTACGTTGGACATGTTTTGAAACCAGGATAAAAACTGCAGGCTGGTTTTGCTTAATATGGCCTCCATCTCGTCAAACCAGGGAGACATTTCTTCTGTAAAGTCTGCCAATTCCATAGGCAGGATATCGATTTGATCCCAACTGACCAGGCTCATGCTGGAATTGGCTATTTTGACGGCGATACCTATTAATTTTTGTTTTTCTTCTTCGTCTGGTTCAAGCGGCACGGTGCTGCTTGCTGCCTGCCATTCGGCAACAGAAGATTTAAGTTCTGCCAACGGACCGGCCATGGCATTGATGGCATCGGCACGACCTTTAAATACACTGGGCATGTCGTCCAGGCGCGCCATGGATGTTTCCAGTTCGGCGAAATGGGCGGCGTATACGGCTTCGCGCCCTGCTTCACAAGCTGTAGCATCGCGCAATACCTCTTCCAGATTGGATTGCAAGTCTTCGCGCTGATCTTCGCTGGCGCTTTGCAGGGCCGCCTCATACGCTTTGGCAGCGCGCCTTAGGCAAGCGGCAGCAGCGGGATAATCATCCAGTTTTTTTAACAACTGTGCCTGACGTGTCAGCAAGGTGGGGTCATCATCCAATCCATCCACTTCATCAATGGCGGCGATGGCGTGATAAACCGTTAAGGCATGATGACGGCCGGCTATCATGTGTTCAAAATAACCAATCGGTGTTTTGGTACTGTCCTCTTCCACGGCATCAGTCAGTGAAGCGAGCAGGCTGGCCTTTTCTTTTTTAAAACCGGCATCATGCGGGTGTGCGGTCAGCGCTTGCAATATCAGGGTGTAATGCTGCCACGGGTTCCAGATACTGGAATCTGCCCATGCTGCCAGTATCTTGCGTGCAGTGGCGGCATCAATGGCATGGCTTTTCATCATTTGCAGGAAGCCTTCGATAGCTTCGTTCTGCAGTGCATCGGCGTAGGTGTCAGCTTCTGCCTGTACTGCGTCAAGTGCAGCTTCAAGTTCAGGATCTAACGGTTCATCTGCGGAGTCAAACTCTTCTTCATGAGCGCTGTCATCAGCGTCATCATGTTCGCCGTCTTCGTTGTCTTCCTCTTCGTCTGGCGACAGGGCATGCATTCTGTCGGCGAAAGCATCACTGGCAATCCAGAGTGCAGACCGGTGTTGGCGTGCCAGCATGGCTAGCTGATTATCAATGTCTTCGGGTTGTAATACCGACAGGGACTTTCTATCTTTCCAGGCGGCCACGTGATCATAAGCAGCGTCAAACAACGGTATGCGCATGCGCAAAAATTCGGCTTCATCCGGGTTGGCCGCAATATACATTGCCAGCAATTCCATGGTGTCGTCAAAATCGGCTTCGTCGTGCAAAGCTTTGTCGACTTCCTCACGCACTTGCTCTATTGTCATCATCATGATATTTCCCCCGGACATTATTGCAACTACTTTAGCAGTGTTTTCACCAGCTTTCCATAGCGTGACAAGCTGATGTACATCATGCCAGCTTGCGTTTGTGACTTCTGTGGCGCAATTTGCTATAAATTATCTTTGAAGAGTTTTTTTTCAATCCTTCCCTCCGACAAACTCAACATGGCGATGACAGAAGCGAGCACAATCAGTGGACTGACGGCAGCGGAAGCAAGGCAACGACTGCTGGCAGTTGGGGCGAATGAATTACCCTCTTCCAAACCTGTCAACAGCTGGAATATTGCCGGGAAAGTGCTCAGCGAACCAATGTTGCTGCTGCTGATCGCCTGCGGGGGCATCTATTTTTTTCTTGGTGATGTACACGAAGCCCTGGTCTTGCTGGCTTTTGTGTTTGTCATTATCGGCATCACTTTTTTTCAGGAACAAAAAACTGAAAGAGCTTTAGAGGCCCTGCGTGATCTGTCCAACCCAAAGGCATTGGTGTTGCGTGATGGTCAGCCGCAATCTGTGCCAGGACGCGATGTCGTGCCAGGCGATGTCCTGTTGCTGGCCGAAGGCGATCGTGTCCCTGCCGACACTGTTCTGTTGTCCTGCCTGAACATGACGGTGGATGAATCACTGTTGACAGGTGAATCCGTTGCTGTCAGCAAAACGGCAGCCGACATCTTGCCGGATGTAATGGGGGCTGCTGGTGGTGATGAAGCATGCTTCGTCTTTGCCGGTAGCATGGTGGTACAGGGCAAGGGTACCGCGACGGTATTGGCGACAGGCGCGGGCACGGCCTTTGGTGGCATAGGCCGGGCATTGCAATCGGTTGATATTGCACCTACACGTGTACAAACGGAAACTGCCAAAGTGGTGAAATATGTGGCCCTGGGTAGTCTGGCGCTTGCAGTACTGCTGGCGCTGTGGTTTGGTTTTAGCCGTGGTGAATGGCTGGCGGGTGTGTTGGTCGGTCTCACTTTTGCGATGGCACTGATCCCGGAAGAATTGCCAGTGGTATTGACGTTGTTTTTGGGTATAGGTGCCTGGCGCATTGCCAAACAACGGGTACTGACACGCCGCATACCGGTGATAGAAACACTGGGTGCAACAACGGTACTGTGCGTGGATAAAACCGGGACACTGACGCAAAACAAGATGACGGTCGTGCAGTTGTTCGCATCAGGTAAAGTATTTGAATGCAGTGATGGCAGTATTGACTTGCCAGAAGATTGCCATGAGGTGCTGGAATACGCGATTCTGGCCAGCCATCGCGAGCCGTTTGATCCTATGGAGGTAGCAATACAATCTACGGGACAAAGCAAGCTGGGTAAGACTGAACACTTGCATGGTAGCTGGGGCTTGATTGATGAATACCCACTGTCAAAAGAACTGCTGGCGATGTCACGCGTGTGGGCGTCCGAAGATAAAGAGCAATACATCATTGCTGCCAAGGGCGCGCCAGAAGCCATCGCTGATTTATGTCATTTACCAACGGCACAAATGCAAGACCTGATGCGCCAGGTAAACCTGATGGCGGAACAGGGGCTGCGCGTGCTGGGTGTAGCGAGGGCGACCTTTCGCCCGTCGCAAATACCGATTGCGGCTACCGCTGTATCAGCCGAAGAGTTACCCGAAAATCTGCCGCCTATCCAGCATGATTTTGAATTCCAGTTAATGGGCCTGATTGCCCTGGCAGACCCGATACGACCAGGTGTACCAGAAGCCATCCGTGAATGTCAGACGGCAGGTATCAGGGTGGTGATGATTACCGGCGATTATCCGGCCACGGCAAAAAATATAGCAGCGCAATGTGGTCTGATATCAACAGGTGGAGCCATCACCGGTAGCGAATTGCTCGCCATGGATGAGGCGCAGTTACAGCAACGCATACGTGAAGTATCGATCTTTTGTCGTGTCACACCTGAACAAAAACTGCGGCTGGTGAATGCCCTGAAGGCATCTGGCGAGATCGTCGCGATGACAGGTGACGGTGTTAATGATGCACCGGCCCTGAAATCAGCACATATTGGCATCGCCATGGGTAAACGCGGCACCGATGTCGCGCGCGAATCTGCTGCCATGGTGTTGCTGGATGATGATTTCGCCGCCATCGTGGCAGCAATACGACTGGGGCGCCGGATTTTTGATAATCTGAGAAAGACTATCGCCTTTATTGTGGCAGTGCATATCCCTGTGATAGGCATGTCGTTTATCCCGGTATTGATGGGATGGCCGGTGGTACTGATGCCTGTACATATTCTGGTGCTGCAATTGATTATCGACCCTACCTGTTCACTGGTTTTTGAAGCGGAGCAGGAAGAAGATAATGTGATGCGACGACCACCACGCAAGCAAAATGCAAGTATTTTCGCCCCTCAGATCCTATGGAAAGGATTATTGCAGGGACTGACACTGCTGGCTGCTGTTGTGGGCATGTTTTATGTGGCCCGCAGTCAGGGGCTTGATACCAACCAGGCACGCACCATGGCGTTTACCACCATGGTACTTGGTAACCTGGGACTGATTTTTATTAACCGCAGTTTGTCGACCAGCTCGTTACGCAATCTGGGTCTGCCCAATCCGGTGTTATGGTGGGTAGTGGCATCTGCCTTGCTGATCTTATCGTTGGGATTGTTTGTGCCAGCACTGACGCAACTGTTTTATTTCGGCAGCCTGCCGCTCATGCAATTATGCTTGAGTGCCGCTACTGCTCTGCTATGTATAGGCTTGATTGCGGCAGTCAAAGCTGCTGGCTTGATACGGGTATAAAATTTACTTTACTTCCAGCTTGTGTCTTTCGTACTCAAGCTGATTGATATGTTTTTGAATCGCCACATCCATGCTGTGTGGCAGTTTTTGGAAACTGAAACCAATGCGGTGCTTGCCTGTCTTGCTGCGGTCCAATGGCGTGATATGGCGCACTACCCCCTCACAATGGACGACGTTTCTGGCACCCAGCACAATCAGCATTTTTGCAATACGGTCCTGTAGTTTGAATTCAGGCGGGCCATTCAATTGCACGCTAAGGCCACCAACACTGAGGTCGTAAATCGGCCAGTTTGCCGTCATATGCCCCTGATCATCAAACAGTTTGACCATCAGTGGATCAACTATGGGAAGTTGATTGCGAAAATATTCACGGCGTTGCATGCGGATAATACGCGTGGGAATTGGTACCCAGAAGGCATCCTGATCACCCCATGCAAAGCGTTGCGGATCAGTGCCAGAAAACTGCACGCGTATGCCATCCGGTAAGGCCAGAAAAACACAAGTCCTGGCTTTTTCCAATAACTTGTTGGAGCGGGCGTCGCCGCCGATATCAAACACCAGTCCATCAGATCTGGCAGACAAAATCATGGTGACGATGAACTGCTGACCATCATTAAAATACACGGTCACTGGCTCGCGCCGGTGCGCCAGGTCATTCAATGCCCCCAGTATCTCTCTTTGCCCAAGCAAGAAAAACTTGTCTTCTATTTCATCATCGCTATAAGACGCCGACATCTATTTACCTTTTATATGATCCGGCTAGAAAATAAACTGCCAGCGCTTGTCAGTCAATTAAAGAATAGCGGCAAAATGGCCCGTAGCACTCTTTTTTTACAGGACGTTGCATTTTGACGTATATCAATTGATGTAAACCAGAGGTCAAAACAGCAATGCTCAAATTAATTCATAATAGGAGTTTGAGCCTGAAAAATCCCGAATGAAAATATTGGCCATATGCGGCAGCCTGCGTGCAGCTTCACTCAATGCCATGCTGATACGTGCCATCACGCGCCTGGCACCAGCAGGCATAGCGATACAAACATGTACCAGCATGGCTGAATTGCCACTGTTCAATCCTGACCTGGATGCCTGTCCGCCCGCCAGCGTGGTGAACTTTAAGCAGGAAATTTCAGATGCGGATGTCGTGCTGATCGCCAGCCCGGAATATGCACATGGCATTACCGGAGTGATGAAAAATGCACTGGACTGGACAGTTAGCAGCGACACGTTTGTGAACAAGCCGGTGATGGTGTTGAATGCATCCCCCCGGGCAATACATGCCGACGCGTCTTTAAGGGAAATATTGACAGTGATGTCCGCCCATATCATAGAGGCAGCATCGGTATGTGTAGCGGTGATAGGTGCAGGGCTGGATGAAGATGGGATAGTCAAACATGCGACGATTGCGCCCCAATTACAGATGGTGCTGGCTGCCGCCCATGACCACTGGCAGCAGCAAGCAAATAAGGCAGAATTGTGCTGATCAGGCAGCCAGGGCTTTTTCCAGCAGGCTATGCAATTCGGCAAACGATGGTTCACCAACATAGCGTTTCAGGATATTGCCCTGTTTGTCGATGACATAGGTGGTGGGTGTTAATTTAACATCGCCAAATGACTGCGCCAGCTTGCCCTGCACATCCAGCGCTACATTGAAAGGCAGTTTCCTGGTTTCTGTATAGTTGAGTACGTAATCGGCACGGTCATAGCTCATCGCCACAGCTACAAATTCCAGTCCTTGTTTATTGTACTTGTTATAAGTCTCTATCATTTTTGGCATTTCTGCCACGCATGTGCTGCATGAAGTCGCCCAAAAATTCACCATGACAACCTTGCCACGCAAGCTTTGGGCCGAGATCTTTTCACCCTTGAGATTGGTAAAGCTGACATCCGGCATGGCTTGCTTGCTGCCCAGCGATTGATAAAACAGGAAACCCAGAACCGCCAATGCCACGACGGCAATGACAGAAAACAAGGCAAATTTGCGGGGTGACGAAGGTGCAAGCATATGACTTCCAAAGCTAAAGACGAACAGACAACGACGTTATCGGGACTTACGCAAAATTGTCCCAGCAAGGCGTCAGCGACGAAGACAGTACTTTAGTACGGCTAGGAGCTGCAACGCAGCTGGGGCGGTTTTGCGTAAGTCCTAATTATAAGGCTTCTGCACAAAGCAGGTTTGTGCAGAAGGATTAATCACGCGCGGCTTATTCCCGATCAAATAAGGCTAGAACCGCCTTACCAAAGCTTGGCGATTGGTATCACCATTCCCGCAAACCATGACCAATCCTGAGATGCACTGGTCAAGCCCTTGGTGAGTCCCGCATCCAGCGTCATGCGTTTGTTGGGGCTATAGGTAAGGGCAAACAATACTTGCCCCTGATTCTTGGTACCAGCCTGTCGCCAACCTGCCCATTCAGCAGTCAGGCCCCATTTATCGACCAATTCTGTCGACACAGAGCTTGATAAGCCGTTTTGCCAGTGTGACGTACCGGCATCTGCAGCGCCGAGATGGGTTGTATTGAGGTTGACATCGACATGGAACTTGCCCAAATCCTGACTCACGATACCGTTGACGGTCCAGTCAGACTTGCCTGAACCCAATGGCTGGCGCGCTGTCGGGAATTTATTGCCGAATTCAAGTCCCAGAGCAGTCTCATCACTAATGATAAAAGCACGTTTGATGATGAGGGAAGTGTCACCAAAACCCTGATCACGCTGACCTGCGCCATCATCGTTGATGACGTGAGCAGAACCACCCAGCAAGACGCCCCACTCCTTGGAAAAAGCCAGCTTGAACAGGTAGGGCAGGTTATAGCTGCGCGCCGCATCGGTGCGTGATGCGTCGATACCCATTTCCAGCTCCAACTGGCCCGCTACTGGCAACTGGGCGGAATTGGATACCGATGGACGATAAGGGGTAATGGCATTGTCTGCGGTTTCTGCGTCTTCAGCATAAGCAGTGGCGCTAGTTACCTGCAATACCAGGGCCGCTATCAGGGCCAAAGGGAAATTGATTTGTTTTTGCATGAGATCCTTCCAGCTAATAAAACGTAATTTTAATCTGTCACAGGTACAGTAATGGGCTTGCCCGCGACATGGGTAGTCAGCACGATGGCGGTTGAGGTGGAGCCAAACACATTCAGTTCATTGATGATGCGTTGCAGATGTTCCACATCACTGGCCAGCACACGCATGACGGCACCGTCTTCACCGGTGACAGTATAACAATCTATAATTTCCGGGCAATTGGCAACATACTGGGCATAAGGTCGCCCCTGCCGTGTGGACAGCCTGATCATGGCGGTAATTTGATAACCCAGCGCCTTGGGATTAATATCTGCCCGATAGGCGCGGATGACCTGTGCCGCTTCCAGCCGTTTGATGCGTTCAGACACAGCTGGCTGGCTGAGATGAATCTGGCGACCAATTTCAGCATGGGAAATACGGGCATCCTGTTGTAATAACTGCAGGATTTTCTGATCAAACTGGTCGATTTTTGAGTTCATAGGTATTTCACGTTCTTTTCGAATCAAATCCATGGATTGCGAAGAAAATCCTTATGGGATCCCATTCATAGTGTGAATTGTACTTGTTAAAGTAGAGCTTACACCAATAGGACTTACGCAAAACCGCCCCAGCTGCGTTGCAGCTCCTAGCCGTACTGTTCGTACTGTCTACGTCGCTACGCCTTGCTGGGACAATTTTGTGTAAGTCCTAACTAATACTAATCAAGCCCAAGAAAACTGACATGACAACTATCAGCGCCAATCAGCTAGCCCGCATTGCCAATGAATTCCAGACACCATGCTGGGCATATGATGCCACAATTATAAGAGCACAAATTGCCCGCTTGCGACAATTTGACGTCATCCGCTTTGCCCAGAAGGCATCCAGCAATATTCATCTGCTGCGTCTGATGCGTGAAGAAGGCGTGATGGTGGATTCAGTCTCCCTGGGTGAAGTGGAACGCGCGCTGGCAGCAGGTTACGCTAGCCAGGCCGTTGCAGGTGGGCATGCACCTATCGTATTTACTGCCGATCTGCTGGACCGTGCCACCTTGAAGCGTGTGGTTGATTTGAATATCCCGGTAAATTGTGGTTCACCGCAAATGTTGGAGCAACTGGGACAGGCCCATCCCGGTCATGCAGTCTGGCTACGCATCAACCCTGGCTTTGGTCATGGCCACAGCCGCAAGACCAATACTGGTGGCGAGCAAAGCAAGCACGGTATCTGGTATGAAGAATTGCAACATGCACTGGCCATCATTGACCAATATGGCCTGACGCTGGTCGGTCTGCACATGCATATAGGCTCTGGTGTTGATTATGACCATTTGCAAAGTGTCTGTGATGCCATGATAGCCCAGGTAAAAATCTGCAAGCGCGATTTGCAGGCGATTTCCATCGGTGGTGGTTTGTCCATCCCTTATCGTGGTGATGAGCCAGCAGTGGATACGGCGCATTATTTTGAAATCTGGGACAAGGCCAGAAAGGAAATCGAAACCCTGCTGGGCCACAAGATCAGCATGGAAATTGAACCTGGCCGTTTTCTGGTGGCACAATCCGGCATCCTGATTTCTGAACTGCGTGCACAAAAGCAGGTGGGGAACAATTTCTTTGCTCTGGTCGATGCTGGCTTCAATGATCTGGTGCGCCCTTCCATGTATGGCAGCTTCCACCGCATCACGACACATGCGCCAGATGGTACGCCACGCACCACTGCCCTGCGCCCGACAGTAGTGGCCGGGCCTTTATGTGAGTCCGGCGATGTCTTCACGCAAGAAGACGGTGGTGTGGTCACCACCCAGGATTTACCGGCCTGCGAGATTGGCGACCTGTTTGTTTTTCATGATGCCGGTGCCTATGGGGCCAGCATGTCATCAAACTACAATTCGCGTCCCTTGATACCTGAGGTATTGGTAGACGGTGAACACATCAGACAAATACGTCGCCGCCAGACTGTGCAGGAATTGATTGCGCTGGAAAACCTTTAAGCCGAGATATAGCCCTAGCGCAGATCTTCCAGCAAACCAGCCTTTCTCGCTTTAAGGATGGCGGCATTGAATTTATTGATGATGCCGTCATCCCTGTCTGCCCGCACGGCAAAGTGCATAGTGTCTATCAGCAGCGGTTTTGGCAAGACGCTGAGTTGTACATCGCTCATGGGCGGCATGCCGTCCTCATGTCCATCTCTCAGTATTTGCAATCGTGCCTCCAGCCACCGGGGGTTTCTGCGCAATGAACTGAAGACGCCAGCGTCCATACGTCGAAACAACAATTTGTAGATGCGTGACAGGGGTGAATTATTGTCCGGTTCAACGGTAAACAAATTATCCTTGAGGGCATCGAAGTCATCACCAAAGCTGATGCCGCGTGGAATGCCTATGGTTTTGCCTTTCAGGTCAGCGACAGAATTAAACTTGAAACGGGCGTCACTTCTGGTGACAAGGAAGATGTATCTGGAATGCACTGGCATTGAAAAATGAAACAGTCTTTCTCTTTCCCTGGTTTTACTGACGCCAAACAACACCCCTTCACCATTTTCTGCGGCAACCAGAGCACGCGGCCAGGAATTACGTACATGTTGTATTTTAAAACCCTGGTCGTGCTCGATAAAGGCAAAGAACTTACTCAACTTTTGCATGGGAAGGGGCTGACCACGATTGTCCACCGGGTCTATCGTCAGGACAACCACATCTTTGGCACTGGCATGGTGCAATGACGTGCACATGAACAGGCAAAGCAGGAGCAGCCGGCATACCGGCATGTATTTAAGCCTTATAACAGACATGTCTGTAATACCCTCATTAAGCTCACCGATACCGTTAATATTGCAGCCACCCATCCCACTGATCCATTGCACGCACGATTACTGTTTTTGAGCAGTCAGGAGAACCTCAAATAACCAAGCAAAAGCCGCGCCTGAACTTGTCATCCGGATAACGATTTATTTCCGCATAGTAACTTTAATACCGAAAAGTGGCAAGCCTGATAACAGCAAGGTAGGCACACAGGCAAAAAAAATGACACAAGTTTGTGTCATTTTGAGCGTTCCCTTCAAAGGATAAATCGTGATTAGCCTTTTACCAATGGAGCGCCCGCATCAATGACAGCCTTGATATGCGCCCATTGATCAGGCTTGATTGCACCTTTGAATGATTCCATGACCTTGCCATCACGACCGATCAAAAAGGCAGTCGGGGTAGCAAAGACTTTACCGAAATTGTCTTTGTAGTTAGGTGCATTACGCCATAAGGAAGGAAACGCCTGGTTGGATTTAGTCATCCAGGTGGACAGTTTTGAATAGTCATCAATATCCGACATGGCATCGTCAATGCTGACTGTCACCAGTTCGAAACCAGCTTTCTTATTGGTTTCATAAAATTTACGAAAAGTGGGCATTTCCGCACGACAAGTCGGACACCAGGTTGCCCAGAACGTTACCAGTACCACATCCCCTTTGCTGGTATTGAGTTTGAACGGTTTGCCATTGAGCATGGTGCCAGTCAGCATGGGCTTGGCAGGAAACGCTTCCTTGGTGGCAGCCTGACTGAGTGAGCTGATGAAGGGCAAGGTCATCAATAAACCGGTGACAAGGAGCTTGGTGAGCCTGGACATGGTATTTCTCCGATATGAATTGAGTGTGGCGCAGTGAGGGAACCGCAGTATCACCATTAGTCGGTGTGAGCGCCAATTCCTTACATGACTTCCACTAAAGCCTGTTAATTCATAATAGCTCAGATTGATTATATTAAATCTCAACCTCTGGAAAAGATGCAGACTTGGTACCAGGCAGTGGCAAGTTATCCGCTGCACGGTAAGTAAATACCAGGGCAAACTTGGTAGCAGCGGTTTGGTTTTTGCCAGCGGCGTGGAATAAATTGCTATGAAAAAGCAACACATCCCCTTGCTGCAAGGGAACTGCCTGAACGCGAGCAAGCAAGTCCTGGTTTTGTGGCAAGTCAGTCAGTAAAAATTGTTTGGCATCGAGCTGGCTGGCATCGATATCCAGTTTGTGTGAGCCGGGTATGACCAGCAAGCAACCATTTTCCAGCGTTTCATTGCGCAGTGCCAACCATGCCGACACCAGTTCTGCCCGCTGGAAGTTCCAGTAACGGCTATCACGGTGCCAGCCGGTTGCGGTCGAATATTGTGGCTGCTTGGTCATGATGCAGTTATGGTGCGCCTGTGACATCAACGCCCCCGGCCCCAACAACTGCAACAAAGGTTCACTGAGTGCCTTGCCGCCAGCCCATTGCTGCAGGCGCTGGTCACGCGCATACGCCTGCAACAGCCGCCTGGCAGTGTTGCCGCCTTCCGCTTCTCGCGACGCAGGTGCATCAGGATAACGGGTATCCGCTTCGTATTCTATGGGTTGAACATCGTCAGCCAGTTGCTGTTCGGCAAATGCAATAATGTCTTCACACAGGCCAGCGGGGGCCTGTTGCCGCAAAACCAGAAAACCCAGAGTATCAAATTCTTGTCTTTGCGCAATACTTAACATGCTCATTCTTCAATATCGATAGTTAACAGCCATTATCAAGCAGCATCTATATACTGCACCGGAATGGCGCATTTCTGATTTTAAGGGATAGGCGTCATACCAGTACAGAACAGATTGCCCTTATTTAAGCGCATTTGTGATTATCCAATTCCAATAAAAATCATGGATTAGGTCATAATGTAGGCCAAATTTAACGCTACTACCATTTACTCACCATGACACATACCGTACTGGAAAACATCAACGTCAGTTCTTTCGAGAACATGCCTACTCCGGAAGAATTACATGCCCGTCTGCCACTCAGTGATCTGGCGGGCGATGTGGTCGAACAAAGCCGCGAAAGCCTGCGCAATATTCTGGAACGCAAAGACAAGCGCCTGTTTGTGGTGGTTGGCCCCTGCTCCATCCATGACCCGGTCGCCGGCCTGGATTATGCACGCCGCCTGAAAGCACTGCAGGAAGAAGTCAAGGATGTGATGTTGCTGGTGATGCGGGTATATTTTGAAAAGCCGCGTACTACCACAGGCTGGAAGGGTTATATCAATGACCCGTATATGGATGATTCTTTCCGCGTCGACGAAGGCATGGAAAAAGCACGCCAGTTTTTGCTGGATGTCTGTGAACTGGGCCTGCCGACCGGCACCGAAGCGCTGGACCCGATTTCTCCACAATACCTGGGTGACCTGATCGCCTGGACCGCCATCGGTGCCCGCACGACAGAATCACAGACGCATCGTGAAATGTCGTCTGGCCTGTCAACACCGGTAGGCTTTAAAAACGGTACTGACGGCGACATCAGCATTGCCATCAATGCGATTCTGTCGGCATCGCATCCGCATTCCTTCCTGGGTTTGAATGGCCAGGGTCGTGTTTCCATCGTGCGTACCAGCGGCAATCAATATGGCCACGTGGTCTTGCGCGGTGGCGGAGACCGCCCGAATTACGATACTGTATCGGTCGCCATGGCCCAGCAAGCGCTGGTCAAGGCCAAGCTGCCAGCGAATATTGTGGTCGATTGTTCCCACGCCAACAGCTACAAAAAACCGGAACTGCAACCGCTGGTTATGGCCGATGTCATCAACCAGATTGCCAATGGCAACAAGGATATCGTCGGCGTCATGATTGAATCCAACATCGTCGCCGGCAACCAGCCTATTCCTGCTGATTTGTCACAACTCAAATACGGTTGCTCCGTCACTGATGCCTGTGTGGATTGGGATACGACAGAGAAGATGTTGCTGGATGCGGTAGCAAGATTGCGTCAGCAATAATCTGGCGTAGTCCAAATTAAAACAGGCGCAACATTTCGTGTGCGCCTGTTCATGATTTGAAGCAGCTTACAGCGCACGCAAGCTGCGCATGCATGCACCATAAGCCGCCTGTATCCCGGCCTGACGCAGGTGTTTGCCATCCTGCACCACCTGCTGGCCACCCACATACACATCCCGCACCAGATTATCATTGCCTGCAAAAATCCAGGTATTGAGTACATCTGCACTATCGATGCCGGCCAGATTCGGATGTGCATTATCAAGTACCACGACGTCGGCGCGATAGCCGACCGTCAGTTGGCCCAGCTTGCGGCCACTGGCCTGGGCTCCGCCCTGCAGAGCGGCTTGATATAAGAAATCACCGACCTTGCGTTGCGCTGGCATGCTGGCGATATTGCGGCCTTGCAGGCGCAGGCGCTGACCATATTCGAGCCAGCGCAATTCTTCTACCGGGCTTTGTGATACATGGCTGTCACTACCGATACCAAAGCGGCCACTGGCGGCGATGTAATCTGGCAAGTCAAAAAAACCATCACCGAGATTGCCTTCGGTGGTGGTGCAAATGCCTGCCACCGCACCACTGTCAGCAAGGCCCTGCACTTCTGCCTTGTTCAGGTGAGTGGCATGCACCAGGCACCAGCGTTCGTTCACCAAGCCGCTATCCAGCAAAAGTTCTACCGGGCGTTTGCCTGAATAAGCAATGCAGGCATCGACTTCTTTTTGTTGTTCAGCGATATGAATATGGATGGGGCGGGTAGCGGGCAGTGCAGCCACCAGTTCACGTATCTGGCTGATACTGGCTGCACGCAGGGAATGCGGTGCCACGCCGACTTCAACCTGGGCATTGCGCTTGTCTTCCATTGCGTCTATCAACTGTATGATCTCATCCACATTGGTAGAGAAGCGACGCTGGTCATGACGCAAAGCCTGTTCACCAAAATCGGCGTAGCTATACAGCACGGGCAACATGCTGATACCCATGCCGGTCTGTTCTGCCGCCGCTATCACGCGCTCTGCCATCTCTGCAGGGCGTGCATAGAAGTGACCTTCCTGATTACGATGCAGGTAATGGAATTCGCAGACAGAGGTATAGCCATTGCGCAGACATTCTGCATACAGTTGCGCGGCAATAGCCTGAATTTGTTCAGGCGTGATATGCAGCGCATAGCGATACATGAGGCCACGCCAGGTCCAGAAACTGTCTTTGCCTTCACCCGCCATTTCCGTCATGCCAGCCATGGCTCGCTGGAAGGCATGAGAATGCAGATTGCTCATGCCGGGCAGCACCCATTGGGCCTGTGGTTCATTAGCCTGCAATGCAGCATCATGCTCAATCTGACTCAGGTCGCCATTTTTGTTCCAGTGCAAACGGACATTGCTGGCCCAGCCTTGCGGCAGCAACGCATGGTGAGCAAACAAACTGCTCATGCGGTACTCCCCTGTGTTTTGTTCCAATCCAGGCAGGCTCGCAGCAACTGCTTCAGTAAGGGTTGTACCTGTGCAGCCAGGTCTTCCCTGTAGGCATAGGGCGCAGCTTCATTCATGTAGATGCACTGGCTCATTTCAAGTTGTACTGCATGGATGTGGTGTGCTGGCTGGCCATATTTGCGGGTGATAAAACCGCCTTTGAAACGGCCATTGAATATATGGGAATAGGCTTTCGCATCTGCCGAATCTTGCAGACTATTGGCGATAGCCGTTTGCAAGCCTGGGTCACAGGACTGCTGATCAGCAGTACCAAAATTCAGGTCAGGTAATTTGCCTTCGAAAAAGCGTGGCACCATTGATGCAATGGAATGTGCATCCCACAACACGACACTGCCATGCGAGCTCAACAATCGCTGTAGCTCTTGCTGCAATTGCTGATGATATGGCTGCCAGTAAACGCCGATGCGGCGTTGTACTTCTGCTTCCGTCGGCAGGTTTTCTGGTGCATACAAAGGCTGCTTGGCAAAGGTATCTACCGGACACAAACCTGTCGTATCCTGCCCCGGATACAGGTTGGCATTGTCGGGCGAGCGGTTCAGGTCTATCACATAGCGCGAATATTCCGCAGCAATGGTCGATGCACCCAACTCTGCTGCCATGTTGTAGAGCAGGGGCAGGTGCCAATCCGTATCCGCTTTTAACTGGGCGACTGGCAGCATTTGTGCGGCGATGTCGTCCGGTATGCTGGTGCCCGCATGGGGCATGGAAATCAGTAAGGGCACGTTGCCCTGTTGAAAATGGTATGCAGTCATGATGTTTACTGTGTCCTGTTCCCTGTTTCAGGGATACTGTAATTTGCGGCTGAGCCTGTCGGCTGCCGCCAGAGTCATGTTGATGAGTTCTTGCTTGCGATTTTGTATGCGTTGCACTGGCGCCATCAGCGACAAGCTGGCTTCCAGCCTGTTTTTGCCAGAAAATACGGGGGCGCTGACACCCCAGATACCGAGGTCAACTTCATTTTCGCTGGTGGCGTAACGCTGGCTGCGTATGGTTTGCAGTTGTGCCAGTAAATCCTCACGCCGCTGCTGCGTATGATCCTGGTTTTCAAGAAAATTCTGATCCAGCAAACTGTCTTGTACCGCCTGCGGCAAAAATGCCAGTAGGGCCTTGGCCGATGCGCCACGCACTGTCGAACTGGCACGCCCTTTGGCAAACGAACAGCGCAAGGCTTGCTGACTTTCCTGCATGTCCAGACAAATGACCTGGCCATTGACGTAGGCCAGCAAGCCCACACTTTCACCAGATTTATGTACCAGCTCTGCCATTTCTTCACGAGCAGCCGACATCAGCCACGAATGCTGGTCAAAGCCCCGTGCCAGTTGTACCGCCAGCGGGCCAGGTTCATACAGGCCGGTCTGCGCATGTTCCTGCACCAGCCCCCATTTTTTTAAAGGTGCCAGTTGGCGATACAGGGTGCTTAATGGCAAGCCGGTTTGCTCTACCAACTCGCGTACGGACAAGGGCTGTCCCTGACGTGCGACGCAAGCCAGCACTTGCAAGACGCGTTCGCTTTGGGGTAAATCAGTTTTTCGTTGGAAGGCCATGGACAGGGGCGAACATGAGAATCTGGAGCCTCCATGCTAGCACTGGAGTGAGAAACATCAAGCACTCATTCTCGAATGACGAGAAATATTTACAAAATTTCCCGTCTATTGGGATGGTTTATTCACAATCATTCATCGTGGACAGGGCCTGCATACCCGTCATTGCTGTTCACCAAACTGACATCATCACTGTAGCTGTCTGGATAGTTGCCACTAGAACTGCCAGAAACAGACCGCACAAACATATAGCACAGTAATGCGCCGATAACCGGAAGCAGCCAGATCAGCGCATATTGTGCATACTTTTGAGCAGGCTCGTAAAAGTCACTCTTCACAACAAAAAAACTAATGTACGAGTTCAGAACCAGTAAAAGGCTGACCATGCAGACGGTTACAACTAAGAGAATATCCATATTTATAAAGGTAGCAGAGTTTTCAGCAAGGAGAACTAAGCTCTTGTTACATGCATTTATTCGCTATAAGCCACTTCTCAATGATCCAGGCGGTGCAAACCAACCCCAGGATATTCAGGAATATCCTCACTTAAACTGATTTTGCGTCCCACAGATGGTTTAGCCAGCGAATAACAAAACAGGCTACCCAGCACAGGGAGTAACCAGATCAAGAGAAATTGGGTAATTTTTTGCATGGCTCCATAATAATCGCTACTCAAGATACAGTAACTGACGTAGATGTTTATCGCACACATTGTGCACAGGAAGTATATCGCCAGTGTCTCAATACTGCTCATACCCTAACTCTTGCTATACGCCGTCGTCTGGCAATTACGATTTTCCTGTGCCGGGAAATCCGCCTTGATGGCGTCATATTTGGCTTTTTCTTCTACAGTCAAAGCTCTTAACTGGAACGCGAATTTATTCGTACTGACCGTGCGTGGGCCAATGCGGGCGGAGCGAACGCCTTTGTTGTTAAGATTATTCAGGTGCAGTTTGGCCGCTTCTTCAGTTTTGAATACACCGAGGGAAATACCCCAGCGCAGATTGCTTTGATCTTGCACGATGTAGAAATCGCTGATACCCAGGCGACGTAGTTCACTGGCTTTTTTATCGGCACCTTCTTTACTGCCTTGTGAGGGAATAAAGACCATGTGAGTGGCGACATCCACCACGTTGATACGGGATTGCCTTTCCCCCAGCGCCAGGGCTTTCAATTTCTCTTCCATCTTGGGAATATCGGCCTGCACGAAATTACCCACTTCCAGACAGGCGATGACATCCGGCTTTTTATCAGTTGTGGTGTCACTTGGTGTCAGGGCTTCAGTGGCAGACAAGGGTTTGAGTTGGTCTGCATGATGCTGCATCTTCAAACGTTCTGGTTCATGAGTGTCGAGTGACCAGTGTCCCAAATAGCCCAGATTAAACGCCAGCAGGAAGGCATTTAATAACAGCAGGCTCCAGAAAAAGAATCGCAGCATGGTAATTTGAGAAGTAATCAGTCCGGGCTTGATTGTGCCACGACAAACAGGCCCGTCAAGACCAGATTGTCGACATGTTGGTAAGACAGGCCCAAATGTGGGAGTAAATAAGGAGCCGCACCGCCAGAAATCACACAGGTGACTGCCTGTTTTTGCCGCTCTTCCAGTACGCTGACGGCCCGACGGATAGCACCAACCTGGGCACTGATGCAGCCGCTGACGATGGCCTGATCGGTATTATCGGCAAAAATGCTGGCAAGACGGATGGATTCAGCCACTTTTGGCAGTTGCGCAGTATTGCGTGCCAGGGATTCTGCCATCAGTTTAAGGCCGGGCAAGATCATGCCGCCCTGAAATTGCCCTTGTGCGGTTACGGCATCGACTGTGGTGGCAGTTCCACAGGTAGCGACCACCACATCCTGCTGCGGGAACAGGTAGTGGGCACCGGCCATGGAAGCCAGCCGGTCACAACCCAGTTGCGCCGGGTTGCGATAGGTATTGTGGATGCCGGCAACCTGCTCCTGGGAGGCAAACCAGCTTACTACCGCAGCAGGCTGCAGGTTCTGCAGGATGGCTGATAATTCGGCCCTGATGGCGGCACCAGCCACATTCGAGATCAGTACTCTGGTGATAGTCATGGCGCGCCAGGCGCTGTCAAGATTAGCCAGCTCAGCATGGCTGACGGAACCGCTGTGCAACCACACTGGGGCTTGTCCAGCCTGAGTTACATCAGCGACTGGCACAGCCCATTTGATACGGGTATTGCCGGCATCAATCAATAATTGCATCTGCTTCCCTTGTTATTCTGCAGCCCTGGCTGATCACGTCGTTGCGGGGCGCAGTGATACATCACCCGCCATGACATTAACTTGTCCTTGCGCGGTCTGCAAGACCAGGCAACCATGCAGATCCACCCCCAGGGCGACACCCGTATGTAATGTCTGGCCGTGATCGAGTATGTTAACGGCTTGCCCGGCATGGGCGTGCAAGGCATTCCAGCGCGGTAAAAAGCTGCCAAATCCCTGAATGCCAAACTGTTCCAGCGTCATTGCCAATGCATTCAGCAAACTGGCGACCAGGGTATTTCTATCCATTCTGGCCAACCATGGGGCATCGGCAATGGCCCGCCCGACTTCGGCTTCCAAAGCGTCGGAGACTTGCAGGTTCAAGCCTATACCAGCGACTATCCAGGTACCGCCATGTTGTGCGGCTGCAGATTCCAGCAAGATACCAGCCAGCTTTTTACCGTCGCGCAGAATGTCATTCGGCCATTTGAGCTGTACGCTCAGGCCGAGTGTATTCAGGGTTTCCGCCAGGGCGACGCCGATTGCCAGTGGTAAGCCAAGCAAATGTTGTGGTGCCTGTGGCAGATGCCAGGCTAACGAAAAAGTCAGCATGCCGCCGGGTACGGTTAGCCAGGGGCGTCCGGCACGGCCACGCCCTGCGGTCTGGTGCATGGCGATGCGCAATACCGGGCGCTGCAACTGTGGCAACCTGGCCATCAGGTCAGCATTGGTGGAACCCGTTTCGGCGACGACTTCGATATCGACCTCGCGTGCCGGCCCATCGCAGCGTTTTTCAATTTCTGCTGCATTCAGTTGTAAGTTCTGATTCGTTGAGGTATTTGCTTGCATGTTCAATTCTGGATTACCGCAGCATGATAGCTATTTAAAATGCTGAGATGTTAAAAAAAACGGCACCCAAAGCGGTGCCGTTTTTATTTCCTGCTTTATTTCATTGCTTATTTCAATACTTACGCTTCACCATCTACCGCATCAGTTGCTGTCACTTCTGGCAAGGGAGCAAATGCTGCTTTTTCTGCTTCCAGCAAGGCTGTGCGTTCATCGGCTTCCCAAGTTTCTTTCAACTTGCGGGCACGATGGAAGGCCAGGCCGGTACCAGCAGGTATCAGACGACCAACGATGACGTTTTCTTTCAGACCACGCAGACCGTCTTTTTTGCCCATGATCGCAGCTTCGGTCAGAACACGTGTGGTTTCCTGGAAGGACGCCGCAGAAATGAAGGAATCAGTAGACAGAGATGCCTTGGTAATACCCAGCAAGATATTTTCATACGTTGCAGGAATACCGCCAGCAGCAGCAACACGATCGTTCTCATCCAGCAATTCAGAACGTTCAACCTGTTCACCAACGATGTAGTTGGCATCGCCTGGATTGACCACAACAACACGGCGCAGCATCTGACGCACGATCACTTCAATGTGCTTGTCATTGATCTTAACGCCTTGCAAACGGTACACGTCCTGTACTTCATCAACGATGTAACGTGCCAGCGCTTCGATACCCAGCAAGCGCAGGATGTCTTGTGGATCGGCTGGGCCATCAACAATCATCTCACCTTTATTCACGACTTGACCGTCATGCACCAGGACTTGTTTGTCTTTGGTGATCAGGAATTCGTGTTTCTCGCCGTCCATATCTGTGATTTCCAGACGTTGCTTACCTTTGGTTTCTTTACCAAACGCAACCGTACCTGTCACTTCTGCCAGCATACCGGCATCTTTTGGTGAACGGGCTTCGAACAGTTCGGCAACGCGTGGCAGACCACCGGTAATATCACGGGTTTTTTGTGATTCAGTCGGGATACGTGCCAGTACTTCACCGACGTGAACTTGCTGACCGTCTTTCACGGTAATCAGCGCGCCCACCTGGAAGCCGATAGTCACGGCATGTTCTGTACCGGCGATTTTGACTTCTTCGCCTTGTTCATTCAACAGTTTGACTTGTGGACGCAATGTCTTGCCTGCTGCGCTACCACGACGTTTCGCATCGATCGCCACCAGAGTGGACAAGCCAGTCACATCATCAACCTGTTTGGCAACAGTCACGCCTTCTTCGACGTTTTCAAATTTCACCGTACCGGTGTATTCGGTAATGATAGGACGGGTCAATGGATCCCATGTTGCCAATGCTGTACCAGCTTTGATGACCAGACCGTCTTTGACGATCAGTGTCGCGCCGTAAGGTACTTTATGACGTTCACGTTCACGACCGTGGTCATCAGTGATCAGCACTTCGCCAGAACGGGAAATAACGATCTGATCGCCTTTACCGTTGGTGACATAACGCATGGTCGCCGTGAAACGGATGGTACCGTTGGACTTGGCTTCAACAGAAGATGCAACCGCTGCACGGGATGCCGCACCACCGATGTGGAACGTACGCATCGTCAACTGTGTACCTGGCTCACCGATGGACTGTGCAGCGATAACACCGACAGCTTCACCAGAATTGACCAGATTACCGCGCCCCAGGTCACGGCCATAGCACATCGCACACAGACCGTAGCGTGTGTCGCAGGTCAGTGGTGTACGTACTTTGACTTCATCGATACCCAGGGCTTCGATGCGTTCTACCATTGTTTCGTCGAGCAGGGAACCGGCTTCGTACAGGGTTTCCTGTGTTTCAGGATTGACGATGTCGTTCGCGCAAACACGGCCCAAAATCAGGTCACGCAAAGGCACGTTAACTTCACCGCCTTCAACGATCGCTTTCATGGACGAACCATTGGATGTGCCGCAGTCATCTTCAACCACGACCAGATCTTGCGTCACGTCAACCAGACGACGTGTCAGGTAACCGGAGTTCGCTGTCTTCAACGCCGTATCGGCCAGACCTTTACGCGCACCGTGAGTGGAAATGAAGTACTGCAAAACGTTCAGACCTTCGCGGAAATTCGCGGTGATCGGCGTTTCGATAATCGAGCCATCCGGTTTCGCCATCAGACCACGCATACCTGCCAACTGACGAATCTGGGCTGCAGAACCACGCGCACCGGAGTCGGCCATCATGTAAATGGCGTTGAAAGATTCTTGTGTGCCAACAGTACCGTCGCGACGTGTGACTGGTTCAACTTTCAGTTGTTCCATCATGGCCTTGCCGACTTCATCACCGGTCTTGCCCCAGATATCGACCACTTTATTGTAACGCTCACCAGCAGTTACCAGACCGGATGCATATTGCTGTTCGATCTGTTTGACTTCGTGCTCGGCATTCGCTACCAGTGTTACTTTTTGTGGTGGTACCAGCATGTCATCGATACAGATGGAGATACCGGCGCGTGTCGCCAGGCGGAAACCCATTTGCATCAATTGATCGGCGAACACGACAGTAGCGCGCAGGCCGCACTTGCGGAAAGATGTATCGATCAGCTTGGAAATTTCTTTTTTCTTCAGCGGACGGTTCAATACGGTAAATGGCAGACCCTTAGGCAGGATTTCAGACAAAATCGCACGGCCAACAGTCGTTTCATAACGCTTGATGGTTTTCACGAATTCGCCAGTTGCCGGGTCTTTTGGATATTCGGTAATACGGACTGTTACGCGGGTAGCCAGTTCGACTTCCTTGTTGTCCCAGGCGCGGATCGCTTCTGAAACGTCGGGGAACATCATGCCTTCGCCCTTGCCGTTGATTTTTTCACGGGAAGCGTAGTACAGACCCAACACGATATCCTGGGAAGGAACGATAGACGGTTCACCATTGGATGGGAACAGAATATTGTTCGATGCCAGCATCAAAGTGCGTGCTTCCATCTGTGCTTCGATAGACAGAGGAACGTGAACCGCCATTTGGTCACCGTCAAAGTCGGCATTGAAAGCCGCGCAGACGAGTGGATGCAACTGGATCGCTTTACCTTCGATCAGGACCGGTTCAAACGCCTGGATACCCAGACGATGCAGCGTAGGCGCACGGTTCAGCATGATAGGATGTTCGCGGATCACTTCTTCCAGAATATCCCAGACCACTGGCTCTTGAATTTCTACCAGTTTCTTTGCTGCCTTGATGGTTGTTGCCAGACCCATCAATTCCAGTTTATTGAAAATGAAAGGTTTGAACAGTTCCAGCGCCATCAGTTTTGGCAAGCCGCACTGATGCAGTTTCAGTTGTGGACCCACCACGATAACGGAACGGCCAGAGTAATCGACGCGCTTACCCAGCAAGTTTTGACGGAAACGACCGCCCTTACCCTTGATCATTTCTGCCAGGGATTTCAGAGGACGCTTGTTGGCGCCTGTCATGGCCTTACCGCGACGACCGTTATCCAGCAGGGAATCGACAGCTTCCTGCAACATACGCTTTTCATTGCGTGTGATGATTTCAGGGGCGCGCAATTCCATCAGACGCTTCAGACGGTTGTTACGGTTGATGACGCGGCGATACAGATCATTCAGATCGGAAGTCGCAAAACGGCCACCATCCAGCGGGACCAATGGACGCAGTTCTGGCGGCAGAACCGGCAGCACTTCCATGATCATCCAGTCTGGCTTGATGCCGGAGCGCTGGAATGCTTCCAGTACTTTCAGGCGTTTTGCGTATTTCTTGATCTTGGCTTCAGATTTGGATTCTTTCAGCTCGGTACGCAGGGTTTCTGCATCACGGTCGATGTCGATGGAGCGCAGCAATTCACGGATACCTTCGGCACCCATGTAGGCAGTGAATTCATCGCCATGCTCTTCGTATTTGGCAGCGTAGTCGTCTTCCGACATGATCTGGCATTTTTTCAGCGGAGTCATGCCAGGATCGGTCACAACGTATGCTTCAAAATACAAAACGCGTTCGATATCACGCAAAGTCATGTCCAATACCATACCCAGACGGGATGGCAGGGATTTCAGGAACCAGATGTGCGCAGTTGGCGAAGCCAGCTCAATATGGCCCATGCGTTCACGACGCACTTTGGCCAGAGTCACTTCAACGCCGCATTTTTCGCAGATCACGCCACGGTGTTTCAGGCGCTTGTACTTGCCGCACAGGCATTCATAATCTTTGATTGGGCCAAAAATCTTGGCGCAAAACAGACCGTCGCGCTCAGGCTTGAAGGTACGATAGTTGATGGTTTCCGGCTTTTTAACTTCGCCGTAGGACCAGGAACGAATCTTTTCTGGGGACGCCAGACCAATCTTGATCGCGTCGAATTGTTCGTTGGGTTGGACTTGCTTGAATAGATCGAGCAGGGCTTTCATGTGTATCACTCCAGTGAAGCGCGCAAAACGCTTGGTGGCTGAATGGTGCTGCAAGGGAGGCATGTAGGACGTCTGACCCTGTTCGCATCGGCGGGAGAGCCAGGTCGCTTGGCGACACAGGTTCCGCTAATACCGGGAACGACTATCTGCTTCCAGACTGCTTACTAGCTAGCTTCTTATAACACCACCGCCCGGATGGTATCCAGGCGATGGTTTTACGACTAATTACTACAAACTTTTTTCAAATCAATTGCGTTCGAGATCGATGTCGATACCCAGGGAACGAATTTCCTTGACCAGAACGTTGAAGGACTCTGGCATACCGGCGTCGATCACATGATCACCCTTGACCAGGTTTTCATACACCTTGGTACGACCATTCACGTCATCTGACTTGACGGTCAACATCTCTTGCAAGACATAAGACGCGCCGTATGCTTCCAGTGCCCAAACTTCCATCTCACCGAAACGCTGGCCACCGAACTGAGCTTTACCGCCCAGTGGTTGCTGCGTGACCAGAGAGTAAGGACCGGTCGAACGTGCATGCATCTTGTCATCGACCAGATGGTGCAGTTTCAGAACGTGCATGTAACCCAGTGTGACTTTACGCTCAAACGCTTCACCAGTACGGCCATCGAACAGGGTAACCTGGTTCTTCGATGGTGTCATACCCAGTTGGGCTGCGATATGGTCAGGGAAAGCCAGATCCAGCATGCGACGGATTTCATCTTCATGCGCACCGTCAAATACCGGTGTTGCAAATGGCACGCCATGTTTCAGGTTGTTGGTCAATTCCAGGATCTCAGCGTCGGAGAAGCCGTCGATGTCTTCCTTCTTGCCAGATTCGTTATAAATCTTTTTCAGGAAATCACGCAGTTCTTCAACCTTGGCTTTGGCTTTCAGCATTTCACCAATACGCAAGCCCAGACCTTTGGCTGCCCAGCCCAGATGCACTTCCAGAACCTGACCGACGTTCATACGTGATGGAACACCCAATGGGTTCAACACGATGTCGGCTGGTGTACCGTCAGCCATGTAAGGCATGTCTTCGATAGGCACGATACGGGAAACCACACCCTTGTTACCGTGACGACCCGCCATCTTGTCACCAGGTTGCAGGCGACGTTTAACAGCCAGGTAGACCTTGACCATTTTTTGTACGCCTGGCGGCAATTCATCGCCTTGCGTCAGCTTGGTACGTTTTTCTTCAAAAGCCAGATCGAACTGATGACGTTTTTCAGCGATGGAATCTTTCATCGCTACCAACGCATTGGCTGCTTCATCAGATGCCAGGCGAATATCGAACCAGTGGTATTTATCCACGCTGGCCAGGTATTCTTTGGTGATCTTGGTGCCTTTAGCCAGTTTAGCCGGACCGCCGTCAGCGATCTTGCCATCCAGCATACGTTCCAGACGCTCAAATGCATCGCCTTCAACAATACGCAACTGATCGTTCAAATCGAGGCGATAACGCTTCAATTCATCATCGATAATCTGTTGTGCACGTTTGTCGCGTTGTATGCCTTCGCGGGTGAACACTTGCACGTCGATAACGGTACCAACCATGCCGGAAGGCACGCGCAGGGATGTATCTTTAACGTCAGATGCTTTTTCACCGAAGATGGCGCGCAGCAGTTTTTCTTCTGGTGTCAGTTGAGTTTCACCTTTTGGTGTCACTTTACCGACCAGGGTATCACCAGCGGTGACTTCAGCACCGATGTAGACGATACCGGATTCATCCAGACGAGCCAGTTGGTTTTCGGCCAGGTTGGAGATATCGCGGGTAATTTCTTCCGCACCCAACTTGGTGTCACGGGCAACGACCGACAACTCTTCGATATGAATCGAGGTATAGCGGTCATCAGCCACCACTTTTTCAGAGATCAGGATCGAATCTTCGAAGTTATAACCATTCCATGGCATGAAGGCGACCAGCATGTTCTGACCCAGGGCCAATTCGCCCAGATCGGTCGATGCACCGTCGGCCAGCACGTCACCCTTGGCAACCATGTCGCCAACCTTGACGATAGGACGTTGGTTGATGTTGGTGTTCTGGTTGGAACGGGTGTATTTGATGAGGTTGTAAATATCCACACCGACTTCACCAGCCTGTGCTTCAGCATCATTCACGCGAATAACGATACGACCCGCATCAATGTAATCAACCTTACCGCCACGCAGTGCCTGTACTGTGGTACCGGAGTCAACTGCCACGGTACGTTCGATACCTGTACCAACGAATGCTTTTTCCGGACGCAAGCAAGGAACAGCCTGACGTTGCATGTTGGCACCCATCAGCGCACGGTTCGCATCATCGTGTTCGAGGAACGGGATCAGCGATGCCGCAACGGAAACCACCTGGCCTGTTGCCACGTCCATGTACTGGATACGTTCTGGGGATACCAGGATCGTTTCGCCAGCTTCACGGGCAGACACCAGCTCATCAATCAGTTTGCCTTCGCCGTCGATCGTCGCATTCGCCTGAGCGATGATATAACGACCTTCTTCAATTGCAGACAGGTAATCGATCTGGCTGGTGATCTTGCTGTCAACAACCTTGCGGTATGGTGTTTCCAGGAAACCGTATTCATTCAGACGTGCGTACAGCGCCAGAGAGTTGATCAGACCAATGTTTGGTCCCTCAGGAGTCTCAATCGGGCATACACGGCCATAGTGGGTTGGATGAACGTCACGGACTTCAAAGCCAGCGCGTTCACGTGTCAAACCACCAGGTCCCAGGGCGGAAATACGACGCTTATGCGTGATTTCTGACAATGGGTTGGTCTGATCCATAAACTGGGACAATTGTGAAGAACCGAAGAACTCACGAATTGCAGCAGAGATAGGCTTGGAGTTGATCAGGTCATGCGGCATCAGGTTGTCGGCTTCAGCCTGACCCAGACGCTCTTTGACAGCACGTTCAACACGTACCAGACCAGCACGGAACTGGTTCTCAGCCAACTCACCTACGCAACGTACGCGACGATTACCCAAGTGATCGATATCATCGACTTCACCGCGACCATTGCGCAGTTCAACCAAAATCTTGATAACGGCCAATACGTCTTCGTTCGACAAAGTCATGGCACCCGTCAGTTCATCACGGCCGATACGACGGTTGAACTTCATGCGACCAACTGCGGACAGATCGTAACGCTCTTCGCTATAGAACAAGCCATTGAACAGGGCTTCAACAGAGTCTTCTGTTGGTGGTTCGCCAGGACGCATCATGCGGTAGATGGCAACACGGGCAGCCATCTGGTCCGCTGTGTCATCTGCACGCAAAGTTTGCGAGATGTAAGCACCCTGATCCAGGTCATTGGTGTACAAAGTCTGGATATCAGTGACTTTGGCATCACGCAAGCGACCCAGCAATTCTTCTGTCAGCTCATCATTGGCATTGGCGATGATTTCACCAGTGTCAGCATCAACGATATTTTTAGCCAGTACACGGCCCAGCAGGTAGTCTTCAGGCACGGAAATGTGCTTGATGCCACCGGCTTCAATTTCACGTACGTGTTTTGCATTGACGCGCTTGTCTTTGGCGACGATGACTTTGCCATCTTTGTCGCTGATGTCAAAACGGGCAACTTCGCCACGCAGGCGTTCTGCGACAAATTCCATCTCTGCGCCATCGCTGTGCAGGTTGAAATTATCGAATACAAAGAAATTGGCCAGAATCTGTTCATTGCTCATGCCGATGGCGCGCAGCAGGATAGTGACTGGCATCTTGCGACGACGGTCAATACGGAAGAACAGGATATCTTTAGGATCGAATTCAAAATCGAGCCAGGAACCACGGTAAGGAATGATCCTTGCCGAAAACAGCAATTTACCGGAAGAATGTGTCTTGCCGCGATCATGCTCAAAGAATACACCTGGGGAACGATGCAACTGGGAAACAATTACCCGCTCAGTACCGTTGATAACAAAAGAACCTGTGGTTGTCATCAAAGGCAATTCGCCCATGTAGACTTCCTGTTCTTTCATTTCTTTCACTACCGGCTTGGTTGGTGATTCCTTGTCCAGGATAACCAGGCGGACTTTTGCACGCAAAGGCGATGCATAAGTCAGACCACGCAGCTGACATTCCTTGACGTCAAATGCAGGATCGCCTAAAACGTAGGACAGGAACTCCAGACGTGCAAAGCCATTGTGCGAAACAATAGGGAAAATCGACGTGAAGGCAGACTGCAAGCCTTCGTTTTTGCGAGTTGACGGTGTTCTGTCTTCTTGTAAAAAGCTCTGGTAAGACTCAATTTGAGTCGCCAGTAAGAACGGAACGTTGTGGACGTTGGCGCGCTTCGCAAAAGATTTACGAATACGCTTCTTCTCAGTAAATGAGTAGTGCATGGACACTCCGTGAGTGGCAAGGAAGGATAGAGAATTCAGGATTCTTGTCACAAAAATAAAACATAGCAACTCTGTGACAAAAAAACCTCAAGTCCCAACCCTAGGTCTTAATAAACAGCTAAACAACCCTGAACGACAAAGAAGCCAAAGAGGAACCCGCTCTTCCGAGAGGATTCCTGTCTTTGACTTGGGCAAATCCGAAGACTTGCCATAGTACCTGAATTACTTGATGTCGGCTTTCGCGCCAGCTTCTTCCAGCTTTTTCTTAGCTGCATCTGCATCAGCTTTGGAAACAGCTTCTTTAACTGCTTTAGGTGCGCCATCAACCAGGTCTTTAGCTTCTTTCAAGCCCAGGCCAGTGATTTCGCGAACTGCTTTAATGACGCCAACTTTGTTTGCGCCAACTTCAGCCAGAATTACGTTGAATTCTGTTTGTTCTTCAACTGCTGCTGCTGGACCAGCTGCTGCTGGGCCTGCTACTGCTGCTGCGGAAACACCAAATTTTTCTTCGAAAGCTTTTACCAGGTCGTTCAGGTCCATTACGGACATCGCGCCTACGGCTTCCAGGATATCGTCTTTGCTAATTGCCATTTGAAACTCCAATTAATTAATTACATTGATACGGTATTTGACGGAAACAATCTTATTCTGCTACGGCTTCAGCAGCTTCAGCTACTGGTGCCGCAGGAGAACCGGATTCTTTCTGTGCCGCAACGGCTGCCAGAGCACGTGCGAAAGCAGATACAGGAGCCTGCATCATGCCAACCACTTGCGCCAACAGAACTTCACGGCTAGGAATGCTTGCCAATGCGACAACGCCAGATTTATCCAGCGATTTGCCTGCATAGTTACCAGCTTTAACAACCAGTTTGTCATTGCCTTTTGCAAAGTCTTGAACGACTTTAGCAGCAGCAACAGCATCTTCCGAGATTGCATAAATCAACGGACCGGTCATTTCAGAAGCGAGGCTGGCAAATACAGTTCCCTCAACGGCGCGACGTGCCAATGTGTTTTTCAACACACGCATGTATACGCCTTGAGCACGTGCGTTAGCACGCAATTGCGTCAAATGACCGACCTGGATGCCACGATATTCGGCCACGACGATAGTCTGTGCAGTTGCTACTTTTGCAGAGACTTCAGCGACGACGGCTTTTTTGTCATTCAGATTGAGACTCACGGTCAACCTCCATTAATGATATTCAGTCCATACACCGGAATGATGCACTTCCCTCATATCGTTTCGAACACGGCGTCCGAAGTTAGGAGTTTCACTGGGGGACCAGTAATCACTACAAAACTTGTTCGGGTACACCATCTGCGTTGGGACCTGTCGATTGCTCTTCAGATATTAACCTCATGCTTTTTAAACACTTTACACACTCGGCCCAACGGTCTTTGACACTCTGGATGTTTGTTCAAAACATCCAGCCCAAAGATGCGCCCTGCATCATACGATGCAGGGACTTAATTCTTAACCTGCCAGATTGGCGTGGTCTACGCGTACGCCTGCACCCATAGTGGATGAGATGGATACTTTACGCAGATACACACCTTTGCTGGATGCTGGTTTTGCTTTGTTCAAAGCATCGATCAGCGCAACCAGATTGGATTTCAAATCGCCATCAGCAAACGACTTACGGCCGATTGTTGTGTGGATGATACCGGCTTTGTCTGTACGGTATTGAACTTGACCAGCTTTTGCATTTTTAACTGCATTAGCTACGTCAGGAGTTACTGTACCGACTTTAGGATTAGGCATCAGGCCACGTGGGCCCAGGATCTGACCCAGAGTACCAACGATACGCATGGTGTCTGGAGAAGCGATAACGACGTCAAATGGCATATCGCCAGCTTTAACACGTTCAGCCAAATCTTCCATACCAACGATATCAGCACCGGCAGCTTTCGCTTCTTCCGCTTTTGCACCTTGTGCAAATACAGCTACGCGTACTGTCTTGCCTGTACCAGCTGGCAATACAACAGCACCACGAACTACCTGGTCAGATTTTTTAGGATCTACACCCAGTTGTACGGATACGTCGATGGATTCATTGAATTTTGCTGTAGCGCATTCTTTGATCAAAGCGATAGCATTGTCAAATGGATACACTTTCAGGCGGTCAACTTTCGTTGCCAGCAATTTTGCTTTTTTAGATAACTTAGCCATTACAGACCCTCCACCGTGATGCCCATGGAACGAGCGGAACCTGCGATAGTACGCACAGCTGCTTCCATATCGGCAGCTGTCAAATCAGCGCGTTTAACAGTCGCGATTTCTTCAGCTTGCTGACGAGTGATTTTACCCACTTTGTCTGTATGCGGCTTGGAAGAACCTTTAGTGATACCAGCTGCCTTTTTGATCATGTAAGTTGCTGGAGGAGTCTTCATCACGAAAGTGAAAGACTTGTCAGCAAATGCTGTGATCACGACAGGGATAGGCATACCTGGTTCGAAACCCTGGGTCTGTGCGTTAAACGCTTTGCAGAATTCCATGATGTTCAGACCACGTTGACCCAGAGCTGGACCGATAGGTGGGGATGGGTTTGCTTTACCAGCTGGCACTTGCAGCTTGATAAAACCAATGATTTTCTTTGCCATGTTGGCTCCTTCAATAAATGAGTAGTAGCGCCTGTTAATGTTAAGTCACACCAACAGGCTCCTCTGCCTGCTGGAAAATCCTTGCTATTGCACAAGAGTTTTCCTGATCAGTTTCAACACATTGCTGTGTTACGTACTGATCAACGTGAATTCTTTATACTTTTTCGACCTGACCAAATTCCAGTTCAACTGGAGTGGCGCGACCGAAAATGGTAACCGTGACGCGGACCTTGGATTTTTCGTAGTTCACTTCTTCAACATTACCGTTAAAGTCAGTGAAAGGACCATCCTTGATACGCACTACTTCACCTACTTCATACAAGACTTTTGGCCTTGGTTTTTCTACGCCATCCTGCATCTGCTGCAAAATCTTATCGACTTCATGCTGCGGGATCGGCGATGGCTTATTCGATTTACCACCAATGAAACCAGTAACCTTGCTGGTATTTTTAACCAGATGCCAGGTATCGTCGGTCATTTCCATCTCAACGAATACATAGCTAGGGAACAGGCGACGTTCGGTAACCGACTTCTTGCCATTTTTTACTTCAATGACTTCTTCGGTAGGAACCAGAATCTGACCGAATTTGTCCTGCATCTCTGCGCGTTCTATGCGCTCAACCAATGCACGATGCACGCTCTTTTCCATACCGGAATAAGCATGCACGGCGTACCATCTTTTAGCACTTTTAGGTACAGACACCGTTGGCGCTGTACCTTCTTCGTTTTCCTGAATGTTATCGCTCATTATTTTTTCCATCCAAGGATTACGTCATACAACACAAATCCGATCAACTGATCAGCGCCCCACAGGAAAAGTGCCATCACTAACACAAAGCCAAATACAACAGCTGTGATCTGACCCGCTTCTTTTCTTGTTGGCCAAACTACTTTTTTGGTTTCGCGAATCGATTCTTTGGCAAAATCGAAAAAATCACGACCCATTTCTGAAGTTGCAACAAAACCTGCTGCAATCACCAACCCCAAAACCAAAGCAGCGGCGCGTATCCACGTCGCTTGTCCAGCGAGAATATAAAAAGCAGCAACACCGGCAACTGCAGCCACTACCGCCAAGATGACTTTGTACTTGTCATTGGATGTACTAACAGTTTGAACGGGATGATTAGACATACTTTATTTACTTTCGGTGCCTGTGGCCTTGATGGTGGCAGGGGCGGAGGGAATCGAACCCCCAGCCTACGGTTTTGGAGACCGTCGCTCTGCCAATTGAGCTACACCCCTACATCTTTAAACTACCTGAACTACTACGGCGACCTTAAAGCAGGTCGCCGTTTTTCACTCAGTTTACTACTGAATTACTCGATGATTTTAGCAACAACGCCAGCACCGACTGTACGGCCACCTTCACGGATAGCGAAGCGCAAGCCTTCTTCCATCGCGATCGGGTTGATCAATTTAACAGTGATAGAGACGTTATCACCTGGCATGACCATTTCTTTGTCTTTCGGCAACTCGATCGAACCAGTTACGTCCGTTGTACGGAAGTAGAACTGTGGACGGTAGTTGTTGAAGAATGGGGTATGACGACCACCTTCATCTTTGGACAGAACATAGATCTCGCCTGTGAAGTGGGCGTGAGGCTTGATGGAGCCTGGTTTTGCCAACACTTGACCACGTTGGATGTCTTCACGTTTGGTACCGCGCAGCAATACACCAACGTTGTCGCCAGCTTGACCTTGGTCGAGCAATTTGCGGAACATTTCAACGCCTGTGCAAGTTGTCTTGACTGTGTCTTTGATACCAACGATTTCGATCTCTTCGCCAACTTTGACGATACCGCGTTCGATACGGCCTGTAACGACTGTACCGCGACCAGAGATGGAGAATACGTCTTCTACTGGCAGCAAGAAGGCGCCGTCAACAGCACGTTCTGGTGTTGGAATGTAGGAATCCAGCGCTTCAGCCAGTTTCATGATGGCTTCTTCGCCCAATGGGCCTTTGTCGCCTTCGAGGGCCAATTTAGCGGAACCTTGAATGATTGGCAGGTCGTCGCCTGGGAATTCGTATTTGGACAACAATTCACGAACTTCCATTTCAACCAGTTCCAGCAATTCTGCATCGTCAACCATGTCGCACTTGTTCAGGAACACGATGATGTAGGGAACGCCAACTTGGCGGGCCAACAGGATGTGTTCACGTGTTTGTGGCATTGGACCGTCTGCTGCGGAGCAAACCAGGATCGCGCCGTCCATCTGTGCTGCACCGGTGATCATGTTTTTAACATAATCAGCATGGCCTGGGCAGTCTACGTGGGCGTAGTGGCGGTTTGCTGTTTCGTATTCGACGTGGGCTGTATTAATAGTAATACCGCGCGCTTTTTCTTCTGGCGCTGCATCGATCTGGTCGTAGGCTTTGGCTTCGCCGCCAAATTTCTTCGACAAGACTGTCGCGATCGCTGCTGTCAGTGTGGTTTTGCCGTGATCAACGTGACCAATTGTGCCTACGTTTACGTGCGGCTTGGTGCGCTCGAACTTACCTTTTGCCATTTTGGACTCCTAACGATTTTGATGAGAATGCTCAGGCACGCGCCCGACAAATCAGACTTGAAAACACCAGATAAACCATGGTGCCCTTGACGTGGATTGAACACGTGGCCTCTCCCTTACCAAGGGAGTGCTCTACCACTGAGCTACAAGGGCAGCTTGTTTGCGCAAAAACACGCGCAAGTAAAACTGGAGCGGGTGAAGGGAATCGAACCCTCGTCATAAGCTTGGAAGGCTTCAGCTCTACCATTGAGCTACACCCGCAAAGGCCACCACTTCAGCCGCTAATTTCTTAATTCAATTCTTTACCTGGTGGAGAGGGCTGGATTCGAACCAGCGTACTCGCAAGAGGGCAGATTTACAGTCTGCTGCCATTAACCACTCGGCCACCTCTCCGCAGGGAACCCCGAATTATGGAGATGTCCGACCCAACTGTCAATACCTATTTGAGAATTTCTTCCCTGCCCCCACCGCAAACCGGTCAAAAATTGCTCTTAAGCATATGATTTTATTCATTTTTACCACAAGATACCGGATTGCCATCTTTTGTCGAAAATGTCGGGTCGACCTTTGTTTGATCTGTAAATACCGATGGCCGGAAGGAAGTTTTTCCCGCTACCGTGATGTCGCTGTATCATGCAAGCAAACTATTTTGCATATTTCCCATGGCGCGCACACAGGCTCCCGACCACCAATTGCAACGCGACGAGATTTTGGAGCGGGCAGCACAGGCCTTCGCCAGCTACAGCTATCCTGGCACCTCAATGAGCCTGCTGGCACAAGCCTGCGGCACTTCCAAAGCCAGGCTGTACCACTATTACGCCAGTAAAGAAGCGATTCTCTTTGATTTACTGGACCGTTACACCAAAGTATTGATCCATCTGGCAGAAACCCATACCGGGTTAAGCGAGCTTATTGCCGCTTTTCTGGCGGAATATGAACATTCCCAGACCAGGCATATCGCTCTGCTGAATGACGTGAAATTCCTGGAAGAACCGCAAAGACAGTCGATACTGGACGCCCAAAGAAGCATCGTGAACCTGTTCAGCAAAGCCATACAACGCCGTTTTCCGCAACGTACCGATGACCAGAACCGCAGCGCCATCACGATGCTGCTTTTCGGTATGATCAATTGGACATTTACATGGCTAAAACCGCAACAGGAAGGCGATAAGATGTCATACGCAGACTTTGCCGCTCTGGTCACCCGGATTTTCATACACGGCATGGAAGGCTTGCCAGAATTATCTGCAACGGATGATCAATCAACCTGACCGGCCAATCCCGCACCCCGCTGTTTTTTCAGGCATGTCAGGTCAACGCAGCCTAATTTCTTGCGTGAGCAAGTTGATAATTTTCTATGCCGTCAAATGCCCCCAGCTCCATGGCAAGTCCACTTAAGCGGGTGGCCAGCTTGCGGCTGATCGCCACGGCAACGAAGCGCCACTCTATGCGTCCGTCCTTGCAACTGATGGTCAGGGTACCGACCGCAATTTCATAGCCACGCGCCTGTGCCAGCCTCCGCAAGGCATCTTCATTTGGGGTAAAGCCGGGACGAAATTGCATGGTGATTGATACTGCCGGCTTGGATGGTAGCCAGGATTCCAGCTTATAAACCCAGATCATGCAGGCAGCCGACAATAGCGCAAGCAAAATGGCTGCTGCATAAAAACCGACCCCGACCAACACGCCTATGGCAGATGAAGCCCACAAGGACGCTGCCGTCGTCAGGCCGCTGATGGTGAAGCCTTCGCGCATGATAACGCCCGCCCCCAGAAAACCGATGCCGGTCACCACCCCCTGTATGGTGCGCGAAGGATCAAGATTGACTGGTGACAGCGCGCGCCCGCCAAACCAGAAATCTGGATAACCGGCAATCACCACCAACGCCGCCGACGCCATACAGACCAGTCCATAGGTACGCATCCCGGCAGCACGCCCATGGTAAGAACGCTCGTACCCCACCAGGAAGCCAAGCAACATGGCACCCGTCAGATTCATGAAAATGATCAGGTTGGCATGTAGCTCTGATTGAGACCAGAAATGCATGGCATAGCTATAAAATGATTCCATAAATATTATTTACAAAATTAGTCGGTAGTGACTTCCAGTGTAGCAAGCTCCCCCGTGATCAGCCAGACAATCAGCAACTACACACCCAAAATCCCTACGATGTTCGCTACAGCAACACACTTAGGTGTGAGCCAGATTGCGAAATATACGCCAAGCTGCGCTATAATGCGCCCTCACATTCATTGGGGAGTAGCCTGCTTCAGCCCCCGGCTGAAGAAAGCGCATCAACATACTTGGCCGGCTGGCCATGGTGCGTTTAAGCCCGACAGTCAATCACTGTCAGGTTGGGCAAGACCTTTGATAGTTGTATTCTGCTGACCAGGGATGGGGCGGGATATGGCTGTCATTGGTTAAATTGCCCCATCCCGCACATCATCATGGAAGCTTTCCTCGTCTCTACCCTGGCCGTCACCATAGGTGAAATCGGCGACAAGACCCAATTGCTGGCCTTATTGCTGGCCGCCCGTTATAAAAAACCCTTGCCTATCGTATTGGGCATCTTGGTTGCCACCCTGTTTAATCACACTCTTGCCGGTTTGCTGGGGCAATGGGTCGCCAGCCAGTTCAGCCCCACCCTGTTGCGCTGGTTATTGGGCCTGTCATTCCTGGCGATAGCCGCCTGGACCTTGAAACCGGATGAAATGGAAGATGACGGTATAGGTGACAAGCCCTATGGCATTTTTGTGCTGACTTGCATTACTTTTTTTGTTGCCGAAATCGGTGACAAAACCCAACTGGCGACCGTTGCCCTGGCCGCTAAATACAGCAATCTGCCAGTGGTGATTGCCGGCACCACGCTGGGCATGCTGATCGCCGATGTACCCGCAGTGTTTCTGGGTAAAATTGCTGCGCCCAACTTTCCTTTCAAACTGGTGCGCTGGCTGGCAGCAATCGTGTTTGCCATACTGGGTGTGCTGGTACTCGCGGGCATAGGTCAGGGCTTTTATTGAAAACGCCGTAGCCGCAGGTAGTCACACAAAAGACTGCCTGCACACTTTGGATTTACCAAGAACGATAAATGTCAACAATGATAACGATTTACCACAATCCACGCTGCTCCAAATCCCGAGAAACACTGGCTTTGCTGACCGCCATCGCCGAAGATCAGGCACTTGCCTTAAATATCATTGATTATCAAAAAACGCCTTTAAATTTTGATGAACTGCAACACATATTCGCCGCCCTGGGTGACAATCATGTGCAAGCCATGTTGCGCAATAATGAGGAAGAATATGCGCTGCTGAAGCTGGACAATGCCGATACGGCAACGGCTTTACATGCCATCGCTGCCCATCCACGTTTGCTGCAAAGGCCTATCGTTACTTATCAAAATAAAGCGGCTATCGGACGTCCGCCGGAACACGTCCTGTCCCTGTTCAAGAAAGCCTGAGCCGCCATGTCAGAATTTAAACTTGCCGCTGGCAGCCACGTCAAATACGGCTGCATCTCAACTGAGCTTTATCCTATCCTGCGCCAGGGCCTGGCGGCAAATATGCCCAGACAGGGCTTTCAGCAAGATGACACACAACCTGTACGCGGCATCATGGTGGGCGAACTGATGGCGTATTTTGCTGCCTGCGCCGCATTTTGCAAGGCCACCAGCACCCTGCACCAGAATAATGAACAAGTCATGAGCAGCTTTGTCAATGCACTGCAAAGCCAGCACGGCGAAAAACCGCAAATGGCAGAACTGGAAAATATTGCTGTGACGGCGGGCCTACCTGTCATATTGGAAATCGAACTGGCAGAAGACTGCGTCATTGAAGCCGACAGTCAATTCACAGATGCCAGCGAAGCTGAAAAAAGCTGGAAACTCTGGCGTAGCGGCGTGTTACTGCGTGAAGGCGGAATACCGGCCAGTTGGATCAGGAAATTCTATTTCCCTCGCCTGCTCGATTACCGTGACGCAACCAGTTCGAAGAACCCGCGTACACTGGAACAAACAACTGACTGCGCGCTAATGGTAGGTGGCATGATGCAGGTCTGGCATAAAGACACGCCAGCCGATTTGCTACATGCATTTCGCAAGCAATATGGCCGCATCAATTTTTCGCAACACAGCAATTTCGATGACACGGCGCTGGAACGTTTTTTCAATCTGAATTCCATGCTCGATCCTGCTACCCGCCTGCTAAACCAAATGACGATCTGGCAAGATATCGATGCACTGGCAAAAAAACAGCAGATTCCATTGATGTAGGCTTGCAGAGTTGCCGATGGGCAACCATCGGCACAACTCTTAAGCTTTTACGCTCTTAATTCGCAGGGCTGCGTTTTATAAAGAATAATGCTGTACCTATCGCCATCAGGATACCGCCAAAAAAACGGTTCTGGCTCTTCAGCCATTTGGGATCGCGGAAATAGCGCTGCATACTGGAAGCTGCAAAAGCATAACCGTGCATGACCACCAGATCTATTGCACACATGGTCACACCCAATATCAGCAGTTGCGGCAACAAAGCTGCCTCATGCGAGATAAACTGCGGCAGCACCGCCACCATAAAAATTATCCCTTTGGGATTGGTTGCATTCGTCAGAAAACCAATCAGGAAACGTTTGGACATATCCGGAGCCTGAGTGCTGGTGACCTGATCTATTTCTGTCTCATTGACTATTTCCACCCTGGAGCGCCATTGATTGATACCCAGATAAATCAGGTAAAGCGCACCGATAGTTTTGACGACACTAAAAGCAAATTCAGACGCCATTAATAGCGAACCGACACCAGCGCCTGCAATAGCCAGTATCACTAGCAGGCCAGCCTGCAAACCCATGATGGTTCCAGACGCTTTTTTCACACCATAATTCAAGCCATGCGACATCGACAGCACGGCACCAGAACCAGGTGATACCGCAATGACGCAAGCGGCAAAAAAGAAGGTGAGCCAGGTAGTAAATTGCATATGGAGTCTCGCAGAAAGTAAATGTCAGCCATTGTAACCTGCAGGCCAGGAGCTTGCTTTCCACTTATTTGTATCCCCTCCTCTAACCCCGCATCATGGCAGCCAGCAACTGGCTCTTGAGGGTTTTGATCAGCGCGGTTTCATCCGGCGGCACGCCTTCTTCAGCATTGACTGCCCGATCGGCATAAAACAATCCCAAGGGTTTCTTCTGTATCACCAGTGGCAGAATAATGAAGCTGCGGGCATCCGGCATCAACTTACGATGCCATTCGGGCAGCAAATTCTGTATTTTGGGTACAGCTGCGTCAGAAATCATCAAGTCGACATTGTTCACCATGGCCAGATGAAACAGGTTTTGGTCAGGCTTGCCAGGAAAAGCAAAACCTTTCTGTCTCTCTGCATAATTTTCGCCTATCGCCAGACGGGCAACATAGCGCACAGATTGCAAATCACGCAAACAAACTGTGGCAAAACGAAAACCCATACTGCTATACAAGGTTTCCAGCACCAGCAATATCAGGTCATTGAGTTTGAAGGATTCCGATGCCAGCATCTGGGTCACATCTTGCACGCCTGCCAGCAACAAATCGCGCGCGTGGATGGGCTTGCCGCTAGGATGACGCTGATCGTTTTGAATCTCGCCGCTGTCATAATCCTGCATCAGCAATTCGTTTGGCACGCCATTCTGCTCAGAAATATCACCATCGCCGGTATGGATGTCGGACATGGCTATATCCATGCTCTTGGCAAGCTGGCGTGTCTCCAGTTCCACCCGGACCAGCATGTCGTCCAGCATGGTCTGATCCAGCTCCAGCGCTTTACCGTAACGCTGCAACAAGGGACGTGCTTTTTCCGTGATGTTGCCTGACCCGGCAGTCATGATCACGGATGCCAGGGCGTCGCTGAAACTGGCTACCTGACGCAGCCATTCAGCACGAGTGTTAACTTTTTTCAGTTCGCCCGCAGGCAAAGGTGCCAGCGACTGAATGATGGTGTCCGGTATATTCCATTCCTGCAGGGCCAATTCACCAAAACGTTCATAGCTGCATCCCAGCAATACGTCGCTGGCCTCCTGCGAGCTGGTCTTGCCAGTCTGCAGCATCGCCTGTATGCGCGTATATAAAGGATGATCAAAAGAAGCCACCAGCACTTTGCCAACGTTTTTGAACAGGGCCGCAACCGCTGCCTCTTCCCCATCCTGGAAACGTCCACGCTGAGCCATTTCACGCCCGACTATACTGGCACATAGCGCTTGTATCAACTCACGCCGGACACTGTTGGCGTGACTTTTATCCTTGAAACAATCGACCAGCAACATCGCCATGGCACTGGTTTTAATACTGTTAAAACCAAGTAAAAATATGGCCCTCGAAATCGTGGTCACAGGTGCACCCGAACTGGTGCGGTAATGGATGGTATTCGACAGGCGAAGAATTTTCTGCGTCAAGGCTACGTCAGCAAGAACAAAATGTGCCAGTTTGGCGACCGGGTCTTCGCTTGACGATGTAATTTCCACAACCTTGGTGATGGAAGCTCCCAAAGTCGGCAAATTGCTCTCTTCATTGATTTTTACCAGCAGGCGGTCACGGGCAGATTCCGGTGCATGCTCGTCGAGGTGAACAGAAGGTTGAATTGCCATGATCTCCGCAGCTAGTATTACTTTAGGATTCATTCCTGAATGTGAAATGAATTCTAAATAAGTTTTTTATTTGGCCATGCGTACGGTAGTAATACCGTACTTCTTCTGTAATTCGTCATACAACCCACGTATCGCTTTCAGACGCGGATTCATGGGATCAAGGCGACGTGCTGATTCAATCAAGTGGCGCGCCAGTTCACCGGTAGTCTGATCCCACCCCATGTTTTCCAGACATTTGAGGGCAGCCAGTGCTGCATTCAATACAACCTGTGGATTGTCTGGTGATTTGCGGGCGGCAGCACTCATCAGCTCAACCGAACCACGGAAATCACCTTGCTTGGCTTTTTGCACACCCAAAGCCACCAGGTCCATCACTTCTTTCTGGCTACGCTGTGCCAGTTCCTTGGCTATATGGCCTTTACCAGCACTTTCAAATACGCCCATCGCACGCGACATAACGCTTTGGTCGCTGGCATTCTTCATGACACCCAGAATAATTTCGGACGCATTGTCTTCCTGATCATTCTCAAGACAACTTTTTGCCAACCCCAACTTGGCGTCCGTGGAAAGACCGATGTCTTCTCGCGAAGCGACTACTGCAGCCCCCAGTTCTTCCGCCAGCCGTGCATCACCGGTCTTGGCGTGCACCATGGCGGCAGAAATCGCCCTTACAGCAGCAGTTTTCTTTAAGCCTGACATGTTTTTTTCGAGATCACGTATTACCGACTTGGCTTGTTCGGTATCCCCTTTCTTCACCAGGGCATCAACCAGGTTCATATGGTCTTCAGGATCGCGAAACTCGGAAAACTTGGCCTTGCTGACCACTTTTTTCAAGACATTCTCAGCAGTTTCTATATCACCCGTTTCCAGCGCGATTTTTCCCAACTTGCGCAAACGCCGGACCGCATGGGGCGAGACACCAACAGCAACATCCAGAACTTCCTTGGCTTCAGGTAAAGCACCAGCCATTTCGTGCGTCTTGGCCAACCAGTCATACGCATCCATGTACTTGCTATTTTCAGCCACCAGGTTTTTCAGTATATCTTCGGCTTCCTGGTATTTGCCCTGCATGAACAAGGTCTTTGCCAGACCCAGACGGGCCCAGGCGACAGCTTTTAATTCAAATAAATATTTATATAGTTCTTCGGCTTCTGCCGCTTCACCATGGATAACGTGTAATTCTGCACGCAAGCGCATGAAGTCAATTGCATATTTGGGATGGTCGCGCTCGCCGTGATGGCAGGCCATGATGGCTTCGGCAACAGCCCCCTGTTCCATCAGGTTATGCACTTCGACAAAGGCCTTGCGTTTTTCCAATGCACGGATAACACGCTCCAGCAGCATATCTGCCGTAAAGGGCTTGAGCAAATAGTCAGAAGGTGCCAGTTCGGCTGCACTGACGACCTTGGCATATGAACGTTCTGCCGTCACCATGATGAAAATCGTGGAAAGAGGGGCCAGCTTGTGGTGGCGCATATCTTCCAGCAGTTGCTGACCATCCTGACCAACACCGAGATCATACTCACACAAAATCAGATCAAAGACTTTGGCTTGAATAGCACGCACAGCTGTACCAGCGGACAATCCATGTTCTATCTTGGTAATGCCGCACAAATTCAGCATATTGTGCAAACTGACCCGCATCCCTGAATGCGGTTCAATGAGCAATGCCCGAATGTCGCTGAGTTCGCTCATTTCAACCTTTAGCGTAATTATTGTTTAATTATTCTTTATATCGCTGTCAGGCATGCTGCCAATCTCCCCGATGGTCAGCACAACCTCAAATTAGAAGGACGTCTATTTCATTATATTAAAGTGACGGCGCATTCATATGGAAACTTTACCCCCAAGCAGCAACATTGTTGCAAGGCTTTAACATATTTAATAGATTTGAAGGCCCCAACCGCGCTTTTGCAACAGCTTCTTATTTGAATATCTTCGCCAGCAGCAAAACCAGTAAGGAAATCAGAATGGTCGAGGCAAAAGGAAATGAGAAAGTCCGCCCAAACAGGCGAAAACGCAAATCACCTGGTAAGCGGCCTATGCCAAATTTTTCCAGCCATGGCAATAAGCTGGAAAACACAACAACGACGATGAAGATGGTCACAACCCAGCGCAGCAAATGAAACTCCAGATTAAATTGCTTCTCATATTCAACGATAAATTTCCATGTGGAAATTTATCGGCATTATTTCTGACGGCAACCCATCATAAGCGATGGCTACGATCCAGTCGCAGTAAATTTTCTGGCAGTTCAAGTTTCTGACCCACAATTAAAACCTTGAACAACTCTCCCATTTCTGCTGGCGACACCAATTTTTGCAAAGCATTTGCCTGAGGCAGATATTGCATGACCTGTTCTGCCGGAGTCCGCGCCAGTATATTAGCGATACCGGTAGTCATCAAAAATCCAGCCTGGCTGCTATAACTCAGCAATTCCAGCCCACCATCCAGCGCTGCCCTGGCCATGGCAGTAAAATCGACGTGGGCAGTAATATCCTGCAAGCCAGGCAGATAAAACGGGTCAGGATGGGCATGATGCCGGTAATGGCACATCAAGCTGCCTTGCAGACGCTGTGGATGATAATACTCCGCCGCCGGAAAACCGTAGTCGATGAAAATGGCAGCAGTAGCCACTTCACCTTTACCCAGCATCCTGGCAATACTGCGCATGAAACCACTAGCAATGGCATGCACTTCAGTCAGGTAACCAACAGGCAATGCATCAGCATCTGGAATTTGCGCGATCTTGTCTGGATGGCATATCTGCCCGGCCTGTTCACGATAAATCAGTCTGGGCATACTGTTTTCATCAACCACCGCGACGCCAACCTCTCGCCAGCCATCGGCAGTTTTAATGACGAGATCCACCGGCATGGCATCAAGCACCTCATTTCCCAGTACCAGACCGGAAAAAGAGTCTGGCATTTCTTGCAACCAGACCACCTGCGGGAAGTCTTTCAGCAATTCTTCCTGACGTGCGCGCAGCTCACCGGACAATTCCACGATAAAATAGCGGTCTATCGCTATTCCAGATAATTGACATTCTGATAAAAAATCGAGCGCAAGCTTACCTGTACCAGCACCGAATTCCATGATTTCGGCCCTGGTCTGAGTAAAAATGTGGCTTGCCAGTGAAGCCAGCGCGGCACCAAACAAGGATGACATTTCCGGTGCAGTTGTAAAATCACCGTCTTTGCCCAGCTTGGTTGCACCGCCGCTGTAATAACCCAGATCCGGCGCATACAGTGCCAGTTCCATGTAACGCGAAAATGGTATCCAGCCCTGATGTTGGCGAATGTCGTCGATAATCAGTTGTTGCAGAGCAGATGAAGCAGCCAGCGCATCATCGCCCGGCACAGGTAGAGATAATTTATGCATAGCCGCATTGTATTAAAAACGCCTTAATCCTTGTTAAGAATTTCCATGAGTAATATAAACAGCAATAATCACCCTGCCCGCACAGCGCTGATCACTGGCGCTGCCAAACGCATAGGGCGGCATATCGCCCTGTACATGGCACACAGGGGCTGGGATATTGTTGTCCATTATGGCAATTCGTCGGAAGAGGCACAGACACTGGTCACAGAAATCCAGGCGCTGGGCCGCCGTGCCCATGCCTTACAGGCCGACCTTGCCGATGAAACGGCCACACGTTCACTGCTACCGGCAGCCATCGCTGCCATGGGCAACATCAACTGCATCGTCAATAATGCCTCGCTATTTGCCGAAGACGAGGTGCACAGCTTCAGTCATGTGAGTCTGGACCGGCATATGCATGCCAATCTGGCAGCGCCACTGATCCTGGCGCAGGCACTGCACGCAGCAACCGCAAAAGACCGGCAAGCCTGTGTCATCAACCTGCTGGATCAGAAACTATATAACCTCAACCCCGACTTTTTGTCTTACACCTTGTCCAAGGCCGCACTACAATGTGCAACCACGACGCTGGCACAAGCGCTGGCGCCGACTGTGCGGGTAGTCGGCGTTGCACCCGGCATTACCATGGTATCCGGCCACCAGAGTGCGGCAGATTTCCAGCAGGCGCATCAGGTGACGCCGCTGGGTCACTCAAGCACACCGGAAGATATAGCCCGTACTGTCTGTTTTCTGGCGGACAGCCCTGCCATCACCGGCACCACAGTATTGGTGGATGGTGGCCAGCACCTGATTCCCTTGCAGCGCGATGTCATGTTCCTGGCGACTGCCAACTCACCTGTTTCATCTTAATCATCGGACCACTATGTTATCCATTCTGCACCATCCAAAACTCGCCGATTGCCGCCGCCTGTTTTTGCGTAATTATGAAATTTCCATCAACATTGGCGTGCATGAGTTCGAGAAAAAAGGTGAACAGCGCGTACTCTTCAACGTGGACCTGTATATCCCGCTGGCTTTGTCCACACCAAAAAATGACCAGTTGGAAGAAGTCGTCGATTATGATTTCATGCGCTGCACGATTGCTGACCGTATTGCCAAAGGCCATGTACACTTGCAGGAAACCCTGTGTGACGATGTAGCGAAAATCATGCTGGCACATCCACGTGTGCGTGCGGTACGCATTTCCACCATGAAGCCCGATGTCTATCCTGATTGTGAAGGCGTAGGCGTAGAAGTATTCCAGATCAAAAACGACATTTAAGCCCGAATTCAAGTCCAAATTTAAACACTATCATGCAAGCTCTGACTGAAACATTGACGGACGCCCCGGTGGAAGTAAAAGCCACGGCCAAGTCACAGGAAAAAATCACTTACGAAAACAATAAGCTGCACAAGCGCTTATGCCGCCTGGTTGGTCAGGCTATTGGTGATTTCAATATGATAGAAGAAGGCGACAAAGTCATGGTCTGCCTGTCCGGTGGCAAGGATAGCTATGCCCTGCTGGACATTCTGATGACATTGCGTGAACGTGCGCCCATCAATTTCGACATCGTCGCGGTCAATCTGGATCAGAAGCAACCGAATTTCCCTGATCATGTTTTACCTGCCTATCTGGAAAAACTGGGGATTCCCTACCATATCGAAAACCAGGACACTTACAGCATCGTCAAGCGCCTGATACCGGAAGGTAAAACTACTTGCTCACTGTGCTCACGCCTGCGTCGCGGTATTTTGTATCGCGTTGCCGATGAACTGGGAGCCACCAAAATTGCTCTTGGTCATCACCGCGACGATATTCTGGAAACTTTTTTCCTGAACATGTTTTTTGGCGGCAAACTAAAAGGCATGCCAGCCAAGCTGCAATCAGATGACGGCCGGCACATCGTCATACGCCCCATGGCGTATGTAAAAGAAGCCGACACTGAACGCTATGCCGAAGTGAAAAATTTCCCTATCATCCCCTGCGATTTATGCGGTTCACAAGAAAATTTGCAACGCAAGCAGATCAAGGGTTTGATGCGCGAATGGGATAAAAAATTTCCAGGCCGTGTAGACAATATTTTTGCTGCGCTGTCGACTGTCGCACCATCACATCTGATGGACAAGAAGCTGTTCAATTTTACTGATTTGAAAATCAATGGTGAAGCAAATCCAAATGGTGACATCGCTTTTGACGACGAACCTTGTGCGACACCAGCGAGTGGCGTAATTTCTCTGCATCTGGATCAGGATTAAAATATTATTAAAACTGGTCCATCTGAAATATTGATACTCTGAGTTATTCTTGTTTTTCTCGGAATTTTACTCTGTGATGTAGCGGAGATTTCGAACAACACGCTACCCGGGCTGCCGAGCGCGGAAATTAGTGCATGGTAAAAGAGTTAATTTGTTGAGCTTTCCATTGTGAATATTCATCCAAGACACATGGCGTGCTTACTGCGGGATGAAATTACCGATTTGCGACAGCGGCCAAGTGTTTGTCGATAACACCGTATTCGTCTAATTTTCAAAAGCCGATCAGCTCGGGTGTTGCGCTGGTGACGAGTTGAACATGATCCCGGATACCGCAGTTAGCATCACAATGTCCCTGTCCGTTCAGCACGCGGGCAGCCTCAGCCTTACTTCGCTTGTCGGCGCGGTTCGACTGGTGCAGAGATGAACTTTTAATACAAGAGTCCGTATTCAATCGGACACTTGGGATTGTTTATCTTGCAGAGCATGGCTGTGTATAGTTCACCGCTGAAGTGCGCCTCGAACCAAGCCACGCAGCTATCCAGGCGGTGGTCGTCGTGCCAGGTGATGAGTGCGGTTGCGTTGATCGCTGTGGCCAGTTCGTCGACCATCTGGTCGCCGATGCGGTTTTGCGGCGAACGATCGAGAACGATTGTGGCGATGCCATGCTCGATGGTATGGGTGAGATGAGACATGTCGGGCTCCTGTGTTATTGCAACTTGAAGTTACGCGAGGTGTTCCTTGAACCAGTCCAACGCGGCGGCACTGGATTGATCGAATCTGGTGATGTATGGATCGAAGTGGCCGCCGGGGATCGTCACGAGGCGCTTCGGCTCAAGAGCGCGCTCATAGGCGGCCAGCTCGAGATCGGTCAGCGTGATCGTGTCCTGCAGCGCGACGATCATCAGCAGCGGCGTGGGAGACACGCGCGCAATCCACATGCCCGGTTCGTACATGCGCGCGGCGCGCGTCGAGCGCACCGTGACGCTGTTCTCCCAAGCGCCGTCGGGCACGGACTGCAGATAGAACTCGATGGCATCCTTGGCGCGGTACGAAGCAGGGACGGCCGGATCGGCGCTGACGATCATCTGCCGGCGTGGCGGCTCGCCGTTCGCCTGCGCGCGTTCATCCGCCGAGAAGGCCTCCTCGATGGCGGCGACTGCGTCGGGCGGAATGCGGCGCAGTCCTTGCTCAAAACCGCTGATTGTCGGCACCTGCGCGACGACCGCACACAAGCGGCGTTCGGTTGCGCCAAGCACGAGCGCGTGGCCGCCGGAATAGCTGGTGCCCCACAAGCCGATGCGTTTCGCGTCGACGACGTCCTGGTCTTCGAGGAAGCTGATCGCGCGCCGCCAATCGGCGATCTGACGCCATGGGTCGATATCCTGGCGCGGTGTGCCGTCGCTGGCGCCGAAGTTGCGGTGATCGTGCAGGAGGACGACAAAGCCGTTGGAAGCGAATTTCTCGGCGAATCGCTCCAGTCCGTGCTCCTTCACGCCGGCATAGCCATGGGCCATGGTGATGGCGGGAAAGGGGCCAGTGCCGCCGGTGGGCACATAGAGCCAGCCGCACAGCGTGACGCCTCCCTCGGCTTCGAATGCGATATCGGTACGTTGAAACATGGTAGTTATCCTTGTAGAAAAATGTCAGGCGGCGCCCGAGTTCCTTTGCAAAATTGTCCATGAGCTGGCTGGGGCCAGGTATGGCCATGGATCTTTGAACCTCCATTGATGCCGACAGGCGCAGCCTGTGTCATATGCATAGGAGAAGCCCCATAAGGCCCCCCAATGCGTAGCGACAGCGCGCCTTTCACCCTTTTGTCCCGGTCGCTCGGCGCCGAGTCAATCACGCGGTCGCTCAAGCGTGAAGAGCTGCCCCGCACCGATTTCGAAGTAGTCGGCTGGCCCACCGCCGCGCAGGATCGGGCGCGCCTGCGCAGTCTGGTACACGCCGTCCTTGATCAGTTGCCGGTCAATGTGGATCGCTACTGCTTCGCCCAATACTAGCCACGCCGGGAGCGCTGCGCCGTCCAGCGCCTCAAGCTGCACGATCTGGGTGACCAAGCACTCGAACTGCACCGGGCTAGCCGCAACACGCGATGGCCGTACCTTGGCAGAAGGCAGCGTCTCCAGTTTGGCCAACTCGAATTCATCGACGTGCGCTGGCACCATCGCCGCGGAGGCATTCATCGCCTCGGCGAGCTCCCGCGTCGCCAGATTCCATACGAACTCGCCGGTGTCACGCGCGTTGGCGAGCGAGTCCTTAGCACCAAGCGAGCAAAAGCCGACGATCGGCGGCTTGTAGCTGAACAGGTTGAAGAAGCTGTAGGGCGCAAGGTTACGCACGCCGTCGTTAGAGACTGTGCTGATCCAGCCGATCGGTCGCGGAGCGACGATGGCGTTGAGCGGATCGTGACGCAGGGAATGCCCCTGCGCCGGTTCATAGAAATGCCAGTCGGTCATAGCTTTACCTCTTTTGGTACGGGCGCAAGAAATGCAGCCCCCAACGCCTTCGACTTGGTGCGAGTCCGCAGCACCAGGGCCGGAGTGATGGCTGTATTCATCCCGATCACCGTTCAGAGAATGGTGTCGGATTGGAGCCACATAAGCCCTACGCCGGAGAAACGAACGAGATATCCGTTTCAAGTCAATGACGCTGCCCCGTTTCCAAGGTCAGGGCAGCTTCGTCGTTCTTACTTGTTTACCCAAGGCATGGAGAGGTCGATGTCAGAGACCAGCTTTCCACCGCCGAAGCTCATGCTCTCCAAGGGAATGGCATACATCATCAGGGTGACATCGTCCTGGCTGACGCCAACCTTTTCTACTGCATATCGGGTAACCAACTCCGCGAGCTTGCGTTTCTGCTCCAC
>NZ_JBXASD010000023.1:0-59462 GCF_058808955.1 Undibacterium sp. GW821-FHT11B02 | reverse complement strand
ACCTGCATTCTTCATCGAAAAAACAGTATGCGCGAAGTAAATACATAATTGGCTTCAAGTGCCATCAAACCAACCAGTACCTCCCCAAGTCCTCCCATTCCGGGCATGGTGCAGTAGTCACCCTCTGGAAAACCAACGTAAACATACCGTGCCATAAACTGGACAGTCTCACTAAAGACCTTAAAATTCAGGCACTGACACGATCACTTCGCGGCGGACTGACAGAAGCTATACCCTCAAAATAATTGCAATTTTTATCGCACACATATATCTTGGATGCTGCCCGCTGGACGCATTCTGCGCGCAAGGTATCAAGTGCAGGCCAAGAGGTTACACATCTCAGAATTCGGCTGATCACAAGCTGAACGCTACATGTGAAGCAATCATATGTATGACTACTTATTGGGAGATTGATCTATGAGTGTAACTATCACTGTTAAGCCACCAAACCCACCGGCGAATACTTATGCAACACTGAAACTTCCTCTGCCTGCACCACCAACTGATACTGATTGGTATCAAGCTCGTTTTGACTTGGCGTCAGTTGGGGAGATGAAAATAGCGGGCGGGACGCCTGGGGTTGGCAAGCAGCACCGTGTGAAATAAGCGGTATTCGGGCTGAGACGAGCACTGGCAGTGGGTTTGTATATATATATCTATCTCCTACAGACGGGTGGCTCGACGAATTTTTCTATTGAGATGCGCTACCATTTTAATAACGAAAATGGGCCGCCTACATTCGCTGTTGCTGGAGTTGGTCCAATTCAGGCTACACCCGTCGAGTCTGCTCCCGGCTAATTAATAGCATAGTGCAAAATGTTTTAATTCAGCCAGCCGCTTGCGGCTGGCTTTTCATGGCTTGTTGCGGTTGCAAGCCGGAACCACAGATAATTCCATCAATCCTCCCCAGCTCCCAATCCCCTCTACCTCATGCGTCAGGCGCATTATCTTGTTACGATGGCGCAAAAAGCTGGGCTCCCTCTTTTAAAATATAACCATACCCCGACGCGAGGCTAACGAACTCAGAATTTCCAATTTTTTTGCTTCTCTAGTTAGATAGCGCGCTCGATACGTTCTAGCTGCTATTTTGCGGCTTACGTCGGCGCTCTTCCTGGGCACGCCATTCCTTGACAAGCTGCCGACGGTTGCCTGAATAGCGAACATCCAAGAAATCGACCTTTACAATGCGATCAGCACGGAAAAGGCGAAAATCTTCGCGTAGCTCGCACCATCCTGCAATGAACCTCCGGGATTCGACGAAGCCGAGCATGATGGGCCAGATGGTCCTCTCCGACGCAGCTCCAGCCTGATCCGTGTAAACGATGTGCATCTTGCGCTGCTCGCGCATTGCGCGTCGAACCTGCGCCAAATCGAGGTCTGATACATCTTCCCTTTGACGGCAAATATAAAGAGCATCGTCGTCCAAGGCCCTCCTCATCTCAGGAGGAAGCACCCCACCGATTTTGGCGAGCGCGTTCTGAGCAGCGAACGCCAGACTTTCGTCCGTCTGGCGACCGACCCATCGCGCGCCTGCAACGAGTGCTTGCAACTCTTCCTCTGTGAAAGACAGAGGTGGCAACAGGAATCCTGGCCGCAGTATGTAGCCGACGCCGGGTTCGCCATCGATATCGGCCCCCATGGCTTGTAGCGTGGCGATGTCGCGGCGGATGGTGCGCAGCGACACGCCAGCTTCGCGCGCAAGCACATTGCCGGATACCGTTCCACGGTGTCGGCGTAGCACTTGCATGAGGTCGAATAATCGGTGGCTTCGCGACACGTTTAGTCCATCACTACGAGGCCCTTCCCGCCAAGCTTGCGGCCAGCTTCCAGAGCGCTGACCAGCCGAATTGCCTCGCTCAGGGGCACGGTCTCGGCGACCGGAAGGCGAAGTTTTCCGTCCTTGGCGGCACTAGCAAGGTCATCTAGAATATCGGACCTTGGCGTACAAACAATCGGTTTCAGTCGCCGGTTAAAGATTGAACGAATGAACTTGCCTGGGGTTGGGTTGATGTCGAGGAACACGCCATCCTTGCTCAGCAGGCTGAGACCTACAGCCGTAGTCATCGTTGCCGCCGTGTCGTAGACCACATCGAAGCGTTCACCGATCTTCGACAGATCGGTTGTCCGATAGTCGAAAACGGTTTGAACGCCAAGGGATCGAGCCCTCTTCGTTGCCCCCGCGCTGCAACCGCCTGAGACCGTGGCACCCAGCATCCGTGCGATCTGCACAGTTGCTTCGCCCACCGCGCCTGTACAGCCATTGGCGAAGACTCGCTGGCCAACTGCCAGCTTCGCCTTGTCTACCAGGCCGTTCCAAGCTGTTACGCCCGGGGTTCCAAGGCAAGCCGCATCCTCAAAGGAAACGTTGTCAGGCTTCTTGGCCATGAAGGTTTCATTGGTGACCACGGCATGGCCAAGCGCACCACTTTCCTTGATGCGGGCGAGACCGAACACGGCATCACCAGGTTTGAAGCGCGTCACGTCGGGACCGACCGAAATCACGGTCCCGGAGAAGTCACTGCCCATCGCACGCGGGAAGACTTTGCCGGTGACCATCTTGAGATAGCCGTTGCGCACCTTCCAGTCGATGGGGTTGATGGCAGCAAACTTGACCTTCACTGCCACCTCACCTTTACCCGGCGTGGCCAGCTCGAAGGCTTCGAGCCGCATCAATTCCGGGCCGCCGTACTTGTCGTATTGAATACGTTTCATAGCAGGCCGTTTCAGTGAGGCTGAACCGTTGCCATATAGGCTGCGAACGGCGTGGCATCGTAAATCACATCGGTAGAAGCGAGCTTTCCGTCCTTGACCCTGATGAGTTCAGCGACCATTGAGTGCGGAACCGGGTGTGTTTCAACGTCGTAGACCACCACCGCTTGCTTGTCGTCACCATGAACGGCGAGAACCGTCAGATTCGTGATCATCTGGGAAAACCCCGCCTGGAAGTCCCGGAAGCGCTCGATGCCTGTGGTTTGCCCGATGGGCGATGTGCAGACGATACCCTTGGCCGAAATCGAGATGATCGTTTCGACATCCTTTTTGGCCATTGCTTCCACATAGGTGTGAGCAATTTGTAAAGCCGTGGCGTCAGTTTTGGTCATGATGGTTTCCTTCTGTTGTGTAAGAAAACTCAGTTTAGATTACCACAGTGACAGATTCTGTCACCATTCTTTAAGCAAGCCCCCCCTCGAACGCAGTTCGGAGACTGCACGTTCGACGGGGTTGCCCACGCAGCAGACAACTCCTATAGAAGCGCAGATTTCCATGTATGGCTGAGAGCCAAATGAAAGAAAAGCAGAGCAGGCTGCGGAAAGCACCTGCATATGGTGAACCCGCTTACTCCGTAGGAAAATTGGTTGTGGCGAGCCTCAGCGAACGTCAGCCAAATTCGGTGCTAACGTCATGGTGAAATAAAAAAGTTCATATACACGAAAAAACACCCGAAGGCGGTCTTTGTAACTTGATTACGGTTTCGTTTGACCGTGGGAGAGCACAAGTCCTCACAAGCTCCTTTGATACTATCGTGTGTATTCAAGAGGTCAATGGCCAAGAAACCGCTATTGGGCTAATGTCTATGTAGTATGTGATTTGAAAAAGTGTCGTGCAAAAGACGATATGATACGGTTTGGCGTTACGGAATACCGCAGTCCAGGCGAACCGTTTTCAAGCGGTACTTGAGATGCTTGCGCATTGCCATTCCCCCTCTTGTCATCAGAGTGCTTCCCATTCCTCATGTTCAACTTCGGCCGAAACGGCAGCTCGGACCGCTGCAAGAACCGCGCCGTTCCGGGCCGCGTTACTCGGCAGTCCCACCCGTGATGTAGTCTGTTCCACAGCAGGCTTGGTGACGGTGACGCCGCTCGTCAGCTTGAAGACACTGATCACCTGGAATAAATTATCGGCCTGCTCCTGCATGCTCTGCGCAACAGCGGCATCTTCTTCCACTAGCGCCGCATTTTTCTGAGTGACCGCGTCCATCTGCGTTATGGCGCGATTGATTTGTTCAATGCCAGCCGTCTGCTCCTCACTGGCCAAAGCGATTTCGCCGATGATGTTGCTGACATGTTTGACGCTAATGACAATATCATCCATCGTGGCACCGGCTTGCTCCACCAGTTGCGCACCAGCATCAATATTGCCAACGGCGTCACCAATCAGGGTCTTGATTTCCCTGGCGGCGCTGGCTGAACGTTGGGCCAGGTTGCGTACTTCGGTAGCCACCACCGCAAAACCTCGGCCTTGCTCCCCGGCACGGGCCGCCTCCACCGCTGCATTCAAGGCCAGGATATTGGTCTGGAATGCGATGCTATCGATCACACCGATGATATCGACGACCTTCTTGGACGAGGCATTGATCGAGTCCATGGTGCTAACCACCTGGGACACCACGACCCCGCCTTTGACCGCAGCCTCGGAGGCTGAAACCGCCAAAGTATTGGCCTGGCGCGCATGATCAGCATTTTGCTTCACAGTGCTGGTCAATTCCTCCATCGATGAGGCGGTCTGTTCCAGTGCGTCAGCCTGGGCCTCGGTACGCGACGACAACTCCTGGTTACCACTGGCTATCTGCATCGACGCGGCGACAACCGTATCGGTGCCGACCCGCACTTGGTTCACGATCTTGAACAGGCTGCCATTCATGTCCTTCAGCGCCTGCATTAGCTGCCCAGTTTCGTCGCGCGAGCGGACAGCGATCGCGGAGGTCAGATCGCCATCGGCCACCCGTCGCGCCACTGCCAGGGCGTAAGTCAGAGGCCTGGTAATACTGAGCGTCAAATACCGGGCGAACAGTCCGCCCAACAGAACAAACGAGACGATGAGTGACACCACCAACAGCTTGCTGCTCGCCGCCACTGCATCCACTTCCTGGCTCAGTCCGTTCACTGACTCTTTTTGATAGTTCAAAAATTCCAGTTCGGCTTTCTTGTACGCCTCGGACAAGGGTGTGAATTGTTCAAACAACTTGGCCACGTCTTCACTGCGACCATCGTGCTTGGCTGCCAAGATCAGATCGCGGTTGGTGAGGTATTTCGAACGAGCAGCCCCGACATGCTGAAACAATGTCCGTTCCTGCTCGCTGGCCAGATGGGCCTCGATATACTTTTGAATCTCATTGATATGGCTGGTGGAAGCCTTGGCATCAGCAGCAAAGAAATCGGCTAAACTCGGATCACCACTTTTGACGATGGCCAACTGTCGCTTGAGTCCGGCAAACGTAATGTGATACCACTCCTCAGTCATGCGTTCTTTGGTGAGCGGTTCCTGCATCATCGCACGAGTATCGGCGGCAACTTGATTCAGACGCCACAGGCCCACACCGGATGAAACGGTCGCCAGTAGCAAGACAATGGCAAAGCCACAGCCAAGGCGGGTACCAATGCTCAGATTTTTAATTTCCATATGTCCTTTATCTCTTTCGTCGTGTTTCCTCAAGTATATTATCCGCATCGCTTATTAAACTGTAGCCCTCTAATCAAGCGGTTTCTTACGGACATACACCAATAAGAATTCAAGCTTGCGCAAGCTTCCTTAATATATTTTCGACAGAATCCTGGCCTGCTTTTGGCTTCCGATATCCACCGTACATCACAACTCACGCAATGCCCGCAGTTCAGGCTTCTCTGGAATACATTCCAGAGAATTTCTCGATAAGTTCACAAAAAAATCAGCTTCCCCTCTGTCCAAGATGACGAATGGCATCAATCAAATCAGACTAGGACACATCAAGGCGTGCTTGTTCGCTGATGTCAACGGCTTCATGCCCATGGGATCAAAACTCTTCCCAATCGCCGTTCGCGGATACTGATGAGTTCGCGGTCAACTTCACCGGTTTCGCACGCGCCCTCGCACGCTCGATGGGAGTGATCGGAGCAGAAACGGAGCTAGCGACCTGAGCCGGACGACTGACCGCCCTCAACGGTGTGACGACAGCGGAACGCACTGCTCCAATTTTAAATACGTTAACCACTTGAGCTAGGCTACCAGCCTGATCTTGCAGCGACTGGGAGGCTGCGGCGGCCTCTTCCACCAAAGCGGCATTTTGCTGGGTGGCCTGATCCATTTGAACGATCGCTTGATTCACTTGTTCAATACCCGCAGTCTGTTCTAGGCCAGCAATAGTAATCTCACTCATGATGTCGGTGACGCGTTTGACACTATCAACAATCTCGTTCATCGTCGCACCAGCTTGACCGACCAGCTTGGTGCCAGCGTCTACTTTCTCGACGGAATCGCTGATCAGCGTTTTAATTTCCTTGGCGGCTGCCGCCGAACGTTGTGCCAGATTACGCACTTCGGTCGCCACAACGGCAAAACCACGACCCTGCTCACCGGCTCGGGCAGCTTCGACTGCGGCATTCAATGCCAGGATATTGGTCTGGAAAGCGATACCATCGATGACGCCGATAATGTCAACAATTTTCCTCGCCGATTCGTTGATGGACCCCATGGTATCGACCACTTGCGAGACCACGGCCCCACCCTTGATAGCAACCTCGGACGCGGATACCGCCAACCCGTTCGCCTGACGCGCATTGTCGGAATTTTGTTTAACGGTACTGATCAGTTCTTCCATTGAGGATGCAGTTTCTTCCAGTGAGCTGGCCTGCTGCTCAGTACGTGAAGATAAATCGAGATTGCCGCTGGCGATCTGACCAGAAGCGGTGGCGATCGTGTCCGCACCGGTACGCACTTCGGAGACGATCTTGACCAGGCTATCGTTCATCTCCTTGAGTGCCTGCAGCAACAGTCCAGTCTCGTCGGTCGTGCGGGCTTCGATTTGACTGTTCAAATCCCCCGCCGCGACCGTGTGCGCAACGCGCACCGCTTCGCGCAACGGAACAACGATGGAGCGGGTAATCCAGATTGCCACTCCACTTCCCAACGCGAGTGTCAACACGGCAAGGGATAACAACGTCACGCGTGTGTTCTGATAAGTGCTCTCAGCTTGTTTTCCGCCTTCGGTGACCGCTTCTGTCTGTTGCCGAATCAAGTCTCTCAGCGCTTCAAAATAATTGCGTTGATCCTGTCGCATTTTTGTCAGCAAGAAGATGGTGGCTTCTTCTTTTTTTCCAGCGGCAGCAAGTTCCATGAACTGCTTTTGTGACACCCCATATTGCATCTTGGCGTCCACAGCAACACGCAGCAACGCCTTACCTTCATTTGACTTGACTAGCGCTTCCAATTTGGAAAAATTCTCACCATTTTCTTTCTTATTGTTGAGTATGTTTTGGCGCTCCCTTTCCACTTCCGCAGGGTCGCTCCACAACAGCATATTGCGCATACCCCGAGCGTTGCGATTCACTATATCCAAAATGTCATACGCATACACTGCCTTGGGGTACTTGTCATTGACGATTTGATCGGTACCCTCGTTTAACAATCGCAAACTTGAAATAGCAAACACTGTACTTACCGCCAACAACATCAGCACCAAGCCAAAAGCCCATCCCAGTCGTGTTCCAATTTTCCAATTTCCGATATTCATTCTTCTTCCTTTTTCCGTGATGTTGGTGGGCAGATACGGCCTTTACTTCGTCAATCTGTCGATCAGTCCCATTTCAGTGAAAGACATGAGCTTGTCAATATCGACCAAGATCAGCATGCGCTCCTCCACCGCACCCAGACCTATAATGTAATCCGTATTAAATACCACCCCCATATCCGGTGCAGGCTTGATTTGCTCCGCAGTCAAGGTAATCACGTCCGACACGCTATCGACCACCATGCCTATCACGCTACCACCAATGTTGAGAATGATAACGACAGTGAATTGATCGTAACTCGGGATGCCGAGATTAAACTTAATGCGCATGTCGACAATGGGTACGATGATGCCGCGTAGGCTGATCACTCCTTTGATGAACTCGGGCGCATTGGCGATATGGGTCACGGCCTCATAGCCGCGCAGCTCTTGGACTCTTTGGATGTCGATGCCGTATTCTTCTTGGTCCAAGGTGAAGGCAAGAAACTCTAACGCCTGAAAAGGCTTTTCCAGCGTTGCATGTGTCGTTGACGCTGGCATAATACTTTGTACCGTATCCATTCAAAAATCCTAAAAAAATAACTCCCTGCAGCGATATCCCCCACAGTTGATTAGCTCGGTATGCGAACGCATTAGGTTGTATATAGCGCCGCCATCAACTTGCATAAAGAAGTTATTGCTTGTTTGCGTATTATTTTTCCCCGACGTTACTGCGCGTTTTAATTTTGAGGTCCATTTAGTTTCCATGTGGAAATAAAGATATCACAAAAGAAAAATTCCACCTATCGGCAAAGCCTTATATTGAATAGGGAAATCCTTACTATATGGCGATCCGTAGCGGACAAGTCTTGGCTCGCCACTACCTCGAATATTCAAGTCCCCCGGTTACACCCTAATTCAGGAATTCATGCGATTGCACTACGGCGGTGCACCCAACCTCAGTAAGCCCCCGGTAATGTCACCTTGAATCCAAGCAGCTAAGCGCGGATGATTGTGTCCACGTAATAAGTGGACAAGTGTACATGAACGAAGAAATAGATATGCCGCAGGTGCGGCGTCGGCGTCACAGCGTCGAATTCAGGAATCAGGTGGTCAACGCCTGCCAACAACCTGGTGTGTCAATTGCAGCGACAGCCCTTCGATATGGATTGAACGCCAACATGGTACGGATCTGGATCCGTGAACATGAACGGCTAAGCAATGATCCTAAACAGGCGGTGGTGCGCCATGTGTCGTGTTGATGCCGGCTTATGTCAATGACATCAACACCATGCTGCGAGGTGAAGCGGAATCAGGGCTGAGGATGGGCAATAATGCTGATGAAGTGTTTTAACAGACAACCGAATCATCAGATGACTTTACCAGGTACTTACAATGGTGCTGTGGTAATGGTCGCAATAGTCGTTGTGCCATTGAAGAACTCCACCTTAGCTATCGTGCCATCGGTGTCGGTCGCGGTCGCACTCAGAATGATGGTCGCCGGTGCAGTGGCATTGGCCGGATTGGCCGTCAGACTGATTGTGGGTTGTTGTTGATGACATTGACGGTGGCCGGTGTACTGGTCGCAGTGTTGCTGGCACTATCAGTCGCTGTGCCGATCAGGGTAGCTTTTCTTATTGAATTTTGAAAATTTCGGAGTGCACTTGGTAAAAAACTGCCTTTGCTGATCGATCACCAATATTTAACAAAACTTCGCCATCCAGGTTGCTGCTCGAGAATCTTTGATTGATCTTTTTGGCAATTTCCAAGTTTATAAACCCTTCTTTTCTATTTTTCATTCGGTTGCACAATATTTCATCTGTTGTAATTAAAGTGATTAATTTGAATTCTATTTCATCTAAGTGGTTTGTAAGCGAATCAACGAAAGAGTCGTAAAATACATCAACAAGCACAATTGGAAAAGCAGAGGCTCCAAGAAAGGTTTTTACTAATTGAGCAGAAATTTCAATAGATTGGTAATAAGTATCATCGACGCCTGGAATGAATTTTTCTGAATTAATCATTCGCCTAATATCATCCACATCGACCACAACTGCAATTGAATTACACCTTCTTATATTCGAAACAAGCGTTGTTTTTCCAATGCCGGGTGCACCACGAATCACAATTATTTTATGGCAATTTGACATTCTGGTCTCTTAATCAAATCAGACTATAATCGATTCGTTGTCCGATATTTTTCACGATAGTATCCAATACACATGAAATAATATTGAAAACATTTTCCAATGTAGTTCCAAAAAGAAGGTAAACGTGGTTTGCTAAATTTTGGTTTCATGTTGATTTTTTGTGTAACTTCGATCTTTCGATTTCCTTTTCCATAACGCAAAAAGCGCTTGGAAAACCCTATTAATCCATCGGAAAAATCATGAAGAACAAGACTTTCTTCGCATATTTCAATGTTACCGAGCAACCATAATCGCCGTGTGACTTCGACATCTTCACCAGCAGCGTCATCAAAATATTCGTCGAAATAACCACTTTCAGCCAAGGCACTCTTCCAAACCAAAGCGTTGGCCGTGACGATGTATATCGGCACCAGCCTATCACTGGAATTTTTAACTTTTCTGGGAAGTAGGACATTTTCACTATCATAGAAAGCAGTAAGATTGGATTGGGGCCAGCCTTTGACATTGCCAGCAAATGCAATAGCTTTCTCCTTGCAGTTTGAATAGCCCGATAGCGTGGTTGCTGTTGGGATGCAATCACTATCACAGAAGAGCAGCCATTCTCCTAATGCAGCTTTCGCTCCCATATTTCTTGCAGCCGCGGGGCCTTGAATCAAACAATGTAAAACACGGATTGGGATCTTGCCGTAAGACATGAAACACTTGTTAAGTGTTATCGGAACATCGGAATTATTGTCAACAATAATAATTTCCATTGGGTATTCGTTTGACGGAATAACTTCAAAAAAAGTATCTAAAAATCTATTGATGCCAGACTGGTTGTTTTTCACTGGGATGACAACAGAAATTGACCCACATTCAATTGACGGGATGGTTCCAGAATACAAATTGTCGGGATTGATGGATTCTCCAAATCTTGCCATTGATTGCCCTAATATTTTATTGATTAAACATGAAATCTTGTAGCGAAGATTTCATTGACGATGACGCCGCATCTATTGTCGATTTATTTTCTGAATTGTTGTTACGCAAGAAATCATTGAATTTTTGCGATTGGATGATTCGGTTTCCATATGTAGACCACTCATCCGAGTTTGGTGGAGGCGTCTTATTAAATGAGTCATATTTCATCCTATTTATCAAATTCGTATTCGAACTTTCATCGCTGCTAAATATACTTAGTACTCCAACGTTCTTGTTTTTAAATTCTATTTTCATCGAAGAAATTTCTTCATTGGATAACTCTCCTAAAAGAAAAACTGGGGTATACCCGTGTCTTAGAAATGCTTTGATTGATTCCGTCTGTATCAAAGAGTTCTGAAGTGTCAAGCCATTCAATGATATAAAATGTTCGTTGACCATTTTTTTTAATTTATGATGATTAATACAAGCTCCTGACGAAAAAGCGGCGCGAACCTCTTTCTGGAATTCATCTGTCAGAAGAAATATTGGAATTCGTACCAATGCAATATCAATCATTTATCGCGCTTTATTGGAATACTCTTCTTAAAAGGAATAGATCGAGATTTTAAGAATTCAGATCGATCTGTACCTGAAATATTGCTTACAAGCGACTCGACAGTATGCGTGGAAATTATTCTCTCACTGGCATTGGAATTTGTAACCTCTTCGAAATCCACATACCTTCGCTTGTAACACCAGTTACAATGTGGGAGATCTGACTCCATTTTGGCCGACCCACCACGCCGCCCAACCACGTGTTGCGCTCGAAGATTTTGGTATTGATCTCCATTCCAAATTTCCTCAAATGTATTCTTGGTCAAATTCCCTAATGTAAGTGCGGCATGGCCAATAAGGTGATCACAATAACCAATATTCCCTGCATAATCTATATAGCAATATTGCCATGGATGCGAGCATCGAAATGGCAAGCCTGCATCTAATGTTAAAGTTGAATCAAGGCTAGCGCCAAGACGCAACTCTATGTTCAAATCGAGTGCACGTGCGGTGGCAATTCTTAAGCTTTCCGGAATTATGGACATCACGTTGTCTAAGTGAAGTGGATTCTCTTTCCTTGTAACTATTGGGAAAAGGGTTAATTTTTGCACGCCATAGGATGCCGAAAATTCGACAATATCTTTTATCTCATTGATATTCAAACTCGAAATCACTGTGTTGAAACAAATTTCGCCTTTTCCTCCAGCTTTAGTTTTTTCAGACTTACCTACTTCGAGCGAGCTTTTTAGTTTATCCAAACTGCCACGGCCTAGAGACTTAACTGTCGAGCTATTAATAGAATCTACCGAAACGACTACGTTGGCTTGGCTCTCCATAAGTTGTTGCCATAAAGGTTGGCGAATTGCAAGCGCATTCGTAACTAGTCGAATTTTTGCACCCGAAGTACTTGCGATCTTTAGCTTTCCTTCGAAATCCTTCAATATTGTGCTCTCGCCATATCCCCGTAAATCAATTAACGAAGCAGACGGGAATAGTTTTTTCGACACTAATTCAAATAATTCGTTGCTCATGTTTCGATCTTTATACTTCCCGTCAGCAGATCGACACATTGAACAACTCAAATTGCAATTCTGTGTCAGTTCTACAAAGAGTACAGGAGGCAAACTCTCTAACTTGATAATTCCATTTTCAAATTCGCTATTATTTATGTCAAGATTGTGATGCCTAGCAAATGTTTCCATATCTCTTTGTCCAGGAGTTAACTTTGACTAATTTATCTTCTTGCATTGACGATTTCATCAATGCTTTCCTTTGAGAACGCTGAAATCAGACGTGCGAGACCTTCACTAAGCGGCGTTGTTGAACGCCATCCTATTTTCTCTCGCGCGCGCGTTGGCTCCCCGCAAAATCTTGAAACGTCATATGTACGACATGGCGCGTTAGAAAACGTAGCTTTCATTCCTCCAATTTCGATTGCCATTTTTGCAAGTTCGTACAAACTCGTCGCTTGCCCTGACGCGAAATGTATTGGATCAAGACTTGAACAGCCAACATCTTCAAAATACCTAACTACTTTAATCAGTCCATCAACAATATCATCAACGTGCGTGAAATCAAACGCGTTTTCAGCTCCTTCAATCTGCAAATTTCCGCCGATAGCCGCTGCCCTGGCGAACGCTGGTACAACCCGATCTGAATGATCTTTTGGGCTCCCATAGACGCTCGAAAATCGAATTATGGATGTTCTAAGACCATTATCTGTTGCCCTTCCTATTAATCGTTCACCCTCGACCTTTGATTCTCCATAAATGTTGACAGGCTTTAGTGGTGAAGATTCACTAATTGGGATGCCGGTACCTTCTCCATATACTTCTCGACTACTAGCTGAAATTATCCAAGGTTTTTCAGCTCGTCTCAATGCTTCGTTCAGCAAAGTCTCCAATCCACCAACATTCGTCTTCCAACATTCTTCTGGATTCCTCTGCGCATGTACAACTCGCGATACCGCTGCCAAGTTTATTATCCCAGAACAACCACCAATAGCACGAATGACAGATTCCCTATTTCGAATGTCTCCAAATTCAGCGGCCCGTCCACGAATATCAAAACCAATTACGTTGTAACCAAATTCAATTAGCGCCAATTTAAGTGCGGTTCCAATCAAACCACATGATCCAGTTATTAATATTGATTTATTCATGATCAAATGAAATGGTCCTTACGCCATGGGAGAGCGAATGACGCAATCAAAATCGGAACTAAATATTTTGACTAAGGGATACTCTGCCCCAGTAATTTTTTTGCACATGTCTGCACTCGATTTAGAAAATTATCTCTTAAATGGAAACGAACTAGAAACTCCGGATGATGAGACACAGCCATCTGCTCATGCTTATTGAGTTGTCAATGTAGATATTATCGTCAAATCGGAAGATCAATTTTATTAATTTTGCTACTCAAATTAATAATTAACTATATATTACATTTATGGAAATCTTCTTTATGATAATTTGTGTTCTTCTCAATAAGTGTTTTATTTTGCATCGAGAGCTGCTTTAAACTGTTCTATTACTATTGAGCTCCGGCCAGGAGAGCGGAGCAAACACAATACTTGAGAGGCTAATTTGTTGTTACGCATGAATTTCGCTGACATTCGAGAACACCGAGGCAGACAGATGGGGGGCTTTGAGGAACTCTGCTGCCAATTGGCTGCCTTAGAGGACCCGGTTGAGGGCTCATGGTTCGTTCGGAAAGGTCCAGGGGCGGACCAAGGCCTGGAGTGCTACCGAAGGTACGCAGACGGGCGCGAAGTTGGCTGGCAAGCCAAGTACCTCATGAATAGCTTCGAATCGACGCAGGTAAATGATCTAACTGATTCCTTTCAGCGCGCGATGGCCGCCCATCCTCAGCTAAAGAAGTTCATTGTCTGTCTGCCTATCGACCTTCAAGACAACCGCTCGGGCCAGAAACTGAGCCAGGTACAACGATACGAGGGCTGGCGCGACAAGAGCATCAAGGATGCCGCAGCGGAGGGCCGCATCTTGGAAATCGAACTTTGGAGCGCGTCAAGTATCACGGAGCGGCTTGGCCGCGACACCCCTGCCTACTCGGGGCGAGCACGCTACTGGTTTGACACCGTCCGCTTCAGCACAGTTTGGTTCTCTGAGAAATTCGAGGTTCCGCGTCGCAATCTTGGCGAGCGATACAGTCCGGAGAGCCATGTGGACTTACCCATCCAGCAAGCCTTACAAGCGCTTGCGCGTAATGCTGAACTGCTAAAGGAACCGGCCGCCTGGGCTGCAGAAATCACATACCGGCTCGACGGAGCGACTCGCAACCTGGTACTGCACGGCTTTACTTCCGTAGCAGGCCGGATGAAACAATCCTGCGAGCCGCTTCTAGATGCTCTCACCAGCTCACCCGCTACACTGGACGCTCCCCTCCCCTTGGATATCTGGGTCGCATTGTCGGCAGATGGCGTGCTGAGCGTCTCGAATGCGTTGAGCGAGATTCAAGACAAAGTCGCCGCCAAGGACCATACAAGTGTCCGGAGAGACCTGTTCGATCTGTATTCATCGATAGACCACGTTAGGCGCGAGCTCGCAAGCGTACGTTGGCGTCTCGCGAACAAGCGGGAACTGCTCATCTCTGGACAGGCTGGCATCGGCAAGTCGCATTTGGTTGCCGACTTCGGCGCAAAGCAACTTGAGCTGGCACGCCCATTTATCTTGGTACTGACCGGAACCTTGGCCGAGGCCGAACCTTGGCAACAGATACGCGAGCATCTGGATCTAGGTCAGGTTAGCACGAACGAGTTCCTCGGGGCTCTGGACGCTGCTGCAGAGGCCGCAGGTTGCCGGTCCGTTCTCGCAATTGACGCCTTAAACGAAAAGCACGGGATCGACCTGTGGGAAACTCGCCTTCAAGGGTTCGTTACACAAATGCAGCAATTCCCGCGCTTGGCCCTAGTCTTGACCGTGCGTGACACATATCTGGAATACCTCCCGCTGAAGGGAATCGAGCATGTGGTTCATCATGGCTTCGCGGGCCATGCCGGAGCGGCAGCCAAGGCATATCTAGACAAGCGCGGTATAGCACGTCCCAGTTCGCCAAATTTGGCTCGTGAGTTCGAAAATCCCCTATTCTTACGGACATGCTGCGCGTACCTTGACGCGGAAAACCTCAAGCAACTTCCCAAGGGCCTGGAAGGCATCACGGCTATTTTTAACTTCTACCTGTCAGCGGTGGCTAAGAAGGTGGAAAGAGAGTTGAAGCTGATGCCCCAACTGAAGATTGCACGTAAAGCACTCGACGAATTTCTTGATGCTTGCGCTGCGCACTGCGACTTCGGTAGTCTGCCATTCGATACTGCGAGTGAACTATTCGAGCGCTTCCTCCATTCAGGGGGAAGAGTGGATCAGAGCCTTTTGTCGGCGTTTCTCTCCGAAGGCGTGCTTACTCAGGAAATGGAGCGCCACGAAGGAAGGAATATCGAAACCATCAGGTTTACGTTCGAGCGGCTGTCGGATCACCTGCGAGCCGAGCGCCTCATTGCGCAAATTGACCCTGCCGACCTGACAGGATCAATTCGACGAGAGCCCCTTGTCACCTACTTTGATCCCGACGCATCTTGGCGCTTTGCTGGTGTCATTGAGGCGCTTACGGTCCAGTTTCCCGAGAGATTCGGGTACGAATTGTTCGATATATTACCCAAGGATGCAATCAATTCCTCGTCGCTAACCGACGCCTTCATAAGCTCGCTTGCGTGGCGTGCGCCCAGCGCGTTCTCGCAACGGACGGTCGATTGGGTGTCAACGCTATGCGAGTACACTGGCCAATCATCTTACGGGTTGTTGCTGCTAGTTTGTACTGAGCCGGAAAATCAATTTAATGCCGAATGGTTGCACCAAGACCTCTGGCAGCGTCCCATGCCTCAGAGAGACGCTGTGTGGTCTATCTTCCTTGCGGAAGACGACTTAAGTGAAGGCGGTACGACCGAGACCCTCATTGAGTGGGCTTGGCAAGTGGAAGCTGGGGAAGTGGAACACCAGCGTCTGTGGCTCGCTGCTGTCGCGCTGACATGGTTCCTGTCGACCAGTAACCGGGCCGTACGAGATCGCGCCACGAAAGCCTTAGTAAATCTGCTGTCCTCTAACCTTGTTGTTGCCGCTGCCCTGCTCGACAAATTTGGTCAAGTGGACGATCCGTACATCTCTGAACGCCTGCTTGCGGCTTGTTATGGAGCCATGATGCAGGGAATAGACCGCTCCGGATGCAAAGCGGTTGCTTCAGCAGTTTGGGCGAACTACTTCGCCGGTGACCGCACACCGCCTCTTAACCTGTTAGCACGCGACTATGCATTAGGCTCCCTGCTGTATACCCAAGCTGCAGGCCAGTTGCCCCCGGAAATCGACATTGAAGCTTGCAAGGCCAAGTTCACTTCACCTTGGCCCTTGGAACCGGTGACCGACGAAGACCTTAAGAAATACCGTAAGAAAGGGTATGGCGATTCTATTTTCTCGTCGACCGAAAGGGATGCGGATTTTGGAAACTATACCTTGCGCACATGGCTGCACGACATCACGAGTTTGCCTCGGGAACATGCTGGGCAAACCACGCAGCAACTTTACGAACAGTGGGAAGCAAGCTTCGAGGACATGGCAACTGCTACACAACTTAATGCTTACACGAACCTGCTTCGTGCGAGCTTGAACTATCGCCAGCGGCTCGAGCGGAGTTGGTACAGCGATGAGGGTAGAGAAGAGTCGGCACGGTTATGGGACGAACTAGTGAAGGCGAACACGGAGCTAAAGGAACAGCTCTCGCCGGAGATGCTTGCAGAGTACGGTCGTTTTGCCGAGCGGCATCAACTCGAGGCGACCAGGATGAACGACAACGGCATTCATCCGCCTGAGTTCGATCACGCGACTGTGAGGCGCTGGATATGCGTTCGTGCGCACGCGAGGGGATGGACCGAGGAACTCTTCGAAGAGTTCGACGAAGGCTCCCACATTTCTCGCGAACGCATGGGCAATCATCGTGTCGAGCGAATAGGAAAGAAGTACCAGCGCATCGCACTTGCGGAGATCACGGTTCGATTGACCGACAACCTCGCTATTTGCTCTTATCATGACGATGGCCAACTGCGGGCCTTCGAATACGGACCCGGTGGCCGCTACATGAAGAAGGATATTGACCCATCACTCCTTGTACGTAGCACCCAAGAGTCTGGTTGGTCCTCAACTCCTACCACTTGGTGGACGCCGTCTTCACCGAGGCTGCCGTTCGGCGACACGGACTTGCTCCTTGCATGGCTTGCTGTGGAAAGTGACTTGTGCAACGGCCCCGAAGAGATTGAAGTCGCCAGCCCCGACGGTTGCCAGTGGCTTGTCGTGCATAGCTTTCGACACTGGAAGGTTCCGGGTCAGAGCAGACGCAACCATGCAGACGCGTGGTCCCACATCACGTGCTTGGTCACTCGCCTCGGTGCTGGACCTGCTCTAGCCACAAATCTGCTGAGCCAGCAACGTAGTGACTCATCGAGACTGTCGGATGATGGAGATCTGGAGACCTTCTTGGGAGAGCACGGCTGGCGCGACGGAAGGGAAATAAAGCTTTCGAAGGACATCTCCATAGGTATCGTCACTCCCTACGCTGCCATCGTCGAATCCCTAATCGCCGAAGGCAATACGAAGGATAATTCAGTCGAGGATTCGTTCACGCTCCACTTTCCGTCTGCTGGCACTATGAAGCTTCTTGACCTGCGCCTTCACAGCGGAAAGAAACCGCAATATGTTGACGCTGCAGGAGTTCTTAGGTGGCAAGATCCCTCCCTACATACGCGTGGTGCCGGAGCAGGGATTGTCTCTCGCGACTACTTCCTAGAACGCCTCGCCCAAGCCGGGCTTGAGCCAGTGTGGGTTCTTGCTGGCGAGAAGAACGTGTATGCGAGTCAATACTCGGGCGGAGGCAATGGGTTTGGTGGCCGCTTTCATCACACTACTGTTTTCATCGTTGATGCTGGAAGCTTAAAGCCCTTCGGTCAGAAAACTGATTTTCTCCAGCCAAGTAAGGAACAGTTGAACGCGCTCCGTAAGAACTGATAAGGAACGAGGCTAGATCGTCTGTCTGCAACGCAGTCGTTCCTACCTAACTCGACAATCCGATCACGAAAGGCCACCTTAATTGAAAAAATGCTTTTGTATCACGTTTTTCAGGTACGATAATACTTATCAATTGCATATTCTGGCAAGATCATCATGAACAGCAAAGCAGCCGTAAATCAAATTTTTGTTAACGCACTGGTGCCCTTCTTACCCTTGTATTTTATGGGTTGGCCTTCAACGATTGAATGAACTCGACTATGGTGGCCGCCACTTCCACCGGCGATTCAAGGGGTGACAAATGACCGGTCCCGGGTAACACGTGCAGCGTAGCCTGGCTGATGCGAGACAGCAGTTCCGCCTTGAGCATAGGCACCGTGTCCACTCGGTCCAACTCACCCGCGACGACGGCAACTGGTACATTGATCAACCCCACTACATTGGAAATATCTTCGAGGCTGGTCGAAGTTGGCCAAGCATCACGAGCCTGGGGAGCGCCGCGCAGACTGTCGGCAATGACTTGCTCACGCAGAGCGCCAGAGAGCGGCTTGGCGGTCAGCATACGTTCGAGCGCCATACCAACCGATTCGCGCGACAGGTAGGCTGATTGCATTCCAGCGCGGGCCTCAGGGGGTAACACCAGCGGTGTCGGTATCGTTGCAACCAGCACCAGGCCAATGAGACCTATAGGATGGCGCGAGGCCAGTACTTGGGCGATTTTACCTCCCATCGAGTGTCCCACCAGCACGTATTCACGTAAGCCCAGGTGGGCGATCATTTGCTGCGCATCGTCTGCAAAGTCAGCCAATGCATAGCCGGTAAGGGGGGCGTCGGAGTCCCCCCAGCCCCGCAGATCCGGCGCTACGGTGCGATAACTCTGAGGCAGCGCTGAGATAACCGCGTCCCATGTGCGCGACGAACCACCCCAGTAGTGCAGAAATACAAGAGCTGGAGCGCCGTCGCCCTGGTCTTTGACGTTAATTTCAATACCATTGACTGCAATTTTCATGATGATTCTTCCTTGTTGGTAAAAGCATGGGTATATTTTAGATACGATCCCTAAACGCGATAATCTGGCATTTGCTATCATCAGTCATTCGTAAAATTATCGAATTAAGGAACGCAATGGATCGTTTGACCGAAATTGGGGTGTTTGTTGCAGCGATAGATGAAGGAAGCCTGGTGGCGGCAGGCAAGCGCTTCGGCTTATCGGCGTCAATGGCAGGAAAATATCTAAGCAGTCTAGAGGCGAGTCTGAATGTGCGACTGATTCAGCGTAGCACTCGTAAATTGAACGCTACCGATGCCGGGCGCGCATATTATCAGCGCTGCAAACGGATTCTGGAGGAGTTTGAGGAGGCCAACCGTGAGGTAAGTGACAGGAGCACTATGTTGCAGGGTCAGTTGCGCATTACTGCCCCGGTGAGCTTCGGGATGCTGCACTTGGGGGAGTTGGTCGCTCGTTTCATGACCGAGCACCCGCACATTACGGTCGACATAACACTCGATGATCGTTATGTGGACCTGCATACAAGCGGCATAGACGTGGCGATTCGGATCGGGCGTCTGGCTGATTCAGAACTTGTGGCTCGGCGCTTAGCGCCATGTCGTATGGTGTTCTGTGCGGCACCGTCGTTTATACAGCAACATGGCGCTACCCTCACACCCAACGACCTTCGCACTGCTTCACGCTTGGTCTTCAGCGAAGCCGTCACCGCTGGCGGCTGGAATGTCAATGATGCGGCAAAGCATCAATATCTAATCGACGGCCCTGTACGCATGCAATCAAATAATATGCATATGCTGCTGGCAGCGGTGTTGGCTGGCACTGGTATCGCACACGGTCCCACCTTCGTGTTCGGAGAATATCTCGCCTCGGGAAAACTAATCCAGCTATTACCGGATTTTGATAACTTAGAGCTATCGGTACATGCAGTGTTTCCAAGCGCTCGCTATTTGCCGTCCAAGGTACGCCAGTTCATCGACTATCTGGCGACAGAGTGGGCCGACGGCCCCAGTTGGGACCGTCATTGATGAGCGAAATGGACCTGGAGTATTGCTTGCCTTCCCAAATTGCGTATTCCAGTGAATGAAACCACTCATTCCACTCTAGCGTACCACCGGCCGCCTTAGACCGTTCGAATCAGGATCGACTCTTAAGCTACTTCAGGACAAGCGATGGCGCAGACTTTGCCCTCGCAGGGTGTCGCCAATTGCACTACTTATGCGATTGATGTCCCCAGCCGATCGAGGACGGGCAACAGTTCGGCTGTTTCCGGTCGACGTGTGTAGTCGAGGTTGACCTCAGAATAGGCGATCATGCCGTTCTGCCCAATGACATAGCGGGCCGGCATCGGTAGGGTCCATGCCGGATCGTCGTTAATGACGGTCAGATCGTTCTTGAAGACAGTCTTATAGATGTCAATCAGATAGTCTTGCAACGCGAAGCGCAAGCCATACGCATCGGCTACAGTACCGTGTGGATCGATCAGAATCGGGAAACCGAGCTTATTTTCCCTGATCGACTTACGACTATTCGGCGCGGTCTGCATCGAAATGGCGACTAGCTGCGCGCCTCGAGCGGCGATGTCGCTACGAGCCTCTTCCAGCGCCTGAAGTTCCAAATTGCAGTAGGGACACCAGACACCACGATAGAAGGTCAAGACCACTGGCCCATTGGCTAGAATATCTGCAAGATTTATTGTTCGTCCATCGGTATTCTCGAGCGCAAACGCAGGTGCTCTGTCTCCTGCCTTTTTTGCTCGCTCCGCTTGGCCTGAGGCGATAAGCTCCTCAGTTGACCGGTGAAGTTTCTCCACCGCGAAACTTGGAATTCTAGTGCCAGATTCAACCTTTTCCCTGAAGGCGTCGAGTTTTTCTTTTAAAGACATAATGATTTCCTTTTTTTGCTATTGCTTTGGCCGACTCAACGGTTTGTGATCGACAGGATGCAACTGCAAGCCCCCCTTTCGCACCTGTTGCAAGAGCTATGATTGTAATCAACCGATGATCGGGAAGTTTCTTGAAAAGGCTTACTCCGGACGAACCATCTTGGCGTTGCCTAGCAGTGCATCCGAAAAATCTTCTACAGATCCTCTGACATTCACCTGCTCAAAGAAGTCGTACCAGCCGGACGCAGCAATCCGGCGCTCGAATTCGCGCTGAAACTCAACGTTAGGTACGCGATAGACACAAAAAAAATCGTACGGCGCACGATGATCCGTTTCGCGGGCGTTCTTGCCATAGGCGATGACATCGACGCCAGCGGCTTTCATCGCATCCACTGACTCGATGATTTTCTTAATGAAGTCCGCTCGCTCATTTTCAGAGCATTTGGCCCATGCAGGCGCGTAGTTGTAGAGTTCGATAAATATCTGTTGCACGGAAAGTGCCTCCTTGTGTGTCGAATGAAACCATTCTTCGTGGACAAGGGTGGAGATGACAGATCCTGAAATCCGTTCTAATTCACCACCCTGAGGTGACAGAGTCTCTCAGCTGTCGAATGGAGCGGTGTTAATGAGGTCGCATAGGTTCGTGCAACTGAAACCATGAACATGGCGATGCCCAATATCGACCAATCCGGTGTTAATAGCTGTATGGGGCTTTTTTCTGACGACTTCTGCTAACGCTTCTGTAAACGCAGCCTTCAATCCAATCCTGGGATAAAGAGCGAGCACATCATCAATTAGAGAAGGAGTAATTTCATCCAGCCGAAGCCCAAAAAGGTCGGCATAGGCTCCGATGTTAATAAGCGCAACTTCTGGTTGTTTGCGATCGACGATGCCTGAGGAAGTGTGCAGAGCTATGGCGTCCCAGACAAGCTCGGCCTTAGATTTTGGGTAGTCGTTCTCAAGCAGGAAACGGTTAGCAGCGTCAGCACTATCAACCTCGAAGCGCTGGTCTGCCGCGAACTCGTCGGAGAGGCTAAGGTCGTGCAGAATTGCGGCAAGATAGACAAGCTCGCGGTCGTACGCTAACCCTCGCCGCTTGGCTATGAATTCAGCAAACCACCATGTCCGGTGCAAGTGGTTAAGCAGTACTTTTGAATGGACCCGTTCGACGAGCGATACTGCTTTCCGGGTGAGCGCAGAATCCGGAGGGGTAACGCCTCCAATAGTGACTAGTGTGTTCATATGTTCTCCGAGAACGTGAAGTTGATGAGGTTTTCAGCTTAAGCGCCCTTGACATGGCATAAATGACTGTTTTCAGTCGATTTGTGCCAAAATACAATTTATTAGATAAATGAGGCGAAAATGGGTAAGCGAACAGAACCAGATAAGCAGCCTAAGGCTGGGCGGCATAAGCGAATCGTGATTTTGGGTTTACCGCCGGTGGAGGCGATTGATGTGATCGGGCCAGCCGAGGTCTTCTCTTTTGCGAACCGGCTACTCGATGAGCCCGCTCCCTACACGATCGAATTGGTATCTTGCAGTGCGGATGTGTATCTGGAAAGCGAAGTCGGCATCGGACTACGGGGACACAAGACACTTGAACAGGAGCGGCATGCCGACGAGCCAGTCGACACCTTGATTGTTGCTTCAGGCTTTAGATCAGTCGAACGACTTGATCCAGAAGCAATTGCATGGATCCGAACCAAGTCACCATCGGTGCGCCGAGTATGCTCAATATGTGTGGGCGCGTTCGCATTGGCGGATGCGGGACTATTGGACGGCCGCAGAGCAACAACTCATTGGCAGATGGCAACACAATTGGCTGAACGTTACCCAAAAGTCGAGGTTGATCCGACACCAATCTGGGTGAAAGATGGCAATGTGTATACTTCGGCTGGCACATCAGCTGGGATCGATCTAGCGCTCGCTCTTGTAGCCGAAGACCTGGGAGATAATGTCGCACTGGAAATTGCGAAGACTTTAGTCCTGTTCCTTAGGCGACCTGGCGGGCAGGCGCAGTTTAGCGTTGCTCTTCGATCGCAGCGGTCGTCGAGCTCAAGCTTGGACGAGTTGTGTCTTTGGATCGGCGAGCATTTGCATACGGAGCTTACGGTAGAGATACTGGCAGACAGATTTTCGACCAGTGTCAGGACGCTTATCCGTACGTTTCAACGGGAACTAAACGTCACGCCCGCCAAGTATGTCGAAGACGTGCGGCTTGAAGCTGCCTGCCGGGCGCTCGAGTTGGGACGGAATTCCATGGAAGAGGTCGCACGTCGAAGCGGGTATCGCAGCGTCGACGTGATGCGAAAGGCGTTCTTAAGACGCATAGATGTGAGTCCCAACGAGTACGCGCGACGTTTCAGGATGCAGTAATCTAGAGAGGTGGCTGTTGTGCATTGTGTGGCGCGCGCCGGTATTGCGTTGGCGCGACGCCACGTGCCTGCTTGAACGCGCGGCTGAACGAGAATTCCGACTTGTAACCAACACGCGTCGCGATCTCGCCGAGTAGCAGTTCAGTTTCTTCAAGCAGTTGCGCAGCAATGCCCATGCGCCAGCGTGTCAGATATTGATGCGGCGGCTCGCCAACTGAAGCGCAGAAGTTGCGGGCGAAAGTAGCGCGCGACAACGCAGCCTCTTTAGCAAGCTCATCTAATGTCCATGCACGCTCAGGTGCTTCGTGGATGCACGCCAGAACCCGTGTCATATGCGGTGAACGCAAAGCGGAGAACCAGTCGTTCGCTGTTGGAGAAGCAGCATCTGCCCACCCGCGCATGAAGTAAACGAACAAAGACGAAAGCAGACTGCGCACCACGATGTGGTTGCCGAAGTTCGGCGTTTCCACCTCGTCGCGGAGCATGCGTAATGTATCACTCAAGGGTGAAGACCCGGGTTCCATTCCAGCCCGGAGCAACACGGCCTGTGGCAATGCGCGTAAAGCGGGAAGCGCGAGGTGTTGGTCCATATTGAACTGACCGCAAATCAGCGTGGTAGCCTTTGCGTCGCGGTCCTCTACACCGTCGCGCATAGAGAGGAAGGTGTCAAGCGGCATGGTTTTTCCTCGCTTAGAATGCGCCACTTCATGCGCGCTGCCACGCGGAAACAAGACTAACTCACCAGCATCCAATTGCATGGGTTCTGCGTCGCCCTGGCGCACAAAGGCACGTCCTTCCGCCACGAAATGAAACACAACAGCATTGCGAGGCTCGACCTTGAACCCCCAAGGCCCAGCGACACGCGTGCGCACCAACACCAAACCGTCGGCGCGGACTGCTTTCAACCAACCATTTAATGTCTGCATCAGTTCATTATAGCAAAATGAGACGATTTGATATGTCTTTGCTTCTTTTAGGCATGGTTCATCTCCCTACGATCGTTTCTAATGATGATGTTCATAACCTTAGAGGCCAGATATGAGAACTAAAGACCACATCAAACAAGTAATAGAGACCATCTACGACAAAGTCTTCAACCAGGGACAAGGAGACTTATATCCAGGCCTCGTGGCTGGTCCGTACGTTCAGCACAACCCACTCTTCCCGGATGGGCTGGATGCCATCGTGGGCTACATCAATCAGTCCGGACCTATCCCCTGTGAGGTCAAGCGCATCGCGATCGATGGCGATCTGGCCTTTGTACATGTGCGCTACTTGAACTGGGCTGGCCAAGAAACCGCAGGCGTCGACATCTTCCGTTTCGATGCCGATGGCAAGATCGTCGAGCACTGGGACGTACTGCAGCCTGTGCCAAAGAGTGCGAACAACACAAACACGATGTTCTGAGCTGCGAACTGCAATGGCACAGATGATAGTACCCAAAGACTGGATATTGACATGACGAAACCAATGATCAAAGAGAGTGTGGAATTCATCGAAATCGATGGCTTGAAGATTCGTTTTCTACGCAACCGTGCTGGAGAGGGAATTCCGTTGCTGCTCACGAGTCCCTGGCCAGAAAGTTTGTACGCCTTCCAGCGAATTTGGACTATCCTCAGTGCCAGGGCCTCCCTCATTGCAGTCGACCTCCCGGGCTTTGGCCAATCGGAAGGTCGACCGCAATTGATGTCACCCCGGGCAATGGGGGAGTTCATTCCCAAGTTTCTTTCTGCACTGGACCTGGAGCGAGTCCATGTCGTTGCGCCTGACGTCGGCACCTCGGCGCTTCTCTTCGCAGCGAACGCCCATCCGAATCGGTTCGAAAGCCTGGTGGTTGGAAGCGGTGCTACCGACACCGCCCTCGCAGCCGGGACGTTGAAGGACTTGATCAACGCGCCATCGACTGCCCCCTTCGAAGAGGTCAGCGGCGACGTGATTGCCCTCGGTGCCATCGATCAGTTGATGAAGACCAAACCGGACCCTGATGTACTGAAGGATTATCAGGCATCTTCAGTTGGGCGTCGTTTCGTCGAAGCGATGGCCTACGTGCGCGCCTATCCGACCGATCTTCCGCTCCTGCGAGCAGCACTTCCGGGCATTCGCATCCCTGTCCTGAGCATTTGGGGTGCGCACGACCCGCTTGTGCCCCCGGAAAACGCTGAGGTTCTGGACAAAGCCTTGCCCAGAACGCGCTCGCTGCTACTCGACGGCGGTCATTTTGTCTGGGAAGATTGTACGGATGAGTATGCTGCGGCGATCCTCGAATGGATTCGAGGCGGCTACAAAGCAATCTAGGGCAGCGTGTGGTGTCATCGCCCCGCACTTATGTTTTGTCGCTTGGACATCCTTGTTTTTGAACGTTTGCCGTTCTGGCGATGGTATTTGTTATCGTCACGGCTCGCGGTGCCACCAGCACGATTAAGGAGAGCTCAGGCATGCCCCTGCAGTCGACTGGCCTCTTCCACCAATTGCTGTGCCACGGTTTCAAACGGCTCCATACTGCGCTCCGCCCGGCTTAGCACGACCGCACCCTCGACCGAGGCGATGAGTACCATAGCGAAACGGCGGGCTACGTCATCTGCTAGTCCTCCCTGTCTGAGCAAATCGGTCAGGCATTTACGCCATGTGCGGAATACGGCGGTTGCGTGCGCCAGCAGTTCGGTGGAATCGGTGGCCACGGTCACTGCAAGTACGGCACAACCGGATTCGCAATCGGAGCGAGTGAGCACGGTACGCCAGATCAGCAGAAAGTGTTGCACCACTGCCTCGGCAGAAGAGCCGACGCAGCGATTCATGAAGTCGGTCAGCACGCCGCCGGCCAAATCGATAGCGGCAGCAACGAGCTGGTCTTTGCCATCTGGAAAGTGATGGTAGAGGGAACCGCGCGGAGCACCTGTGGTGGCCACAACTTCGGAGAATGAGGTTGACTGCAGCCCGCGCTGCGCCAGCAATGCCATCGCCCCTTCGATCATGCGTTGACGAACATCACTGGCCACGGGCTGCTTTCGTAATTTTGTTCATTTGGCACCATCAAAAGAAATTATGACGATCATTATAATCGGTGCTACTATGATGATCGTCATAGTTCAAAATCAAGGAATGACTATCATGTTGAAACCTGGCTTTGCTTTTTCGTCCCTGTTGCTCGTGCTGGCTCTATCGGCCTGCAGCTCTGCCCCTACTTCCATCCTATCTCGTGAAGGAAACCACGTCATGAATCTTGATCAAACCAAGCAAGCCCTGGTGGGCGAATGGAGCAGTCTGGCCCCCGAAATCCGCCCGAGCGCTCTGAAGAACCAGGACGGCAGCCTCAAGCCTTTCTATCTAAAGCGTGATTTCAAGTATGAGGCAGGTGACCGTTTCGAGTTGACCATTGTCAATTCAGCAGACCCTTACGGCAAGGTACCGTTGGCGCGTATTTTGATCCGGGGTCATATGACATGGTCAGGAGATCACCCAATCGCGCCTGGTGCGCATAAAGTGGACTTCGTCGCTGACGAAGCTTATGAGGTGACGCCGCTGATCCAAGGTTTTGCTGATCTGCTCAATCAAGTGGCGGGCAAGGGCTACACTCACTGGGAGGTTGGTGGAACGCAGAGCGTGTTCGGTAAATCCTTCGCACCATTCGGCCTGGTCGAGGGCAAGAACTTTATGGAATACGACCTGGTGTATCTCTCGCACAATTTGCTTTTCTGGGGCGCACGCAATATAGATGGCCGTGGCTTCAACTCAGAGGCAAACCGGCCAACTAACCTGCAGATCCCTATGGCACGTAAAGGTAGTAATTAATGTTGCACGAGAAGCGACGTCCGTAGTCCATTAAATGAAATGGCCATTTGCCGTGTAATGCCGTTCCGTTAAGCCTGAGCGGCATTTTTTTATTTCAGGCTGCTACGCGCATCGGCATCGATGGTCTATCACTGCGTGTCCAGCAAGCACTGGCGAGCGCTCCTTGACATGGCACTGGCTACGTCTTTGCCAATCGACGGCGCAACCATGTAAAACGGGGCTGCTGGGATGACTGCATCCTTACGCATCAATTCGCCGATTGCCCTAGGTCAGTCATTATTCAGTTGTGCGTATCCGACATACAACATAGAAGCTATTCAGCGGCATATACAGCAGTAGTTGCGTTTCGATAACCATTCCGAACTTCTGATTTGCAAGTGGGACAACGATAGGCACACCAACCTTTGCTGTCTTCAAGTGGATTAAGAATTGACTTGCGCCCCTCGTTAAAACATTTGGTACAAAGGTAATGCGCTGGGTCATTTTGCTTGGCTACTTCAAGAAGAGCATAAACCAAACTTCCATTGTTCCACGGCTCCATTAGCTTGTATCGTTTCGCCTCCTCATGCCAGCCCTTCATTAATTCGATTTGTGATTTGAGGGATCGAATCTCTTCTGCCATTGCAACCTGTTCAGCGTTGGATTCCATAGCACTACTTTGTGCCGATAAAATTGCGCTTTGCAAATCAATAACTTTGCCTTGAATCTCAGTTGTAGATTTTAATTCGAGAAAACTCTTTGCGATATCTGCAGCGAAGCGGAGACTTGTGATAGTACCTGTTATTAAGGTCATATCCATAATATACCGTTCCCCTTTTTATAAAACCTATGCCGTGAGCGATCATAACAATATTACTTTTTGGTCCGGCAGCCGTCCAAACCTATCTTCGTCAACTGCATATTCGCACAAGTAATACCACTGAATCGCATATAAAAATATCACTCAGTGGCATTTCGCCTGTGTCACCCAGTCGCATTAAAAACCACCTGCGCTTTAATTCACAGATGGCTAGCCTGATTCAATTTGCATCGGAAGAATCTTGTTTCTTGAGCTCGGAGAACTTGGTGGCCATGGTTGGGTTACCTTTGGTTAGTTTTTTGATCGTCACGTCCTGAGCCTTGTCGTTCGCGAGACGGAGATTCCGGTCAGTGCCGATTAGGGCGTCTTTTGTCTTCTGCAGGTGGTCGATTGATTTATCAATCTCATCAATCGCAGTTTGAAAACGCTTGGATGCGAGCTCGTAATTTTTTCCAAACGCTGTTTTGAATACTTCTAGCTCGTTTTCAAAGTTTGTGATGTCAATGTTCTGCGCTTTGACAAATGCTAGTTCCGATTTGTACTTGAGTGAATTCATCGCTGCATTCCGCAGCAGTGTAATAATGGGAAGAAAAAACTGCGGTCTGTTAGTTTGCGCTGGATTATGACCCGGCGTTTGCATCAAATTCTGACCCACTCGTTTTAATGTCTTTTAAGGGTTAGGTTGAGGTTAGTTTGGTCTTTTTTTCCTTTACGTGTTCGTTTGCTAGCTGAATTGACCCGGTCAGTTTGATCCACCTTCCACTTCCTGGCGAAGGCCGCCACCCGGTCATACGACCCTTCAAATCCCAGTTCTTTCAGATCGAGATGAAGCTGTTTTAGGCTGCGTCGTTGTTTCCGATTTTTACTCGCTTCTGTCTTAAGCCAGCTTGAAAGCTGCAATGCATATTTGTCGATGGCACTGGCTGTTTGTCGTTCTGCATAGGCAGGCTCAGTGACTTCAGAGCGCAGATAGCGCCGGACAGTGTTGCGAGAGATGCCAAGTCGTCTGGCGATCTCCCGTAATGGAATCTGGTCACGAATGTGCCAGCGTCGAATAATACCTAGTAATGCCACGTCAATCACTCCTGCTCCCTACTCATCAAGATAAGTAGGATTGTGTGCTAAACGTGGGTCAATTTTAGATGCAATTTATTCAGCAAAGTGGGTCAATTTTCAGTGCAAATCAACAGCTTGATGAAAGTTAACGCAAGTGCCAAATTTGCTTGGTAGAGTTACCAAAGCAACGTGTTACCACGTGTGGTCGGTTCGATAGTTCAAACATACTAACCAAGCAGAATTGAGTTGCTATCCAGATCTATTACAATGATACCTTCAGACTCATCGCTCTCAACAAATCTGCCATTAATTATGGCTCCAGATAGTAGCCAATACAAAGTCGAATTTAAGTAGGCTTTTGCGGATGAATACTGACCTAAACTTTAATCTGATGCAGAATCAACATGAACCACAATTTATACGAACCAACCGAATGGACATTTGAATTTTTGCTCAGATTTAAGTTACTTCGTCACTGTGCCGATCCCAACGCTTATTTACGCGATATACCTGGATGTGAAAATTCGACTATCCGTGTCAGACAGGATGGGAGTATAACTTTGCATTTTTCAAGGAAAGCTGATTCTGCGACATCAGCTATTGCATGTGCAATAGCTGACGCGATGTGTGTGATTCCGTGTATTTTGCTCAGTGCAGAACTTGTAACCCAGATGAAAAAAGAAATTTTGAAAAGTTCGTAGTTTTTAGATCGTTTGACAACATGCAGCGACCACACAAGTACAGATAAACAGGGGCCGCACGGACTTATATCGACAATACCAGGGAAATAGAAATTCGATGCTTTTTTGAATGCTAACTTAAGTGTTATACGTCTGTATTTCAACCGGAAAGAGCCGCATTTTAAGCACGCTTCTCAATAACAAACCAGGCATTTGCGCATGGTTTACCAACGATTGCTATCTGTTCCATTAGATGTAGAGGCAAAGGTAGTGACGAACATTGATACCGATTTATCTTGGCAAAGGCGAGTGCTTGGATATTGCCCCGAACAACGGAATGTATCTGCGTGCGCATAGTGTCAAGAACTACTGCCCTACGCCGATATTCGCTTCGCTTATTTGATGGCCGTGATTCAATCGGTTTTTCATGTACAACGCAGGGAATCTCAAAGTTTCCGCTTTTGTTCTGTTGACCGCCAGCCAGCAGCCACAATTGATCATACTCCGCACTAATGCTTTTTTTCAGGCGATAGCGCCAGGCACGATGAATATGATTTTCCTTGCCCACACATTCGATGCTGGTGCAACTGATCGTGCTAGCGATGCTGCGCAACGCCTCAATTAACAATAGTCGCGGCTGGATGCCATGTAAGGCATGGGTCGCTTCGCGTGTCAGGTCACGACAATTAGCCCTGCTCGACTGAACACCGCCCACCTTGATTGATCTGCCTTGGACTGTATTGATCATGGTAAAGGTCAAATAAAGGAGAGAAGTATCATTCATGCTAAGCTCCAGCGTTACGCCTCCTTCACGCTTGAACGCATCCTGACGTACCAAATAAATAGAAAAACTTTTCTCGTTTTTGCCGCTGAACTGGGACAGTAAAACACGACCTCCGTGCATGATATCCGCCGTCTTCCTGGCACCCAGGAGGCGAAGCAGCAACTCGAAATGGCTTGCAAGCATTTTTGCTCGCTGAGTTGAGTTGATATTCTTGTCAAAGAAAGGTCGATGAATGACTTCGAGAAGGCTCGGCTCGCTTTTGATCGCCTGCTGTAAGTAACTGCTTCTCACATACTGAAACCAGAACGCGCTCGATTTCAAATTGAGCAGCGTCCTCACAATGAACTTACTTCTTCTCCCGATACTGGCTGACTCAGAGGTAAATGCTTTCTCATACACCCAGGCAAAATTAGCAGCAAAGCGACTTATGCATTGAGACCAATGCTTTATATGCACGACAGGATTCAGCGTGTTTAAAAACGGACTTTTTTGTTCTGCGGTGTACACGATTCTGCCTGTTAATGCAACTTAATGTGGCAGATTGTAACTCAATGTATCCAATTACCTGTGAGAGTGGTTCTTCAGTATTGGTGAGCAGCGGCACAAAACATGAGAATTTCAGCATAATTTAACAAAATTTGTATATTGACTTGACATGAAATCAATCAGCCCAAGTTGCTGATTTACCCTACCCTCGCCGCTCTCATTGATCACAGCTTTAAAAGCTCAGGCAATAATGCGCAAGGTCAACGTGTCATTGATCAATAATATGGATTGAAGCCGTTTCCGATCAAGGGAAGATGCGCCGTAATTGCCGAACGAGCGAGTATAAATCTGATAGCAATCAGGATTTTTATTGCTCCACGCCAACGAGCAAGAAATATATTCATCACCAGGAATTGCGCCAATGAGGGTTTGTTGCTCACCATTGATACTGCATAGCAGTCCGGAAGACGACCACATACTTTCTGTTTGCAAAACGTGCGGCAGTTGCGCGTTCTCGAATTCTTCCGGCCATGTTAATTTGTCCGCGTAATTATCAGGTGACAACCCTGTCACCTTGCTCGGTTCTGTCGGCGAGTTTGATTCAACCATGACGAAATTGATGCCATCTCCTGGAGACAATTCAATCTCGTCAAACCAAGACACATGTTCACAGCACCCGTCTGGTCGCTTGGTCATTGCGCTGATACGCAAGTGCACGGCTTTTCCTGCATCAGCAAACATGCTGACGTTGGGGGATATTACCGTCGCGTTTTCAATGCCAGCACGGCACAAGAACTTGCCATTAATGGCAATTTCAAAACAAATCATGGTCGTGTATTTTTTCTTTAGGCGACTCGCGTGAGACTCTTGTTGCGGCAAACGCGGTCGCGGCCATTTCTTTTTGCCACATAGAGTGCCCTGTCAGCCGCCTCAATCAATTCCAACGGCTTGTTCACGTCCTTAACTGGGATAATGGCTTCTACGCCTGCACTGATGGTGACAAAACCTGCTTCATTACCTGCGTGTGGTACGGCCAGGTTGTGAATTGCCAGACGAATATTCTCTGCGATCAGTCTTGCCCCTTCCGCGTCAGTGGCAGGAAGGATGACAGCAAATTCTTCACCACCGTAACGTGCAATAAGGTCACCGGCACGGTTTTGACAGGTTTTAGCAGCCTGGCTTATTTTTCTGAGACATTCATCTCCTGCTGTATGACCGTAAATATCGTTGTATCTCTTGAAGTGATCCACATCGAACATGATCAGTGCCAGTGAACTCGCATTGCGAATTGCCCGATTAAATTCTTCTTCTAAGGTAATGTCAAAATTACGTCTGTTTGCCAGTTCGGTGAGCGCATCCTGTAATGATAGTCGCTCCAAGGCCAAATTCAGGTTCAGCATGGCATCTCGTGCAGCCGCACTTTCTGCTTCAGCATTCAAACGTAGCTTGATTTGACCTGCGAGATAAAATCCGACTGAACTCAGGACAATGACGAGTATTCCGACACCGGCGGAATGTAAATAGGTGTCGGCAAGCCAGTCTGAAAGGATTTCATTTTCTGACATGGCAGCAGCGGCAAACAAGGGATATTTATCTAGGTGCCGAAAGCTGTTCAGTCGTTTTACACCATCCTGTGCAGATTTGACCGTGAATGTCCCTGATGTTTTAGTAATGCCTTCTTTGTAGACGGTCGTCGTCAGCATATTCTTGCCGATGGAGTCGGCCTGCAAAGGTCGGCGCGTCAGTAAGACGCCGCGATCCATGACCAGAACAATCGCGCCATCTTTACCAAGATTAAAGCTGTTATAGAATTTGTTGAAATAATCTATATCTATCGTCGCCAGGGCAACACCGGCAAAGCTACCGTCTGCGTGATTGATGCGGCGCGATACGGTCATGATCCAGGCACTACTTGAACGACTGCGTATGGGTATTCCAATATATGGTTTGTCTTCCAGATGGGTGCGATGATAGATAAAATAATCCCGATCGGAATTATTAACATTCTCTGGTGTAGTCGGCAAAGAATTCACCAGCCATCGTCCGTTTTCGTCATAGACAAACAAGCCTTTGAGTTGAGTCAATTCCGCTGTCCTGAGCACAAGCAGTTTATGCATTCGTGTTAAGGCAGCAGGACCAATGCCTTCTGTTTCAACTCGTTCGACGATACCCAACAGTGCTGTATCTGCCCCTTTGATCGTATCGTCAGCATGCTGAGTGATGGCACGTGCCATGTTGGCAGTGGAAACTTGTGCTTCGCTCAATTGATTCTTTCTGGCGGCCCAACTACGCCAGCCATCCATCAACATCAGGGACAGGCAAACGAGAATGACAAATCCCAGAACCATGCTTGTCAGTGATATTCCCTTCGTTTTGACTCCGATGGTACTAGTTGCTTGCGTTTGACTGATCATTTTTACTAGGGGATATGTCGGCACACCTTTTATATTTCTATGCGCCCTATGCATTGAATGTTATTTTTTATTTATTGAGGAATATACCATATGATTAGTAGGGGCAATTGTTGGCAACAGTCAAAGATATTCACGAATACCAGAAGGTAGCTTTATATTAGCGGGTTTTGAGCAACTGAATATTACTCACCAGAATTATTTGTTCACTCAAAGAAACACATTTAATTCTTGGCCGCTGAAGATCACCATACTCTGTTGTGCAGCTTTACAACCATTGGAATCAAATTGAACCAATGAATAATGATGCTAATGGCCTGCAAATCGACGCACTCAGCGCCTCATGCCTTTGACGCAACATCGAATATGCTGATCAACCAAAGCGTGTTACGGGAAAGGGCCGGAGAGGTCGGCGCAGGCAACCACTCCAGATAGTTTTGATTATGTTTTTGCTTGCAACTGTAAAAAAAGTGGCGGGGTGAAATCACTATTAACACCGCGACAGATGACGACGCTGCTGCAATCTGCTGCCAATGTTACCGACCAGAGGCTGATACCTCATCGGCATTTTTGTTGATATCTTCATGAGTGGCCAGCAATCTGGCGCTTTCCGCAACTCTGAACTTGTCACGATGGGTGTTAAAATAAGCAATAATGTCAACTGCTGCACCGGTCAGCATGGCATCTTCCAACAACCTGTCAAAAACATTTTTCCAGACATCCTGGTTTGACCAGCGTTCAAAACGCATGCGGACTGAAAACCAGCTACCAAACTCAATCGGCAAAGCTCGCCATGAACTACCCGTTCGTGCCATCCACAGTACCGCCTCAACAAACAGACGCTTGCGTGCCGCAATCTGACCGTAGGCCATTGCGCCTCCAGGCAGCAGGTTTTTTATTTTTTCCCACTGATCATCACGCAGCAGCATTTTCAATGACTTTGATTCGCCCGAGTCCGGCATGGCGCTAAATATATGTGACAACACTTCCTTGTGCCGTCTCAATTTAAGGGGGGTGCTATCGCTTGAGGCAGCAATGCCTTTATTGGTGCGCCGGGCAGCCACCTTCGTGCGAGAAATATTGAGCTTCTTTGCCAGTTCAGCATCTGGCATTGTGCCCAAAAGAGCAATTTCCTCCTTGGTCCACCTGTGCCTGTCTGTCTCTGTAGGGCAATTTTTCTTGCAGTGATCTGGCAAAGGAATTCCAAGGCGTTCGCGTCTGCTTTTTGCTACTGGTATCGAAACACCTATTCTTTTTGTGGCAATTCTGTCGCTGGACTTGCCCAATTCGGCATTCATTTCAGGTATCCATTTTATATAAACACGTCAATACGTACACTGCATTCATTCGAGGCCATATATATAGCACAAGAATTCATGCGTCTTTCACCCACCCACTGCTTCGCAGATTATTTGCTTTCCACCGTCGTCGCAGCTCAAAAATTATTTCGCTTACTTAAACTGATGCAGCAAACATCCCTTGATATTTTCAAGTCTGTCATGCTCTTTAAGGCAAGTTGATGCATTGCTACAATTTTTCCGAGCCATTTCAGATTCGTTTGTTCCGCGTAGTGAAACACGAGTACCACTTAGTTTAACTGGCAAGCCAACGACTACACATTGTTTGTTTTGCTCTACCAAAGTCTTTATAGATGACATAATTTTCCTTTTTTTAATCATGCGCAGCAAATACCACGTTTCACCGTCAACGCATCTTAAATATTAACAACTTAATTTAATCATCTCCAGTTGCTTCGTTCTATGTTCTAAAAACCGGATGCCTGCGTTTCGTTTTTTTCTTTAGGCTCTTCATTGACAGAGAATCCTCCACCCATTAATTTTGCCATCAAAAAATAACCAACCAAAGATAAAATGCCCAACAAAAGAAGTACCGAGTATAAATTTAAAAAAAAGTATGTAGAATACAGGCGCTAAAATTATCCCCAAAGCACCGCCAATCATGAACCCGGCAATACTACCAATTGTTCCTAAGAAAAGTGCTAAAACTGAACGTGCCAATGTCGGATTTGTCGCATCTGTAATCTTTGCACCAAACCAAACTGGTAGCGAGCCAACGATTACAAATCCAATTCCTCAAGCGAGTGCGGGTAAACCTGAAACGGTGAGTGATGTCACTAGATCTTCCTTTTTGTGCGTCTGAATGCGAATAGTTTTGATTGTTTTAGCGTTCTTACAAACATTCAATGCACTTGCCTATGCTTTATTTAGGGCATTTTGCGAAGAAAATAACAGAATCTGGTGGCTGACCTGCCAAGCAGAAATGTCCATTGCGGCTAATCTAAATTAAAAATTGATTAATAACAAGAACGACAATTACTTTTGGCCGTCCGCTTGAATGAATTGTTATCAGCCTATGCTCCTTACTGCAACATCGAATTAACTACCCTCAAATCCACCTCCCCCAGCGCTCCAGTGGTCGCCTTGAGCTTCAACCCCTGCAGCAAAGTATCGTAACGCGCCTTCGATAAGTCTTTTTGCGCATTGTAGAGTTATTGCTGTGCGTTCAGTACATCGACGTTGACCCGGATGCCCAGGCGATAGCCAGCCTGACTACCTTTCACAGCGTTCAATCCTGATTCTTGTGGTGAGCATCCAAGTCGCATCATGACCAGGAAAATTGATGTACTTTAAAGGAGTATGAATGATCAAGTTCTTTAATTCTCACCTGGCGGAACTGGCATGGCCTTTTGCCCTTGTGTTTACCTGGCTAGCTGGCGAGTTCGGCCACCGATGGACTAGTCGGTTTGTTACGTGTCACAAATGACCAGCCTGACGCTGGCCAGGTAACTGAAAGGCTATCGAATCTGGTAGCCATCAATTGTGTGATCGTTGTGTCTAAGCTCAAAGTCATGGTAAGACTATGGAGCTTCGAAAATACCAGCAGCCCCCGCAGATTTCCGTGATCTGATTATGCCCAACATGCCGCCAGCAAGTGATTGATTTTTCAAGTATTAGTTTTGCGATTCTGAACTTAATCAGAAACGCCTTAGTAATGCCAAGTCGATCACTCCTTTCCCCTACTCAACAAAAATAAGTTGGATTGCATGCTAAACACGAATCAATTTTATATTGACGTGCTGCTATTTTTTTATCGTAAAAATACTCATAAATTTCAGGCCTTCAATTGCAACACTGTTGCATTTATTGAGATAGTAATATATTCTCCGACAATGCAATTGTGTTGCAAATTGATTTTTCCGCCAGCTTTGAGCCAGGTAGTCAACAGTTTGTTCTTGCTGAAAATCATGATGCCGCTACATTGGCATCATCCTCAACTGTGCTGGTACGCGGATTATGCAGTTAGATTGCATGCCTAAAAACAGATGCACAATCAGTGGCTTATCGCCCAAGCAATGACTTGCCAGTAATCACAGGCATTTTGCGTAACGATAATGCCCTGTTTTTTTAACTCAACAATGCAACAAAGTTGCATTTAATCCTGGACCAAAGACCAGTCTATGCAAACAGAACGTTATGCCATGCCACAGAAACCGTTATTGCCAGTGACCGTACTATCAGGTTTTCTGGGCGCAGGAAAAACTACCCTGCTCAATCACATACTCAACAATCGCGAAGGCAAGCGGGTCGCTGTCATCGTCAATGACATGTCAGAAGTGAATATCGATGCCGACCTGGTACGTCAGGGTGGTGCCGAGTTATCACGCGCCGACGAGAAACTGGTAGAGATGAGCAATGGCTGCATATGCTGCACCCTGCGTGAAGATTTGCTGATAGAAATCCAGCGTCTGGCCAGTGAAAATCGTTTTGATTATCTGTTGATAGAATCGACCGGCATATCCGAACCCATGCCAGTGGCAGAGACCTTTACCTTCCGCGATGAAGATGGCCGCAGCTTGTCTGACATCGCACGCCTGGACACCATGGTCACAGTAGTGGATGCCTATAATTTCTTGCGCGATTATGCGTCGGGCGACAGTCTGAACCAGCGTGGCAGTTCCATGGGTGAAGATGATGAACGTACCGTCGTGGATCTGCTGGTAGAGCAAATCGAATTCTGCGATGTGATCGTTCTCAACAAGGCTGATATGGTCAGTACTGATGATTACGCCAGACTCAGCACAATATTGCAGGCCTTGAATCCACGGGCTGATATCGTAGCAGCCAGCTTTTCCAAAGTACCGCTGGACCGCGTCCTGCACACGGGTCGCTTCAATTTTGAACAAGCCTCGGCTGCACCCGGCTGGCTGAAAGAACTGCGCGGCGAACATGTGCCGGAAAGTGAAGAATACGGCATACGCAGTTTTGCCTATCGCGCCCGCAGGCCCTTTCATCCGCAGCGTTTCTGGTCTTGCATTCATCAGGGTTTCAAGGGCGTAGTGCGTTCCAAGGGTTATTTCTGGCTGGCCACACGCATGGATATCGCAGGCGAATGGTCGCAGGCCGGTGGCATCTGCCGCCACCACGAAGCCGGACTGTGGTGGTCTGCTGTCAGCCAATCCGAATGGCCGCAAGACCCCGATTATCAACAACACATTCTGAGCAAATCAATAGAGCCATTTGGTGACCGCCGGCAGGAACTGGTCTTCATCGGCATGGACATGGATCAGGCAAGCATAGAAGCAACACTGGATGCATGTCTGCTGACAGCATCCGAAATGGAGGAAGGGCCGACACTGTGGGCCAGCTATGCCGATCCATTTCCATCCTGGTTACATAGCGATGATGATGACGAGGATAGCGAAGAAGGCAATGGCGCAGACACAGGTATCAGCAAACAGCATGAGGTCTTGATTCATGCCTGAAGTTCAGCCTGGCGCAATGTTGCATACCCTGTCCAGAAGTTTTGTCTTTGAAGCGGCCCATACCTTGCAACGGCCACTGCATGGCGACAGCAGCCAGCGCATTCATGGCCACACCTACCGTGCCAGCGTGCATTTGCAAGGCCAGCTTGCACCAGACAGTAGCATGCTGCTAGATCTGGCAATGCTGGACAGGCATGTACAGAACCTGCGCCAACAACTCGATCACCGGTTTCTCGATGAAGTTACAGGACTGGGACCAGCCACGCTGGAAAACTTGTGCAGCTATATCTGGCAGCAATTACAAACAAGCCTGCCGGCCTTGGTAAAAGTCAGCGTTGAACGCGGCATGACAGGCGACGCATGCTGCCTGACATCCGTTACAACAACAAACCAGATAGCGGGCACTACAACACGTACTCCATGAAACTACAACACATCATGAATAGTCAAGATTTACCTGATGTCGCCAGACATGGCACGGTCAGCCAACCCGGCGCACTGGACTGGGTTGGTATGCAGGGAGTGGAAATGCCACTGCGTCTGGCGGAGACTGGCTCACGTCATTCTCCCTACCCTCTCCATCCTGTTCATGCGCATATCAATGCCGAAGTCAATCTGCCAAACCCGGACATCAAGGGCATACACATGTCGCGCCTGTATCTCTTACTTGACAGTTTTGCCGATATAGAAAGCCTGCGTCCTGCCAGCCTGCATGATTTGCTGCGGGAGATGGTCAACAGCCACCATGATTGTGGTACCAACGGCGCCCGTGTCAGCATCCGTTTTAATTTGCTGCATCGTCGTCCAGCCTTGCTGAGCCTGGATCTGGCAGGCTGGCGTTCTTATCCGGTCAGGCTGGATGCCAGTTTGATAGCCGGGGTTTTGCAATTGCAACTGGGTGTGTCGGTTTTGTATTCATCCACCTGCCCTTGCTCTGCCGCACTCAGCCGCCAGTTGATCAGCGCTGGCTTCATGGCCACATTGGGGCAGCGCGACACGCTGTCTGCTACCGAAGTAGCTGACTGGCTCAGCGTCAACAGCACGCTGGCCACCCCGCACAGTCAGCGCAGCATTGCCGAAGTAAGCCTGCTATTGCCTCCAGACGCAACCGAATTTGGCATACTGCCGCTCATCAATCTGCTGGAAGACTGTTTGCAGACTCCGGTACAAACCGCAGTCAAACGCATTGATGAGCAAGCCTTTGCTAAACGTAACGGGGCAAACCTGATGTATGTCGAAGACGCCGCCAGACGTTTACAGCATGCCATGAATAGTATCAGTGACAATACAGAAATCCGGGTGCGGCACCTGGAAAGCCTGCATCCGCATGATGTCTTTGCGCAAAGCAGATCAGGCTCTCCACTACTTGCCCGAGACTGGCCATGATCTCCAGAAACCAAACCGCAACGCTGCCGGTCATCTTGATCCGCAATGCCATGATGGTCAATGAGGGTCAGGTCAAGGCCGTTGATATATTGATACGAAAGGGTCACATCGCCTGCATCGCCAGCTATATCGATCATCTGGGTCAAGATGCTGACATACAAATCGATGCCGAGGGGCGCTGGCTGTTACCGGGAATGATAGATGATCAGGTACATTTCCGTGAACCCGGCATGCCCGACAAGGGCAGTATCGCCAGTGAATCAAGGGCTGCAGTAGCTGGAGGCATCACCAGTTTCATGGACATGCCCAATACCATGCCACCGACACTCAGCGTAAATGAACTGGAGCACAAGAAAGCGCTGGCAGCGCGCAACTCCGTGGCCAACTATGGTTTTCATTTTGGCGTCAGCCACCATAATCTCGACACCATCGCAGCACTGGATCCCAATTCGGTGGCGGGCATCAAGGTATTCATGGGGGCATCGACAGGGCAAATGCTGGTGGATAACCCTTTGGTACTGGAACGCCTGTTCCGCATTGCTCCCGCGCCTTTACTGGCACATTGCGAACACGCGCCGACGATAGAACATCAGCAAGCCAGGTTCCGTGAGCACTATGAACGTCAGCACGGCGAAGTACCGCCCGATTGTCACCCGCTGATACGCAATACCGATGCCTGTTATCTATCATCGTCATTTGCGGTGGAACTGGCACGCCGTCACAACACCCGCCTGCATGTACTGCACATCAGCACTGCACGCGAGCTATCCTTGTTTGATGCAGGTTCAGCACCTGACAAGCGCATCACTGCCGAAGCCTGCCTGGCACATCTGTATTTTTGCGACGAAGACTATGCCCGCCTGGGCAATCTGATCAAATGCAATCCCGCCATCAAGACCGCGGCCGACCGCCAGGCCTTGCTGGAGGCAGTGGCCGACGGTCGGATAGACGTGATCGGTAGCGACCATGCACCACATACCCGGCGCGAGAAATCCCGCAGCTATTTTGAAGCATCTTCCGGCTTGCCGCTGGTGCAGCATGCCCTGCCCTTGCTGATGCAGTTGTATGAAAATGGAAAAATGGATTTATGCACCATTGTTGAAAAAACCAGTCATCGCGTCGCCGAACTGTTTTCCATCAGGGAGCGCGGCTATCTGCGCGAAGGTTATTGGGCCGATCTGGTCTTGCTGGAACGCCAGCAAAGTGCCCAAAGCGTGCGTTCCAGCCCGGTACTGTATCGCTGCGGCTGGTCGGCCTTGCAGCAAGAGAATTTCCATTATCGCGTCAATACCACCATTGTTTCCGGCCAGCTTGCCTGGCATCAGGGGCAGGTACAAGAGCCCTGCCAGGGGAAGGAACTGACTTTTTCGCGATAAGAACATAACGGCCACATTCCCAGGAGTTAACATGAAAAAACTGATACCCATCGCCCTCTTCACTTGTTTGCAGTCACTGGCAGCATGGGCTAGCGCACATGAAGCCCACGAAGCCCATGTGCACGGCGTCGCCAACTTGTCTCTGGCGCAGGATGGCAACAAGCTGCTGGTGGAATTGGACAGTCCTCTGGACAGCCTGCTGGGTTTTGAACATACCCCACGTACCGACAAGCAAAAACAGGCAGCCAGGGATTTGCTTGATCTGATGCACAAGCCAGCCACGCTGATCAAGTTGACTGCGGAAGCTGATTGTCAGTTGAATACCGTGAAAGTGCAGGCCCCCATTCTGCAAGCGACTGCACAGACCACAGCCAGCAAGGATGTACACGCCAACCTGCATGCCGAGTATGAATATACCTGCGCCAAGGTAGTGGCATTGAAGTCGTTGCAACTCAGCCTGTTTGATGCTTTCCCTGCCATCCGGCAAGTGGATGCGCAAATGGCTGGCCCACGCGGACAGGTGGCAGCCACACTGACAACCAAGCAACGCGTGCTGGCATGGTGACGTCAATGCAACCTGCAGACACTGGCCCGGCCCTGTGTTTCAGCAATGTGTTGTTTCACTGGCAGGCCGCACAGTCTCCCTGTCTGAACATAGCAGACCTGAGCATCAATCGCGGTGAAAGCGTATTTTTATATGGTCCCAGTGGTAGCGGCAAAAGCACACTGTTGTCACTGGCGGGTGGCATCATCACGCCACAGCGCGGCCAGATCACGGTGTTGGGTACAGACCTGGGTGCACTGTCCGGTGCAGCGCGGGATCGTTTTCGTGTGGATCATGCGGGCTATATTTTTCAGCAATTCAACCTCATCCCCTACCTGTCGATACTGGACAATGTCTTGCTGCCATGCCGACTGTCGGCAAGACGCCGACAACGTGCCCACGAAATGCACGGCAGCCCGTATACAGCTGCTGCCACCTTGTTGCACACTCTGGGGCTGGATACCAGTCTACATCAACGCACCGTAACCGGCCTAAGCATAGGTCAGCAACAACGTGTCGCGGCGGCCCGCGCTCTGATAGGTCAACCAGAAATCATCATCGCTGATGAACCCACTTCAGCACTCGATGCCGACAGGCAAAAAGATTTCATCGCACTCCTCTTGCAGCAATGCGCCAGCCACGGTAGCAGCCTGCTGTTTGTCAGCCATGACCACCGTCTGGCAAACCACTTCACGCGTGAGCTGGATTTGCAAAGTATTAATCTGACGGAGCAACACTGATGCCCTATTTTTTGCAACTGGCCTGGAAGAGTGCCTGGAACCGCCGTCTGACACTTGGCCTGATGCTATTCGTCATCAGCCTGTCCGTCTGTTTGCTGCTGGCAGTGGAAAGACTGCGCAATGATGCACGCGAGGGATTCTCGCATGCCGTCTCTGGTACTGATCTGGTGGTCGGTGCCCGCACCAGTCCGTTACAACTGATGCTGTATGCTGTCTTTCGCATAGGCGAAGCAACCAATAATATTTCGTGGCAAAGCTATCTGGACTTGCAGAAGAATCCTGCCGTGGCCTGGGCCGTGCCCTTGTCACTGGGCGATTCACATCGCGGCTTTGCCGTGGTGGGGACCACGGCTGATTATTTCACCCGCTTCCATTATGGCGATGGAGAAGCGCTGCAACTGGCCCAGGGCCAGTCTTTTGGTGATGGACCAGACCATCTGTTTGCCGCCGTCATCGGTGCTGACGTGGCTGACAAGCTTGGTTACCAGATCGACGCCAGAATCACACTTAGCCACGGCACCGGCGATGTGGCACTGGCAGAACATGCTGACAAACCATTCAAGGTGGTCGGCATACTGGCGCGCACTGGTACACCGGTAGATCGCAGCGTGCATATCAGCCTGCAATCGATGCAGGCCATCCATCTGGACTGGCAGGGTGGCGCGCCTGTACCGGGGTTTTCCATCGCTGCTGAATATGCACGCAAGTTTGACCTGCAGCCCAAGGAAATCACTGCCGTGCTGCTAGGCCTGCATAACCGCAGCACAGTATTTCGCCTGCAAAGACAGATCAATACTAACGGCACAGACAGCTTGCTGGCGGTCTTGCCGGGTGTAGCGCTGGATCAGTTATGGCAAGTCATCAGCATCATAGAGCGAGTCTTGCTGGCCATGTCTTCACTGCTGGTAGTGCTGGGTAGTGCCGGCTTGTTGGCAGTCATGCTGGCCAGTCTGAATGAACGCCGTCGCGAACTGGCGATTTTGCGTTCTGCTGGTGCAGGCCCGGGTCACCTGTTTTTCATGTTGATGGCAGAAAGCCTGGGCCTGACTATTGCAGGTGCAATCAGTGGCCTGCTGTTGCTGGATGTGCTGACACTGGCAGGTAAAAACTGGATACAGATGCATTACGGCATCCTGATCAAAGCCAGCCTGATCAATATGACAGAAATTCCGCTGTTGGGCCTGGTGGTACTGACTGGCATGCTGGCCAGCCTGGTTCCGGCCTGGCTCGCATACCGCAATTCGCTGGCCGATGGCCTGACACCCCGCTTATAGGAAAACCATGAAACCATTTCCATTAACCTACAAATTCTGGCTGGGTGGCACCTGCATGCTGCTGTTCATGTTGGCTGCCTGGTTACTCATGTCTGGCAGTACATCAGCCAAAGCAGCAGAGGCAAGTGCCCAATACAAATTGGGCGAAAGACTGCCACAGAAAAAAACAGTGGCACCTGCATCCGTATCAAAAACACCGGCTAGCCCAACGACGGCAAACAGTGACAGTTTCAAGGAAATCAGCTGGGAAGCCCTGATCCCCAAGAACTGGGACCCGAGCAAAGACTTTAAAAACCTGGACATGAATTTCCTCAATGACGGTGACCCACGCGCCATGGCCGCCCTGCAAACCATGCGTGAAGCCTGGGACAAGGCACCGATTGAACCCAGCCTCAACGGTACCCGCATAAAAATCCCTGGCTTCATCGTACCGCTGGATGGCGAGCGCGGAAAGCTCAGGGAATTCTTACTTGTGCCCTACTTTGGCGGGTGCATACACACACCACCGCCACCGGCCAACCAGATCATTGATGTCACGCTCGAAAAACCAGCCAAGATACAAATGATGGATGCAGTCTGGGTGACAGGCGTGCTAGAAACCACACGTAGCGACACATCCATGGGCAGTGCAGGTTATCGCCTGACTGGGATAAGTGTCACCCCCTATGTCAGAGGAAATGAGCAAAAGAAATGAGCAAAAGAAAGTGTCGCCCTAAGGCAAGTAAAAACAGAACATAGGCAAAAAATAAGCAGCACATAATTTACAAGGCAGAACCATGCGAAAACTCAGTCTATTGCTGGCGGCAGCACTTACCCTGTCGGGACCGGCACAAGCAGAATTCGGAATACCCGGCTTTGAACTGGTCTACACCACACCAGCAGAAACAACACTGATCAATCCCGATTTACGCGACCCGGTCACTGTATGGTGCGAAATGCTGGATGCGGCAAAAACGGACATTGTCATTGCCCAGTTTTATGTCGCAGGCAAAACGGGAGAATCGCTGGACAAGGTGATTGCCCATCTGACTGCCGCTGGCGAACGCGGTGTCAGGATACGGTTTCTGATGGAAGAAAAAGGTAAATCTGCTTCCGATATGGCGAGCATAGAACGCCTGAAAAACATCCCTCATCTTGAGTTTCGGTTCATGGAATTTGGGAAACTGCGCGGGCAAGGCATCATCCACGCCAAGTATATAGTCGTAGATGAAACCCTTGCCTATGTAGGCAGCCAGAATTTTGACTGGCGTTCATTAAGCCATATCCATGAAACCGGCTTGCGTATCACCGATACGACGATTGTCAGGCAGCTACACAATATTTTCGATATCGACTGGCAGGCGCAAGCCCTGCTGGCAGAAGGTAAAACCGTACCCGCGCAGAACCAGTCTGTGGTGCTGGCCGACAATAGCCAGACCAGCTATCTGGTGGCAAGCCCGAACGCTTTTAATCCAGTTGGTGTCGGTGATTCAGAATCAGAACTGGTGAGGCTGCTGGCAAGCGCCAAATCTGAAGTCAGGATCACTTTGCTTGACTATGTGCCGCTCAGCTACGCCCCCGGACGCCAGCGTCCCTACTACGCCGTGATCGACAATGCGATTCGTGCTGCGCTGGCGCGGGGTGTCAGGGTCAAGCTCATGGTATCGAACTGGAATACCGAAGAACCTGCCATACATCACTTGAAAAGTCTCGCAGTCCTGCCCGGTATGGAAATCAGGATCATCACCCTGCCCCAGGCCGGTAGCGGCTTTATCCCTTTTGCCCGCGTCGTCCACAGTAAAACCATGTCGATAGACGGCAAGTTGGCCTGGATAGGTACCAGCAACTGGAGCGGCGGCTATCTCGACAATTCACGCAACCTGGAAATCGTTCTGCGTAACGAGACCATGGCAAAGCGCCTGGCAGACCTGCATGAACAAACCTGGCAATCCCCCTATATGCAGCCACTCGACATACAGAAAACCTATCCCAAACCTGTGAAGGGTTAAGCAACAGGATCGATAGCAAAGCACAAACTTAGCTCTTCCCACTTTTGATTTCAAATTGACAGGAAGCAAGCTGGCTTGGTAGAAGCTTGCGCTTACGGCCATCTTAACGCCACCAGTGACTTTGGGGGAAGTCTAGCTAACGGCTTTTATAGCAGGCTTGGGAGAAATTAACTCACGGACAGGTGCCACTGACTATCGTCAACTTTGATGCAAGCCCCCGGTTGTACCGGGGGTCAGCTTATCTACGCGCTTCATCGAAAAAACAGCAAGCGCGAAGTAAATACGTAATTGGTTTCACCAACCAGTACCTCTCCAAGTCCTCCTATTCTGGGGCATGGCGCAGTAGTCATACTTTGGAAAATCAACGAAACACAAGCTCCCAATCTTCCAAGCATTGTTACGATAAGGCCGTGACCATTAGGTTTGTTGCGCAAACTACACATCATTTCAAATCATCAATTGATTGTGTTTCCTCAATGAGAAGGCATGGTAAATTATAGCTTGCTTTTTTCTTAAGGTTCATTTTGGAAGGACGATGCATGAAGTCTCGTCCAGAAAGACTCTCAAAATGAAGTGATAGGGAACATTGCCAAGCCAAGAGTAAATGAGGCATTTCCTGTGAAATCGTTTTGAAAGCAATACACTCTGACAACTGACGGGAGCTATATGACAGATGATCAAGAAAAAGAACTTGAATCCGGAAAAATAGATTCAGGACGACTTCCTAGCAAGAGTATCGGCAGCATACCATCTGGATCAGTGACAATTGTGAAAGAAGACTATACACGTCCACGCTCGCAAAGTGCGCCTGCAAATGCAAGTTCGTCAGAAGTAAAAAAACCAAAAACTGAATATGGTGCTTATGAGGAAAAGAGTGCGGAAATTCTCAATCTGCGGGGAGAAAGCGACCATGCAGACGCCAGCCTAAAGGCGGACGCCAGCGTGAAATATGGCGTATCCAACAAAGGTCTGGTCGCAACAGCAGCGCTCTCTGCCGAAGCACAGGCTGCACTAAAAACAAAAATAGAAGGGCGGGTTGCTGACAGGGAAACAACCGGGACGGCAAAACTGGAAATCGCAGCAAAGCTGGCTGCCAGTATTGGTGCCAATATCAGCAAGAGTGGACTGAAAGTTGAAGCCGATGCTAGTGCGAAAGCGACTGCCACAGCCAACGCCAATGGCACGGTCAATGTGTCGGACAGGCATTCCGTCAGTGGTGGTGTGGAAGCAGAAGCCTACGCAGAGGCAAAGGCAACAGCGTCTGTTAAATTGGGGGCAGATGGTGCCGAGACTGAATTTGATGCAACAGTCGGTACGGGTGCGAAAGTTGGTTATGACATTGGCGGCAAAGAAGGCGATAACACCATCAAATATTCACCACGTGTTGTTTTTGGCAAAGTCGGTGCTGGTTTTAAAGGTGGGGTTACTCACAATGCTGGGAAAGTTGGCGTTGATGTTAAGTACACCGTCAATCTGGGGATTGGTGTGGAAATCAAGTTAAAGGCCGAATACAAAACCGATCAAGTCGCTGCGGCCGGTCGTAAAGCACTTGAACAACTGAAGGTAAAGCATTCTGAAATCGATGCAAGCACAGGACACAGTTTTGAAGACAAAACAGATGGTACGGTTCGTGTCATCAATAGCCATATTGCCATCATTAGCAATTATGGTGGCAATCTGGCTGATGAAGGAAGTAAGCAAGGCGGCGTAGTGGGTGCCATCCATGTTGGTTCTGGGACGGTAATTAAATATGGGGGTAAAGTCATTGAATCATTAGGCGGCTCCCTTGTTGAGACAGGGGGAGCGGTCGTCAAAACCGGTAGTCGAGTCATTGATTTTTTCAGATCCTGGTAATGAGAGGCGAAAATGCAAGAGCAAGACGAAATGAATGCTGTATTGGATGAATTGAGCGCAGAACTCCTTGATCGGGCACATGACCATGCACTGGAAGAAGGTTGGCCCGAAGAACTGGCAGAAATACTGGCTGTAACCGCTCTGGAACCATTCTTGCAAGATGTTTTTGATGATATCCCTGCCGAGGAAGCATTTGAAACTGCCGTGAGTGAAGCGCGATTTATGCTATTTGAAGATGCCTTTGTAGAAGCACTTGATGAAGGGCAAAGCCATCGTGATGCCTTTATGTTATTACTGGGAATTGAATTGAGACTCGCCGAAAGCCGCAACGAGGCCATAGTACGTTTTCCAATTGAGTGGATTGATGCAGGGGTTACTGCCATTGAAAATGCTGTAAAGGCAGGTCAGCCTGTGACACGCCAGCTTATAAACGGATTTGAGGCTTTTAAAGCAGCAGCTATTGCTGAAAGCACGAATGTATTGAACACCGATTAATTGAAGTCCGAAATCCACTCAGCATACCAAGAATGACTCAATGGGATCTGACGCTGCCAATAAGTGTTGATTTGGACTGAAATTTGATAATCAACTCGCATCGGGCCGTGTTGCGAGAGCCAAGACGTCTGGCGATCTCCCCTGCTGGAGTCTGATCACAAATATGCCAGCGTCAAAAATGCCTAGTAATGCCACTTCAATCACTCCTCCCCCCTACTCATCAAAATGAGTAGGGTTGCTTACTAAATGTGGGGTAATTTTCTGTGCAAGTTAGCACTCAGCGTGCAACAGGTAGTGTTTGTACAGCGAACTGCTGGTTGCTATTCGATGCGGGATTGCTGTTCCGGCTCCCCACCTGCAACACTTTTCCGTCGCCAGTACCACCAGCGCCACCGTCCACTTCTACCAGTTTTGTGCTGTCGTTTCCCTGCGTGACGCTGAGCCAGGGTAGCCTGGCTGCGATACCAAACGGCGCTTCTTGGTCATTGGGCTCGGCGTGTTCTAGTTTCCAAAGCTGGGAAGCTGGAAAGATAGTATCCTGCGGCTTTCCTTCCATGTATTTTTGCAGGATCTGCGGCTGCCCTGATGGCGATATGGTACGGGGCGAAACTGTCACCGCTAGGCGGCTGCCGACTTCATTATTACCCGAACGAGGGCTGACGACAGGGTAGTCGTACTTTTTATCGTCCATGAACTGGGTGCGCAACATGACGCAATATTGATCGGCAGGTCTTGGAATAATCGTCCAGCGCTGGTTGCTTTTATCCCCTTTTTTCCATTGCCAGATAGTCGCATTGTCTTTTGTCGAAAATCCTTCTACATCCCATGCTTTTTTGCTATTACGCGCGATCAGCATGAGATTCGTGATCGACAGCAGCATCGGCCATGCATAATTACTGAGGTTGGCGCTGGCATAACCGGGTAGGGAAAGATTGCTCATGATGATGTCGCGCACAAAATCGATCTGTATCGTCGCCAGCTTTGGCTCGTCGCGGTCGCCCGTGTCACCGCGCCCCAGCATGAAGTCAGCAAAAATGACATTGAGGCGAAAGATGTCCTTGTTGATGTCAAACCAGTTCTTATTTGGGCTGGTCTGTTTGCCGTTGACGGTCATCGGTCTTTGCACATCGAAGGTCAGTTGACGAACCCGGTAGACGAGACCCGCATTAATATTCGGCGGTGTCAGGGTCAGCGAGGTGCTGAGGAATTTGTTGAAATTTGGTTTTCCACGCTGGGCGTCAAGCATCTGTTGCGTGGCGTGGTTATACATCACGTCGTTATTGGTCGTATTCGCATATTCACCGAAGAGAATGCCGGTTTTCTCAAACAAGCCCATCTGGGCTGCCTGCGCCGGAGTGATATTCTTGCGACCACCTGAGTCGTAAGCAGCCCAGTCAAACAGGCTGGCTTTCGGGTTGTCAGGATCGTAGCCCTGGGCCACCACAAACACCTGTTTGCCATGCGACCACAGATCATTCAAGGTGACCGTCTCCAGCTTAAACCAGGATTGATCTGCAGATGTGATCAATTTTGTCCCGAAATACTGCAAGAACCAATGGCAGAGCTGTTCTTTCTGCGCCCCCTTTAACGCATGCTTTCCTATGGTATCGAGGCCCAGGATGACCACTTCGGAAGGATGGGCGTTAACAAATGCCTGGATGTCGTTCAGGACATTCTCGAAGGAGGTGCCGGGAACCACGCCATGACCAACGCGTATGCCCGCATAGTTGTTATAGTCGCCAGCCCGCAAATCGAGAAACCGGACACCCTTGTTCAGTTGTTCCAGGGTGTCGCCATACTGGGTGATGGCGCTATTGTCCGGCGCGACAAGGTGATCGCAACTGTAGGAGCCGCTGTCGTGCGTGCCAGGCAGCCGCAGGTCTAGCAGCCTGACGCTGCCGATAAATGCACCCAGGCCAAGTGCGCCTTGCTGTGGTCCGCCCATCCAGTCGCTGGCTGAGAAGTTGCAGGGTAGGCTGGGCCAGTCAGTTTCAAGAATTCTTTTGCCATCCTCTTCATTGGGCGCCCTGACCTGTTCTGAACGAAAAGTCGTACTCATGGTGGTTCTCCTTGCGAATGCTGTCGATTTAATCCTGTCAATGTTTGCTTGTACGACTCATGCTTGTCGCCTGCTCCTCAGTATGTGGGTGACTTGCTGAACGATGCTGTGGCATCTTGATACCACTCGTTGGAAGTAGGTGGCGGGAACAGCGGTGTCGATGGAAAAACCGGTATCTCCGCGCCGTGTCCGATATCAAGTTTGTGCATATTGTTGAAGTCCAGTTGTTGCAGGTCGATCGCTTGCAACAGAGGATTGAAAGCACTGGTGTAATAGAGTGTCTTGTTGGTGTGGTCACGCACGAGGGTCCAGTTGCTATAGTCGGCGACATGAGGTGACATCGCAAATGACTCGCCCGGTTTGTCTTTCGGCTGCCCCAGCAAATAACCGTAAGGTGTGCCCATGGCGATTTGCACTGCCTGCAACGCGATATTCACCAGTGTCTGGACTGAACCGGCATAGCCAGCGCCGACGAGCCGACCTTCCTGGGTAAGCCAGGGAGCCGGCAACCAGTGTGATCCGTCCCGGGCAAGCTTGCAAAAAGCATTTTGCATAACGGCTGCACACACGAACCGCGAAGGAGCGGTTGGGTCTCCTGGCAATCCTACCAAGCCGCTGGCAGGCAGCGGGTAGACAGGCGCTGAAGGATTGAACGGGCCGAAAATGGGACCGAACGGTGTGAGGTTGTTGTACATCTGCAGATTGGTGCGTTGCCAGTCATAGCCCGGCCCATTTGTCAGCAGGCCAGCGGCAGTCGCACCTAAACCCACCCTGTGTTCCTGCTTGTCTTCATAGGCAGCTCCGTACACCTGCATATAGCCGTTTTCGAATTCGATGACTGCGCTGGCGCCCGTCGCGTCGGTAGCGATGAAATGCAATGCCAGGTAACCGGGCACATCGGGCCTGGAGCCGAACACATGAATCTTGCCTGGTGCGAGCGCGCTTTCGAGTTCGGCAACAGAGGCAAATTGCCCGAGCACCCAGGCAACAAAGTCAGTGTAGTTGAGCTGGGGGATGTCGCCGGATTCCAATTTCTTCGGATACACTGTACCGGCAAACCAGAGCGCCGCGCAAGACAAACCCTTTTCGTTGATGCCGTCGACAAAAATGGGGGCGACTTCAAACAGTGGCCGAGGCGGTGCAGCGCCAATGAAACCATATTGATTGTTCCAAGTGAGCATATTGCCCTGGCCGCTTCCTTTAACCTGGATCAACTTGTGGGAAAATGGGAAATCCCATCCACGGTTGACCTGATAGAGCACAGTCTCGGAAAAGCCGGACAGTTCCATCACACGCGAACTGACATACAGTTGTGGCTCGCTCTTGCCTGGAATTTGTGGAGCACTAAAAAACATATTGGTGCACATCGTCGTATCTCCTGAAAATTAGTTCAGTGGCATGCAGCGCATCAAGGCATTTACCTGGGTAGCTCACTGTCACCATAAGGACTGCTAAGTTCCTGTCCGGGCAACAGATTCTCAGATGTGGCACCTACCCATTGCTGCCCTAAAGCCATCCTTGCAGATGCAAAGTTATTTGTCATTTCCACATCATTGATGAGTATTATTGTGAGTAGAATCGCAGAAGTAAATGAGACTGAAGCCCTAGGACTGGTCTTAAGGCTGGTCCCAAGACTGCGCTGGGACTAGTAACAAATAAAAGGCAAGTCCATAATGGCAACGCCACCTATCCTGTGGGAGTGATGTGCAATGAAGCTATTGGTAGTCGATGATCATCCCGCCCTGCGTTCGGGCTTGGCGGCGTTACTGCGGGAATTTGAAGCGCAAACCGTCGTGCTGGAAGCGTGCAACGGCCTTGAAGGACTGCGACTTGCAGGCGAGCATGCTGACCTTGATGCCGTCTTCATCGACCTGTTCATGCCGGGCATGGATGGCATGACGGCATTACAGGCTTTTGCACAGCGTCACCCGCAATTGCCCGCAGTCGTGGTGTCTTCATCAGAAGATGCACGCGACGTGCGGCAGGCGATAGCCCTGGGTGCATTGGGATACCTGCCAAAATCGGCCAGCCCGCAGACGATCCTGTCGGCGTTCCGGCTGGTGCTTTCCGGCAATATTTATGTGCCGCCCTTTATGTTAGATGCCATGTCTGATACCGTGCCAGACACCGCGCCTGTCAACGCTGCCCAAGGCAAGTACGAGACAATTGATAGCCGCCTGACGAACCGTCAGCGAGAAGTGCTCAGGCTGATGTGCGATGGCCTACCAAATAAAGAAATCTGCCGCAGGCTTGGCCTTTCGGAAAAAACCGTCAAGGCCCACGTGTCAGGTATTTTCAAGGCCATGAATGTCGTCAACCGTACCCAGGCCGTCAGCGCAGCACGCGAAGCCAGTCTGTTTGCGTAGAGAGTTACGGCGGTATTGAGGGAAGGATTTGTTTTACCTCAGGTTGCTTACAAGCCGAGACGGACAGGCGCGCATCAAGCTGCCAATGGCGGCCCGTAGCCTGCTGTTTGATACGGGTTTGTGCAATAGCATAAAACTGCTAGCCTGGGCTTCTCGCAGGCGATCGGCGGCAGTGTCTCCGGTAATCAGGATGGCGGGAATCTGCTGGCGAAAGTTCGATTGCAGTTGCTCAATCACGTCAATGCCTCGCTCGCCGTCGCACAAGCGGCAATCACAGATGATCAGATCAGGTGCCGCTGTCCATGCGTCAACCAGATCCAGCATCTCCTTGCCAGAAGCCGCCACCATGACTTCAAGCCCCCAACTGCCCAGCAGGCTTTGCATCGCGCTCAGGATAGCTATTTCATCATCAACCACCAACACCCGGCCACTCAGGTGTTGACCTACCGATTCTTCCAGAAGCGAGGCTGGTGCGGCTTCTGCGGTCTGCATCAGCGGTATTTCTACCGAAAACATGGACCCCTTACCCAATTGTGACCGGAAGAAAAAATAGTGATCCAGCAGAAGACTCAGTCGCTTGACGATGGCTAAACCCAGGCCCAAGCCCTGGGTACGGTCACGTTCCATCTGGTCGACTTGGTAGAATTCCTGGAAAATATGTGCCTGATGCTCCTCTGCGATACCACGACCCGTGTCCCATACCTGAATACGCAGATTGTTCTGGTGTCGCCGACAGCCGATCACGATCCGGCCACTCTCGCTATAACGAACGGCGTTCGACACCAGATTGCGCAAAATGCGTCCCAGCAAGACCGGGTCGCTCTGCACCGACAAGGCGCAAGGATGCAGGATAAGCCCCAACCCCTTGCGACGAGCCTCATCGTGGAATTCGCGCTGCACCCGCGCCAAAAGAGGCTGAATCGGGAAGCCCCTGTGCTGTGCTTCTACGATGCCCGCATCAAGCCGGGAGATATCCAATAAGGCGGCGAACAATTCGTTCATTGTCGCCACCGAATCTTCCATGTGATCCAGCATTCTGCGTGCCTCGCGGTCGAGAGTACGCTCCCTCAAAGCACCTACAAACATACCCAGCGCGTGCATAGGCTGGCGCAAATCATGACTGGCTACCGCCAGGAAACGTGACTTGGCGAGGCTGGCGTCTTCGGCAATCTGTTTTGCAACCCGCAAGGCTTCTTCTTGGGCATGGCGCAACGACAGATCGTAGGAACATGCCAGCAGGCAGCTTTGCCCCTGGTACTCCAGCGCACGTATCGACACCGCCAGCCAGAGAGGCGAGTCGGTACAATCCTGTGCGCGCACTTCAACATTGTCGGCATAACCGTTTAGGCGAATCAGGTCGAGTAGGTGCGTGCGGTCTCCTGAATTGACATAGTAGTCCTGGACATAAGCATGGCCGACTTGCTCAGCAGTGAGTCTAACCAGATCCAGGAAGGCCTGGTTGGCGCGCAGGATCCGGCCGGTTTCCCTGTGTGATAGAGTTAAAGGAATAGGCGTAACCTCGAAGAGATGTGCCAGATATTGCTCGCTCTGCTGCAATTGCGCATACAGTTTCTCCCGTTCCGTAATTTCTATTGATAGTTGCGCGTTGGCGTCCAGTGCGTCAGTCAGGTGGGCGTATTCCAGGCGACGCAAGCGCTCCATTTGGAATGCGGCAAGGCTGCCAACGATGTTGACAACCATCATCGCCAGGATAAAAGGAGCTATTTCCGCTACCGTATGGTTGCTCGCGAGTACACCAAGATAACTGATGGCGCCCCCTACACCACAAAGCAGACGATGTACAAAGCGCAGCGGCACGACCAGATACACGGCAAACAGGACTGGCTGGTTGATGAAGATATGCAGCAAGAACCCGGCGGGCCGCGTTGCCGCAATCACGACCATGGTGATAAGCGCGAGAGAGGTCCAGGAAAAAAGGGCGGCATCAAACCACTGGTGGTTCAATGAATTCTTCAGGCGCGGTAACAGCCACAGCGATAAAATGACGACCGACAAACGCCAGACCACGCAAAAAGCGAGCAAGGCATCGGACTTCACTATCATGAAGTCGTTGATAAGCAGCAGGCATTCTATGGCGGCCCCGGCGATGACGACACGACGCCCGGTTGTCATGGCCTCGGCCCGCCCGTACTGGCGATAGGCGCATTCTATGTCTGCTGAGACAAATTCCGGGATACGACGACGCAATTTAGCTGCCATGTCAGCGCCAATCTAACATTAATCAAAACAATGAAAGGTCTAAACGTTCTTATGACGCGACATGCATGAATCATGCATTTAATAAAATATTGCATTATTTACAATTTTATAGATTTGAAACAATCTATTTTATTGATCAATGTTTTATCTGGACATTTACACCCCACTGCTTGCGTTTTCGGGCATTGTCACTTTTACTTCACAGGACGAAGTCCCCTCAAGTCTGCGCTTCGACGTTCAAATCGAGACCAGATGAAAACATCATTTTATGCAAACAAATCATTGGCTTACGGACACCTGATGTGAAAACGTGTGGGGCCTAGTGATTCTACCTAAGATATTAATACTGCGATGTTTTTTAATCATTAAATGCTTAATTGACGAGCTGCAACAAGCCGGAAAGTCAATAATCACGTGCGTTTCAAGCAAACCGTGTCAAATTGCACGAAAAGTACGATTACCCCCATTTAGATCCTGTGCTTCAGCAAATAGCAGTCAACCCGATTCACTGGCTTAGTAATCTCTGCCTTGTGGCAACCTGGGTACGGATGCTGGCATGTAGAAAAAAAAGGAGAAAAAAGGCACCCCTGCTCTATTGCAGGTCTTTGAAACGAATGGAGAAAATTGGCTACCGCACCTCTATGCACGGAAGATACGATTACCCAATTGAGAGCCTAAACCATTTCCAACCAATGTATCTTGAAATTGCTCTTCGTTGTCGAAGCGGACAATCTGATCAGAAATTTTCATTGTTATTCCTAAGAAAGCTGACGTCCGACCAGGCACAGGGCGCAAACACCGATCTTCCAAAATCAGAGTGATAGCAAGCAAGGATTCATACATGGAATGTTCGAGCAGCTAACTATTAACTGTTTATTTACCAATGTATCTTTTCTTCGCATTCGGGCTATTCTTTCTCTTCTTTCCTTGCTTCGCACAACCGATTGACTGCCCGCCATTTCGCTGGCATGCGGTCAATGGAAGAAATTGAAATATGGATAATTCAATTCTCTTCTTTGTTCGACGAATTCGATACGGCGGAATCCAAGCATTAACATCTAAACAAAAAACAAAATGTCTCTCCTCAACACGCAACCATCGTACACTGGAGCCATATGGCGTAGTCGAGGAGATGCGATTTGTCTCATCGTCTATTATGCCATCCGCTGCAACGATTCTCTGCACCAACGTTGCCGCATAAGACTCTAACCATATCAATACTCGGCACACTTGCCAAATTAAAAAAACTGATAGGATTTTACGAATCTGCACTGAACACTGAATACCAGGAAAAGTCTTCTGAATATGCTTATCAAGATGCTCTGCGTAGGTAATTTCTTTTTTCTCTCTGTCCTTTTGCCATAGAAAATTAAGTACTATCATTGCATTTTCAAGTAAATCCCCGCCAGCTCTAAAATTCAGTTCGTGCAGCCACGATTTAGTTTTCATTGAAAGATTTATGCGCGATTGAGGTTGCCTCGAAGAAAATTCATTGCACCACTCAGTCAAATCAGCAATCATTCTGCTCCGTGTATTTTCTAATTTAGTGGCAAGTAAAGTGTTGCTACACGGCAGATGGAATCCTGTCCGAATGACTCCCTCAGTTAGTAGCATCTCGGGAGTAATTATTTTCTCAGCAAATAAAGTTCGATCCTTCACGAAATCACATTGCATGCAATTCTCCGCCATCGAAAAAAGTACTCGTTTCTCATCATCAGATCCGATTACTTTTGGAAAATGCCAATTCCCTTTCGAATCGTTGTCAAGGCGCTTGGCAACAGAATTAAGTGACTTGAATTTGTCAGCTATTGCCTGCGGGGAAAGACTTCGCCATTGCAAACAAACATTTTTCGGAAAAGGAATTAATGGTTCACTGCACGATTTGCATACAAAAGCACTCGTTTTACCGAATTGCGGACGACCAAACCATATTGGACTAAGGCATTCCTTGCATTGGCGCTGCAAAATTGTTCCGTGCAGAGGGCATCGCTCGCAACCAGCTATTTGAGGTAAATCTGACCAGTAGCCAGCTTCTAAGCAAAAGGGGCAGACTACTTTAGGGAACTCAGCTTCATCCCATAGATCAATACGGGGAACACGGAATTCTTTTGGGAGTGATGAAAAAAGTCGTTCATATAGCTGTTGTCGTCTCTCCCCACTCCCAGACAAAAACAAAACTCGAAATTCATTCTCCGACGCTTCATTTAGCCACGAATATTTAAGTTTTAAAGATGTGAATGATTCAAAAGGGAATGCCCAAGATTGAACCCAATATTGAAAATTGTTGACATCTCTCTCCGGAGACCAGGGTGAAAGCTGGTGCCATTTTTGTCGATTTTGTAAAATCATAGGTTTCTCGGATCAGACATTGTCCTCAAATGGACCAGGTATCCTGACGCCAAAAGAATGCCCTTCCACCAAAGATAACTGTTTGCATTATTTACGTCTAAAGAAATTGCCAGGTCAGTTAGTCCCATCTCAACAACTCTAGTAAGGCTACGCATACCTACCACCGGCCGTATCTTCATGTCTTCTGCAGATTCCGCAAATGCCTTCCAAAGCACATTGGTTGCATTTTCAAGTCTAAACCCCTTTGCATATAGATTCGGAACATAGGCTGCGGTAATGCAAGTTTTACTGCCTCGTGGAAATGCCATTTTTAAATGATCATCGTATTGACGTAAAATGGCCCTCAAGATATCTTCAGTGGTGACTGCTTCAAACATAATGGGGTTATCGAAAAATCTTCCAACCACGTCCTTTCTCTTTAACCTTAACAGTTGATTTCTTAAGTCTAATAATTCAGGTTGCCCAACCAACAAAACAGTTGGTGAAATTCCAAAGAATTCAAGCTGGTTGGTTAAATCAATTAGATAAGAACAATTCTTCACAGTCAGACGCTGTGCTTCATCAATCATGAGCAGCAATCTCGGATCTTGCTTTTCTGAGCAATGCATAATAAAAAATTTGACTATTCTCGATCTTAAATTGTCGCCATCTACGATAAAGTTTTCTTCTTGATTTATAGAAACTAGCATATGCTCATAAAATTTTTTATCCGAGTCATGCGTTCGCGTTATCAAGATCGCACGCGCCACAGTAACAGATGGCGACTGCTTTTTTATTGCTTCTTCTATATAGTCCATCATGCGCGATTTCCCGAATCGGGAGGTAGCGTAAAGTGCAATTCCTATCTCCATTTTTTCGACTTCTGCCAAAACAATCTCAAATACATCTTCCATCATCGGTGTTTGTATCGTGTAGTCAAGTTTGCTCGTTGGAAATCGGTTAGAGTGAACAAATAGATTGTTTCCCAAATTATTATTCATCCAAATCTCCTAAGTTTTTTTTCGCTTGTTTGGCAAGACGTGCTCGTTGCGCGGCAGCTGATGTGGATACAACTGGAATAATTTCAGACGGAATTTCTGGCGTGCGTATTTCGATAACTTGCGTTGATGTCGCCTCCATCTGGCGTGCCAACGCCAACCCTCCCTTTACAATTTCGCCGTACTTTCGCCTACTATTTTTTTTCGCTACCTGCCGTCCTTTTTCCTCGAGCATGTTTTGTATAGGCGTCTTACCTTGACCGTGCTGACCGAAGCGTAGATTTTTGTCAGCATTGACTGCCCGCCTGATTTCAAGGGTATGATCACTAGCACCCCAGTGGCCGTCCGCCAGCAGATTTCCTAGTGGACGTCCAGACAATTCAAACGCAAGGAGTGTGCGTAAGTTTGTCTTTGGATGAACAATTATGTACTCACCTTGAAGATCAGCGCGAATACTGAGGGACTCATTTGTATACTTGGCGCTAAGGTAGTTAATATACATGTTGGGATTGTCTTTACTTCGGCGGCGCACCCTAACACGAACAGGTATGACACCGACTTCTGGACTTGATGCAGTTACTGGTGGCATACGACGAAGAATTGGATGTTTATGTCCTTTGAAATAATCTCGCAAATAATCTACCGGAGCCTGCTGCAGAAGTCCTTCAGTAACATCTCTGTTAATCTCGGCCAGTCCCTGATAAAAGAGACGACATAGATCATCGTTCTCAATCTCCCATCTGATCGCTTCCTCAGCCGGTGATTGGCGACCTTTATGCGCGGGCCCGCTTCCAGTTGTGGAAGGCAAACGACTGAAATAACCTTTGACGAGTCTTCCAAATGCGCCTTCGATATTGGGACGGCCGCTCCAACTGCCTAATGGCCCAAAGCAATTTTGTGTCCCGAGTTGATCTGCAGTAGATAAGTACCGATCACCAATATGAATCTTCGCATTATCCAAGTGCATCACGGTCCAAATTGTCCCCGCAAGTTCAGGGTAAAAGTCACACGCACGAAACGGTGGGGCTGGATCACCACTTGGTAGACGAACAATATAGCCAGGGATTACTGCAGACCTAATTGCTTCGATTAGTGCACTCTCATTTGCCTCTGGATTTAAACATACTGCGGCACCGAGTACGGCTTTGCTACCTCGATCAATAATCGCTATACCAACAGGACGCTCAGTTGGAACGATTTTCTCGATTCCATCTATGCATATACGTACGCCTGCAATGCCATGCAAATTATGCTCGTCTGACTCGACTTCTTCGAAAGGATCTGTCCGACCAGGGCGTATGGAATGTCCATTCAAAACAGTTATGTTTGCAACGACAGTCCTATTTTCATTGGCATGAATATTGGCGGGCATGTTGCTTTCTTTGATTTCCTTTACCAGACGAGAAATACTTGAATAGAGCGGGCGTTTAGTATTGAATGGATATTTCGTTTTTTTATAACCACGATTGGTCAATGTGGCTGCAATCCATTTCTGCAAATCCAGTGGAGAAGCCGAAGCTGGGTACGGCCCCTTACCTCTTTTAAGGACTCTATCGATAAAATCTTCGTACTGAGCTTCCCCTGAAATTTAGTTCCCCAAAGGTGACGTAAAATAAACGTAACTTTGGAAAAACAAATGATGAACA
>NZ_JBXASD010000022.1:0-80586 GCF_058808955.1 Undibacterium sp. GW821-FHT11B02 | reverse complement strand
TAAACACCTTACGCCTTGCACTGCATCCCGAATCGCCTTGCTCGCACTCATCCCTATTTATGAAATGAGTTCTAGTAACCAGGTTCAGGCAAACACATTTTTCCGGTTGTTAATGAAATAAGCCCAAGTTACTCGTCAACTGAGACAGACTGAATACGTTGCGCGTAACTTGAAATCATGGCAGCAGCAACCGCCGCTGCGGCCCGCTTATCGAGCGCCTCATCAAAAAGCAATTCAACAGTAGCGTGTATCAGTTCTACTGCAACACGGCAAATTAAGCGCAGTTGTTGCGTATCAATCGTCGGGAACGCTGCTGCCAGCAATTGGCTTTGAATTTCGGTTACCTGATTATGAGATTCCAGCAATACCTCATGCAGTACAGGTACCGCCCGCATAGAGCGCATTATCCACATCCCCCCAACAGTACGTTCTGTCACGAAATATGTTTCAAGTATCAGATTCGTCAAAGCAGTCTCCAGCTCATTTGCCGTGCCGGCAAATATTTCAGGTGTGATCCATAGCGGAATAAGCTCGTTTTGTCTTTGCATCAAACGACAACCCAACTCATGCAACAAAGCATATTTGTTGGGGAAATACCGGTACAGAGCAGGCGGGCTAAGACTTGCGCGCTCACACACCAGGTTAGTCGATAGGCGCTCAATGCCTACTTCAACCAGCGTTTCAGCAGTGACATCAAGAATGCGTTCATAAGTCGCCGCAGCACGTTGTTGTGCCGGGGGTTTTTTCATGACAAGTGAGGGTTTCGTCGTATTGGCAGATTGGGTCATTTGAATCTTGAGTAACTTATTTAGTAGTCATTATGTAACGGTCACTTGGCGTATTCCAAGATCAGTGTGGCAAAAAAGGTAGTCATGGCTACATATTCCTTGCAAAAGGTAGCCATGACTATATAATTCAAAACAATAGTTATGACTATATTATAGCTTTAACTACTGCAAGGGTGAACTTATCATGCCGCCCACTTGATTTCTCTCAAATTAAGGAAACTCATTATGAATACTGGACGTTGCTTCATATTGGTTATTGCTGTGTTATTAACCACTTCCACTTTTGCAGCCACACCGGAAGACGCCAAAGGACTATGGCTCACAGAACAAAAAGATGCGGTTATTGAATTTAAAGCATGTCCTGACCGAACTGGCACTTTATGCGGGCAAATCGTCTGGGACAAAGATGCTGGAACGCCGGCAGATACCTGTGGCGTTCGCATAGCCAAGCTGGACCGTTATGACAGCGATGCCTGGAGAGATGGCTGGATCTACGACCCACGTGACAAGAAAAAATACAAGGGCGTAATTCGCGTCAAGGCCAGCACCTTGTATCTGCGTGCCTATGTCGGCGCAGAAATTCTCGGGCAGACAGAGCAATTGTCCCGCGTCGCGGCATTGCCAGCATCACCCGTTTGCAAACTTTAAAAATTCAAACATCCTGGAGACACTTCATGCAAATTAAATCCCTCATTTCATTTGTAGTATGCGGCGTATGTTCAGTATTTTCCGCAAGTTCTTTTGCTGATGCTACAGACATGGAAACCGCCAGCTTCGCTATTGATACAAAGCTCACAGTGATGTCCGATGTCCGGACCCGTGGCGTATCCGATTCATTAAAAAACCCGGGCTTGAAGCTGAGTGTTCAAGCTGCGCACGAAAGCGGTCTGGTCGCATTGGCAGAAATTGGCACGGCGAGCAAAAAGCAATTTCTCGACGGTAATGGAATGAGTATGACCCTGGCTGGCGGCTATCGGTTTGGCGATCCTGATGCCTGGCATTTCGGTATCGGCCTTGCCTATGAGATGTTTCCGGGTGCGAAGTTTGACGCCCCGCAAACTTTTGATTTTGAGACTTTCACCCCCGGCAATGTGCGCTCAACCAATTACAACACCAGTTTTGCCGTCATCGAAATCGGCTACGGAGCCTTGGAAGCACGTGCCCTGAATGTACTTTCACAAACATATCGTGGAGCCAATACAGGTGGCGTATGCGGCGCAATGCTGCAATTTGCAGTTGATCCTCAAGCTGCGCTTGCCTGTTATGGACGTGGAGAGCACGGTTCAAAGGGAAGCTGGCTGCTGGATCTTGACTATAAGATCAATGTCTCGCCCGCAACCACACTGAATTTACATGCTGGCTACCAGAAAATTTCCAATTTCAGTGAAGCAGATTTTTCAGATTATCGCATCGGCTTGACCCATAAACGCTGGGGCTACGAATGGAATGTGGACTGGGTCGGCACTCACACTAAGGCCCGCGAATTGTATTTGGTGCAGGATGGAGACCAGATACGTGCCACTGATAACAATACGATCTTCCTCTCTGTTGTCAAACGTTTCTAATCATATGCTCAACAAATTCACCTCGGACCGTCGTACACCAAATGAACAATTGGTGTTGGCAGTTGATCTCGGCACATCAGGCTGTAAATGCGCTTTGGTCGCAATTGATGGCACTGTGATTGCCTGGTCCTTTCATGCAGTGAAGTTGCACGTGAACGGCGTCAGTGCAGAACAGGACCCTTTAGATTGGTGGGCAGCATTTGAACTCAGTGCTGGCGAATTGCTGGCACATGACGCTGCATTGCGTAGTCGAGTTGTGGCCGTATGCTGTTCAACGCAAACCGAAGGGACAGTATGCGTTGACCGGTCCGGACAGGCCATAGGTCGTGCCATGCTTTGGCTGGATATGCGCGGAGCAAATTCCATCGCCAGAAGAGTTCGTGGCCGTGGCATCAATATTGAAGGATATGCACCGCTTAAACTGTGGCGCTGGTTACGTCTTACTGGCGGCGCTCCTTCACTATCAGGAAGAGATTCTGCCGGTCACATGGCATACATCTGCGACCAGGAACCTGAACGGCACGAACTCACCTATAAGTTCTTGAATGTCCTGGATTACATGAACCTGCGCCTGACCGGACGGTTTTGTGCTACACGCGATTCCATGCTGACAGCCTGGATCACTGACAATCGCGACCCGCATAAAATGCATTACGACCGGGGCCTGATCAAAATGATGAGCTTCGATGCGGAAAAACTGCCAGAGCTTGTGCAATCGACAGATGTAATCGGCACCTTGCTTCCTGAAGTCGCCGAGGCTCTGGGGCTGGCTAAAACAACCGTTGTAGTAGGGGGGGCCGTTGATACCTCTGCAGTGGCAGTCGGCGCTGCAGTAGATGATTTTGAAGCGCACTTATATCTTGGAACTTCTTCTTGGTTGGGGGCCCACGTTCCCTTTATGAAGACAGATGTACGCAGAAAAATCGCTGCTGTCCCTTGCGCCGTGGATGGGCGCTATTTAGCTTTGGCATTGCAATCAACGGCTGGAGCAAACCTGTCTTTCTTGCGTGACAGGATTTTATATCATCCCGATGAACTCTTAAGTGACGAGCAGCGCCCAGACGTGTATGACGTGTTGAATCAGATAGCCGCCAGGGTCCCGGCTGGTGCACGTGGATTGATTTATACCCCTTGGCTATTCGGTGAGCGCACACCTGTGGACGACCCTACTCTGAGGGCGGGGCTGATCAACCTTTCCCTTGAACATTCCAGGGAAGATATTTTCCGGGCTTTCCTGGAAGGCGTGGCGCAAAACACGAGATGGATGCTGGAACCATTTGCCAAACTGCTAGGGCGGGACCCAGGTACGATCACTGCCGTCGGTGGCGGAGCACAATCTGATCTTTGGTGTCAGATCATGGCTGACGTGACTGGCCAGCCGATCCGGCAACTCGCCAGCCCTATCCAAGCCAACGCCATCGGTGCTGCCTATATTGCTGGTGTCGGCATAGGTGCGATTGAATTCTCCGACCTGAAGTTATTGCGCAAGACCCGGCATATCTATGAACCGGCAAGCGCCTTACGTCGATTATATAGCGATCAGTTTGAATCATTTAAAGAGGTTCGCGAAAGATTAGCTCCACTCTATCGCCGCCTGAATCAAATTAAGGAGGCCCCATTATGAAAGCCCAACTACAGCGTCAACAACTGGTTGATCTGTGTCTCGATCTATCCCGGCGCGGCTTTTTCTCAGGCACAGGCGGCAATGTCGCAGTACGTATTGATGCAGAAAATATAGTCGTAACACCTTCTGCACTCGACTATCACGTAATGACTGCTGTCGACGTATGCGTACTCAGGCTTTCTGATCTATCGATAGTTGATGGTGACCGTCAACCATCGGTTGAAACCAGCTTGCATGCGAAAGTGCTGCGTGCACGTCCCGATGTCAATTGCAGCATTCATACACACCAGCCCGTGGCCAGCGCTTGCGCTTTGCTTGGTGAGCCCCTGCAAATTATGAACCCTGAGCTCTGGAACACTTTGGGGCATTGTATTCCTGTCGTCGGCTACGCTCCATCCGGGACAAGTTGGTTGGCGAAAAAATTGGCGATGAGCCTGCGGCCTGATGTGAATGCCTACCTGATGCGCAATCACGGCGTACTGTGCTGCGGTGCCACTGTTGACGCCGCAGTAGAAACGGTTGAAGCGCTGGAACAATTAACTCGCCAACATTTGCGCCTTCAAATCAATGCACGCGCAGGAAAAAATTCGGCACTACAGCCAGCATTGCAACGCGTTCTCGATGCCCTGGAACACGCCTGAATAAGCACATCCCCTTCAAATTATATATGACTACTATGAGCCAACTTCCTCCTTCAATTTCTTCTGTTCCCTCCAGGCCCGCTATTTCGGAATGGCCAGATGTGGATACGCTGTATCGCCGTTTTGACGAACTTGTCAAGCAACCTATGCGCCCAATTCGGCCTCAGGCCATGCAGCAAGTGATGCGCTATTTTGATGAGCGCTGCAAAAAATCCAAACAAATGTCCGAGCAAGCGAAAAAGGTCATTCCTGGTGGCGTGCAACACAATCTGGCATTTAATCATCCTTTCCCACTGGCATTCAGTCAGGCTCAGGGCGCGCATCTCACCGATGTCGATGGAAATCGTTACATCGACTTTTTGCAGGCAGGTGGCCCCACACTACTTGGCTCCAACCATCCTGCAGTGCGGGAAAAGGTCAATACCGTGCTGGACGAATGCGGCCCGGTAACCGGACTATTGCATGAATATGAAATCAAGCTGGCAGAATTAGTATGTAAGCACATGCCAGGTGTGGACATGGTGCGTTTGCTGGGATCAGGTACGGAGGCAGTAATGGGCGCAGTGCGCCTGGCACGCGCTTACACCAACCGCAAATGGATTATCAAAATTGGTGGTGCATACCACGGCTGGAGTGACCAACTTGTCTATGGCATGCGCTTACCAGGCACTGGCCGTATGGAAGCGATTGGTATTCCACGCGGAGCAACTGCCAACACTCAGGAATGTAACCCCAACGACCTGGACGCGCTGCGACGCAAGCTTCAAATCAACAGATTGCGCGGTGGCACTGCCGCAGTCATGCTTGAACCACTGGGGCCAGAAAGCGGAACTCGCCCTGTACATCCCGACTACAATCGACAAGTGCGTGCACTTTGTGATGAGTTTGGTGCGCTCATGATATTTGATGAAGTCGTTACCGGCTTTCGCATGGGTATGGGCGGAGCACAGGCATATTTCGACGTGAAGCCTGACATCACAGTTCTAGGCAAATGCCTGACAGGTGGCTACCCGATGTCTGGTGCCATCGGTGGCCGACGTGATGTCATGATGCTGCTGGTTGGTGGTATAGGCAGCAATGCAAAACGTGCATTTGTTGGTGGTACCTTGTCGGCAAATCCCCTGTCTTGTGCAGCCGGCTACTACGCTTTATTGGAAGCAGAACGAACCAATGCCGCTGGTGTTGCCGGTCGTGCCGGTGATCGCTTGCGAAAGGGTCTTGAAGAAATTATCGCTCGTCTGGGACTTCCGTATGTAGCCTACAACATGGGATCCATCGTACATCTTCAAACAGCTGGCGTATTGTTACTTGATACCAGTAACATACTTAAACTCATACGCGTCAGGAACGAAGCAAAAGCTCGCAAGCATATGATGGAAGAAATGGGCGCTGCATACACTGCGCATGGCCTGGTGACACTTGCTGGCAGCCGGATTTATACCAGTCTGGCCGATACGGATGAAATCATAGACGAAGCCTTAAATCGCTTTGAAGACGTATTTAAATTGGTCTGACACCATGGACATTCAAGAGAAACTATTTGCACACTGGCTGGAAACGCGTGACAGACTCGTTGGAAAAAAACTTCTGTCTGGGCAAGCAGCAAGCATTTCCGTACGTTGGCCTGACAACAAATCCATGTGGTTTGGCAGTGTGAACGATGTCAAACCAACGGTAATCCAGCTGGCAATGATTCAGAAGGCCAAGACTGCAGCTATTCATGCTGTCATCTACAGCGCACGAAGTGACGTAGGTGCCATTGCACTGGGCGGTGGGGACTTCGGCAACTGCCTGGCAGATTTTGGTGGAATTCTGCCAGTTGTTTTCGATGAACAGGCGCGCCACATAGGAAAGATGCCCCCACCAGTTCGTGCCGGCAAGGTCCCATCTGGAGCCTTGGGCCTTGGAGGCAATGTGGTCTTGTTCGATCGCCAGCCAGTATGCTTGGGCATGACCTGTTCACGACTGGCACTAAACGCGGAACTGTTCGAAAAATGCGCCAAAGCCTATGTGCTGGCTGTCGCAACTGGTGGCAAAGTGAAGCAACTACCGTGGCTGGTTCGATACATCGCAAACGGGCGTTTATTGAAAGACCAGCGCCGTGCTACACAACGATTTTCAGAAGGCATGTTGCCCAATGAAACCAAAGGCTATTGAAGTCAGATCCGAAGACAATTTATGACTACTTATCACGCTTCAAGTCTTACTTCCCGACATATCACTGCGGCTCTCACGATCGGGACTATTGCAGTCCTGATGGTGGGTCTGCAGCCAATTTTACTTGGCGAACTGGTGGAATCACATACGGTTACCCTGGAAGGTATAGGGATAGTCGCCATGGGGGAAATCATTGCGTTGGGCATGGGGGTTTTGGTCAGTGAAATGTTGTTGTCTCTGAACCGGCTGAGATTAATCACTATCGTTGCCGCAGTCCTGACGATGCTGGCTGACCTGGCTACCACTTGTGCTGCCGGTGATATCCAGCTCGCCCTGGTCCGGGCAATCGCTGGTTTAATGGAGGGTATCCTGGTGTGGGGAACAACCAGTGTTATCGTCCGGACCAAAAACCCGGATCGTATCGGAGGTATTTTCTTCGTAATCCAGACCATAGCACAAGCAGGCATAGGCGCCCTGCTTGCAATCACTGTGATTCCTCACAATGGCTGGCAAGGAGGATTTACCGTGCTTGCAGTATTGTCTTTGTTGCCCTGCGTAATTGTATTTTTTCTGCCTGAGCACTTAGCTCCACTGGAAGAAAAAATAACATCAGGATTTACCTGGTCCGTGGCCACCTTGCTTCCCTTAGTCATCGTCTTTTTGCAATTGGCTGCAGTCGGGGCTTTCTGGGCTTACGCGGAACCACTTGGAAAAATCGTTGGATTTGACGCGCAATCTGCACAGACCATGATTTCCGGGGTACTAGTCATGCAAGTTATTGGCGGTATTACGGCAACAATTGCAGTACGCTATTTAAAAGCGATACCAATCCTGATATTTGGAACCATTGTGCTTGGCTCCGCAGTACTCATGACGCATGGAATGAGCGCCGGCAACACAGTTCCATTTGCGGTTGCTTGTGCAGTCTTTGGCTTTTGCTGGTTACTGTTGTTGCCATTTCAAATCAATCTTGCGTTCAGGGCAGATCCGACGGGACGAGTCGCTACCCTGGTGCCAGCATTTCAACTATTAGGCAGTGCGTTCGGGCCATTGATAGCTTCGCTAGCCGTTCAAGGAGATGATGCAGGTGCCGTGCCTTTGATCAGCACGAGTTTTGGAGCTGTTGCGCTGGTCTTGTTGCTGATAGAAAGCCTGCGCTTCAAAAGAGCCCGCAGATAGGATTCCAACATGAATTTCAACAATAAAATAGTATTGATCGTTGGTGCTTCATCAGGTATGGGACGTTTGCTGGCCATGCGGCTTGCGTCTGAAGGTGCTTACATCATCGCTACTGCCCGACGACAAGAACTTCTGGATACGCTGGCCACCGAAATTACACACCTGGGTGGCCATTGCCTGGCTTTCGCAGCAAATGCCGAAGATTCACAAGCAGCCGAACAACTGGTTGCGATGACTGTGAGGCAATTGGGGCGTATTGATGCCGTTGTACTGAATGCCGGAGGTGCACCGGCTTTGGATATGCGCCGGATGTCAGCGCGAGAAGTTACTGCTTATATGCGATCGAATTACGATGTTACGGTCAATTATCTTTTCCCCGTCTTGCATCAAATGTCACGACAGCGCAAAGGCCTGGTCGTACACACAAATTCGCTTGCAGGTTTTCTGGGCATACCGTTGCAAGGCCCCTATTCTGCCGCCAAGGGAGCACTACGCCTACTGATTGATACATGTCGCATTGAATTTGGTGATCAAGGCATAAAATTCGTTTCCGTCTATCCCGGTTTTGTTGCTACCGCCCAAACTGCGAATGATGGCATGCCAGCACCATTTGAAATTTCGGAAAAGCTTGCGGTAGATCATATTCTTTACGCAATGCATAAAGAAAAATCTGATTATCTTTTTCCTTTTACATTACGCTGGCTGGTACGACTTGGACTGGCACTGCCAAAATCCCTGACTAACTGCTTGCTTCGTAGCGAAGTGCCTGCCTTACCCAACTTGCCCCAGGATACTGGTTCAACCTGAATGCCAATAATGAACTCACCATCATCTCAAAAAGAAGCAGATAAAGGCGAAATAGGTCTATGCTTTGAGGCGCAATTAGCTACGGCATTAGCACTTCGTTCTTCCACTACGGCCCAACGCAAGGATAAACTTATTCGGCTTCGTGATTCTCTGTTGGCGCGAAGAAATGAGTTATATGAAGCATTTGCAACAGATTTTCAAAAACCAGCCCTTGAAGTTGAGCTAACAGAATTATTGCCTGTGATCGATGAAATTCGACACGCTCTAAAATCCCTGTCAAAGTGGATGCGCCTCAAACGAGCTGGATCTACCATGACTACCCTGGGAACATCTGCACACATCTCGTACCAGCCCAGGGGACGCTGTCTGATCATCGGGCCGTGGAATTATCCAGTGAATACAGTTCTGGGTCCTTTGGTTTCCGCAGTTGCTGCCGGTAACACGGTCATCGTGAAACCTTCTGAACTGACGCCGTCAGTCAACAAAGTAATTGCTGAAATCATCAAAGATGCATTTGTTCCCGAAGAAGTCACCGTCATTGAAGGTGGTTCACTGACTGCTCAGGCCTTGCTTGATTTGCCTTTCGATCATATCTTTTTCACTGGTTCGCCATCTATCGGAAAAATAGTGATGGCAGCAGCTTCCCGGCATTTGACATCTGTAACGCTTGAACTGGGAGGAAAATCCCCCACTATCGTTGACGAAACAGCGGATCTGGTTCGTGCGGCGGAAGTAATTATGTGGGGAAAATTACTCAACGCAGGGCAAACCTGTGTCGCACCAGATTACGTTTTGGTCCATCATTCAGTTCACGACGAATTTATCAACTGCTGCAGGAAAATTATTCAAGAACGCTTTGGCAGTAATGACGAACAGCTTCGTTCCAGCACAAGTCTGGCACGTATGATAAATACCCGGCACACGGCCCGCGTCGGGCAGCTCATTGACGATGCGGTAAACGCCGGTGCCAGCGTCCTTCACGGGGGTATTTATGATGAAGCACAATGCTATGTTGCACCGACTTTAATTGGCAACATACCTGCCGGGGCGAAAATTACCAATGAAGAAATCTTTGGCCCTGTACTTCCTGTTTTCAGTTACGACCTCATCGATGACGTGATCAATAAAGTCAACTCTGCCCCCAAACCACTGGCGTTATATATCTGGAGTCGAAATAAGAATGTAATACGTACAGTACTGGAAAAGACGAGTTCGGGAGGCGCTTGTGTCAATCATTGCGTTCAGCAGTATGCACATAGTGGCTTGCCTTTTGGCGGGGTAAACCATTCAGGCATCGGCAATGCCCATGGTTACTATGGCTTCAAAGCTTTTTCACACGAACGATCCGTATTGAGAGGTAGTTGGTTATTGCTCGTGCGCGCATTTTTTCCTCCTTATACACCTGCAAAGCTGAAGCTGACGAAAGCTTTGGTCAATATGTTGCGACGTATTTAGAAATGTATTTCAGCAGCTTCTCAAAATACCTTCCATTTCAGTATCAGACAAAAAACAATAGCAATCTGTGACATCTAGTCCAGATTGTTTCACATGATTTTTTCCTTTGGTAGTTATACATAATTTCCTTGATGGTGATGCGATGAAAAATTTCGGAAAAATCTTTGGCATGTGCATACTTTTCGGATATCAGTTTTGTTTTGCTGCCGATGATGGTGAGAATTTTTTAGGCTACTGGAAAACAGCGCAAGGTGATGGCATTGTTCAATTACGAAAATGCTCTTCATACAACAATGGCCCGCTGTCTGCACTTTGCGGATACATCGTATGGGATATTGAACTAAACAATGCTCATCGTACTGTCCCCCTGGATTGCAATCGCCAGGTCTTTGAGGCCACGAAATTCGAAGATGGTATCTGGAAGAACGGTTGGGCTTTTGATACAAGAAAAAATAAGGTTTACCACACAAAACTGCGGTTAAAAGATGGCTATCTCCATGTCCGTAGTTTTATTGGCAGTGAAATCACCGGGGAAACAGAAGTGTTTTCTCGGGTGAGCAATATTCCCAAAGGGTGTGAAAAACCTTAGATGGAACGACTAGCTGACTGTGTGTGCACCGACTTGAGCAATCACTGCATCTACCAAAAGGTTTGGTCTCTTTGCATTCCATGCAATGGCTGTGGTGACCACATCCATTTTTTCTTTGAGCGGTCGTACCACCACATTCTCCGGTGCCAGTTTCTTTAATATTGCCGGCACCAGAGCTATGCCTTGTCCGCATCCGACGAAAGCGATCTGGGAAGCAACGGAACTGACTTCATGCACTATGCGCGGTGAAAAACCGTGCATCTTGCAAGAGGCGATCAGATTATCAAAATAGACTGGGCTTACCTTGCGTGAAAACATCACAAAATCCTCTCCGGCAAGCGATGCAAGACTGATGTGTGCTTTCTTCGCATAGGGATGTGTATTTGGCAAAGCAACTGCAAGACGTTCCTGTATCAATGGCAATGTGCGTATCGTCTCACCAAATTCACCTTCCAAACGGGCAAAGGCCAGATCAATCCCGCCCTCAATCAATGCCGGCACTGCATCTGCGCTATCAATTTCCCTGACTGAAACCGTGAGTTGTGGATGGGCAAATTTGATCTTTTCTATAATGGCAGGCAGTACATCCAGCATTGCTGAAGTAATGGCTCCTATGGTCAACACGCCAGATTGTCCAGCCACGGCTTCCCGTACGACAAACTCCAGGTGCCCCATCTGCTCAGCCAGCTTTTGCACAGCAGGTAGAATCGCAGCACCGACCGGGGTGAGCTGTGCACCGCGCCGTGAGCGTTCAAACAATGTCACCTTTAAAGACTGTTCAAGAACTTGAATTTGCTCGGTCAGCGGCGGTTGCGACATTCCCAGACGCTGCGCGGCCTTTCTGAAAGATTTTTCTTCAGCAACAACGAGAAAAAGCCACAGATGACGCATCAGACGAAAGTTGATCATGATAGGAGTGGATAGTGATAGGTTTTTAAGAATGAAGTGATTCATTATTAGGAATTTACGTATCACATCTTATACCTCAGAGTAAGCCCTGTCCAACCACTCTGAGGATATACATCATGACCCAAGCAAACCTGCTGGACCGCCTGGCGACACTTGATACCAATACGGTATCGGATGCCCTGGACTTTCTCAATCTTCCCGGCGCAACCTTCGGCATTCGCCCTCTATGGGCTTGCCCGAAAATTGTCGGTCGTGCCAGTACCATACAGTTAGGTCCGAAGACCAGCTCGACGCCTACGGTTCATCTGATCTCGCCGGTCATCGCAGAAATAACAAGCGATGACCGTATTCTGGTTATTGCAGGTGGCGTCGATGGCATTTCATGCTGGGGGGACATTCTGGCCAATGCGGCTCAGGTAAAGGGAATACGTGGCTCTGTTATCGATGGCAACAGCCGTGATATCGAAGGAAGTGAATCGATTTCCTATCCAGTTTATGGTCGCGGCGTCACCATGATCAGTGCCCGCAATCGTGTCATACAAATATCGTCGGGAAAGCCGGTCGACGTCGCTGGAGTCCGCGTACAAGAAAACGACTATGTGATAGCTGACCGCTGCGGTACGGTATTCGTCCCGGGTGACCGCATTGTCGAAGTCATTGAACTCGGCGAGCGTATCGTGCGACGCCAGAATGGCATGGTCGAGGCAGTTCGTTCAGGGCGTTCGGTCGCGGATGTTATGCACGACAAGGAATTCGAAGCTATCAAATCCGGGAGTGTGAAATGAATCACGAAGACAAGAAAATCGCCGCTCTGTTCGATGGTCTGGACACACCAGGAATCTCGGACGCCATGGATAAACTGGGCTTGCCTGGCCAATGCCTTGGTATCGCACCTCTGGATAATTACAAGAATGTGGTTGTCGGTCCGGCTTTCACGGTCAAGTATGTGTCGGCCAGTACGCCCCCCGGAACAGTGGGTGATTTCATTGACGATGTTGCCGAAGGTGACTTCATCGTAATAGACAACGATGGTCGCACGGACTGCACGGTATGGGGTGACATCATGACCCAGTATGCGGGTACCAGGAAAATCGCCGGCACGGTTATCGACGGCGTCTGCCGTGATGTCTCGAAAGCGCTGGGAGATGCCTACCCGATATTCAGCAGGGGTCGATTCATGCGTACGGGAAAAGACAGAGTACAGGTCGAAGCCACAAATGTACCGGTATCAATTGGCACTGCCCGGGTTTGTCCGCTCGACATAGTCATCGCAGATGCCAACGGCGTGATAGTCGTTCCCCGTGCTCGTGCCAGAGAGGTCGCTGAAACAGCACGCAAAATCGAACAGGTTGAAGCAAATATCCGGGCTCAGCTTGAACAGGGAAAAACACTCAGAGAGGCCCGGGAAGTACTCGGATATCACACATTGCAAAGGAAAGAATCATGATCACCGTCACTGCAAGCCGTATCGAACGTTGCAAGCAACTTGGCAGTTCCACACTCTATGAAGCTTCGGGTCTGCCGTGTTCCATCGACCCGGATATCCGCAGCATCTGGCCCGGTGCGGCGATTGCTGCACCGGCATTTCCACTGGTTTGCTCTCCCGGTGACAATCTGTCGATACATCTTGCCTTGGAACGCGCCCCACGTGGCAGTGTTCTGGTTGTCGGCACAGGCAACTTCGTCGCCGGGTACTGGGGAGAAGTGCTGACTGTCGCTGCGGAAGCAGCAGGCATTGCAGGACTGGTTATAGATGGCGGCGTAAGGGATGTAGCCGCAATAACCCGACGCCAGTTTCCTGTATTTACGCGCGGCGTGAGCGTACGTGGAACAATCAAGGCCAGCAGCCCTTCCGTCGGACAGTCTATCTATTTTGGCGGCATTACGGTCAATGAAGGTGATCTGGTGGTCGCCGATGACGATGGTGTGATCATCATCCCCGCAGGCGACGTTGAGCGCACCGTCGCAGCAGCAGAAGCCAGGGCGAATAAAGAAGAAATCATGATGCAGCAATTATCGCAAGGCGCAACCACTCTGGATTTGTTGGGACTTTCTGCATGGAGGACACGTTCGTGAAAAAAACACCACAAACATTAAACGTCAACCTGGCACAGGCGCAAGCTTCAGCCACTTACCGCATGATAGATCGCGTGGCCGCGCGCCGTGCCTCTGGTGCCAAAGTCATTTCTTTAAGTGCCGGTGAGCCAGATTTCGATACGCCTGCACATATCCGTGCGGCGGCTATCACCGCAATTGATGCTGGGCACACTCGCTATACCCCTGTTGCCGGAATGCGTACACTACGCGAGGCAGTGGCCACCAAATTCCGTAATGAAAACGGCATAGACGCAAGCTGGGAAGACACCATCGTCTGTAGCGGTGGCAAACAGGTGATTTACAATGCCCTGGCCGCAACGCTCAATGTTGGCGATGAAGTCATCATTCCGGCACCTTACTGGGTCAGTTACCCTGAGATGGTACAGCTTTGCGGAGCCACCTCTGTCATTATTCCTTGCGACAGCACAAGTGGCTTCAAGCTCACGCCTGCCGCTCTGCAGCAGGCTATAGGCCCCGGAACACGCTGGCTGATTCTCAACTCGCCATCTAATCCCACGGGGGCCGTTTACACGCGGGATGAACTCGCTGCACTGGCCGAAGTTTTGCTCGCCCATCCACATGTACTTGTTCTGTCTGACGATATCTATGAACATCTGGTCTTTGATGACATTTCATTTCATACCATGGCTCAGGTCGAGCCGCGCTTGCGAGACCGAATCTTAACCATGAACGGCGTATCCAAAGCTTATGCCATGACCGGCTGGCGGATAGGATTTGGCACTGGCCCCAAGTGGCTCATTGACGCGATGGAAAAATTACAGGGGCAACAGACATCAGGCGCATCTTCCATCTCCCAGCATGCGGCGCTCGCCGCCCTTACCGGGCCGCAGGACTTTATTCAGGAATCGAGATCGGTATTTGAAGCAAGGCGCAATATGGTGGTACAAATGCTTAACGATACGCCAGGCTTGCACTGTGAAAGCCCTGGTGGTGCATTTTACGCGTTCGCCTCTGTTGCGGCATTGATAGGAAAAACCACGGCGGCGGGAACAATATTATCAAGCGACGAAGATGTTGCCTATGCTTTGCTTGACGAGGCTGGTGTCGCTGTGGTCCATGGCAGCGCGTTTGGATTGGGGCCTTATATTCGAATCGCGTATGCGCTGGACAACGAATCTTTGCACCAGGCATGTGTAGCCATCAAACAGTTTTGTGAAGCACTTCGGTAGGTGTTCAGACAAGGAGCAAAGTATGACTGCACAAAAAGAATTAGAAAAGACAAATCTGCCACTTTCCGTAGCTGGTACGCAACTCAGCATTTCAGCAATCCATCGCAGTGGTGACTTCATGCCTATCGTGTTTCTGCATGGCTTTGGTTCCACCAAAGAAGACTATGCAGATATCGTCCGTCACACTGCTTTTGCGGGACACCCGTTCGTCGCCTATGATGCGCCTGGTTGCGGTGAAAGTAGCTGTTCAGATCTTCAGCAGATATCCATCCCTTTTCTGGTGAATACTGCACTGGCAGTGCTCGACAAATTCAGTATAAAACGCTTCCATCTGGTTGGTCATTCCATGGGTGGTTTAACTGCTTTGATGCTGGCACACCAGAATCCGGAAAACCTGCTCAGTTTTGTTGATATAGAAGGCAATATCGCGCCCGAAGATTGTTTCCTGAGCAGACAAATTGTTGATTACCCAGAAACAGATCCTGATCGATTTTTTGATGAGTTCATCGCACGAACGCTGCATTCTCCTGCCTATGCAAGTGCGCTGTATGCATCAAGTCTGCGTCACAAAGTCCGTACCGCTGCAGTGCCTGGCATATTCAGGTCCATGGTTGAACTGTCTGACAACGGTGATCTGATGAACAAATTTCTTGGTCTTCCTTGCCCAAAAATGTTCATGTACGGTGAGCAAAACCGATCACTTTCCTACCTGCCCCATATCTCTGCAAATGGTGTCAGGCTGGCCGAGATCCCTCAATGCGGTCACTTTCCCATGTATTCCAACCCGGTGACCATGTGGGAAGAAATCGCCAATTTCCATCAGATAACTGAAGAGCTATAACATCTTTCATAAATTGGGGCAAATTCATCCAGCAGGAAGGGGCTTAGCTAAATACAAATTGATATAGAAAAAATCTTAATTGTGATTGGTTCACCAGCCTGTTTGCAGATAAGATGCCCCGAAGTGTATGCTGGGCAGGGTTGTATGCGCTCACCTTATGGGAAGGATTGATTGTCGCTGGCCGGTATGAAATGACGGCCGATGCCACAGATACAGCATGCACAGCGACAAGCATAAGGATGTCCATGAGTTCTTCAAGCACCATCAGCCGCCGTTCTTTCATCGCATTGGCAATCGCCACCATTGGCACATCACGGCTGTATGCGAAGGCCCTTACTGCCAGCCCTGCACGTACTGGGGCAATATCCATCGCCGGACAATGGCGCATCGCACTGGATAGGGACGACGCCGGAATAGCTGGCAAGTGGTTTGCTAAAAATCTGATGTCCGGTTCATACATGCAATTGCCGGGCATTCTGCAAACCCAGGGATATGGGGATGAAATCACGGCGAAGACGCCGTTCGTCGCCGCGTTGCCCCGTGACATGCGCTGGTACTTGCTGCCGCAGTACAAGGCTTACACCAAACCTGGCAACGTACAGGTACCTTATCTGTCTCAACCTGTGCGTCATTACCTGGGCGTCGCTTGGTATCAGCGCAGTATAGAGATACCGCCAGAATGGCAAGGTAAGCGTATCACGCTGACGCTGGAAAGAGCACGCTGGCAAACGGACGTTTATGTAGATGACCAACTGATGGGCAGCAACCGTTCACTTGTGGTGTCGCACGAATTTGATCTGGGCATGCTCAGTGCCGGCACGTATCGCCTGTCGGTACGGGTCGATAACCGTATGCTGCAACCAGCCTACCGTGCGGATGGACATGCGGTATCGGACGCGGAAGGATCAACCTGGAATGGCATGGTTGGTCGCATCGAACTGTCCGCCACGTCACCGGTGTGGATAGCGGATGCCCAGGTATTTCCCAATGTTGCGGGCAAGTCGGCGCAGATTCGTGTCGAAGTAGGTAATCTGACAGGTAAAGATGGCAGCGGTATGCTGTCGGCTGGCGGCCTAACGTCACCGGTACGCTGGAGCGCCAGTGGTGGCAGAGCATCGTTCGAAGTGGCACTGCCTGATTCCACGCCCTGGTCTGAATTCACTCCGGTACTGCAACGCTTGCGCCTGGCTCTCAAAGGACAGGATGCTGATGATAGCCGCGAGCTGACTTTTGGCATGCGTGAAATCAAAACTGATGGCAACCAGATATTGCTGAATGGCGAACAGTTTCATCTGCGTGCTACCCATGATGGCGGTGGCTTCCCGCTGACTGGTTACCCTGCCATGGATGTGGACACCTGGAAAAACATCATCGGCATCTGCAAGGAATGGGGGCTGAATGGCATGCGCTTTCATTCCTGGTGTCCACCTGAAGCGGCCTTCGTCGCTGCGGACGAATTGGGATTTTATTTTCAGGTCGAATGCGGCATGTGGAATGCCTTCGATGCCGGACACCAGATGCTTGATCTGCTCAACGATGAAACGGCGCGCTTGCTGAAAGCCTATGGCAATCACCCTTCGCTGCTGATGCTGGGTGCAAGTAACGAACCTGCCGGAGCCTACCATACTGAATTGCCGGTCTGGGATAAAAAGTGGCGCGAAGCCGACCCAAGACGGCTGTATTGTGATGGCACTGGCCGCTGGTCAGCACCGCCAGCCGGACCAGGCACGCCTTTCGCTGCTGATTTTTTGACTCCAGGTGGCGGTGCACGTGGGACTATGGGCTGGTTTGGTGGCGACTATGAAGAAGCACTCAATAAATTAAGACTAGGTGTGAAGGTGCCTTGCATAGCGCACGAAACCGGCCAGTTTTGCGCTTATCCAGACTTTAGTGTGATCGCCAAATTCTCTGGCAAGCAGGCCAGTTACGCGGCTTTTCCCAAAGGAGTGAGCAAGGGTAGCCAGGCGTATATGCACCCCGGCAATTACATCATCATGCGTGACTCTGCCGAGGCGCATGGACTGTTGGCGAGAAACAAGGAAATCGCCCACGCCTCTGGCCGTTTCCAGGTTGCTTGCTATAAGGAAGAGATAGAAGCCAACTTGCGTACGCCATCGTATTCTGGCTATCAACTGCTGGACCTGCACGATTATCTTGGGCAAGGCGGCGCACTGATAGGCTTGCTGGATGCCTTTTGGGAACAGAAAGGCTATGTTACTGCAGCTGAATTCCGTCAATACAGTGGTGCAACCGTACCCCTGGTCAGGCTAAAGAAACGCCTGTTCACGACAGACAATACATTAAACGCAACTGCCGAGCTGGTGCACTTTGGGCCGCAGGCACTGACTGCGGTGAAACCCGTGTGGCGCATCGTCGATAGCACGGGCAATACACTACTGTCAGGTACGCTGCCAGTGCGTGATGTCCCGCGCGGCAAGAATATTGCGCTTGGTAGTATCAATGCTGAACTGGCTGGTTTGCCGACACCGGCATCATACCGGCTGGAAGTTGAGCTGTCCGGGACGCCGTTCCGCAATCAATGGTCGTTCTGGCTGTATCCTGCAGTGGTTCCTGCAAGCGCCAATGGCGTACTGGTGACAGCATCATGGGATGAAGCCAAAGCGGCCTTGTCTGCCGGTGGCAAGGTCTTATTCTTGTCCGGAAGCCCGGAAAAGCCTTCGCCCGAACTGGCACTGAGCCGGACACCGATTTTCTGGAACCGGCTGATGAACCCCAAACGTACCTGGATGCTGGGGTTGTGGTGCGACGACCATCATGCGGCGTTGAAAAAGTATCCCACCGAAGCGCACTGCGATTGGCAGTGGGTGAATTTGCTGACCAACACCACTGCGATGAATATCGACGATCTGCCACATGCCTTATCACCTGTAGTACTTCCTATCGATGACTGGAACCGCAACTTGCGTCTGGCCATGCTGTTCGAATGCGCAGTGGGTAATGGAAAATTGATGATCACCTCTTTCGATTTGTCGGATAAGGGTCTGGCGCGACAAGTGGGTGCAGCATCATTACGCAAGTCGTTACTCGATCACATGGAGTCGCCAGCGTTCAAACCGGCCACGCAGATCAGCATGGAAAAACTGGATGCCTGGATGCCACAACGCTATGTCGCGCCAGCGATGATGATCAGTCCACCGGCCACTGGCGATGTGGCAGATCCGGGCTGAAATGCTGCAACAATCAGAAAAAATCCATTTAACTGAATGCCATCCTATGAAAAATCTTCGCCTTGTCTTTGCCACCGCATGCGTTCTTGCCGCCAGCACTTGTTTTGCCAATGTGCCAGGTGGTGGCAACGGCAGCGGCCCCGATGTGTCGCTGAGAGATAACGGCGACAGCTTTGTTCTCGATAACGGCATCGTGGCAATCACCATCAATAAAACAGATGCCACCATCAACAGTTTTACTTATCAGGGCATGAATCTGTTCGGTGGCGGTGACAAGGGCGGCAAGTTTTACTGGAGCTGGAACGCCCCAGCTTATGAAGGACCACATGGTGCGGCCACCCTGATGGTGGATCCCCATTCCAATAATGGTGACTATGCGGAGATAAAGATACATAGCCCCTGGTCGGGAAAATCGTCCAACGCAGCGATGGATGTTGATGTGTATTACAGCCTGAAGCGCGGTGCGCAAGGTTATTACGTGACCGCCATGCTGGATCACCCCGCATCCTACCCACGGACCGACGTTGGCGAATGGCGCTCGAACGCCTATGTCAGCCCGATATTCGACTGGCTGAGTGTGGATAACTTGCGCCAGAAGAAGATGCCGACCATGGCCGACATGGCTGCCGCCGAACGAGTACCCGGTGCACCGAAAGAAGTGACACGACTGACCACGGGCATCTACGCAGGTGAGTTTGAATGCAAATATTCGTACAGTGCAGATCTGGGCAATCTTGATGTCTGGGGCTGGAGCAGCACCAGCAAGCGCATCGGCATCTGGATGACCGTACCCAGCCACGAGTATTACAACGGCGGGCCCATGAAGCGGGAACTGACCGTGCATATGAATCACACCCTGTTAAACATGCTCAATGGCACGCACTATGGCATGGGCAGCCAGTTGATCATGGCCGCAGGTAGTGCGTTCAAAAAGACCTACGGCCCGTATTTTATCTACGCCAACAGTTACCAGGGAAACCCTGCTGACCCGCTGCCGAAAGTTGTCGACGCGCTGTGGCAAGATGCAAAAGCACAGGCAGCGGCTGAACAGTCGGCGTGGCCATATAGCTGGTTCAAGAATCCTGACTATGCACAGGAATCAGAACGCGGCACGGTCAAAGGCGTGTTAAAGGTCAGCGATAGTGGCAACCCGGCCGCATCTTCTGCAGGAGCATGGATAGGTCTTGCACCAGACGATCAGGGTACCGATTTCCAACAACAGGGCCGCACTTATCAATTCTGGGTAAAGACCGATGCCAACGGCCAATTCAGCATTCCTCATGTACTGCCTGGCACCTATAATTTATGGGCCTTTGGTGCAGGTAATATCAGCACTTACAAGAAAACCAATGTCGAAGTCCGTGCAGGCGACACACAAGACCTTGGTGCGATAGTGTGGAAGCCATCACGCGTCGCCCCCACGGTATGGGAGATTGGTGTACCTGACCGCGACTCACAGGAATTCCGCAACGGTGCCTTCAATTATTCACTGTGGGCCACGTATATCAAGCCAGACTTCTACACTGGCCTGACCTATACCGTGGGTAAAAGTGACTGGCATAAGGACTGGAATTACGCCCAGTTTGGCAACGCCCCTTGGACCATCAATTTTTCACTGACAGAAGCCCCCGCCAAGGATGCGCCAGCATCGCTGTACATAGGATTGGCATCGTCAGAAACCACGCTGGTGGTCAGACTCAACGGCACACAAATAGGTAGCTACCAGACGCCCATGCCGAGCCACCCTGCTGTCCGTCTGGGCAGCCATGGCGCATTTTCAGAAACACGCATAGCCATTCCCCCGGAGCTGCTAAAGTCTGGCGCAAATTCAATTGTGATATTGCAAAAAACGGGAAGAGGAACCGCTGGCACCACACTATATGATTATTTGAGGCTGGAAGCTGCGGGGACCAAGCTGACACCGCAATAGATCACTTGGTGTAATTGCGGCGCAACGCATAATCAGCTTAAAGCAAATATTTTTTCTTGTATTCACTACTGTTGCATTTACAAGATCTGGTTAAGGCTCGTCAAAAATATTGAATTTAAGCAAATAAATCAATTACTTATCTCATTCTGCCAGATCAAATTTATCAAAACATATAGCGTCTGCGCCCAATGGTGTGTCTAAAAGCAATCCTGGGTCAAGCCAATCCACGATGTCAATTGCACATGAACCCGCACAAATAGCCTGCTTTCGCGCATAATGCAATAAACAACATGCATAGTGCCAAGATTCAGATGCCCGCCATGAAATTAACTGATATAAAACTTGCCGTCATCGGACTGGGCTATGTGGGCCTGCCCCTTGCGGTCGAATTTGGTAAAAAACGTCCTGTGCTGGGTTTTGATATCAATACAAAACGCGTGCAGCAATTGCAGGCCGGTTACGACCATACGCTGGAAACGGAAGAGGCAGAGCTGAAAGCAGCCAGTCATTTAAGCTTCACCACCGATGCGGCACTGCTGGCAGAATGTAATTGCTTCATCATCACCGTACCGACCCCGATCAATATCCACAAACAGCCCGACCTGTCACCCCTGTTGATGGCAAGCGAGCTGGTGGGCAAGGCATTGGCTAGCGGTGCCGTGGTGATATTCGAATCCACGGTTTACCCCGGTTGCACTGAAGATGATTGCGTACCTGTGCTGGAACGTTTTTCTGGTCTGACGTTTAACCAGGATTTTTACTGCGGCTATAGCCCGGAACGCATCAACCCCGGTGACAAGGAACACAGGGTCACGACGATCAAAAAAGTCGTCTCTGGTTCTACGCCAGAAATTGCTGATCTTGTAGATGCCCTGTATTCTGAAATCATCATCGCTGGCACCCACAGGGCACCATCGATCAAGGTGGCGGAGGCGGCAAAAGTCATAGAAAACACCCAGCGCGACCTGAATATTGCGCTAATCAATGAACTGGCACTGATCTTCAACAAGATGGGTATAGATACCGAAGCGGTATTGCAGGCTGCTGGCAGCAAATGGAATTTCTTGCCGTTTCGCCCTGGTCTGGTAGGCGGCCATTGCATAGGCGTGGACCCATATTACCTGACGCATAAGGCAGAAAGCATAGGCTATCACCCTGAAATCATCCTGGCCGGGCGGCGGTTGAATGATGGCATGGGTGCCTATGTGGCCTCGCAATTTGTCAAAGCCATGACCAAGCGCAGAATACAGGTGGATGGTGCCAATATTCTGGTGATGGGCCTGGCATTCAAAGAAAACTGCCCTGACCTGCGTAATACACGTGTGATAGACATCGTCGCCGAATTAAGGGATTACCATTGCGATGTGGATGTGTATGACCCCTGGATCAATGCTGAAGACGCGCAAAGAGAATATCAACTGACACCAGTGACACAACCCAAGGCACATGCCTATGACGGCATCATCGTCGCGGTAGCGCATCAGCAGTTCCGTGAACTGGGTGTGGAAGCGATACGCCAGTTTGGCAAACCCGGGCATGTGCTGTACGACCTGAAATATTTGTTCCCGGTTGACGCAACAGATTTACGTCTTTAAGCAAGTTCCATCAGCACCGTGATCACTATGAGCGCCATACAAACACTGGAAGCACAACTCCTGAACCAGCCAAAACACTGGCTGATAACCGGCGTTGCCGGCTTCATCGGTAGTAACTTGCTTGAACATCTGCTGAAGCTGAATCAAAAGGTGACGGGGCTGGATAATTTTGCGACCGGCTTCCAGAGAAACCTGGATGAAGTACGCAGCCTGGTCAGCGCAGACCAATGGAACAACTTCCACTTTATCCAGGGTGATATACGTCAACTACAAGACTGCCAGCAAGCCTGCGCCAGCGTTGATTATGTATTGCATCAGGCGGCGCTGGGTTCTGTGCCACGCAGCATTAATGATCCCATCGCCACCAATGCCACCAATATTGACGGTTTTCTCAATATGCTGGTGGCGGCCAGAGACGCACAGGTGGCCAGTTTTACCTATGCCGCCAGCAGCTCTACCTATGGTGACCACCCTGATCTGCCCAAGCTCGAACATAAAATTGGTAACCCGCTATCACCCTATGCCGTCACCAAGCTGGTAAATGAGCTGTATGCGAATGTGTTTTACAAGACCTATCAGTTCAAGGCCACGGGTCTGCGTTATTTCAATGTGTTTGGCAAGCGGCAAAACCCGAATGGTGCGTATGCCGCAGTCATACCCAAATGGGTTGCCGCCATGATGAATGAGGAAGATATTTTTATTAACGGCGATGGTGAAACCAGTCGTGATTTTTGCTACATTCGCAATGCCATCGAAGCCAATTTGCTGGCTGCACTGGCAAATGATGAAGCACGGGGTGAAGTCTACAATGTTGCTCTAGGTGACCGGACGACGTTGAATCAGTTGTTTGACGCTATCAAACATACGCTGACTGACAATGGCGTCAGCTATGTAAAAGCAGCGCAATACCGCGAATTTCGCGCTGGTGATGTCAGACATAGCCAGGCCAACGTGGACAAGGCTAAAACTCTACTGGGTTACCGGGCGCTATATAAAATCGCAGATGGCATCAAAGAGGCAATTCCCTGGTATGTTGCGGCCCAACGCGCCGGTTTTCTGGATCTGAAATAAGTAGGACTTACGCAAAACCGCCCCAGCTGCGTTGCAGCTCCTGGCCGTACTGTTCGTACTGTCTTCGTCGCTACGGTGAAGTCGGGATTTCAGACAACATGTTGTCTGCCAACGAAACGAACCTCCCCTGCAAGGGAGGTTTCCTAAAGCGATAGCCTTGCCAGGACAATTTTGCGTAAGTCCTAATACGTGGCTATTGCCCGGATTATCTGCATCGAAAATGGCTACGCATGCCGCGTAGCCAGGCATTTTTATTTGCCTTTGTAGATGCCAGCTTCCAATATCACATCGCCACTGCGCGTGTAATAAGTTGACTTGTTTTCCAGCTCTTTGGTGAGCGGATTATTATAGCGGTAATCCACCCAGCCCTTGCCTTTGGTTTTTGCACCGTCAACGATTTCCTTGCGAAACATTTTTCCGTCAGCATCAGGCAGAACAAGCATGTTCTTGCCAACCAGTTTGGGATTGATTGGATGAGCAAGCGTGGTACCGTCTATCCCCCGCACATAGAGATAAATATCACCTTTGATAAATTCAGGATTTTTATTATTGATTTCCTTGATCAAAGCTTCAATACTGTTTTTCTTGACATAGGCCAGGCCCTTTTCAACCATATCTACAGCATCAGACGGATTGTCTGCCGCCATCACGCCGGAAACAAACAAACTGGTCACTAGCGCCAGAAAAAACTTCAAGTACTGTTTCATAGATGTCTCCTTATAGATGGAAAACCCAGTGTAGACAGAAATACATGCTTACACAAGCTGCACTGTCACGTGGCAACATTCACATCACCCGACTTAGCTTCCTGGTGAGCAAGATACGCTGGTCGTACAGCCTCAGGTTCAATTGAGGAAGCCCTTGACTTCAGCCTGAAACTGCTCAGGCTGATCCCACATGATGAAGTGAGCACTGGCCGGTATACGCTTGAGTGTGACATCTTTCATACTTGCATAGGCTCCTTTGTAAAACATGTCTATCTGTGCCTCAGTAAGTGGCACTCCATTGGGCAGTACATACAAGACCTTGGTAGGCACAAGGATGTTTTTCAGTTCTGGCGTCAGGTCAGTGATGATCAGTTCGTGATAAGAACGGGCAGATACGTCAGGGTCACTCTTTTGCGCATCTTCCAGTGCAGCGGGACGCATGGCAAGCGTGTTGATCATGCTGTTGATGGTGACCTCTGTTTTTTTTGCACGCGCTGTCGGTTCTGCATCGCGCATTTTTTGCAGCATATCATCCGCCACGGGTTTAATGCTTTCTGCTGTCGTACCTGGTGGCCCAAACACCACCCCCATGAAGGGGAACATATCCACCACCATCAACTTGCTGATGGCCTGAGGATGCCGCGCGGCCACCATCATGCCGATGGAACCACCCATGGAATGCCCGATAAGAACAGGTTTTTGCAAACCCTGCTGCTGGATATAACGGGCAATTTCTTCCGCTACTGGTGCAGCTACAGCACCTTCGGTATTGCCGCCCTTTGCCTGACCAGCAAAGCCAGATACTTGTACCAGGTGATAGCGATAACCAGGCACCGCCTTGATCAGTTCAGCCCAGACACGCGGCGAAGAACTCAGGCCAGGCACCAATATCACATCCCTGCCCTCGCCTTCTATTTTGACGCTGATGCGGTCCGAACTAAAACCGGCTGCTGAAGCAAGCAAAGGAGTAAGGGCAACGCAACCAACCGCAACAGCGGTAGCCAGCAAATGACGTCGAGTAAACATGGGAGCAATTCCACAAAGAAAAAACTAGTGTAGCATAAATTACAACAAACACATCCGGACTACACGCAAGAAACTTTCACGTTTTCAAACCTGGTACGTAAACGCACCGTTTGTAGTTCATCCAAATCTATCCCATCAAGCCAGATGTTTTTCAATGAAGGAAATTTTTCCAGTTTTGGAATTAACTCAGCACCATTGAATGTGGGCACATCTTCAAAATTGCCAAGTGACAAATATTCCAGATGTGGCAAGCGGGTCAGCATGTCCAGATCATCAATAGTGATTTGCGTCGCCCATAAATCAAGTACCTTCAATTGACTCATATTGGACAAATATGCGAGACCTGCACCTGTAATCTTGGTAGCCCCAATATGCAATGTATGTATTTGTTTGCTGATGCTGATTGCTTCAGCCATGGAATCATCGAACGCAGTCTGTTCTATATCCAGCGCAGACAAAAAGGGATGCTCCAGCATCTTGGCAATAACATGAGACGATAAAGTCGCACCTTGTATTCCAACTTCTTGCAGGGAAGCACAATTGAGAACTTCTAAGGCATCTTCTTCAGACAAATAGTGGTTAGCGCGAAAAACCTCAAGACTTGATGCATCTGCGAAATGCTCCAATTTCCCTGGAGCTTTGATTGCCAATATGTCGAGTACTCGCAAGCCAGGAATGCGGATCACATAATGCATGGCTCGACGAGTGACATCACACCAAAGCCACAGCCGCTCTACAGATTGCAGTGTATTGAGAGGGTGCGCCAATTCAACCGTCAGCGTAGGTAATTGTGTGATTTTGAGTTCTCTTATCGGCCCTCTGGCACGCAATCCGCGGATATCGGCAGGCTTGATCTTGCCACTCAATTCAATGTCAGTATCGCTCTTGATCACTTGCTTTTACTTTCTGTTATGCCATCATGCCAGTGCAAGACATGTTAGCACAACAGAAAACCAAGTCACACCGCAGCCACCGGCAATACCGTACGCAAGCGCAGTGTAATCATCAACCCGACACTAAGCAACGCACCCAGCAACATGACAACACCTTGCCAACCGTGTGATGCCCAAACGACGCCAGTGTATGAGCCTATCAGACTGGAACCCAGGTAATAGAAACACAGGTATAAGGCCGATGCGACAGCCTTATGTGCCTGGGCGCGCCGGGCGACCCAACTGCTGGCGACGGAATGTGATGCAAAAAAACCGAAAGTGAATAAAGCTACGCCGGGAACCATGATGAATAATGAATTGGACAAGGTCAGCAGCAAGCCACTCAACATCACCAGCAAGACCAGCCACAGCACACTGCGGCGGCCTATGCGGTCTACCAGGCGGCCTACCCAGACCGAGCTGCCCATACCCAGCACATACATCAGGGCGATGGTCCCGGCGGTACTTTGGCTAAAGCCAAACGGTGCCCCCTGCAGGCGATAGCCGATATAGTTATACATACTGACAAAGCAACCAGTCAGCATGAACGCCAGGCAAAACAGCATGCACAAACCGCCATCAGACAGATGCATGCGCAAGCCCTTATTGATTGTGCCCCAGACATCTTCAGCAGGCTTGAAGTTACGTGCCAGCGGCAGACTGCGCCAAAATTCCCACGCGGCATAAATGCCTGCCACACCCATTGCGGCCATCGCAGTACGCCAGGAAAAATAATCGCTGAGTATTGCCGTCAACAAGCGTCCCACCATACCGCCCATGGCACTGCCGGCAATATACAAACCAACGGCCAGGCCCATGGATGTAGCTTCTATTTCTTCCCCCAGATAAGCCACTGCTACCGCAGGCATGCCACCCAGGGCGAAACCCAACAAGGCACGCAAAACCAGTAATTGAGAAAAATCCTCTGTCAGCGAGCATAAGACCGTGGCAATCGCAGCCAGCACCAGTGCCGTCACCATCATTGGCTTGCGGCCTATGCGTTCACTGATGGCGCTGCTGACGAGTAAAGAGAATGCCAGTGACAACGTGGATATGGACAAGGCCCAGCTACTTTGCGCTGGTGTCAGGTGGAACTGCTTAGCCAGCAAGGGCATCAACGGTTGCATGCTGTACAACAATGAAAAAGTGGAAAAACCACCAAACACCATGGCGCGATTGATGCGCGTGAATGCGGGCGTACCCGCTGCAATGCGCTTGATCTGGCTAATCTGATGAATAGTACTGCTACTTGTAGCCGTCATGTTGTTACACCTGAACTATCTGGGAGATCTCATCTTATATTTGCGCTTTTATAGTGTCCAATATATATTTAAGTAATTAGTAATACTTTTTTTAGATAACAACATGGAATTGCGCCACCTCCGGTATTTCATCGCTGTCGCGGAAGAATTGCATTTCACCCGTGCAGCAGAACGTCTGCACATAGGTCAACCACCATTAAGCCATGCCATACAAATGCTGGAAGCTGATGTCGGCGCGCAGTTGTTTGAACGCAGCAAGCGCTGGGTGCGCCTGACGGAAGCGGGCAAGCTGTTTCTGCAGGATGCACGGCATATACTGGCCCTGTCCGAACAAGCAAGTGAAACCGCGCGCCGTGCACAACGCGGGGAGGCTGGAGAGCTGCGCATAGGCTTTACTTTCTCCACCCCTTTCACACCCTTGTTTGCTGCCGTTATTAATGGCTACCGGCAGCAATATCCTGATGTAACACTGACTCTGCGTGAAATGGCGACGAATAAACAGCTGGAAGCAATTAACCAACGTGGCCTGGATGTCGGTTTCATACGCCCGCCCGAAGGCGGCGAACTGGCACGCGGTGTTTCTTCACCACTGCGCTTCAAGCCTCTGCGTGAAGACCCGCTGGTAGTGGTATTGCCAACCACGCATACGCTGGCGAAAAAGAAAAAAGTCCCGATGAAAGACCTGGCGCAACTGCCCTTCATCATGTATCCCCCCAGCGCTGGCACTGGCATTTACCCACACATTTTGCGCCTTTGCCACGCGGCTGGTTTTGCCCCCAGGGTAACCCAAGAAGCCAATGACGCATCCACTATCATTGGCCTGGTCGCTGCCGGTTGTGGCATATCCATACTACCCGGCTCGTTTTACACCATCCACTTCGACGGCATCTGTTACCGACCCGTCGCCGATACTGGGGCAACCACATCACTGCTATTGGCACAACGCAAGGATGAGGTGTCACCGCTGGTGGATGCGTTTGTCAGGCTGGCGGCGGAATTGGCCTAATGTGTGGTATAGCTTTAAAGAAGTGACACCGTGATGTTTGACAGATATCACGTCAAAATCTGCTGATGTGCTCAATCAAACAAATCCATCGTTGTTGGCACAATGATTGTTGGTTTTTTCGGCTTGATGGCTTTCACCACTTTTTCTTTCGGTACGACTTCGGTGTACATATGTTCAGCCGGATAAGGGCGTAAAAATGCGCGGGCGAATTCGGGGTCGCGGCATGACAACCAATCATCAAAATCTTCCGGTGGCACGATGACCAGAGAACGTTTTTCTTCACCTGGTTTGTGGAAGCGGTTCATCAGCGGATGGTCGTCCGCATTGATGGTGATCTGGGTAAAGGAATAACTGACACTCCCATCCGGTTCTGGCCATTCCTTGAACAAGCCAGCCACGGCAAAATCTGTCGTATCTTTCAGCCCTATACGCCAACGTTCTGCCACACCATTTTCGTAATTGGGTTCATAAAAATGCTGCATGGGGACCAGGCATAATCTCCCGGTCTGCCATGAAGGTGCATAGCTACGTAATGCACCCAGGGTTTCTGCACGCGCATTCATGGTAGAGAAACGTTTCACACCAGGTGCTATCTTTGATTTGGGTATCATGCTGTATTGACCCAGCAATGCCTGCCGCTGCCCTTTGGCGTCGTGCATGATGAAAGGCGCATCATAGTCTTGCCAGGTTTCGCCTTCCCATTCGGCCAGCGGATTAGCGCTCACGTCAAAGTAACCAAGTCCTGTTTTTGTAGAGGGAGTGAAATTGATACACATACCAACAATCTTTCATGACGTTTTGCCTGAGCTTGCTCTGCACTCTGACGCCAGCACAGATGTTCTGCGGAAAAAGCCCTTATCTTATACCAGACTGGAAAAATCCACTGCTATCTCAAGTGCCGCCTTGACAAATCAGCCGTTCTGGCAAAATATGCACAATAAAACTTATGTGCGATACTTGCAGACACTGCTTTCCCCTGGGGACTGCCATTACCAGAAAGACGATAGATGATTTTTTACGACATGCCGCAAGATGCAAGTGCCCATGCATCCCCACCCGCCATCATTGCCAAAGCCACAGATAAAAAAGATGTTGCCAAGACCCTGACCATAGGGGGTTTTATTGCGGTGGACGCCAAACAGAAATTTGTGACCTGGGATGTGGCCAAAGTAGCCTGTGATGAATTGCGTTCTGCTGGCTGGTTTCGTGAACCTGCCTACAAAAAGAAAGCCCCTGATTGCCAGGTAAAACTGGTGGAGAAAAAACCGGGGCACGGCAAGCTGGAACAGCTTGCCGGAGGCAGTTATCAATATACACCGGCCAAGGGATTTTTCGGGGTAGACGAAGTGCAGTTCATCGTCGATGCGGAAGGAAAGAAGGTCCGCCTGATGTGGTCTACTTCAGTACTGAAAAGTGAACCAAAAAAATAACTGGCTTTTGAAAACTTACCATGCCCGGTGGGGAGATTCCGGGCCGGAAAAAAGCCCCTCCCCCTTGCCATATCATCTCCAGTTATCGGCCCGGTGCCGACACATGCCCAACGTCATAGCATTGTACTTCTGCGGGCAAACCCACTGCCTGTGCTGCGTTGACGTCAGACCATAAAGTGAAGCGTACCAGCGCCCATTCATCAGGATCAAAAGCCACCAGTACAGCCAGCACGCCATCTTGCTGAATGGTGTTTTTTGCGTGAGTAGTTTCATTCTCCCGCAACATACCCAGGGCACTATAAGGCGCGATGGGTATAACCTGACGCGTCGCAAATCTGGCGCTGCGGATTTCGTCATCCACATGGCTATGCCATACAGACCAGTGTTTGACAGCCGGCCAGCCAAAGGCTTGCGAGACTGCCGCGAAGCCGTCACCGCAGAGGAAATCGTTCATGCCTTCACTGCTATCCCACAGATAAAACGGGGCGTATACGTTGTGCGTGGATGGTGTGCTTGCTCCCTGCTTACTGGCATGCAGGTAGGCTTTAAAAACCAGACCAGGGAAATTGTCCAGCATATGACCCTTGCTGGCGATACGCTGACGGACGATATCCATGTTGTAATCCGCTGGCAGGACAAAGTTGTATTGCATGGCGATCATATGCAAGTTCCTCAAGTTCTGGAGGTGAATGCGGGCACACCGTCATACATCACGCCCCCGCCAAACGACCAATCCTCTGCTGCACTGGTACTGATGATGACCATGACATCTTGCTGCTGCAGGCCCGGCGACTGTGCCAGCAGACTGACCAGACGCTGGTAAAATGCCCGCCTGACGGCTGTGCTGCGGACACGCGCAACGTTAATCTGGATCAGCACAAAATCATCCGATCTGGGGCCACCCAGATAATGGCGGTCAAATATCAATTCATTCGCTTCATGCTGATGAATGATCTGGAAACGGTCAGTGGGTGGCACTTCAAACGCGTCAACCAGGGCTTGATGCAAGCCATCGGACAGGGCTTGCAGATACGCAGGCGATTTTCCTTTTAACAAAGACAGGCGGCTCATGGGCATGATTTAATCCTTCGTGGCAAGTGAGACAGATAAGACAGATTGAGCAGGGGACAACTGGCGTAGCGCAGTGACGGCAGATGCTGCACATGGCCAGCCTGCATAAAATGCAAGGTGAGTGATTACTTCCGCCAGTTCTGCATGGGTCACACCATTGTCTATGGCACGACCAAGATGAAAAGGTAATTGCTCACTACGGTTCAAGGCGATCAAGCTGGCGACAGTGATCAGACTGCGTTCACGACTGGGCAAACCCGGCCTTTGCCAGACATCATCAAACAAGACCTGGTCGGTCAGCTCAGCCAGTTTGGGAGCGATGTCGCCCATCAATTCACGGGCGATAGTACTTGCTGCTTGCATGCTGGACTCCTGGAGAGTGATTGACAACGTCACGATACCGGACTATCTTCATCCTGAAAATCAGATAATTTCAAACCAATAGTTCAGAAAAACAGGATGATTGTATGAGCAAGATCACTTTTGACCTGGATGTCATGCGCACCTTCGTGACTGGTATAGAGCTGGGCAGCTTTGCCAAGGCGGCAGAAAGACTGGGGCGGTCAACATCTGCCGTCAGCGCACAACTCAAGAAATTGGAAGACCAGGTCGGCAGTCCCATCTTGCGCAAAGCCGGGCGTGGCATGCTGCCTACTGCGGCTGGCGAAACCTTGCTGGCTTACGGACGCCGCTTGCTGGAACTGAATGACGAAGCTGCTGCTGCTGTGCGAGGGGTCGAACTGGAAGGCTGGATCAGGCTGGGCATGCCGGAAGACTTTGGTGAGCGCATACTCACCGAGGTATTAGGCCGCTTTGCCCGTGCCCACCCCAAGGTCAGAATAGAAGCCAAAATCGCCCGTAATGTCACACTGCTGGACCTCATTATCAGTGGCCAGCTGGACCTGGCGCTGACGTGGGATGGTGGCATCACCACCCCGTATAGTGAGCACTTGCGTAGTTATCCCATGCATTGGATAGGCGCTGCAGATGTGCAACTTCAACCAATAAATACGGCTGACGATCCTTTGCCCCTGGTCGCTTTTGAAGCACCCTGCCTGATGCGCAGCTGCGCGACGGCGGCACTGGATCACGCCCACATTCCCTGGCGTCTGGCCTTCAGCAGTCCCAGTCTCAGCGGCATCTGGGCCGCTGTCGCGGCTGGTTTGGGAATCACAGTACGTACAGAAATCGGCCTGCCAGCCAAGCTGCGCATCATCGACAACCCGGCACTACCTGAATTGCCGATGCTGGGCCTGACCTTACATCGTATGGAAGCAGAACCAGACGCGGCAATACAAAGATTGCGGGAGATTATTGTGGAGGCGCTGGCATGAATTATTTTGAGTTAACACTGATAAACAAGAAGCAGGAGCCCAATTGCATGTATCGCCCCTTCAGTTTTTGCGACGCTCAACAAGACTAAAGTTTCTCCTGAATCTTCTTTGCCAGAAGTTGGTATCCCTGATGACTGAGATGCGTATCACCGGGACTGTACAAGTCCGTTACCAAGCTGGCCTGTTGTTCAAAATAAGGCAATAGCCTGACCTGGTTTATCCCTGCGGCATCCATGTCGGCAAAGATGTCCGGGTAATCAATCCTGTCTTCAGCATCGCGCATGAACTGTTTATACACAGTCGATTTATCCGGAACAACGACCATTAAAAATTTCCATCCCCGTTGCAACACGGTATCCTGCAACAATTTCAAGTTGGCAATGCTCGATGAAATAGCAGTTTTGTTCCAGTTCCTTTTACGCTCATCATTGCGAAAATACAGCAAGCGATCAGGTTTCTGGTTCGAGAATAACTTCCTTGTGTTAAGTGGAACGTTAGCCACATCTTTGCTGGCAATCCGCCCGTGGACCTGGTTCATTTCCCAGGAATTTTTTGCCACCCGGAGTAAAAAACCAACATCCTTGATCAAGGCAAACGATGCATCGTGTCCAGCGACGACATCCGATGAAATTTCTACGGCCTTCGGTACTTCATCAGCACATTCAACCTGGCGAAAGCGTTCGACGAAATCACGTTCAACCACCTGAATAATAACTGTCTTCACTGTCGGAAATGCTTGCTGCACATTCCAGCGTATCCAGTTTTTTGGGCAAACAACATTCTTGTAATGAAAAGTCAACGTCCTGAATTGCGTATCGTCCGGTAAGAACGATTGCCAGCTATTGGCTTGTGAAAAAGAATCTCCCAATACTAAAATGGCGGGATCAACGATGCCTTTTCCATTTCCCCGGCGATAAATGACTGGTTGCTGTGAATGCTCGCCAAAATCTTTTTGCGCCCAAAAACCTATCCTGGACAAATCATCGACTGGGAATTCAAAGTACCAGGACAGGGACAAAAGCACAAACGAAAATAAGCATATTGGAGCCAGAAAGGCGACCAGGTATTGTCTTGTTTTCAGATCAGATTCCATCAGAATTGGTAATACAGAAAAGTGCTTACTTTATAAAAGTTACTCAGCGACAGACAAAAAACACAACCAAGAAACAGCCCTACAAGAGGATGGGGAAGCCATCGAATATTCCATCTCTTTCCTGTATTGCAAGGCAAGTCATGCTGATCAGAATAAGAAAATATTTCTTGCGTATTGGGCGCACACCAGATCAGGATGCAACCGAAAGCCAGAAAAGAAAAATATGGTACATCCCAAAACAGCATGGATATGCTGGGCGTGACAATAAAGGAATTACCTTCGCCAATACAGCCTTTTAACAGAACCAGCGCAGCAGACAGATTGTCGGCCCGGAAGAATATCCAGGCAAATATCACACAGATAAAGGTCAGCCCACAACTCAATACACGTGAAGTCAAGGGCGAGAAAATGTTAGCAGACACATATTTCGCTACGACGGAGCGCCAAAGATGGTTCACCATCAGGAATATCCCGTGCAAACCGCCCCACACTAAAAAAGTCCAGTTTGCGCCATGCCATAGTCCACCCAGCAACATGGTGATACCCAGATTAAGATAACGTCGCCCTGATCCTTTACGGTTACCGCCCAATGGAATATACAAGTATTGCTGCAAGAATTGCGACAAAGTTATATGCCACCGCCGCCAGAAATCAATGATGCTTTCTGCCTTATAGGGTGATGCGAAATTCACCGGAAGGCGCACGCCAAATAGCAGCGACAAGCCGACCGCCATATCTGAATAGCCAGAAAAGTCAAAATACAATTGCAAGGTATAAGACAAAACACCAATCCAGCTGGTTTGCAGTCCCAGCACATCGCCATCTTTGGCTGACTGAAATACTGCATCAGCATAAGCAGAAAAATTATCTGCCAGTAAAACTTTCTTGGCCAAACCAACAGTAAAAATGCTGAGACCCAACACGACATTATTCCACTTCAGGCGTCCAGTCTCAGGATCCAACAACTGTGGCATCACTTGCGCATGATGAATGATGGGGCCGGCAATCAGATGAGGGAAATAGCTCACAAACAGCAGGTAATGAATAAAATCGACCTCTTGTGCTTTGCCTCTGTAGACATCCACCAGAAAAGCAATCTGGGTGAACGTGAAAAATGAAATACCCAGTGGCAGCGCAATATCGGGTACAGGCACGTCTATGCCTGAAACTACATTAATTGTCTGCAAAAAGAATTTTGCATATTTAAAAACACCTATGTTCGCCAGGTTTAAGCCAATAGCAAATATCAAAAGAAATTTGGCCGTGCGCTGATTTTTTATCCCCATCAGAAAACGGGCGAATCCATAATTCAAGATGATAGAGGCCAGCAACAGCAGGACCAGCTGCGGCGTCAGCCAACCGTAAAATATCAGGGAGGCAATGGCGAGGAAAAAAATCGCCATTGAGTGGGACTTTTTAGCAGCAAGAAAAAAACCACCCAAGACACAGGGCAAATAAACAAAAATGAATTCGTAAGAGTTAAAAAGCATAGTTACTTTTTAAAAGTGCAAAAATAATTCAACATGCTGGCGCGATCATCAATTTTTTTTGCTAAAACGTAGAGCGATACCGAAATCACATCCGCTTTGCAAAGAAATACATTTTACCGTCTAACATCACTCCATAGAAGCATGAACAATGTTTCGGTATCAAAATTCCCGTAACATACCTGAATTCATTTTATCCACACAGGTGATTTTGATAAAACGGCACGAGACGTACACGTATTGCACAAACTTGGCTATCATGTTCAGCATTAATTTGACATGACAGAGTAACGCCAGCAGTTTGAATTTACACCCGTCTTTTAAGAATCAACTATTTTTTGAGGACCACGATGTTCGAACAATTGAAAGCACTGTTGCAAACCCACAATGCTCGCTTCCGTGTGGTGGAACATCCTGCTGAAGGACAGTCTGAAAAAGTAGCGGCTATCCGTGGCACGGAAGTTGGCCAGGGTGCAAAAGCCATGCTATGCCAGAGCAAGGAGCAGCCCAGCAATTTGATATTGGCAATCTTACCCGGTGACCAAAAGATAGATTTCAAAAAACTAGCCGCAGCCGTACAAGTGAAAAAGACCAGCTTTGCAGCACCAGAAGCAGCGATGCAAAAAACTGGCTGCGTGATCGGCGCGATACCGCCATTTGTGTTTTCTGAAGACATACAGTTGGTATTGGACCCGTCACTGGTGGCACGCTATACAGAAATTGCCTTCAATGCCGGTCGTCTGGATACGTCCATTATTTTGAACACAGATGACTATTTGCGCATAGCCAAACCGATGTTGTGTGATATTTGTGCTACCGTCTGACGCGGCATCCCACAGCCAATCAACTTTGGCAGACAAGCCTCATTGTGCGGATGCTGCATGTATGCCTGGACCGGTCTTCTGACGATTCCTGTTCCACCAACTAGTCAGTACCCACATTATTACCAGCACCAACATCCAGGCTGCATAACAGACCAGCAAAGACGGTTCATAATCAGGAATAACTACGCCTTTGCTGCGAAAATCAATCTGCTGTCCATAGCGCACCTGCATATATACCCAGCCCAGTGCATGGATCAGGGCAATATGTACAAGGTAGAAAAACATGGGTGACTTGCCAAACAACATCAGCACTGACCAGGGGCGTTGTACGTAACGTTCCAGCAGCGCCAGTGCACCCAGCCCTATGCTCAGGGTAATGCAAAGATACAGCAATGAAGGTGGGTATTTATGCACCTTCACAAAGGACATCAGGTCAAAAAAGAAGTTTTTTCCCTGCACACTCCAAGGGTCAGGGTCACCGTAAAAATTGCCGCTACGTAAAATGATAAAACTTATCAGCAAGACCGCCGCTGCGGCAAACAGGAATTGCTGTCTGCGCCTTGCATCCCACAACATGACCGGGCCGATGGCATAACCACCAGCCATCAAGCCTATCCAGGGCATCAGAGGGTAGGCAAAATAAATACCGACATCCCCCCACAGGTGGTAATACCCACCCTGATGCCAGGCCATAAAGAGCACACTGCTGTCCTTGCCATGCAAGACATCCAGCAGGTTATGCGGAAGGATCAGCGCCAAAGCACAGGCAATCAAGGCCCAGCGTGGCAGCCAGATCAGCCCGGCCAATACTATCATGGCGACACCAATGGCCCAGATCACTTGCAGAACGAATGTATTAAAACCGAATTGCCAGCTAAAGCTGACCCAGGTCCATTCCAGCAATACCAGTAGGGCACCACGGCTTAACAGGTAACGTGACATGTCTTTCTTGTCCCTGTGCTGGCTGCGCAAAAACGCCGACATACCAGCCAGCATGACAAAAATCGGGGCGCACAAATGCGTGATCCAGCGCGTCCAGAACCATCCCGGTGAACCGAGTTGCAGGTTCAGGGGGTCGAAAGCCGTGGGTGCAAAAAAATCGCGGGTATGATCCAGTGCCATCAGCACAATCACCAAACCACGCAATAAATCGATTGCCTGCAAGCGAGATTGCTTATTCATGAGAGATTTCCCGTTTACTGAATGCAGAGTTATGCTTTTTGGTGCAGAGATTCTACCGATGTATGACTCCAGACTGCAAAGAATTTCCAGTTCTGCCATGCCAAATCAGGCCGTATTGTTCCTTTTATGCATATCCTCGCTACAGCAAGAAAGATTGCCGAAAAGAAAAAGCCCCCTATCCTGTTCAGGCAGAGGGCTGATTCAATCAACTATAAAATCAGTGTATGGCAAACCAATCAGTCGCCATCCACATCCTTCGCGCGGCCACTCAATACCTTGTGCAGACTCTGCTTCGCTTTTCGACGTTCTGCACGTTCAACACGGTAGCTGCCATGGGCACCGGCCTGGCGTTGTTTTGCCAATACGGCTAGGGGGTTCCTGGGTTTGGGTAATTTAATACGGATTTTCATCTTCTACCCTTTCACACAAACGACCTGGCGTAACGTATGTACAACTTCGACCAGATCATACTGATGCGCCATCACCTGATCGATGTCTTTATACGCTGCCGGAATTTCATCCACCACGCCACCATCCTTACGACATTCTATACCAGCAGTTTGTTCTGCCAGATCGAAACGGTTGAATTTTCGCTTGGCTTCAGAACGGCTCATCCTGCGCCCTGCCCCGTGAGAACATGAACAGAAGGATTCAGGATTACCCTTGCCCCGGACAATATAACTGCGTGCGCCCATGCTGCCAGGAATAATGCCCATCTCACCTGCGCGGGCAGAAATGGCACCCTTGCGTGTGATAAACAGCTTCTCATTCGCATGGGTTTCCTGTGACACATAATTGTGATGGCAATTGATCGCCTCACCATCCAGCTTGAAGCTGATCACCTGCTGCGCCAACACATCCAGCGCACGACGCATCATTTCGCTGCGATTGACGAGAGCATAATCTTGCGCCCAGTCAACTGCTTCGACATAATCGTCAAACAGTTCAGAACCTTCGCTGAAGTAGGATAAATCCTTGTCCGGCAAATGTATCTGGTGTCTTAGCATATCCTTCTTTGCGGCAGAGATGAAATAGCGTCCTATGACATTTCCTATGCCGCGCGAACCGGAATGCAGCATGATCCAGACGCGTTGTTCTTCATCTATACAGATTTCGATGAAGTGATTGCCACCACCTAGCGTACCCAACTGACAGATCCAGGTTTGGGCAAACTTGTGTTGCATTTTCATGATGCCCTTGTGTCTGGCCACTATCCGGTCCAGTCTGTCGTTCAGGGGACGACCGACACGGGCATGGGCAGAACCACGTACCTTGTTCCATTCATGCTGTTCAAACCCTACAGGAATGGAAGCTTCCAGTGCACTGCGCAGTTTGGCCAGATTGTCAGGCAACTGGCTCGCGGTCAAAGTCGTGCGCACGGCATTCATGCCACAACCGATATCCACACCGACAGCAGCAGGAATAATTGCTGAGCGGGTTGGTATCACACTCCCCACCGTCGCCCCTATACCGGCATGCACGTCAGGCATAGCCGCCACATGGGGGTGAACGATGGGCAGGTTGGCGATATTGAGCAACTGCTGCAAGGCAGTGTGATCTATATCGTCCGTAAAAATATGCACTGGGACACGTCCCTTGTGCAGGCTCTTTGCTATAGGCATACATTTTCTTTCTATGATGCCGGTGTTTCTCTTTGCTATATCTAGCAATATTTTCTGACGCCGATATGGTTTTCTTTGGGATGAGCGAGGCCCGCCCCGTCATGGAATCATTCCATGACAGTGCTGCTTGTTCAAACCGCCATACAGGTCTGGAAAATGAAAAACCCCGACGAGTTTCCTCACCGGGGTTTTCGAAAAAAACGACCGGCTCGGGTAGGCTGTGCCTTAACCCCGAGCGTCGCGCACGGGGCTAAGAATCTTGATTGTTGTTAGCCGTATTCCGTGGCATGGTCGTTCCTTTCTTTGAATTGGGGTTGATGAAAAATCGAATTGTGAAACTGCTGCAACTCGAAGAACTTCTATTCTGCATGAAAAGAAATCGCTGTGTCAATACAATTAATTCAGATCATGTTTTTTGCATTTCATGTTTTTTGCATTTCATGTTTTTTCATGCCACCATCAAAGATGGCGAATGCATGCTGCACAAGAAAGCTCTTTCCTGAGCAGCGAATTCGGTGCTCATCGATAAAAACTTGCCGATTACCTCAGCGTTAGTCTTTGCATGTTCAGACACTGTGCTGGCCGTAAAACTACCGCCACCAGCCAAGGCAAACAACAACATGATCTGATCTGCCAAATGCTCACCTACGGCGGCACCGGACGCGACATATTCACGCAGTTCCTGCACTGCTCTTTTGGCGACATGTTCTGCCTTGACAGCTTTTTCACCAAAGCCACAAAACACCTCGGTGACATGCTGATGTTCAAGCGTAATCAGCAGCACATTGCCTGGTCCCTGATCATTGCTCAAGCCACGTATCAGCAACTGATCTTGCGACCAGCCCATGTCACTGCCTACACATTGCAATTCACGCTTGGCTACATCTGCTGGTACGCCAGCAATAAAACTTTCTGCGTACCCTTTGAGCCTTTCACCACGCTCCAGAATATCCAGTTTTTTTAACTGTACACAAGGCGAGATTCTGGCGATGATTTCACCACCACCTGCAGGAAAAAAACCATAACGTTTCAATTCAAAACTGACTTCAGCGCCCATCTGTTCCAGTACACGGCCATACGCCTTTTGCAAGAACTGTGCGGGGGGTGCCATGTCGTTATGGGTACCGCCTGTGATACGGATAGTGCTTGGTGCATCGGCATACAGCAAGGCCGGCACCAGGGTCTGCAACACCAGAGTACAGCTACCGGCACTGCCTATGGCAAACTGATATTCACCGCCACGGATGGTGGATGGAATAAATTCCAGCATTGTCGAACCCAGTTGCGCACCCGTCACCAGGGCACCACTGACGGCAACTGCAGCCTGCACGGCCACCAGATGCTGACGCAACAGGCCAGGCTTGGCACGTCCGGCACGGATATTTACGATACGGAAAGGTTGACCGGTAATCATGGACAGGCTGAGAGAAGTGCGCAAAATCTGACCACCACCTTCACCCAAAGAGCCATCCAGCTCTATCATTTTCTTATTCATTTTTTTCAATTCAAATCAAGTTCAAGACCTCTCAACACAGAGGCACAGAGACACAGAGAAAAGCAGAGAAGGGCTAGGTCATTTTGTATTTCCGTAAGCAGTTCCTAGGCATAGATTCTCTCTTGAATTTCTCTGTGTCTCTGTGTTGAGAGGTCTTGACCTTACAAAATCACCCCTTAACGCACACAACCTGCTTCAAGGTATGTACTACTTCTACCAATGCGCTTTGGGCCAACATTACGGCGTCGATGTCTTTATATGCCATAGGGATTTCATCAATCACATCGGCATCTTTACGGCACTCCACACCTTCGGTTGCGGCGATCTGATCGGCAACGGTATATAGTTTTTTGGCTGCGGTACGGCTCATGGTACGACCTGCACCGTGGCTGCAGCTGTTAAAACTTTCTTCATTCCCTTTACCACGCACGATGAAGCTTTTTGCTCCCATGGAACCAGGGATAATCCCCAATTCACCGGCACGGGCAGATACTGCGCCCTTACGGGTTACCAGCACATCTTTACCAAAGTGATGCTCTTTCTGCACATAGTTATGGTGACAGTTCACCGCCTCCACGTGGGTTTCAAACGGTTTGCTGATCACGGTACGTACGGCAGCAATCAAATTCTGCATCATTACTTCACGATTCAAGCGGGCAAATTTTTGCGCCCACCCTACGGCTTCGATGTAATCATTGTAATGCTGGGTACCTTCCGGCAAATAAGCCAGATCCTGATCAGGCAAATTAATGAAATGGGTACGCATATCTTGCTTGGCCATTTCAATGAAATGGCTACCAATCGCATTACCTACACCACGTGAGCCGGAATGCAGCATAAACCATACGGCATTGCCCTCATCCAGGCATACTTCAACAAAGTGGTTACCGCTACCCAAGGTTCCCAAATGACGGTAGTTATTGGTGTTTTTCAAACGCGGAGTTTTCAAGCAGATTTCATCAAAACCCTCTTTCAACTGTGCCCAGGCAGCATCCACGGCACTTGGTGGGCTTTCCCATGCACCTTTATCACGGCCTTTGAAGCTACGGGTCTTGGGCGACATACCATGTGGTATAGCTTTTTCTATCGCAGTACGCAAAGGGCCCAGGTTATCTGGCAAATCATTGGCATGCAAAGTGGTTTTCGCAGCCATCATCCCGCAACCGATATCCACACCGACAGCAGCAGGGATCACGGCACCCAGGGTAGGAATCACGCTACCGATGGTGGAACCTTTACCCAAATGTACATCCGGCATCACGGCGATATGTTTATAGATGAAAGGCATACGTGCAGTATTCGCCAATTGTTTTTTGGCTTCATCCTCAACCGGAACCCCTTTGGTCCACATTTTGATAGGACGACCGCCTTCGTATTGCACTACATCGTAATCTTCGTGTTTCATATTTTCTCTTTTTATTTTCAATTTTTTGGTGGCGACAAGGGATGATGAAACGTCTGTGGTTGCCCACAAGCGCTCTACCACTGAGCTACACGACATCAATGACACCGTGATGGGAATCGAACCCACGACCTCTTCGTCCTTAGCGATGTAGTTTCATCAGCATTCGCCTAAACTTTATTACTTCTAATGTTATTAATTTCAGCCTTTACATCCTGGCTGAAGAACCCGCACCTTTCTATTGCGTGGCGACAAGGAACGATGAAACATAAAAGCGCTGCTCTATCCACTGAGCTATACGATACCAAAGATACCGCAACGGGAATTGAACCCGTGACCAGCGCCATCTGGATGTAATTTCACCTGCATTCGCCAAAACTTTTACTCACAACACGATACTGCATCACTTCCAATTACTTGCGGCGACAAGGAGTCGTGAAACGGCACGGCCAGGAGACCCTTGTAAGAGTCAGTACCCAGGCTACACCAGACCATTCATGCATCTGTTCACCACCTTAGGACCGTTGAATGTTCACCAGCATTCGCCTGAAAACTTCACTATTTGTGCTTTTCTGCCAGACCACTCAAATGAGTTTCCCTGGCTGATTTCTTTCTTTGCTGCTCTTTCTTCCTGCAAGGATGGCATCGAACGGCTATGCTATTGATGTTGCCCCGCATAATCTCGTACCACCACTTTTGTTGCTTGGCCGTCCATATCTGCGCACATCCGCAATCCCTGCATTTGAAGGCATAATCCACATAAAACGATGGTAGTAAACCATAAGTATTATTGTGCCTCAGCACATCCTTGTCCGCTAACACTGCTCCAGGCGGTGCTGGCAAAGTATGGATATCAAAACTTTCTTTCACAGGTATGCGGGCACGCCGCCTTTCCATGATCTCTGCTCGTCTTTGTTTAACGCTTTTCATTACGTCAATACTTTTAAATAAAACCCCGACAAGTGTTACCAGAATTTACTTGTTCACCTACACAGCAAACAAGATTGGAATCGAACCAATTTTTACCAATGTAATCCTGATCGCATTCGGGTAAAACCTCATTGAACAAGTGTAAGACAAGAGTTTGAAGCGACCGCTTCATTTTCGCAAAATGTAGTCGCATCTGCATTCTTACACTGTTCAAAACCTTTGCTACTAAAAATCTCTTTGAACCACCAAGTGACAAAATTTAATGTGATCATTGCAAATGTAGTCACATGAGCATTCACATGGCATTCAAAAAAACTACAGCAACGATATTTATTGAATGCGGCATAACAAGAATAGAAAGTGATGTTACGTTTCAATGTAATCACGTCAGCATTCATGCCGTATTCAAAACCTGTACTGCGACATTTGATTACGGTATTGATAAATACTATACGACAAGGTTTGCCTGCGATTGATTTAGGTGTAATCGCCTGCGCATTCGTAAAGCATTTAAAACTCAAACCCATGTTCAAATGGTCTTTGAAGCACGGCATGACAAAAATCAAAAGTGATTTTACAGTTTTGAGATGTAATCACGTTTGCATTCATGCCGTGTTCAAAAACTTTTACTACCTGGACTGGTAAGGCACTTACAGCATTTGCCCTGCCAGCGGCTCTCTAAATATCAATTGCTTTTACTTCACCTACCCAGTGCTCTGCACTCAACTGACCCGCAGCGAATGAGGCGATGATCTTGAAGACTGCATCAGAAAAACCACCGACGTTCAATACATCATCTCTCTCAGCTGCCTGGCTTGTGCCATATGGCGCAATGTCTATACAAACCAGTTTCGCTTGTGGATTACGTTTTTTAAACGCATTCCATTCAACCATGGTTGCCGTTGAACGGCTACGACCTGCATCCATCCATGATTCATTGTCTGACACAAAAATCACCAGATCAGCCTTGGCGTTGTCCTTGTTCAACTTCACCAGTGGCGCACTGCAATTAGTTCCGCCACCACCTATCGCTGCCAGTTTTTGTGCATTCGTCATCACACTGTCACGCGGATTCAAATCACATTTCACGACCTGGTTTTCAAACGGCAACACCAGCGTGGATGGATTCTTGCGTAACATCGCCGCAGCAACCAGGGCTGCCACGTCTATACAACGGACAGCCGTTGTTGCAGAACCACGATGACCGCTGACTGGTGATGACATGGAACCAGACACGTCAGCACACACCACGACTTTTCCAAAAATTTCTGGCACATTGCTCAGGGCGATTTCCATCGCATCCTGCAAGGCATTCTTGATTGGCAACGGTACACCTTCATTGGCTGCCTTGTATGCTGCCATCAACTGGTAAGGAAACACCTTTGCTTTGGCAATTGCCTCGGCATTACGCAATTTGTCTGCAATCAAGTCAACCATGCCTGGCAATTCATACACACCATGACGACCAAAGGTGTTCAGGTTCATACGCAACATCTGCCAGCCAGCCTGACGGGCGATTTGTGCCCAGTCTTCTGTTGTCAGATCCATCGCTGTCAGCATCTGGAAAGGCACATCCGGCAAAGCCAGGCTGCGGTCTTTCTTGTAGGCTTCAAACGCTGCCACCACTGGAGACAAAGCTTCAGCCTTATATGGCTTGCCGATCAACCAGGCAAAGAAAGCTTCACGCCAGGCTTCGACTGGTTTTGGATGCACCATCTTCACCACATCGGCCAAAGAAGGTGTCGTACCTACGGCTGCCGCCAGCAATTCTTTTTCGCTTGCGGTGTTCAACCAGGTTTGTACCAGTTTCTTTGGACGTGAACCCAAAGACTTGCGACCGATAGCACCAGAACGCAAGATCTGCACAAAGTTACGCAACATCTTGCCGTTGTTCATCACCCTTTTAAAGGTGCGTGGCAATTCAACCGCATTGCGCATGGTCAGCGCTGCGACCAGCAAAGCCGGCATATCTTTCATGTAGCCACGTTCACGGCAGTAGATAGCGGTCTGTGCGACAAACAGCGGTGACACTTCTTTTGTCAAATCCAGCACGGTTGCCAACTGCGCTTCTGCGCTTGCATAGTAAGTCGCGTTCAGGCAACCCGTTGCTGCGTATTGCGCCAGTTTGTGTTCAGGTGTGAACTTGTAAGCAGGTGCACCTGAAAAATTTCCTGTATCCGTCGCTGGAAAAAATGTGTTTGCCAAGGATGTTTTTAAAGTTTGGAACAATTGAGTATTAACCATTTTCATTTCCCTTTTTTTTTCAGGACTTGCACAAAACTGCCCCAGCTGCGTTGCAGCTCCTAGCCGTACTTTCGTACTGTCTTCGTCGCAGCGGTGTAGTTGGGGTTTCAGACAACACGTTGTCTGCCAACTTAACGAGCCGCCCCTGCAAGGGCGGCTTACCAAAAGCGTTAGCCTTGCTGGGACAATTTTGTGTAAGCCCTGTAACTATCTCCCGGTGGACACGACGGGATTCGAACCCGCAAAACGTGGCAACCAGAGCATTACTTCCGGCCGCTGTGATGATTGGAAACGCGCGCCAGTTGACACCCTTACGGGGAGCGGCAACCTGCATCTGCAACCTTGCTCATCACAACACTTAGACCACATCTGGTTTTATCCAGCCCACCCAGTCATCATCGTTTTCGGTGGTGGCACTCCCTTCATGCCTGCATGCCCTTCCACCAATGTATTGCAATGGCCGTGCCAGCTTCGAAAAATCACTACCAAATTTATTTAAGTTTTTGATTCATATGAGTATTTTTATTAACGACCAAGTTTTGTAAATTTTTCCTTCCAATTCAAAATAAACTATAATTATCTTTATAGATAAATATTTATCCAAAATATGAAACCCAAAAGCAAGGTAGTTATAGGATTTATCGGTACCCAACTGGACAATGGCAAAGGCAGTGGCCGCTGGGAAAAGTGGCGGCCTACAGTGGCGCTGACGCAGCGCGACGATATGGTCATCGATCGCATAGAGTTGCTGCACAGCGGTCAGCATGATGGATTGATAGAGCAATTAAGAAGCGATATCGCCGCCACCTCGCCGACCACGGCATTGCGCACACATCAGTTGGCAATTCAAGATCCCTGGGATTTTGAAGAGGTGTATGCCGGCCTGTTTGACTTTGCCAGGTCATACCGCTTCGATACCGATACTGAGGAATACTGGATACACATCACCACTGGCACGCATGTGGCGCAAATCTGCCTGTTTCTGATGACAGAGGCTAACTACCTGCCTGGCAAGTTATTGCAAACCTCGCCACCGCGTCGGCAGATCAAGGGGAATACTGGCGAAATTGCCCTGATTGACCTGGACCTGTCACGCTATAACCAGATCGCCCAGCGTTTTACCCGCGAAAAGGAAGATGGCGTAGCCTTTTTAAAGTCTGGCATCGCCACCCGCAATGCACGCTTCAATAGCATGATTGATGAGATTGAGCGCGTCGCCATCAAATCCCGCGCACCTATCTTGCTGATGGGCCCAACTGGTGCTGGCAAGTCATTTCTGGCGAAGCGGGTATTTGAATTGAAGAAAGCCAGGCACAAACTGGAAGGAAAATTTGTTGAAGTCAATTGCGCCACCCTGCGCGGTGATGGCGCTGGCTCTACCTTGTTTGGCCATATCAAGGGTGCGTTTACCGGTGCCATGTCAGACAGGCCTGGCTTGCTACGAGCGGCCAACAAGGGCCTGTTATTTCTGGATGAGATCGGTGAACTGGGTCTGGATGAACAGGCCATGCTGCTAAAGGCCGTGGAAGAGAAACGCTTTTTGCCGGTTGGTGGTGACCATGAAGTGCAAAGTGATTTCCAACTGGTGGCCGGTACCAACCGCGACTTGGGCAAGGAAGTCGCAGCCGGTCGCTTTCGCGAAGACCTGTTTGCCCGTATCAACTTATGGACCTATGAATTGCCAGGTTTGAGTGAACGCGCAGAGGACATAGCACCAAACATGGATTATCAGTTGGCACAGTTCAGTAGCGAATACGGACAAATGGTGCGCTTCAATAAAGAAGCCCGGGATCGCTACATGGCCTTTGCCACATCTGCGCAAGCCGTATGGACAGGCAACTTCCGCGACTTGTCGGCATCCGTCACTCGCATGGCAACCCTGGCAGATGCGGGTCGTATCAATGATGACATCGTCGAGGATGAAATCAAACGCCTGCAACGCTTATGGTCGCATGCCGGTGATAAGGGCAATGTAGCTTCAGAGACTGACCTTCACACCTATCTGGACACACAGCAAATCGCCGGACTGGATTTATTCGATGTCTTGCAGCTCAAGGCAGTGCTCGGTATCTGCCTGCATAGTAAATCGCTGTCAGAGGCAGGCAGAAAATTATTTGCCGCCTCACGCAGCAATAAAGCGAATCCAAATGATGCTGACAGGCTGAAAAAGTATTTGAACAAATTTGATTTAAGCTGGGCAGCGCTACATCCAGTAACCGACAAATCATAAAAGCAATTGTTCTTTTATCGGCGCTCACGCAATTGCCATAACAAGGTATAGCGACGAAGACAGTACGAATAGTACGCGGCTCCCAGGAGAGGAGCTGCAACGCAGCTGGGGCAGTTTGCGTAAGTCCTACTAATTATGGCGCTCAATGATGATGTATTCATTGTCAGTAGTGCAGAAAAAACTGAAGCCCCTGCGTTTCAGCATTTTCATCATCTTGGAATCTGGCTTGCAGGCGGCAAACAAGCGGCGATTTTTGAAATGCATACAGAAAAAATCCGTCATGGCTGACCCTATGCCCAAGCCCAAGTAGTCATCCCTCACCACCATTGCATGCAATTCGCGTTCTGCCCCATTCATACTGTCCAAACCATACAACATGAAAAACCCGGCAACACGCCCGTTGATGATGGATACCCAAAATTCAACTGACACTTTTTGCTTCCCACCTATCCAGACATCCCGTATCGTTTTTCCCTCGACAATGCCTTGCCTGAATGCCTGGGCCAGATTTTTTTGCAGCACTGTGTTTGACAGTTCCTCTGATAAGCCCCCACTTCTGGCACCGCAGACAGCGACCTGAACGATCTCGTCCGCGTCCTCTGGCAGGGCACGTCTGATGCTGGCTTTGATACGCTTTTGCCGACGCAGATGGGTTTCCAGGAAATCAGCATATCTCGATTGACGCTGACTTATTTTTTGAATGATGATGACCAGTGTGGCGATGGATGCGAACAGCACAAAACTCTGTGCAATGTCAAAGGCCATCAACCCAAAACTACCTACAGGAAAGGTTTGACTGAAAACCTGCACTCTGGCCAGACTACATAACACCACGAAGAAAATTGTCCATCGGCGCGACAGCAGGCTGGCGCTCGTCGCTACCGGGAAAATATAGAACGGTGCAAAGAAAGTCAGCTGCCCTGTATATTCATCCAGCCAATAAATCAGGCTGACGACTAACAACAGACACAGTATCACCCATCGTTTATCTAGTGTGATAACTCTGTTTTTTACAACCGTAAGGAAAAGCTGAGGTGACATGACGCTTTAAAAAAGGGAAATTTGTCGCAAGAATGCGTACATACGAATTACGTACGACTAGCACTGCAGACGACGGAAAATATGCCATATTTCCTTAAATAAAGACGTTTCAATTTGTTACCGCCAAAACAAGAGAACTGGCCAATATACTATCTTGTGCCTCGCTTGCTTATCGAACTGCCAGATGCGAAAAAAAAACCTGTCTCTTTTGCGTCTGACAAACAAAACCAGCATGCGATTTCATCCCTTCCTGGGACAGATTGACTTCCGGGAATCATACACAGCAAGTCCCCCCGTTAAAAATATCAGTTCTTGATCAATTTCTATTGTTATTTTAATATTTATGGCGGCTTATAACTTGTATTTCACATCTAAATCATGATAACTGCCACAATCTTCCCACGTTTAATGGCTAACTTGCAAAAAACTGTAATAAAATTTGCCAGTTAGTCAAAAGCTAAGTAGCATCCGTTTCGTTTTATTGTTTTCCACTACAAGTACCAGCGCAGCAACCTACTTATCGAAGGAAAATCCATGAACCTGATTGAACGTGCGAAAAACATTACACTGACTCCGCAAACAGAATGGCCAGTCATTGCGGAAGAAAGCACCAGTACGGCAAATCTTTACCAAAACTATATTGCCCCACTGTCTGCCATACCTGCAGTGGCCAGTTTCATCGGTATGACTTTCATAGGCATGAGTCTTCCCTTTGTCGGTACGATACGCACTCCTATCGTGGCTGGTATCACAACACTGATATTGGGTTTTGTACTGGGTTTGGTCGCTACCTATCTGATCTCCCTCATCATCAATGCATTGGCCCCGAATTTCGGTGGTGAAAAAAATCCCATGCAAGCACTGAAGGTGACTGCCTATGCATTTACACCAGCATGGCTGGCGGGCATACTCAACATCATTCCCTCATTAGGGATGATAGGCTTGATAGCCGCGTTCTACAGCTTTTACGTCTTATACCTGGGGCTGCCTGTATTGATGAAAGCGCCCAAGGAAAAAGCCGCTGCCTATACAGCCGTTTCTGTTGTTTGTTCCATCATACTCATGGTGGTGATATCTACCGTAGTTAGTTCCATAGGGGGAGCCTCATTTTTTGGTTCAGGTGCTTTGCATTCCGTATCCAAATCCAGCGAAGCCAACGGCGCGCTGGGCGAACTGGCGAAAATGGGCCAGCAAATGGAAGAAGCCAATAAAAAAATGGAGGCTGCAAAAAAATCTGGCGACCAACAAGCTGAAATGAAAGCCGCTACCGAAGTGCTGGGTACTGTCATGGGTGCTGGCACCCAAGCTGAAGTGGTGGACAAGGACAAACTGAAAGCCTTGCTCCCTGATGCTATCGCTGGTTTGAAACGCAGCAGCATCGAGGGCGAAAAATCTGCCATGGGCGAATTCAAAATTTCCAAAGCAGACGCACGCTATACCGACGATAGTAACCGCCAGATTCAGGTTACCGTTACCGATACCGGCGGCAGCAAGATGTTCGGTGCCATGTTTGCCTGGGGGATGATGGAACAAGACAAGGAAACCGATGGTGGTTACGAAAAAATGGGTAAGGTTAACGGTCGACCTACCCATGAAAGATTTCAAAAAGACGGCTCATCCGGCGAATACAGCTTGTTGGTAGCAGGCCGCTTTCTTGTCGAAACCCGGGGCCAGAATGTCGATATGGCTACAATCAAGACTGCATCTGCCGCAGTCGGTTACGACAAGCTGGAAGCGATGAAGAACGACGGTGCGAAATAATCCTTGATTGCGCCCATGGCGACACCTGCAGGTGTCGCCCTCAACAAAGAAAAAACCTCCTGACGTTCCGGAGAATCAGAATATCCCCCCAATTCTCCCACGTCGCAAATGCTGTGCTTATCTCACCATAAGAAACGCATCCCCGAATTTGCTAACGTAATCCCGTATGGGTTCGTTTTCAGCATCAAATACTCCATACAGACCTTCCAAAGAACGAAATAACATCTGCGCAGGTTATACTGCTCGTCGACAAGGCCCGGAGTTCCGAACAGGAGTTTGCCAGGCCCCGGATACAAAATACCATAATCGAATCACCCAGACGTGATCCCACATTAATCTTGCATATATTGACAAAGACGATGCTGAACAAGATCAAACAACTTTTTTCCGGCAAAAAGACAATTCCTGATTCAGCACCGTTACCGGCACAGGTACCTGCCAGCCCGTCTTCAGCAAGGCAAGGAACAGACGCGTCGGAACACAAAAAGCAAGGTGATCTTTATCTTGCAGAGGGAAACCTTGCTGCCGCCGAAGCCAGCTACCGTCACGCAATTACCCTTGATCCAGGTATGGCCAAGGCACACAGTAATCTCGGCTTTGCGATTAAAGAACAGGGCCGCATAGATGAAGCAGAACCACACCTGCAAACGGCGCTGAGCCTTGACCCAGGCATCTCAGATGCCCATTATTTTCTGGGCGGGCTATATCAGGCACAGGGGAAAGTGGAGCTTGCAAAAATCAGCTACGAAAAGGTGATTGAACTGGCACCGGACTTCGAACTTGTTTACCGGGAATTATGTCTCTTGCTTTTCCAGACAGGTCAGATAGAAGAAGCAAGGCAGGTCATCGTCAAGGCACTTGCCGTCAATCCACAGTCTCTTGAACTACATTATTATCTGGGCAACATTGATTACGAAAGCAATCAATTTGCGTCGGCAGCAGAAAATTTTAAAAACGCGCTGCGCATTCAGCCAGACAATGCCGATATTCTGAGCAATCTTGGTCACGCCTTGTTCAAGATGAATGATCTGGAGCAGGCGGTTGTGACACTCAGGAAAGCCGTCACGCTCAATCCCAATTTACCCCAAGCTTATCTTTGCCTGGGTAATGCGTTGCACAGCCAGGGTATGTTTACCGAAGCAGCAGACAGCTATGAACACTTGATTTCAATGCATCCCCAGAATATCGAGGCATATGAAAGTCTGGCCTTGAACTATATCGCCCAAGGCTGGCCTGAAAAAGCCATTGACACCTGGCGAAAAATATTGGTACTGAATCCTGGCCTGGCGCACATACACAATAATATTGGTACTGCCTTACTGGAAACCGGAAAACCTGATGCCTCATTGCTGAGCTGCCTTGAAGCGATAAGGATTCAACCAGATTTTTCCGACGCCCTTTATAACCTCGGCAACGTCCAACATAAACTGGGGCAATACGAAGAAGCCATTCGCAGTTATCGTAAAGCGCTGGCTCTCGATCCTCACTCAACGGACACGTTGAACAATTTGGCCATCGTATTGAAAGATATTGGAAAACCGGAAGAAGCCATTGCTTGCTGCCGCCAGGCACTCGCAATCAATCCAGAATTGCCAGCAACCTACAATACGCTTGGCAGCACCCTGCACGCACTTGGCCAACTTGACGAAGCAATAGTCAACTGCCGACGTGCGCTGGCACTCAAACCAGATATGCCAGAGGCCTACAATAACCTCGGCATGGCATTGAATGACAGCGAACAGTTGGACGAAGCGCAAGAGTGTTATTTACAGGCTCTAAAGTTTGATCCTGGTATGACCAATGCCACATTTAATCTCGGACTATTGTTATTGGCCAAGGGGCATTATAAAGATGCCTGGCCTTATCACGAATATCGCTATGATAATCGCACCAGACAATCCAACACGATGATGCCGGATGTCCCGTTTCCTCAATGGAAGGGCGAGCCCCTGTCCGGGAAATCACTGATAATCTGGCCGGAACAAGGTTTTGGTGATTACATCCAGTTTATCCGTTACGTCACATTGCTAAAACAAAGCGGCGTCGCCAAAATCAGCGTCTTCTGCAAGCTGCCACTCAAGGCATTATTGGAAACCGCAGATGGTATTGACAGTATTTTGACTGATGGTGACACCTTGCCAGCGCATGATTACTGGTGTTTTGCACTCAGTCTGCCCTTCCATTTTGATACCACGCTGGAGACCATCCCTTCCACCGTCCCCTACCTGAAGGTTTTGCCCGACAGGACGGCAAAGTGGCGTAGTCGCCTACCAGATGCTGGTTTCAAGCTTGGTCTGGTATGGAAAGGAAGTGAAGGTCATAAAAATGACAGCAATCGCTCACTGCCAGGTCTGACAACACTGGCGCCGCTATGGAAGCTGTCCCAAATCAGCTTTATCAGCCTCCAAAAAGGTCAGGGTGAGGCAGAAGCACTACAGCCAGCGGCCAATCAGCCTATCCTGCCACTGGGTACGGATATAGCAGATTTTGCCGATACAGCAGCCATTGTCAATGAATTGGATCTGGTCATTTGCGTCGATACAGCTGTTGCCCATATCGCTGGTGCGCTTGGCAAGCCGTGCTGGGTATTACTGCCAAGAATTGGCAGTGACTGGCGCTGGATGCGCCATCGTGAAGATACACCATGGTATCCCAATACCATGCGACTGTTCCGGCAAACTGAACATGGCGACTGGGATAGCGTTGTCAGTCGTATTCAAATTCAGCTGGAAGATCTGCTCGCAAGAAAAACTACGATATCTTAAAGTAATCAGGTTTTCGCTCATCAGGACAAGCTCTGCAACTCACTTCATATTGTGCGTATTTCGGAGCTTATTTTTAGCTGATTACATAGACCGCGCACACCAAGCAAACCAGCAACCCCATGCACCAATGCGTTGCGCTGGAATTCCCATTCCAGCTCACCCGTTAAAGTCACATCTCCATTTTCAACAACAAAGCTGATCTTGTGCTGGTTCAGATAATCTGTGGTCTGGATCAATTGTTCGAGTGCCTGACCAATATCTTTGTCAGTCCTTGCATCACAAAATGGCAGATGTACTTCTACTACAGTATTCAATGCGACCACATCAAAAACACGCATGATCGCTGCTTCTGCGTATCGCTTCTCGGAAAAACTAGTGACCTTGCCGCTAAGACTTACCACGCCATCGATCACTTCAACGTTGAAGTCCTTTGCAGTGAGGCTCGTTTCCCAAGCCAGTTCGGATAAGATATTCAGTTGTATTTCATTATTCGGTCTCATACTCCGCTCTCCGGGTTACATTCAATGAAAAGCTGCACTACTTCCTGCTCTGATTAATCTTCGTGCAATCATTGATATTGCTGCGAAAAACATAGTCCCAAAAACTGGTGGTAACACCAAAGAAAACGGGATGTGCATCCAGATGATGGTGGCGCGCATGCTGTATTTTTCTTTGCTTCAGCCACGAAAAATTTGCTTGCCAATGATGTGTCGCATGATGAGTAATGGTATAAAACAGATAGCCCGTAGTCAGCCCCAGTGTCAAGGCACTTGCCTGCAACACGTTACCCAATAACACTGCGGGGAAAAAGACAAAAAAAACAATCAAAGTAATACTTAAAATGGTAGGTGTACCTATCAGGGCGGTTGGACGCGCATGATGAGTTTGATGCCAGCGCCTGAAAGGCTGCAAACCATGCAGTATAAAACGATGCAAGAGATATTCAATCAACGAAGCGGCGATCAACCCGACGCCAAGCAATGCCAGCATCTGCCAGGGATGTATAAAAGGCGCAGACCATCCCAGAAAAAGCATCAGACCAGATACTGCTACACCGTATAAAATAAAATCAGTCAGGTAAGCTGCCTTGCTATGTTCCAAAGAGAAAAACGCCATACTTATACCATCCGCTTCAGAAATTGATTCATGTCTGGCAGGATAGTCTCATTAGAAAATATGGTCAGTACGCTGGCGTACATAAACTGCGTGTAAGGAAAACGAGTTCACTGTCAACGCCCGGAATGTGCAAAAGATTTGGATGCAGTGTGTCCGATAATACGTTGAAAACACGAGCAAGATGCCGATAGCAAACCAGCTGCATCAAGCACACATACCTTGCCCCTGCTGTATGAAATCAGTTCAAGCTTTTGCAAGACGCTGGCGGCCTTGGTTACGCCTACACGTCGCACGCCCAATGCTAACGCCAGATACTCGTGGGTAATGAAAAAATGATCTGACTGTAGCCGTTCACGCATGGTCAACAAAGACCTGGCTAAGCGTGCTTCCAGCAAATGAAAATGACTGCAAACTGCTATCTGACTAGCTTCGGCATATAGCATTTCAGCATAAGAAAAGCACATTTCCTGTATTGCACAACTTTGTGTTCGAATCCGGTTAAAATCCACCGCACTAATACATTCAGCACAACCGGATTGTTGCACGATCACACGCAAGCTGGATTGCTGCTGGCTTATCTGCCCCGAGTACCCGATCATGCCTTCACGTCCCAATAAAGCAATTTCCAGTACATGGTGCTCTTTGACCTCCGCCATGAGAGACAACAGGCAATCAGTAGGGAAATATACTATGTCCATTTTTTCTCCATGCTGATACAACACACGGCCAAGTGCTAATGGCTGTGTGCACATTTTTTCTGCAAGTTGTTGTTGCTCCGCCAAAGGCAAGCGGGCTAGCAAGCGATTTTTAACAGCCATCACCACGGTTCTTCCGTTCAGTTTCTATAAACCTGCATAACATAAGAAAATGTTTCCTCTGCCACAGGATCAATATGCTTAGATCTCATTTCATAACAAGGCCTGAATACACATCATTCTCTCTGTTGCGAAATACGTTTCACATCTGAAATTAAAACGTGCTTCAAGTGAAAGTAAACGCTGTCAGCGAAAATGTATGTACGCTGCACCACGCAAAAACAAGTTTAATTTATTGCATGGAAAATCCGCTGTAGATGCATCAGTGTCAGCGGAATTCAATTTCACGTCAGATGTGGATTCTGACTGTCCCACTTCAACAACAGTGCATTTTTACGTGTGCTGGCGCACTGATGAGCAATTAGCTTTCACCTACTCTTACCCGCAGTTTAAAGAGTATTTATGTCAGCAAGCTGAGCATTTTATTTCTTCCGTTTGCAATACCTCTAATCTCGTATAGATCAATCACTTCCTGTATTCCGTTTACGTTCCGTCCGGATATTTACCCGCTTTTCTTTTCCTACCTTAGAAAGAATAACAATGAACCACTTACGTATCTTACCTCTCGCCATCGCCAGCATTTTCTGTACGAGCAGCGCCATCGCGGCAGACTATAATCCATCCTGGTACATCGGTGGCAGTCTCCACGCTGCTGAAACTGATGAAACCTTTGGCGCCGGCAATCGCGGTTACGGTGCCAGTCTGCGCGTAGGAAAACCACTTGATGAAATGTGGGATATACAATTGGGTGCCAGCTATACCCGTGCCAGCGATGGTGACAGACGTTATCAGCAAAATACATTGGGTGCCGATTTACTATATCTGTTCTCTCGCAATACCGTGCGCCCTTATCTCGTTATGGGTGTGGCAGCAGAACGTGACAGGACAAATAATCGCTTCAGGCAAGCAGATAGCACCTCTCCTTCGGTCAGCGCCGGGCTTGGTGTTCAACTGGCATTAAATGACCAGTGGACTGCATTGGCTGAATGGCGCAAGGTTCACGGCTATCTGCGCGGTAATGATTTTGGTTTCAGTCAGGCCAGCAACTCACAATTATCCGTCGGCTTGAACTATAGTTTTGACAAGCCCGCAGCACCGGCCCGTGTGGCATCCTATACAGCGCCAGCACCGTACGAACCTGCCCCTGTGGTGGTACAGGCTCCTGCGGCAGCACAGGTACCACCACCAGCGCCACGCTATGAAAAAATTACCCTGTCTGCGACCGAATTATTCGCTTTCAACAGTGCGCAATTAAGTACGCCGCAACCAAAACTGGATAATATTGCTACCGCGCTCAACAGTAATATGCAGATCAATCAGATTGTCATCACCGGTTATGCCGACCGCATAGGATCAAATCAATACAATCAGAAACTGTCAGAAAGACGTGCCGTTTCAGTCAAGGATTATTTGCTCGGTAAAGGTGTCGCGAGCGAACGCATGAGTGCTAACGGTAAGGGTGAAAGCAATCCAGTGGTCGAATGCAGCAACAAGAAAAGAGCTGATTTGATTATCTGCCTGGAACCTAATCGTCGGGTTGAAATTGAACAATTTTCATTTGATCAGCGTACCAGGTAAGACTGTCCGGCCATCTGGCACAGCGTCATGCAGTAACGAGAGGAGCTCAGGCTCCTTTTCTTGTCTATATGAAACAGGAGTAAATGATGCAGACCAGCTCAGATTTAGCTCTGTCAATGATCCGAAGCCATGAAGTAACAAAAAAAAAGCAGCCTTATGGCTGCTTGCTTCCGCTTCAAGCAAATCCCGCTATTCCTTATGCATGAATAACGGGATACTACTCACAGCTTATTTCAGGCGCATATCGTTCTTGACGGAACGAACACCTTTGACATTACGGGCAATGCTGACCGCCTTATCAATGTTGGCATTAGAACTAACAAAGCCGCTGAGTTGCACTATACCTTTGAAAGTTTCGACATTGATCTCCATTGATTTCAGGGTAGGTTCGTTAAATATTTCAGCTTTAACTTTGGTGGTGATGACAGAGTCATCGACATATTCTCCCGTACCTTCATGAGTAGGAGTGGCTGCACAGCCAGCGATAGCCAGCAAAGATGCAGAGAATATTAATGTAATGATGCGTTGAGCGATTTTCATTTTGTGCTTTCAGGATGAATAAAGTGAATTAAAAAAATAACAAAGAATGAAGGGCAAGTAATCAGTACCTGTCCTTCAGGTCAATTTACTTACCAAATTTTGTTTTTGCTTCCATAACGCAATTGTCTTTCACTGCGCCTGCCAAGGCATCACATTTTTCAATAGCAACTTTGTATTCAGCATTGCGCTTATCATCATTGGCATCAACACGTGCATCAATGACTTTCTTATCTGCCTTGGCATTTGCTACCGCGGCAATCTTGTTTGATTTGGCTTGTTTGACACAGACATCTTTGTCATTACCCGTCATACTGCCGCACTTGGTTTTCTCTACATCATAGTCGGCATCAGCGTTGTCTTTAGTGGCGCTGGTGCGTGCGGCCAGAGAGTTCTTATATTCTGCTTTGGCATTCGATTCTGTATGTATGCGCACTGACTTTGCTTCCGCAATACACACATCTTTAGGATTACCGGTAATAGTGTCGCACTTGGCTCTGGCGAGTTTGTACTCAGTGGCGGCAGCATCTTTCGCTGCTGTATAAGTAGCAGATTTTTCAGACGTAGCAGACCAGGCGGCACTGGAGAAAGCCGCCGAACATACCATTAACATGGCCAATTTCTTGTTCATTTTTTTCCTCTTAAGAGTAAATATCCGAAAAAAAATAACTTACCGGATAGTAGAACTCATTTCACCAATAAAAACGAAATGGATCCTGATAAAGCGTCGGAGAAGCCCGATGTCGAATTGTGCTATAGGCCATAGTTTGCTTCCGTGCGGTATCGAACATAAATATGTTTATATTTCCAAAACAGGATTGTTTTCCCGTGTCGATATTTGAGGTTTTGTACGGCAACGCACAGACCAGAAAAAAGAAAAACCATAACTTAGATACATGTAAAAACAGATATGGAAATGCAAGCAGATCGCCCTTATATCCATGATGGCCTCATCATTAATACGGATTGATTTTTTCCGCAGTCGCATTATTTTTTAAAAAACTGCCATTCATTTCTTTTCGAGAAGTGGCGGCACGCTATCAACCAAGGAAACATGTCATGAACAAAGATCAAATCAAGGGCATCACAAAAAATATTGCAGGTAAAGTGCAAGAAAGCACCGGAAAAATGATGGGAAATAAAGAGCAGGAAATGAAAGGGAAATTGAAACAAAGCGCTGGGAAATTTGAAAAAAATATGGGCGATGCACAAGAAACTATTAAGCATATCGTCAAAAAATGAACCAATAAACTGAATAAGCTTACCAAATCTCTCAACGGAGAAGCGATCATGGCCACAACAATTGAAAATCTGCAGCCGATCAATGACAAGCCAAAAAATTTGACTGAGCCATCAATGCTGCTGAAACGCCCTTCTACCAGGCGTGGTGATATCCAAACAAGCATCAGCATGGTCGATGATCAGTACAAACAACCGGGTACCAAGTATCGGGAAATTGAACTGTTATCGAATATGATAAGCGGTAGCTGTATTGGCATGGCCGTAGGCGGCACTCTGGGTGTAATCAATGCCACGCTGGCTGTATTGATATCCCCTTTCTTTTTCCCTGGAATAGATTTACTCATCACTCAACCTCTGGAGGCGGCACTCATAGGTGCGGCACTTGGTATAGCTTGCGGTGGTCTGGCGGGCACATTGTTGGGTTGGTGTATTTCCGGTACCAGAATCCAAAAATTTGAGCAGGACCTCAAGTCAAATCAAGAGCATGAGCAACCGTCAGCCAACTATCTCAATGATGAACTTCGTGCTGCGGCGTGGAAAGAGCAGCACGGAAAATATAGCCGCATTTAACGCTTCAAGACAAATAAGACAAGCCGTTTTATTCCGACGAACCCTGACTAAAAAAAGAAAGAGAGAAGCCATGAAAGCCAAACGAGAAGCATATATAGCTAATATTAAAGCCCAGCTTGATGAGCTGAACATCAACCTCGCGGCAGTAGAAATTAAAGTTGCGAATACCAAAGAAGCTGCTTATTTGCAGTACAAGGAAGAAATGGCGAAGCTCCACACCCAATCGCAACAACTTCGTGAACAATTGGATGAGATCAAAGCCGCTAGCGAAGACACGTGGGAAGACATGATAAGCACAACAGAAAAAATAAGAGATGCCTTTATCAACTCATTCCATTTCTTTCAGGAACAATTGAAAAACAAGAAGGAATGATATCCCTATCCATTCGACGGGCAGAAAAATGCAATCGTAAGGATATCAATCAGCCGACATTGTAAGCATTACTAATTTTATTGATCGAGCTTTCTGGTCAACACGGAGTCCTTGATGAGCACCATTCTTCTTGTCGTATTAATCCTGGTCTTGATCGGCCTTTTTCCTGCCTGGCCGCATAGCAAATCCTGGGGTTATGGTCCCAGTGGCATTACCAGCCTGATAGTCGTCGTACTTATCATACTGCTGCTGACTGGCCGTTTGTAATTTGATCGAATCTTCACTTAATGGAGCTTGTATGGAAACGACGACAAAAATCAATGCTATGCGTGTACTGATTTTTATGGCACTGATCAGTACCGCAATATTAGTGAGCACAGCACACGGGGCAGAACCAAATGAGGCTGTCGCACAGCAAGGTGACCCAGTTCGCTGGTACCAGGAAGAAATGACACCTATGGCCTATTTCAAGACACTGAAAAAAGAGGCCGAAGCCGTGTATCAGGAATCTTCCATCGCGTGCAAAAAAATGGGGAAAAGCCAGGCTGGTCCGTGTCTGCGCGCTGCCAAGGAAACCTTGCAGCAAGATATGGCAGACGCATATAGCAAATCTGGTATCAAGATGCGTTGATGCCTCATAAACGGGAAGTTTACCGCTCCCTGATCGCATTTGGTCTCCTTGACATAAGTGGCAGAAAAGGAAGAAACTCGTTGTGTGAAATCATGCATGGAGACCAGATACGTTCTGGTATAAATCAAAATGTAACCAATTGAAGCAGATTCAACTGCAGAAGACCCGCTCACTCCATTCAGGTGAAGCGGATGCCTGATCTCCCTTTTACGGCAGGCGAACAGCATGGCGCATCAAATCAACTATACGCGGTTCACTGTAACCCTGACTGTGGCGCTCGCTCTGAATGCCTGTTCGACCTTACCGGAAATCAATTACCTGGACACATCGCCAGTTGATGCGACCATTAGTGGTAAAACATCCCCCACTATTAAAAATGCAACAGGAGTATTAAGCAACAGAAAAACGTCCGCCCTGATGCACCAGCGCTGGAAAAACTTCAACCTTGATCAGGCGGCACTCGCTGCAATGGAAGAGTCCGTGACCGGCAGCCCTTTAATAGCTGGCAACCAGGTTACATTATTGTTCGACGGACCGCAAACCATGGCCGCGATGATGGACGCCATTAAAAAGGCAAAAAACCATATTCATCTGGAAACCTATATTTTTGATCAGGATGAATTGGGAACAGCATTTTCCGACCTGCTCATTGCGCAGAAAAAAGCCGGCGTACAGGTCAGTATCATCTATGACAGCGTAGGCACGATAGGTACACCGCAAGCCTTCTTTGACAAAATGCAGGCTGCCGGCATACAAATGCTGGCCTTCAACCCAGTCAATCCAGGAAAATTGCGTGGCACCTGGGAACCTAACCGGCGTGATCACAGAAAAGTTCTGATCGTTGATGGTGAAGTTGCCTTCACAGGCGGTGTCAATATCAGTGCCAGCTATGCCAATAGCTCACTGTTCCGATCAAAAAACAAAAATCAGGCCACGGTAGGATGGCGTGATACCCATATCAAGATAGAAGGCCCTGCGGTAGCGGCATTGCAATGGGTGTTTCTGGATACGTGGACAAATGCCAGTGACACAGCCTTGCCGGATAAATCCTATTTCCCACCATTACAAAACCATGGCAACAAGATGGTAAGGGTGCTGGCCAGCGATCCTGAGAGCAATCCAGCAATTTATAAAGCCTATATGCTGGCAATACAGGAGGCCAGCACGTCAATTCACATAACTTCAGCCTACTTTGTTCCCGATGCTCAAATTCTACAGGCATTGATCGCCGCAGCAAAGCGCGGTGTTGACGTTAAAATTATTATGCCTGGCGTCACTGACAGCGGACTTGTATTCCATGCGGGACAGTCTTTTTATACTGAAATGCTGGCTGCAGGAATAAAGATTTATGAATTGCAGATTGCTGTACTGCACGCAAAAACTGCTGTGATTGATCAGATATGGTCGACAGTCGGCTCTACCAATATTGATACACGCAGTTTTTTACATAACAAGGAAATCAATGTCGTGGTCATTGATACGGAATTTGCGCTGTCCATGGAAAATGCATTCAACGAAGACCTGCGCTTATCTCGCGAGATACGTATGGAACAATGGCAACAACGGCCAATGGCAGACAAGCTAAAGGAATGGCTGGCGAGACGCCTTGAGTACTGGCTTTAACAATGGCTTACCTCCATACTACAGGCGAAATACAAGAGTAAATCAGATTTTATTGGTTGCAGGTAAAGACGGTGTAATCGAGATGGCCACTGGATCACTGGCAGGAAAACTTTCATCCAATGCTTCATCCAGGGCGTCCTCTTTCTTTTCTTTGTGTTTAGGGCTAAGGGTTGGCTGCTGGTGAGATTTTTCTTTCTCTTCAGGCGTCATCATTTTTTGATCAGTCATTTTTTATCCTTCACATGTCAATTTTCAAAAATTCAAGTCTTCTCTGACAATGGCCCGGTCACAAGCACCGGGCCGCTACATTTATTTTTTGATGGATAAATTGTTGACAACGCTGCTTACCCCTGACACTGCTTTGGCAATATCAATGGCACGCCGGGATTGTGTATCACTATCAACAAAACCACTGAGCTGAACTTCGCCTTTGCGGGTGACAACAGACACATCCATACTTTTCATCTGGGCGTCACTCAGCATTGCCGCTTTAACGCCAGCGGTAATAACGCTGTCATCAATTTTGTTGCCTACAGTCTGTGTACCTTCTTTTAGCATCAATTTGTTATCAACTTTTTTTACGCCTTCAACTGTCATCGCTACTACCATGCTGTGATCGATTTGCGCCTGATTATCTGCAAATCCGCTGAGTAGTACTTCACCTTTGCGAGTTTCTATTTTCACGTCCATACTTTTAATTGTGGGGTCGGCCATCATGGCCGTCTTGACTTTGGTAGTAATGACCGAATCATCAATTTCAGCACCTATGGTGGTCGCTGCGTTTGGTCCATTGGTATCTGCGCCTTTATTACATGCCATTAACATCAACAGCAGGCTGATAGAAATGGCGGGCAGGATATACCTGATTTGGCGAAAGTTTGTCATCATTCTTCCTTAACATTCAGAGTATTCGGATTAGTTACAAATTAGCGCGGTGTAGTCTTGCCGTTGGCATCTGACAAAACAATTTCGACGCGACGATTCAATTGGCGGTTTTGCGCACTGTCGTTGTCTACCGCCGGATAAGCTTCACCGTAACCACGTATGGCAATACGATCACGCGCAACACCCATCAATAGCAGTGCGCTGCGCACAGCACCGGCGCGTCGTTCAGACAAATCCTGGTTATGGGGTTTTGAGCCGGTGTTATCGGTGTAGCCTTCAATTAACACTGTTCTTTGCATATTACTTTGCAAAATATCGGCTAACTTCTGTGTCGTACGCATACCAGCTGGCGTCAATTTAGCCTGGTCGATACCAAACAATACGTCACCCAGAGTAATGATTATGCCGCGGTCAGTCGTCTTGGCCTGGAGATCTGCCAACTGTGCCTCCAGGGCAGCATTACGGCTTTGTATCTCATTGGCTTTGGCCTGCTCATCCATGCTGCGCTTTTGCGCATCGCTGGCTTCTGCCTGTGCTATTTGCGCCGCCAGTTTGGCTTGCTCTGCTTGCGTTTTCGCCTGATCGGCTTCATTGGTGCGTTGATCCAGGCGTATCTGATCACGTGTCTTTTCTGCAGATGCGGCACTGGCTTCTGCCATTTTTTGTTTGCTCAATTCCTGTGCCAGTCCTATCTTTTGCTTTGCCAAGTAAGCCAAGCGATCTATCTTCTCGGAGCTTTCATTGTTCTTTGCAGCCGTATTGGCATCGTCCATCGCTACAGTTGCCTGTCGCATCTCTAACGGTGCCAAAGTAATTACGTTAGGATTATTTTGTGCTGCCTGATAATCCATGCGTGTCTGTTCCAGCAAGCTGGTTGTTTTTGGCATGCTGCTACATGCAGCGAGTACAAGGGTAGTCAGCAACACTGCTGGCAAGAATATTTTTTTCATGATGGTTTCCTGAAAAATTCAATAGTGAAAAACTGAGATTAATTTCTGCGTCGCCAAACTGCTTGCTGCTTACTATTTGCTGTTATTGGCGCGATTCAGCTCTTCCTGCAAAATACGTATATCGTCCTGCAAAGCATTGGCTGTCTTTTCTGCCTTGGCAGAATTCGCCTTGCCTTGCGCCAACTTGGCATCAGCCTGTGCCTGTGCGGCAAGATCGCTTGCCAGTTTGTAGTCTTTGGCTTGCATGGCTTTATTTGCCAATGCCATCTTTTCACGCGCGGATTTCATCTCGGCTGGCGCAAATTCAGTGCCGCCTGCCACATCTGCGTTATTCACCGCTTCTTTGCCAACTGCCACCTCTGCAGTGGCTGGTGTTTTCATGCTGCTACAGCCAAGCAATGCTGTCATTACAAGTGCACCACTTATGCAGTATTTGAAATTTTTATTCATTATTTTCTCCCGTAAATATGGACATACGCATTTATGCGTTCTGGGCTTTCAGCACTGTCTTTATAAACTTGGGTCAGGTTCCGGTCTGTGCGCTGACACACATTCTGGCCAAGGGTTAGTAATGCTATGTAATGTACGGTAGCGCACGTACAAAAATAGTCGTCAGTTGTAGCATGTAGATAACACCTATGCACAGCAAGAGCACCTTCCTTCCGCTCACTTACCCAAAGCTGACTGCAATATCAAACAAGCAGGAAGATCAGGTATATCGCACAAAAGACGTACATCGTCTGAATAACTGAAGCTTCTGCAAAACAGAAAGAAGTGTGCGATTTGAAATCAGCAAAAACAATGCTTTCGGGTAGCCTGCGCTACTTGAGAAATAGCTGGAAAAATGGTCAGTTACGCCTGAATTCCTACATCGCTTCGGGCGCGGCAGAACTGCCATTGCGGGCAGATCTGTACAGCGCCCTGCAAATGGAACAGCATGGACGCATACTTGCCAATAGTCACAAGCTGAGCTCAGTGTTCGGGCAAGATCAGTTGCTATCGCGACTGGCAGACAATCAGTTCATTATCATGAACACCTGCAGCCTGTTGACAGAAGCCATCAAAGACGGCCAACAGGTCACACCCGCAGCCGCATGGCTGCTCGATAATTTTTACCTGATTGAAGAGCAGATACGTACGGCAAAACGCCATCTTCCCAAAAATTACAGCAAGGAACTACCGCGTTTACTGCGCGGCAGTTCCGCCGGCAGACCACGGGTATATGATATTGCTCTGGAGACCATTTCACATGGTGATGGCCGGGTTGATCCGGAAAACCTGAGTCGCTTCATCAACGCCTACCAACTGGTTTCTGTCCTGAAGCTGGGTGAGTTATGGGCCATTCCCATCATGTTGCGCCTGGCATTGATAGAAAATCTGCGGCGCGTAGCCACCCGCCTTGCCAATACCCACAAAAACCGGGATCTGGCTGCCTCGTGGGCAGACCGGATGACTGAAACTGCCGACAATGATCCCAGCAATCTGATATTGCTGGTAGCTGACATGTCACGTTCACATCCACCGTTGGAAAGCTCATTTATTGCGGAGATAGTGAGGCGTCTGCAAGGCCAGGGGCCTGCTTTGGCACTGCCTTTGAATTGGTTGTCACAGCGTTTGGCAGAAACTGGTCAGACAATAGAACAGTTGGTTCATCTGGAATCGCAACAACAAGCTGCCGACCAGATATCCATCAGCAATAGCATAGGCAGCCTGCGCTTCCTTACCGCCATGGATTGGCGTGAATTTGTAGAAAATATGAGTGTCGTTGACCGCTGCCTGCATGACGACCCCGCGGGTGTCTATGGCAAGATGGATTTTGCCACCCGTGATCTGTACCGGCACGCTGTCGAAAAAATAGCTAAGCGCAGTACCATGTCCGAATCAGATATCGCTCACAACGCCATACGTTATGCGCATGAATGCGCGGTAAAAAATGGGAATACTGACCGGACCGCCCATGTGGGATATTTTTTGATCGGAAAAGGCGTAGCCGAGCTGGAACGTTCAGCTAACGTTCATCTGCCTTTATCAGAGTTGATTCAACATGCAGGGCGAGAATCAGCATTCAGTATTTACATAGGCAGTATCACCATTGTGAGTTTGCTGACCACCAGCTTGCTATTTGGTTTGGCCAGGCAGTATGCTGCCAATGTCTACATTTTGATAGTGTTTACCCTGGTCAGCCTGCTGGCCAGTAGCCAGTTTGCCTTGAGCATGGTGAACTGGATAGTGACGCTGATTGCATTACCTCGCCCTTTGCCCCGGATGGATTTCTCAAAAGGCATTCCAGTAGAATCAAGTACTTTGGTGGTAGTTCCATCGTTGCTTATTGATATTCAGGATATTGATCATTTATGTGATGCCATGGAAATACGTTTTTTGGCAAACAGTGATGCCAATCTGCGTTTTTGTTTGCTTACCGATTTTACCGACGCCAGTCAGGAGCACATGCCTGACGACGATAGTTTACTGGCCCGTATAACTCAAAACACTGCTGAGTTGAACAGAAAATATCCTCGCCCGAATGGCGATCATTTTCTGGCAATGCATAGGCCCAGGGTATGGAATGCGCAAGAAAAAACGTGGATGGCATACGAAAGAAAGCGTGGCAAACTAAGTGCCTTGAATGGCTATCTGCGCGGCGGCGGAGATAAGGATTTCACATGCATCACAGGCAACGCCAATGGCCTGGAGAAAATGAAATATGTCATCACCCTCGACACTGATACTGAACTGCCCCGCGATACCGCACGCAAGTTCGCGGCTGCCATGGCGCATCCACTTAACCGTGCCAACTATGATGAGGAAAAACAAAGGGTTATTGAAGGCTACGGAATTTTGCAACCACGAGTCGCAGTCAGCCTGCCTGAAAAAGATGCCTCTTTCTACGAATTACTGTGTAGCGGTGAAGCCGGCATAGATCCATATACCCGCAGTGTTTCTGATGTCTATCAAGATGTATTTGGTGAAGGTTCATTCATAGGAAAGGGTATTTACGACATCGATATCTTTGAACAGGCACTTAAAGATCGCATGCCTGAAAACCGCATTCTTAGTCATGACTTGCTGGAAGGCTGTTATGCACGCGCTGGCTTGCTAAGCGATGTGCAACTGTATGAAGAATACCCGTCCTCCTACCTGGCAGATATCAGGCGCCGGCATCGCTGGATACGCGGTGACTGGCAGATTGCCTCGTGGTTACTGCCCAAAGTACCCGGTGCTGGCAAAGACCTGACGGGAGGAAAGAATAACCGCCGCCCCAATTCGCTGTCTTTGCTTTCGCGCTGGAAATTGCTGGACAATCTGAGACGCAGCCTGGTACCGATTGCTCTCACCATATTTTTGATACTAGGGTGGAGTGGATTAAGCCAGGCATGGCTTTGGAATATTGCCATCATCGGTTTCCTGTTCTTGCCTTCATTCAGTGCATTTCTGTTGAGTTTATTTCAGCAACCTGAAGATGTATTTTTCCGCCAGCATCTGTTATCGCTGCTGCGTTCTACTACCCAACACTTCATCCATGCCTCGTTGAGCCTCATCTTTTTGCCTTTTGAAGCCTGGAGTAACGCAGATGCGATTATCCGCACACAATGGCGGGTAGTGGTCAGTCATCGTCGTTTGCTGGAATGGACTCCTTCAGTAGTCAGCAATCACCAGAACGGAAACGGTGCATGGAACTGTATGCGCCGCATGTGGGTGGCACCGGTATTGTCCCTGCTGATGTTCGGTGGGCTGATACTGGAAAAAAGTACAGCATTGTCAGCTGCATTGCCTATCTTGTTACTTTGGGCAGGGTCGCCCATTCTGGCCTATCGTATCAGCCTGGCTCAGATCAGACGTGATACCCGGTTATCAGTTTCTCAAACAAACTTCCTGCATGCCTTGTCACGCAAAACCTGGCTCTTTTTTGAAACACACGTCGATGCCGAAGATAACTGGCTACCGCCTGACAACGTACAATTTCAACCCGTCGCAGTCACCGCACACCGCACGTCGCCCACCAATATAGGATTGTCATTGCTGGCCAATTTGGTCGCGTACGACTTCGCTTACATTCCTGCCGGGCAGCTTTTATCGCGTACACAAAACACCTTTGGCAGCCTGGCTAAGCTGGAGCGTTTTCAAGGCCATTTTTATAACTGGTATGACACCAAAACCTTGACCCCTCTTCTGCCACTTTATATATCTACTGTAGATAGCGGTAATCTTGCAGGCCATTTGTTAACACTGCGCCCTGGTCTGCGAGAGCTGATTGATGACCCCATCTGCCATCCGAAACTGTTTTGCGGCTTGAAAGATACTTTCCATATTTTAAGCCAACAACTCAATCATGAATTGCCTGACCAGTTGAGCAGTTTTGCAGCAGATCTTCACACCCTTTGCCTGACCTCTGCCCATTCTTTGACCGTCATTCATGATTGCCTGCAAAGATTGACGCATCATGCTGACTGCTATCTTAGTCACCTGAACTTGGTCAGCGACACACCCACTTACACCTGGGCATCTGCATTGAGCAGACAATGCCATGCGCAACTGGATGAAATCGTCTACCTCGCACCCTGGGTCAGCTTGCCTGATCCGGCAAAATGGATGCAGGCGTATCCTGACCTGGATATCATTCCCAGCTTGCAGACCCTGACGGCACTGGTCAACACTTTGTCGCCTCTGGAAGAGGACTGCCTTGCAGTCGATCAGCGTAGCAATATGGAGCGCTCACACAAAAGCCTGGCTTTACTGGTCAGCGAAGCCAGTCAGCGCGCCACCATGCGTATCTTGCAAATTCAGCAATTGATATTACAAGCTGGTGAATTTGCAAGAATGGAATATGAATTCCTGTACGACGCGCCAACGCATTTGCTCACCATAGGTTACAACGTGCATGAACGCAGACGTGATGCTGGTTGCTACGATTTGCTGGCTTCAGAAGCCAGGCTGGCAACTTTCGTCGCCATTGCGCAAGGACAAATTCCACAGGAAAGCTGGTTTGCATTGGGAAGACAATTAACCATCGCCGGCGGCGAGCCTATTCTGTTGTCGTGGAGCGGCTCAATGTTTGAATACCTGATGCCACTGCTGGTCATGCCTAATTTCCAGAATACACTGCTGGAGCAAACCTACCGCTCTGTTGTCCAGCGACAGGTGGAATATGGACAGCAGCGCAATGTTCCTTGGGGTATTTCCGAATCGGGCTACAACACTTTTGATGCGCATCTAAATTATCAATATCGCGCCTTCGGTGTACCGGGGTTAGGTTTCAAGCGCGGGCTTGGTGATGATCTGGTGATTGCACCTTATGCATCGATGATGGCACTGATGGTCGTGCCGGAACAGGCATGCAGCAATCTGGAACAATTATCTGCTCAAGGATTTGAAGGTAAATTTGGCTTTTTTGAAGCAATAGACTACACCCCTTCACGCCAGCCACGCGGCCAGACATATACGGTCATCCGTTCTTTCATGGCCCATCATCAGGGCATGGGATTATTATCACTGGCTTACTTGCTGCTGGACCGGCCACTACAAAGGCGTTTTGAATCAGATCCTTTTTTCCAGGCAACCATGTCTCTGTTGCATGAAAGAGTGCCGAAAGCCAGTGCCACCTATTCCAATACCACCGAGCTAGCTGACATCCGCACTGGTCATGCGGGTCAGGAAATGCCTCTACGGATACTGCATCACGTCAACACAAGAACGCCTGAAGTGCAACTCTTGTCGAATGGTCGCTATCACGTCATGATCAGCAACACAGGTGGCAGTTACAGCCGCTGGAATGATCTTGCCGTTACCCGCTGGGCAGAAGACAGTACCCGTGATCACTGGGGTACGTTCTGTTATGTCAGGGATGTGGAAAGCGGGCGCTACTGGTCAACAGCATTCCAGCCATGCCTGGTTGCATCACCCAATTATGAAGTGATCTTTTCAGAAGGACGGGCAGAATTCCGTCGCAGTGACAACAATCTCGACATGCACACTGAAATTGTGGTGTCACCGGAAGATGATATCGAATTGCGCCGCACCCGCATCATCAATCGTTCGCGCAGCCGTCGGACCATAGACTTCACTACCTACGCTGAAGTAGTGCTGGCACCCGCAGCGGCAGATGCCATGCACCCAGCCTTTAGCAAACTATTTGTAGAAACTGAAATCCTCCCTGCTCAACATGCCATTTTATGTACCCGACGGCCACGTTCGATAGATGAGAAAATACCCAGCATGTTCCATCTGATAGCGCTGCATGGAGCAAGCATGGACAGACTATCGTATGAAACGGACAGAGCAAAATTCATAGGCCGTGGTAACACTCTGGAAAAACCCGATGCAATGGGTGTCGGCAGGCTATCTGGTAGCCAGGGTTCGGTTCTGGACCCCATAGTTGCCATACGCTGCCAGGTCACGTTGGAGGCCGAACAGATTATTACCATTGATGTGGTCACAGGTATTGCCGAAAATCGCGATCTCTGTCTGGCACTGATAGAAAAATATCAGGATCAGCATCTGGCTGATCGTGTGATAGAACTGTCATGGACTCACAGCCAGGTTGTGTTGCGGCAGTTGAATGCGACAGAAACTGACGCCCAGTTATACGGCAGACTGGCCAACTCCGTCATTTATGTCAATCCATTATTACGTGCGGATGCCAGCATATTGATACGCAATCATCGTGGCCAGTCAGGTTTATGGAGTTATGCCATCTCAGGTGACTTACCTATCGTACTACTGCAAATCAACCACCAGGATCACATAGAACTGGTACGGCAACTGGTGCAGGCACATGCCTATTGGCGCTCCAAGGGCCTGGCAGTTGACCTGGTGATCTGGAATGAAGACCATGCCAACTACAGGCAGGCATTGCAAGAGCAGATTATTGGTTTAATCTCTTCTGTCATCGGTACACATGCCATAGAGAGGCCAGGGGGCATCTTTGTGCGTCTGGTCGAGCAAATTTCCAATGAAGACAAAATACTGTTTCAATCTGTCGCCCGCGTCATACTCAGTGACAACCGTGGCACGCTGGCCGAACAACTGAATCGCCGTGACCTGCTGGAAGTGAAAGTACCCAAACTGATACCGACCCGCTCAGTCCCCTATGGCAATACGATAGTCAACAATGTCCTGCCGAGAGAGCAATTGCATGCTGATAACGGCCTTGGTGGCTTTTCTAAAGATGGCAGGGAATATGTCATCACCACCAGTGCAGCAAAGGTCACACCGGCCCCCTGGGTGAATGTACTGGCTAACCCACATTTTGGCAGTGTCATCTCTGAAAGCGGCCAGGCTTACACCTGGGCTGAAAACGCGCATGAGTTCCGCCTCACTCCCTGGAACAACGACCCTGTCAGTGACAGCAGTGGTGAAGTCTTTTATGTCCGCGACGAAGATACCGGAGTGATCTGGTCACCAACGGCACTGCCTTGTCGCGGCAATGGTGAATACACTACACGTCATGGCTTTGGATACAGCATTTTCACCCACGAAGAAAATAATATACAAACTGAATTGACCGTCTTTGTTGCTCTCGATTGTGCAATAAAATACAGTATCTTGCGTATGCACAATGCATCTGAAGAACAAAGAAATCTGTCAGTAACTGGATATGTCGAATGGGTCCTGGGTGACCTGCGACCGAAATCAGCCATGCACATCGTGACCGGCATTGATCCTGCCAGTGGATGCCTGGTGGCACGTAATCCCTACAACACTGAATTCCATGGCCGAACTGCTTTCTTTGATATCGACAGCAATAATCGCAGCTACACCGGTGACCGCAATGAATTCATTGGGCGTAATGGCAATCTGCAACAGCCAGCCGCGCTGGAAAGAACTCGTTTGTCGGGTAAAACTGGCGCAGGTCTCGACCCCTGCGGAGCGCTACAACTTGCCTTCGAATTAAACCCTGGCCAGGAAAAAGTCATGGTTTTCATGCTGGGCGTGACGAATGTCTCATTGGGTAACATTGCACCACTGATACTCGAACGACGCGGCATCGTGGCGGCAGAACATGCTCTTGCCAAAGTACATCAGTATTGGCGCGACACGCTGAATGCAGTGCAAGTCAACACACCAGATCAGGGCTTGAACATGCTGGCCAACGGCTGGTTGCTGTATCAAACCATCGCGTGCCGTTTATGGGCACGCAGTGGCTATTACCAGTCTGGTGGCGCATTTGGTTTCCGTGACCAGCTACAAGACAGCATGGCTCTGGTACATACACAACAAAAACTGGCAAGAGAGCAACTGCTGTTATCAGCCGCCCATCAATTCATTGAAGGCGATGTCCAGCACTGGTGGCATCCACCATCTGACCGTGGCGTGCGTACCCATTGCTCGGACGATTATCTGTGGCTGCCGCTGGCGGTGGCACGTTATGTAAGCTCCAGTGGCGATCGTGGTATTTTGAGCGAGCAGATTTCTTACATCGAAGCGCGTGCAGTCAATCAGGATGAAGATTCCTACTACGATTTACCCGCCAGGTCCGAACAATCTGCCAGCCTGTACGCGCATTGCGTAAAAGCGATACAACATGGGTTGCGCTTTGGCAATCACGGACTGCCATTGATGGGCTCATGCGACTGGAACGATGGCATGGATAAGGTAGGTCATCTCGGAAAAGGTGAAAGCGTCTGGCTGGCTTTCTTCCTGCATCAGGTATTGACACGCTTTGCCGGCATTGCACGACTGCAGCAAGATCATGACTTTGCGACAGTGTGCCTTACTCAGGCCAAGCAGCTATCAAAAAATATTGACGAGCAAGCTTGGGACGGTGATTGGTACAGGCGTGCTTATTTCGATGATGGCAGCGCCTTGGGCTCAGCCCAAAACATAGAATGCCAGATCGATTCAATTTCGCAAAGCTGGGCTGTCATGTCAGAAGCCGCTGATCCGCAGCGCGCCTTGCATGCCATGCAAGCGGTTGATCAACGATTGATACGTCGCCAGGACCAGATCATACAATTGCTGCAACCCGCCTTTGATCATTCTGGCCAAAATCCAGGCTACATCCGTGGTTACGTCCCTGGTGTGCGCGAGAATGGAGGACAGTACACCCACGCTGCCATCTGGACAGCCATGGCATTTGCCAAAATAGGGGATGCAGAACGAGCCTGGGACGCATTTCAAATCATTAATCCCATCAACCATGGGAATTCTGTGCAGGCTATCAGCCGCTACAAGGTTGAACCCTATGTCATTGCGGCCGACGTGTATGCAGCTGATCCACATATAGGTCGCGGCGGCTGGACCTGGTACACAGGCTCGGCTGGCTGGATGTACACCTTCATCATGGAATCGCTATTAGGACTCAAGCGTGAAGGCGATCATCTTTCCTTCACACCCTGTGTACCGGCGGACTGGAAAGAATTCAGTATGCGCTATCAATACATGAACAGTTTTTACCAGATCAGCATCAGGCTGCGGGAAGCAGCATATGGACAAAGCATGTTGTATATCGATGGTGTCGCCTCAGCGAATCTATCACTGACCTTGTTGGATGACGGCTTGGAACACAGGGTGGAACTGGATTATGTACGCCCCATTGCCAAAGCCGTGGTCAAAACAAACTAACCTGGAAATGCACATTTGTGCCAAATCTGAACTACCTCTTTTCCTGACACAAAAAAGCCATATGCTGGTAACAGCATATGGCCTTGCATGTTGCAGCCCATCTTGCACAATGAGCCATGATCAATAATCCGGCAATATTACTGCCTTGGTTCGCCGTTGCGATTGACCGCAATGGTTGATCCCGGAGGAGAACTCATTTGCACGCGATGTTCTACACCACGGTAGTTGTAAGTGACATCCCAGTATTCTGGCGTGGTATTGGCCGTAGTCTGACAGCGGCGCACGTCACGCTCATAGGTGTTACCACTGTTGCGTCCCACATTTGCACCCAGTGCACCACCAGCGACAGCACCGCCAGCTGTTGCCAGATCCCGCCCTGTGCCCCCACCTACCTGGTGACCAAGAATACCGCCTATTAATGCACCGGCAATGGCACCGCCAACGTTCGGTTCACTACGTTCCTGGCCAACTTGTTGGCGCTCTATCCAACAACGCTCACTTGGTGGGCCAACAACGGCATGTGCCGATGTAACGGGAGCATCATACATACTTTCATTCGGACGGCGACGATATTCATAGTTAGGCGCGTCCATGGGTGCCGCAGTTTCGTTGTCATAACGACGATTCGAATTAATGGGGCGTACAGACGAGATGCGATTATTCATGCCCATACCTGACAGCGTATCGTAGCTGCCTTTGCCCAGTACCATGCAGCGACCACCAAAATTGGCATCATCACAGACTTCCCAGCGTCCACGCGTCACAACCACAGACGAGGCCAGATCATTGAAGCCACTGTTGCGAAAATTGGACTGTTGTCCATTGACGCTGAAAGTGCGGCCACGGAAACCCTCGCCTTCATAAAAAGTGATCTGGGCGCTCGCGTGAGCAGCCAGAAGCAAGCCAGACAAGCCACATATCAATTTTATTTGCTGTTTCATATATTTCTCCAGAGTAGAAATCCAGGCGCGAAATGACGCTATGAAAGCGCTTCCCTCGCCAGGCTTAAAGTAAGCCTTTTCGACATGGAAAATTGTCCACACCCAAACGCCATAGTAATCAGAATCCACTGAAATTATATTATAGTCTGTTCGCTGACGAACATTGGCCATAGACGCCAGGCAGCTACACTGTCTATGTGTGTAATGGCTGGGGAGAAGCGGCGGGCGGTTACAGAGAATTCAAGAATAAAACCGTGTCTGACAAGGGTAAAATGCGACGCTGGTGACTACTTTGATTCGTTGCCGTTGTAGAAACGGATTCTGATAAGATACAAATGAAGCGCTAAAAGGGCTGTGCTTTTATTGGAAGACGAATGATGAAGCAACTGCCGTTTCCATATTCAGACTGCACTGAAATCTCACCGCCATGCGCTCGTATGATGCTGTAGGATGTTGAGAGCCCCAGGCCCACGCCTTCTTCTCTCGTAGTAAAAAAGGGATCAAAAATACGTTCTATATTTTCCGCTTTAATGCCTATTCCATTGTCTTCAAATTCAATCTGCAGCCAATGTGAATCAGACGAACTGCGAATCTTCAGAAGGCCAGTGACATTTTCCGTCTGAAGCTGTTTTTCTCTGACTGCGTGGTAGGCATTCAAAATCAGGTTCATGAATACCTGATTGAGTTGACCAGGTGCACAATCTATCATTGGGTTAGACTTCAGTTCGCATTGAACATCTATCGTCTCATTGATCTGGCTGTGTAACAGCTTAATTGAAGTCAACAGATTATTAACAATCAATACTGGTTTCCTCAATGTCACGTCAACACGACTAAACGTCAATAGATCTCGCACTACTTGCCGAATTTGACTGGTGCCATCCAGTACGCTCTTCACGTGCGCCTGCAAGCCGGTGAAACTATCCTCAAATTGCTTGATGACGGTTTGATCGGCATCGTTTCCAGCCATGTTTAATAGCAGCACATAAAAACGCTGCAAATCATGTTCCAAATTTTGTGCGCCTACATGGGAAAAATTAACTGCATTATTAAACTCGTGGGCAACTCCAGCGGTCAAGGTTCCCAGAGCCGTCATTTTTTCCTGAAAAATCAATTGCTGCTGCGCGTCTTTTAAGGTTTCAATCGCGAGGGCCAATTGCTGGTGGGCTTCAGCATTATCCAAAGCAACTGCGGCAAAAGAGCAGATAGTGGAAAACATCAACTTTTCACGCTCACCATAAGCATCTGCTTTAGTTGAATACAGGCAAGCAACACCCAGCATCGCATTTGATGCAAATAGTGGCACCAGACAGACCGTTTGCATGTGACCTGGCATGTGCTCAGACACAAAATTTGGTGTCGTGTCCAATAACAAATCTTGTCCATTCAAAGCAACTCTTGCGACATAGGATTCTTCTGTGGATGGGACCAGGTCCTGCTCATCGGCAATATTTTCATTCTCAAATGCCAATTTAAATTCACCTGCATTGTCTTTTCTATATATTGAAAAGCGGTTGACATCCAGCAAATCTTTTACATGTTGATGGAAGGATCGATACAAAAGTTCAACATCCAGAATGGCAGTGATTCCTCTGCCAATATCGCCAAGAAGACGCATTGTTTCATTAGTCTGGGCGAGTTGGGCGTTGGCGATACTCAGATCGGCATTCACTGCCAACAATTCGCCGTTCGCTACGCTTAATTCACTCTGTTTGATATTCAGATCAGCCGTTCGCAACAAGACCTGCATTTCAAGTTGCCGTTGGCGCCGCCGCAAGGTACTGGTTTTCTTTTGTATCAATCCAAATATCGCTACGGCAATGACAAACAAAACCAACAGCGCAAACCACCAGGTCTGATACCATGCTGGTAAAACCCGAATTGGCAAGGACAATTCCTGCTTCGCCCACTGCCCTTCGCGATTTGTCCCCTTGATATGCAAACGGTATTGACCAGGTGGTAAATTGGTATAACTAGCGATGCGGTGATTTGAATCCACTTCCACCCAGGACGTATCATAACCTTCCAACCGGTAAGCATACTTGTTACGCACGGGCGCAGAATAATCTAACGCAGAAAACTCAACGGAAATATTATTCCCTTCTGGATTTATCAAAATTTCGTTCTTAAAATTCGAGCTCAATCGTTGTGGCACCAGTCCAGATTTTCCACCTATGTCAATATGGGTTATCACAATTTGCGGGTCATAGTCCCACTGCTTCAGCAATTCCGGGCGCACGATCGTCAAGCCACCAACGCCACCAAATAATACTTCTCCGCGAGAAGTAATCACACCGGAATGCGCCCAGTAAGTTGAACTTGCCACGCCGTCGGCACGTTGCAAAGATTTGATCTTGAAATTGACAGGATCTATCAGCACGATGCCGCCATCAGTGCTACCCCATATTTTTCCTGACTTGTCTTCAATCAGTGTATCCACCAGATCACTGGGCATTCCATGTATTGATTGCAATTGGCTGAATTCCAGTTGGCTACTGGTAGTTGGCAATACACTGATATTGATACCACCTCCCAAAGTACCAACCCAAAGACGCTTGCGTGCGTCAATTAAAAGCGTAGTGATAATGTTGGACGATAAACCAACAACATTCGCCTTGTCGGCCAAAAAATGTGTATGAGTCAGCGTAGCTCTATTGAGCCGGTAAAGGCCACTACCACGGGTACCGACCCACAGAATATTTTCCGCATCAAAGGCCAGCGCTTCGACAGGTCCGTCGCTGATAACTTTCTTCGCCCTTCCCGTCGTAACGCGCAAGTCACCTGACAAGTCTATGCGCCAAAGCCCGTCCTCTGCCCCAATCCAGAGCAGATTTCCGTCCTGACTGACGGCATTAATCGGCATCACCACATCAAGTGGGGGGAAATGCAATCGCTGCATCTGCTGCCCGTGTTGGTCTGTGCTATACAAGCCCGTCTGCGAGCCAATATAGATCACTTGATTGACCGGATTGGTAAACGCAGTGATCACCGTGTCAGATGGCGCACCGCCGATTTGTCGAGCATCCGGCCGTACCCAGCTTACTGTTGCCGCATCAGGATCAATAATATGAATGCCGTTGCCCTTGAGACCAAGCCAGACCGTTCCATCATTCATTTCAAATACCGTAGTGATATTTTTATCCTTAATGTGATTGATATCTGCGGGCCCTCCATTGATTACCAGTATCGCTGATTGATTCAGATTATGGTGGCTCACCCCATCATCAGTACCGATCCAGATCGTGCCAGAACGATCTCGCAGGATAGATTCTGGGGTATTGTCGATCAGGCTGCCAGATATAGCTGCATCATGAATCAGGCGTCGCGCCTGTAAAAGCTTTGTGTCCAGCACGACAATGCCATGATTGACCGAGCCTATCCACATCTGTCCCGGTGCCACTTCCTTGATAAAGGTAACCATATCATTGAGCAATTCATCACCACGATATCCCGCTGCCTGTATCGATATGGGAATACCTACATGGGGGTCAATAATATACACACCATGATTTGCCGTTCCCACCCAGATATTCCCGTCAATGCTTTGTTCCAGGTATCTGACATTGGGGTTTTCCGCAAGCACAGCCGAAAAAGAAATATGGTTCAGATTTTTGGTTTTCCCATCGAAATAGCTTAGCCCCTCCTGTGTGCCAACCCAGAGTGTGCCATTATTGTCCTGCAATACGGAGCGAACTACATCGCTGGGTAAACTGCCCGGGTCTTTTTTATCATGCCGGAAATGTGACACCTTCCCGGCATCTGGAAAATAGTGATCAACCCCATGCGTCGTTGCTATCCATAATCCGTCTTTGCCATCATCTTTGATATCGTAAATTGTGCCATCACCAGTACCATTTTTACCGACTGGTACGCGCACAAAATTGTCGTGAACAGCATCATAACGAACGAGCCCACCGCCGTTGGTACCTGCCCACAAACGACCAGAACGGTCTATATGCAAAGACAGAATAAAACTTTCTGGCAAAGCATTCACGTCCTTCAGGTTCTGCTGGTAAATTTGAAATCGATAACCATCCCAACGTGCTAGCCCGCCTTGTGTTCCAAACCAGATGAAGCCCTGAGTATCTTCTGCTATGGCTTGCGTAACGACGCCTGGCAAACCGTTGTCAGTCGTCAGATTCTGAAATACCCTATCATTAAGTGATAACCAGCGGTGATCGCTTGCAGCAGACAACGATACGTTTGTAGCATGACTTGGTGAGGAACCTAAGCACAGCACCAGACTAAACACCGTACCAGATATGAGAGGTAATATGCCAATCAGCAGGCGTAATTTGACCAGCAAATGCTGAATTTGCGACTTCGATGTTATATCAGCGAGATCAGGAGTTAAGGTCATTTTCCCTTTATATACCAGCACAACCTGTTTTCATGTTCAAGCTTCATTGCTGCACGCACTAACAATAAATCACTTCGCTGCACAAACAATTCGTCAAAAGTTTTTGTAATGGCCATTCAAATTTTTGCAAGAAGCGCGCTCCATACAAGATCCTGAAGCTATCCAAATCTGGATGCAGTCCGTATTTGTAAGCGTGCAGCAAAAACTCTCAGCACATTCGCAGGCAAGGCCTGTCAATTCATACTATCACCAATTATGTATTAGTAGGATCAATAGCCAATATATGATTAATACCTGCTTGACCTGTCGATTGACCACAACTAACCAAACGCATGACAATCTAGAGCGCCGGATTTGAGTGATTCAGATAGTGAATAGCACACAAAGGTGCTTCATAAGAGGAGAAGTCGCCGCGTGAATACGGCATGAAGTGTCAGCAAAATGATCCCTTTTTATCGCAGATCATTCCTTGACGAGGTAACCACGTATTGTCCATTGCATGTTCAGGTTCCCGCCATTTTGGGGTACATACGCCCCCCAAAACATGCCATAGCCTCCGGGTATACGTATGCCTGCAGACAACAACTGGGTTTTATCAACGTAATCTGTGTTTGCCTCAAGGGGAATACGCAACAAATGGACAATACCTGAGCTTGGTAGTCCAGGAGGGCTCAGATATAGTGTAGCAATGCTCTTCAGTGCTAATGGACCATGCGCAGTTGCGACTTCCAGTATCACCAGTGAATAACCTGCTGGGACAGAATAAGTGCTGGAAAACACAGGTGGCAACACCCCTCCCTTCCACACTCCCCACTGTGGTACGCCTCCGCCATAAAAAGACTGATTACCGGTGATGGCAATCATACGATCTACAGGAACACCCAAATGGGTGATCTCTTGTGCCTGTACTTGTACACCAAAAAAAAGAAAAGAGACAGCTGCCAGCAAGCATTTAAACATTGGGACCATAGATAATTCCTGGTAGGGATGATGCAGATGACATTGATCGTCTGAGGTAAATGATCAGCAGATCCAGTCACGGATCTGCTAACTTGCAGTCTCAATATTCAAACAAAAAAATTAAGCAACAAAGTCACTCACCAGGATGGTGCTTGCTCCCACGAGTTTCACAATAAAGTCAGTCGAATCCACCGTGCCATTTACGGTACCAATGTTCTGGAAGGCATAGATACCGGCAGCAGTACCTGCACTGACCGTAATCAGGTAAGCCTGGGTATTGGCTGCTAATGTCGCACCAGCGGCATTTGCTGCCGTAGCGATAGCAGCTGCAAATGACGCCGTATCTGCGGTAGCGATGTTCAATGCATTCAATGTTGTTGCATTAGTCCCTGTCTTGAACACGTCAGCACCAGCAACTTTGAAGTTAACCACCGTATCGATGGCAGAGATCACAGAACCTAACGCAATATTGTCAATGCCAAGCGCTGTCGTGGACAGGTTGATAGTATCGGCACCAGAGCCACCAGTGATTGTAGTATTACCAGCTCCTGTGCCTGTCAAATAAAGAATTTGACCACCAGAACCCAGGGTAACATTATTGAGATCAGCATTACCAGTATCTTTAGTCACCGATAAAGTGGCACCTATGCCATCTTCATTTTTGATTGTCCAGGCCGCGGTCGTACTTGCCGTAATGAGGATATTTTCTACACCAACAACTTTGGCGCTCAGATCAATAGAACCACCTGCCAATATGGCAAGGTTCAATGTATCAGAACCCTGACCACCATTGATGCCGTTGTTGGCAGCAGCAGCAACAGTAAAAGTAGACATGTAAAACACATCATTTCCTGTACCGCCGGTCACAGATACAAGAGTGTTACTGGCCGTACTAAAAAAATTGGCACCATTCGCTAAAACATAGTTTTCAATATTGCTATTTCCAACTATATTACCTGCCGTAGTATAGGTAATTGTTTCTGTTCCAGCTGCAAATACTGTTCCGGTAAAAGAATTATATTGCGCGGCCGTCATGGAGACAGATGCATTCGAGTTAACATACAAATTTTCAAAGCCACTAACATTAGCGGCAGCAATGTTCGCACCAAACCCCAAGCTCAACCAATCTGCTACGCCCGATCCAGAAATGAAAGTACCAGTGTATGTTTTACCTTCTAAAATCAGGGTATTTACACCAGTGCCCAGATTGATATTACCCGCCAACAAACTGGAACCTGAATTCGTAAGATCAACATAGTCATTACCGGTGCCGCCAATAACGGTCGTAATCCCGGAAGTGGCATTCGAAAAACCGATATTGTTTATCCCTCCCGTCAAATTTAAAGTCTTGATATTCGAGATCGTACCGCCACTTGCACCGTCATTAAGTAGTGCCGCACTAATACCCCCATTAAGCGTCAATGTATCCGAATCGCCAGCATTGCCATTAACAGTAGTCCCAGTCAGCGTAGCAGCCGTCCCGGTAAAGTTCTCATTAATCCCGGCCACCCCGTTAAACACCCCACCCGCCGTCAACACTGTCGGATTCAATGCAATACCCCCACCATTGACTGGGTTGGTACCCACAATCCCTGCCGTGGCAACCGCCCCACCCGACGTGGTGATCGCATTCGTGGTCGTCATGTTGTTGACGCCACCACCATTCGCATTCGACGCCGACGTCACATCAAACACCAGATTGCCCCCCGTAATCGAGATCAGCGACAGATCAATATTGTTGATACCGCCCACATCATCAATAATCGTCAACTGATGTGATGCATTGCCAGAGAACGTCAATACAGGACCAGTCAGGCTCAATGCAGCACGTGCCGCCACCAGGGCATTGTATTCAGACGCCGTCATCACCAATGCTGAATTGGCTGAGATCGCTTCAATACCAGATAGTTGTGCACCAGCCAGGTTGATCGCACCGTAAGTCACCAGTGTATCGTTACCTGCACCCAGGTTGAT
>NZ_JBXASD010000021.1:0-85643 GCF_058808955.1 Undibacterium sp. GW821-FHT11B02 | reverse complement strand
GGATGAAGAAACAAATTCAAGAGAATCTGGCTGCATGACATTCACCTGATGGTGAACTAATTACCGAGGGAAGCTCAGGACGCAAATTTTTCCAAATCTAAATTTGGCGCATTGACCGAATATTGTGATGCAAGATTTAAAGGCAATGTGATATTCGACGAAGCGATATTTTCAGGAAAATCAAATTTCAATTCTGTAAAATGCTTTGGCAATGCTTCGTTTCAAAGTGCTAAATTTGAATTGGCTGCCGAATTCGATAATGCATTTTTCGCTCGCGTACCAGAATTTCATGATGCAAAAATACATCCTGGGTCAAGTTTCTTTGAGACGGATTTCCCGCTCGCGTCAACAAAGGAAGGGAAAAAAATAAAATGGGCAAACAAGGATCGCCAAGCATATAGAACGTTGAAGCTGTTGATGGCCAGTCACCGCGACCAGCATCAAGAATCGAAGTTTTTTGCGGCTGAATTGCGTGTTCAACGTGACGTGGAATACCGACCACGGATATTTGGTTGGGAAGACAAGAGACGAATTGGGCAACCTTTTTCTTACTTTTTGTCTTGGTGCTATGACGTCATTTCAAAATATGGACAATCGCCAGGACGGGCGCTATCTTCTTTTATTGTTATCAACATTGTCTTTGCATTGTGCTATTGCGCAATGGATAATTGGGCACATGAATTGTGGGCTCGACAAATATGCGTGTTGGACAGATGCTTGGGAATTGATCCGTTGGTAAATGTATTGTCACTTACTGCCGATACGGATAAACCGAAAACAGCACTCAGTTTAAGCGCACCTGTTACGCTTGCATTGCAAAACGCTGTCAATCCTATAGCGGTAATATCTGAAAAGTCACTTGTGACCTCGCAAACCACCTGGATTTACGCATTATCCTTACTACAAACTGTATTCTCGTTGGCAAGTGTCACACTTTTTTTGTTGGCGTTAAAAGGGCGTTTTCAGAAAGGTAGCGGCGGCGGAAGTTCATAATTTCAAAATTCGGTACTGGATAATCATGGCATTTGTTTTAGCAACCACTGAAGATAATGTTCGCTGGTACGTAGTTGATATGAACAATTATTCTGGCCTACAGCCAGGACAATTTGAACTCATTGATACTTTGGACTTAAAGCGTGTTCCCGGTTTTGGCAATAAGGCCACGGCGAAACATGTTGCCGCAAAAATTGGATTGAAAACTTGGCGATATGTGAAAGTGGATTCACCAAAGCAAACATATACGTTTGAGTGAATCGTTGGGAAAACATTTTTACTAAAATTTCAAATGCAATGTAGAACAAAATAAACAAATGAACTTCGATCTCTTTCAGGTGCTTCTATGAGAAATAAATTTTCAGACTATTCTGGTTCATCGGATGAAGAATTTTCTAACGCATGGAAAAATGCATTGTTTGTTTTTGATACAAATGTCCTATTAAATTTATACCGATACAAAGAATCTACAAGAAAAGATTTCTTAAAATTATTTGAAATATTGAATGATCGTATTTGGATACCACATCATGTCGCTCTTGAATTCTATCGCAACAGGTTGACGGTTATAGCGGAACAAAACAAGGGCATTGAAGATGTGCAAACTAAGGTTTCAGATTCATATAATACGTTAGATAAATATTTCAATAATGAACAGTATGTTAAACGACATTCACTGATTGACCCTACAAAGTTCATGGAGTCTTTCAGCAAGTTAAAAGACGAATTTCTTGACGAGCTAAAAGGTTTTAATTCACATAAATTATCAATCACTGGAAAAGATTTTATAAAAAACAAGATAGAGGAAATATTTTTAGGGAAGGTAGGCGACCAAGCCGAAAAACAGGAAGATATTGATGAATTATTTAGAGATGCAGATTCTCGATACAGCCAAAATATTCCACCCGGCTATAAAGATAAGAACAAAGACAAGGATAGTGGGGATTCGTTTCAGCACAATGGCCTTTGCTATCAGAGGAAATATGGAGACTATATTATCTGGGATCAAATCTTACGGCATGCAAAAAGTGCTAATGAAAAGACCGTCATTGTTGTAACTGGTGATGGTAAAGGTGACTGGTGGGAAACTTTTCAAGGCATGACAATTGGCCCAAGAAATGAATTGAAACATGAAGCGCGTATAGTTGGCGGGATAGATTTTTTTCATATGTATAACGTGGAAAGCTTCTTGAAATATGCCAATCAACATTTTCCGTCACAAGTGTCTCAAGAGACTATTCAAGATGTGAATGAAACTTCACAGTTTCTAAATGACCTTGCTATCCATGTCTCTATGAGTCATACGCGCTCTATGGGAATAATTGAATATTCCCCAGATATTGAAAAGCCGCTAGAAATTGAAAATTTCGGTCAAATCTCTATAAAATTTTCCAATCCAGTTAATCGCTCATCTGTATCTTATATTGGAATTCATTTAATTCGATCTAATACATTTATACAGTGGGACATCGGAGGATGGATTGAATATGCAGAAAACGATACGAAAATAATTTGGCATCCAAATTTAAAAATTATACGAGATGAATATCAAAAAATGACCGCGCAAGATATGCACTATCCACTGATTGAACTCCATTTTGGTCGTCCAGGTACAGCTTGGGCGGTTACTGATATATCGGGAAACCCTCTTCCACACAAAAGATTTGACATTAAATTTGAGCCGCCTCTAGAATTTTTGTTGTAAGAAACTGGAAACATCAAATTTAGAAAATCGATTGTTATTTGTTGCTTGACGAAATTTCTTTTTTTAAAATCATGAAAAAATTTACGTGAGGTAGGCGCTTGCAAATCCAGACAGTATGGCAATGCTGGATATCCCCCGCGATAGCGAAGGCTACCCCTGCGTTGACGATGAATCCTATTATTACGCCATTTATGAAGCGTATGAAAAAGTCGCTGGTGGAAGTATGTTTGAAGAAGCAAGGGTGCAGGAAGAAGAGAATAATCGGGTAGCACCTGCCAGTTTCAACTGGATGGACTATACCCATGTCAGCTTGGCAGAAAAATTCCCGTTGCTCTGGACAAAATACCTTGCAAACAATCTTGATCATGAAGCAGCTAATAAAAAATTCCCTGTCAATAGTGAAGACATCACTGGATCGATTTCCTTATAGCTAATGTTTTGGGCTGTCGTCTGTGCATAGGCAAATACAAAAAAGCATACTATAGATCATGCTGCCCTGACACCTGAAGACTTCTATAAAAACATGACTACGCATGCTGATCACAGAGTCTGGCAAGATGTGTATCGTCCAGTGACGGTTGCGGGTCAAGTGTATTTGAAGCTGACTGTGATCGATGATGTGTTGATTGTGAGTTTCAAGGAGCGTTAAAAATGAAATGTCCAAATTGCGGTGGGGCAGAGTTGGTGCATGACAACCGCGACCTGCCCTATACCTATAAGGGTGAATCCACAAGCTTGTCAGACATCACTGGCGATTTCTGCCCGGCTTGCGGTGAGGTTGTCATGGATATGGAACAGTCCAGGCACATGCATGCGCTGGCGACGGTGTTCATTAAAGAGGTCAATGCCAGCATAGTCGCGCCAGACTTTATCTTGTCTGTACGTAAAAAACTTGACTTGAACCAGCAAAAAGCTGGCCAGATATTCGGCGGGGGTGTCAATGCCTTCTCTCGTTATGAGAGCGGCAAGGCGAAGCCTCCGGTTGCCCTGGTTAAGCTGCTGAAGCTGCTAGATCATCATCCAGACCTATTGGAAGAAATTAAGGCTTAGCAGGCCCACAGGCTTCATGGGCAAAAAAGACGCCGAGCGTATGCGGCCATCAATGATTTCCCCATGGTTGGATCAACACTGTGTCGAGTTTGCAATTAGCGAATTTTCATTGACACTTTTTTTAAAGTCGCCTATATTTCACCTATAGGTTAATTAACCAATTGATGTAATAAATATGAATACTGATTCACTCAGCATTACCTTCGCCGCGCTCGCTGACCCAACCCGCCGTGCAATTCTTGCGCGGCTGGCACTTGGTGAGACATCGGTCACCGAGCTTGCCAAGCCATTCTCGATAAGCCCGTCTGCCGTAACGAAGCACCTCAAGGTGTTGCAGCACGCCAAACTGATCACACAAGGTCGCCAGGCGCAATGGCGCCCGTGCCAGCTCAATGCCGCACCGTTGCACGAGGCTGCCGATTTTATCGGCCAATATCGCCAACATTGGGAGCAGAGCCTTGATCGCCTTGAGGTGTACCTTAAAAACCTTCAATCCGTGGAGATGAAAAGTGCAGGAAACAAAGAATAACTCCGGCAACAATTCTGATACGAACGACCGCGAAATCATCATCTCGCGTTTGATAGATGCGCCGCGCGAATTGGTATGGGAGGCGATGAGCAAACCTGACCATGTCGTGCATTGGTGGGGCCCGAATGGTTTTACCAACACGCTGGAGAAACTGGATTTTCGCGTGGGAGGCGAGTGGCACCATGTCATGCATGGGCCTGATGGGAGAGACTATCCCAGCCGCAGCGTCTATACCGCAATCGACAAACCTCGCCGCATCGAGTTTTGCACCGGCGGCACATACAAGGGCGACCCGAAGGCCATGTTTGAGGCGACGTGGACATTCGAGGCGGTGGATGGGCAAACCAAAGTGACAATCCATCTACTTTTTCCTACTGCGCAAGCACGCAACATGGCGGTGGAGAAAATTGGTGCGATTGAAGGCGGCAACCAAACCCTGGCACGCCTTGCCAGCTATGTAATCAAAAATTGATCAAGGAAAAATCATGAGAAAAATCGTTTCATTTGTCCATGTGTCACTGGACGGTTTTGTTGCTTCCACCGCCAAAGGGCCGGCCAGCCTGGGCTGGATAAGTATAAGCCCCGATTTGTTTGAATACGTGGAGCAGCGGATTCAGCAGACCAACACTGCTTTATACGGGCGCACCACCTTCGAGATGATGGAGTCGTACTGGCCAACCGCTGCCGATAAGCCTGACGCCAGCCCGCATGATCATCATCATTCACGCTGGTATAAAGCCGCCCGCAAAGTGGTGTTGTCGAAAACTTTGCTGGAAAAAAATCACGTTAATACACAAATCATCAGTAGCAATTTAAGCGATGAAATCAACAAGCTCAAGCATGGCGCAGGCAGCGAGATATTGATGTTTGGAAGCCCCTCCGCCACGCACGCACTGATGGCAGAAAATCTCATCGATGAGTACTGGCTATTCGTCAATCCGATTCTGCTGGGGCAAGGTATTCCCTTGTTCAAAAACATCAAGGACAAGACTGCACTCATGCTGGTTAACAGTAAAATTTTCCCGTCGGGCGTCGCGTGCCTGCAATACGAGGTGAAACGAAATTAATCGTACAAAGTTGTGATATTTCGCGACAGTGAAATGGCTATTCTGTTGAACTTTCGCTTCGTTACCACCCCGATTGATACTCAACTTCGGCCCTTTCGATACCCGCCGATACTACTTCGGCGCGGTAAAACGAGCGTAGTGACCGTTTAACTCGCCTTCGGGGGCAGCACCGGCAAACGCTTTGCTTGTACACTTGGCACGGCGGCCAATGTTTGCATTATGCGTGCTGAATAAGGCGTCTTGCGAAGCGGACCGATCAGTTTTTGCAACGGAGAATCGTCTCCCTGATTGTCAGTAAGACGAGGTAATTCAAAGGCGTTCGGCTGATCGGTAAGTGGGTATTCCAGCCCGCGTAGATACGATTTAGCGCAGCGTAATCGTACGCATGTAGAGCCTAAAAAGTATCAATAATCATTTCAAGATCAAGCGTGCGAATACGCGAGGCTATTCGCATCTACGCGGGCTAATACGTGTTAAATTAGCATTGGCGAGTATTCATGCCGCGCGATTATTTTGATTAAAGTTGATGTCTTTGTGGGGTAGGGGGCAAATGCAGATAGGCGGATGTTGATGCCGGTGTTGTGCATTTCAGTTGAGGAAACGGGTGTCGTGCGAGTCAGATGTTTTGTTGCTAATGAATTAATTTGATACACTACCACCCAGGCTGACGAAGACCGCTATTCAGCGCGGCTGTCCTCATTCTATTCGTCATCAACATGACGACCACTACTGATTATTTCACCGGGGCTGCCATGTATTTTTGGAACATTGATGCGTTAAAGAGGCAATTGGCACACGGAGGCTTGTCTGAAAAGCAGACGTATGGGTACATGATGGCGTATCTGGTGTTCAGTGCGGCTGCGGTTGAAATGATGCGCTATCTGCCTGAAAAGGAACCGAATGTATGGACGTATTATGGGTCGATGATGAATCTGCTGATTCCTGTCGTCGGCACGATGATGGCGTTTCGCGCAAATGGTGGTGAATCGGGCGTTCAGTTTTTGCCGCGCTATATGAGCATTTCTCTGGTGGTCACGATACGTTATCTGGCAATGGTTTGTATGATTGGAGTACCGCTCGTGGTGTTGCTGATAGTGGTCGTGATTTATGTAAACGGCTTTAAGAATCAGTTTGCAGGCTCACCGTTTGAGATTGTGTCCACTGGTGCTTATGCCTTGCTATTCGCCTTCATCGTCAAGCATGTGGGTGATGTGGCCAAGGCGCAATCAAGTTGACATTGCAGCGAGATAGATCAGACAGAAGCCACCAGCCAATTTGAGGCAAGATACAGAGCCGGCATTTGTTGAAGAAGAGCATGCAGCCCAATAAATGCGATGATGAAAAGAATGCAGGTACCAAAAGCCATACACTACCATCGGTGAGCGCCAAATTTACGAGACGACTATTGTTTTTTATTGTGTGTTGCAGGGGCATGAATTAACATATCAATCCACTATGATGCATGCTCGCAGCCAGCACATGCCAGGCACCAGACGGTCGAGGTAACCAATTCATTTTGGCTACTGGCAAGATGCAAGCACGATGAATGTTTTCTCGCACATTAATTAATTTGTTAAGGTAATCACATGCTCGTTGAAGCGTTCAGTTACAAGCGGTGGGCTGATCAACGTACTTTGAATGCGATAAAAAGCATTGACGGAAATGCGTTCCCTTCTGCCGTCGCCTTCGCACGGCAGCAGCTCAATCACATGATCAGGGTGGAGGAATTATTCAGAGCGCGCCTTCTCGCTGCGCTGGTGCCTCATGTCTCTACCAATACCGAGTTGGTGCCTGAACTTCATGAGCTTATTGAAAGGATTGACGACTCAAATCAATGGTACGAGCACTATGTCGAGAATTTGACCGCAGACCACAAGAAGCAATCCGTTCACTTTCAATTCGTCGATGGGAAGCATGGTTCCATGACACGTCTTGAGATACTCTTTCACATCATCAATCACGGTACCTATCACAGAGGCGCGATTGGTCACGCTTTGGATTTGGCTCAAGTGCCACATCCGGCAGACACTTACACCGTTTTTATTCATTCCGCGGAGCCAGATCGCCGCGTGCCAGGCTGACAAGGTCATTCAAATCAGCATGGCTTTGTACCTTTGATCTCTGGAGCAAGAGTAGACATGTGCGGCCATACCCTGTGGTGAATAGACCGAGTCGGATCTGGGTGATACAAACTGTTGTCAACGCACCCTGGTAATATGGTCGATTAATAAATTGACATAGCGCTCCGGTTGTTCAATGTCAGGAAAATGCCCACAATCTTCAAACTGGATAATTTCTGCATGCGCTACACAATCAAGTAATGACTGGGCGTTAGTTTCACGGTGCGATCTGTCTATTGATCCCCAAATCATTGTGCAAGGCGTATTCAACAGTTGTAATGACTGGACGGATTCCCGATTGAGGCCTTGAACAACCCCTGCGAGACAAAAGCATGCCCCCTTGGGACGTGCTTTATTTCCAGGATGATGAAAATGCGTTCGATCAACATGTTTTGGAAGGGCATACTCATACCATGATTTGATCGCTTTTCTTTTGAAAAGCCATGATGCTACTTGCCCTAAAACAGGAATTTTTAGTGGCCATGGAACAACTCGTCTGGTCCAGGCATGCATTGCAGCCAGGGAGGGCGTTTGAGCAAGAAATAAACTGGATATGCGCTCAGGTGATGTTTGGGCTGCACGTACGGCATAAAATCCGTTTGCGCAACTGAATGCCAGTGTCGCCTTTTGAATATTTAAGGTATCAAGCACATCTAACACCACGCGAGCCCCTTCATCGAGGCCATGGGCATAAGTGTACGCCGGTATCGATAAGCCGAATCCAGGCATATCGAAACAAACTATTCTATATTCATTGATGAGTAACTTTGTCAGGTGCTCATAATGTTCAATGATGTTTGGTCCGTCCGGAACAAACACAATGCATGGTTTATTTGATCCTGAATCCATCACACGAATTGAGCCAGACGCGCTCTCAATCATTTTCATGAAAGGGGTATTTTTCGTGGAAATTACTTGGTCTGATACAGACCAGCGCGTCAGAATGCCATCAATTAAAGAGCTAAACATGCAGTCCAATCCCTTGTTCAATATGTCAGGTTGAAGTATTCAACATGAGTTGCCCTGTCAGTAATGGGCAGTTCCGCTTCAATCGGTCTGGTTCGTTGACTGATTTTTTCACCAAACGCTGTTGGTGAAATATAGCCAAGTCGCTGCTGACGTTGATAAAAATCCCGACGCATTTCGGTATTGCTGCTTCGGCGTTCGCCCGCGTAGTATAGCGCTGGTAATGAGTCATTTCGTAGTTAAGGCTACAGGAATGTAGTTTTCTTTGTAGTGACACAGCGCCAGGCATGAAACGGCACAGCTTCAACAAATTGATACTTTGGTCTGTGAGGTAATTTGATACACTGCAAGCCATCCTGCCAACTGTCTGTATAAAGGTGCTGCTGTTGGCAGGTGCCGGGCAATAACAAACTTCTCATCAAGGGCACAATGTATTTCTGGAAAATTGATCTGCTGAAGGCGCAACTGATCGCCAAGGGCTTGACTGAAAATCAGACGTATTTATATACGCTGGCGTATATCATTTTCAGTACCTTCATGGTAGAGCTGATGCGCTATGGCCCTGATACCGTATTTAATGAATGGACGCATTTTTCATCCACGATGAATGTTCTGATCCCTGTTGCCGGCACGATGATGGCGTTTCGTGCCAACGGTGGTGCGTCGGGCGTTCAATTTTTGCAGCGTTACCTGAGTATTTCGATCGTGGCGTCGATACGTTTTATGGTGTTTGTGATTATTCCGCTTATGGTGGCGATAGCAATACTAAACCCTGAGAGCTCGGTATCGGGGTCGCCGTTTGAGATACTGCTTTCTGGTTGCGATGCCTTGCTATTCGTCTTCATCGTCAAACATATACGTGAGGTGGCGACTGCACGACCAGGTGCGGGCAGTGCCTGAAGGATGACAGGGCATGGCAACGCTGGATTGTTGTGGCCGATCACGATATCCGGGTAGGTTTTTTCTATATTTTTAGATCACTGGCGGCAGAAAGACAAAGTCCATTTCCCAAGCCATACAATCCCTCTAAGGCGACTTGCTGTGATTGCTTAATTGCGCTTTGGCATCGTTTAGATTTGCAAGCAGTGTTTTTGTTGACGGATGTTCCGGGCCGTAGTTGGGGTTTGATACCAATGCCTTGTATGCCAGCTCAAAATAGGAGATGGCTTTGGTGTACTCGCCCAAGGCGGTCCATGCTGACCCCAGATTATTGCGGTCTATCGCTACGTTCGGGTGTGTTTCCCCAAAGGTATGGAGGTCGCTGGCCAGGGTGAGTTCAAAGAGGCCAATTGCCTTGTGATATTCGCCTAATGCTTGCCACGTTGCCCCCAGATTGTTGCGTTTTATTGCCACGTCCGGGTGTGCTTCGCCATAGGTTTTGATGTCGCTGGCCAGGGCCAGTTCATAGTAGGTGATGGCTTTGCTATATTCATGCAATGATTTCCACGCGCCTGCCAGATTGCTGCGATCTGTTGCTACATTCGGGTGTGCTTCCCCAAAGGTTTGAAGGTCACTGGCCAGGGCCAGCTCATAGAGGTTGATTGCCTTGCGATATTCACCTAATGCTGACCACGCTGTCCCCAGGTTATTGCGCTTTGTTGCCACTTCGGGGTGCGCTTCTCCGTAGGTCACGAGGTCGCTGGCCAGGGCTTGTTCAAAGAGGGAGACTGCCTTGTGATACTCACCTAAAGAGTTCCATGCGGTGCCTAAATTATTGCGCTCGGTCGCTAGTACCGGGTGGTCGTCACCGTAGGTTTTGAGGTCACTGGCCAGGGCCAGTTCAAAGTAGGTGATGGCCTTGCGATATTCTCCCAATGCTTCCCATACCAGACCGAGGTTATTGTGTTTTATCGCTACATGGGGGTGAACGTTTCCATAGATTTTGAGGTCACTTTTCAGGGCCAGTTCAAAGTAGCTGATCGCCTTGTAGTATTCCCCCAGTGCGTCCCATACCAGGGCCAGGTTGTTGCGGTCTGTCGCCACATTCGTGTGCGCATCGCCATAGGTTTTGAGGTCGCTGGCCAGGGCTAGTTCGTAGTAGGTGATTGCTTTGTGATATTCGCCTAACAAGTACCAGGCACCGCCCAGGTTATTGCGGTCTATCGCTACATCGGGGTCGGCTTCGCCATAGGTTTTGAGGTCGATGTTCAGGGCCAGTTCATAGTAGGAGATGGCCTTGCGGTATTCACCTAATACGTAGCATGCTGTTCCCAGATTATTGTGATCTCTGGCCACCTCCGGATGGGTTTCTCCATACATTTTGAGGTCAATGGCCAGGGCCCGTTCATGTATTTTTTTTGCGTCTTGATAGTCACCTAGCGTATAGGCGTTGTTGCCGGCGGCAGAGAGGTACACGGCATTGTCAGGGTCGAGGTAAATTGCTTTTTTGTAGTTGCTATCGGCGTCAAGGTATTCAAGGTCATGACGTTGCAGTTCTGCCAGTTGGTAAGCGGTTTCGGCGGCGGTGTCATCGTCCTGCTCTTGTTTTTTCTTGAGTAATTCTTTTGCTTTGGGCAGATCAAAGCGCTTGCGCGCTGCCTGGATTTGTTTTGTGAGGATATTTTTTTCGTCCAGAAAGGCGATGCGTTTATTCAGTTTGTCTAATTCTTTCACCAGGTTTTGTGCGTATTCCCAGCCTTTGACCATTTTTTCTTGATCCGATATATAGCGCTTTTCCTGTGTGCTGATGGTGTCGATATTTTTCTGGATTTGCGCTTCCAGATTCTTGACCTTGACATCGTAGTCTTTGATCTTCAATTCGTCTTTGGGGTCGCCAAAGACACTGACAACACCGTTATTGACGGCAATCTGAAGGGTGCCGCCGACGACATTGATGGTGCCTATGTTGGTCGCCACCTGAACGCAATCGTCACCCTGGCAGCTTTGTTCAACTGCCTGTGCATTTGCAGAAACAAACAGGCAAAAGTACAACAGGGCAAGGGCTTTCATGGCTATTTGCTGGCGGCGGATTGGCTGGCAGATTTGTTGGCAGATTGGCTGGCAGATTGGCTGGTGGAAGAGGGGGCAGCAACGGATTGCTCAGAAGCGGATTGACTTGCAGAAGCGTTATTGATATTCAGGGTGCCCTGGTTAACGCCAACCTGGGTGCCATTGGTGCCGCTGCTGGTTTGAATGACAGGCGCATTGTTTTGCGGGGAAGACGGGGTGCCAGGGACAGCAGGCGTGACCAGAAATACGGTGGCAAACACCGCCAAAGCACCACCAGCACGCAATTTGAACTTGTCTATCCCCCCTTCAACATGAAGAAATCCGGCCAATATGCCACCGACACCTGCCGCAGCCAGGGCCAGAACAATCTTGAAGGTGTCATATTGCGTCGGTGTGGGGTTGGGGATGAAGACGTTCAGCGCGAGCAAGGTGATGACAAATATCACACCAAAAATAAATCCGGCGATTTTTTCCCACGGCATTGGCTTTATATTGCGCATGTTTTTTCTCTGTCTATGTTGATTGAATGGATGGGCTAATTGGATGTGACGTTAGTTGCATTTGCAATAGTTGCCGTTGTAAATGGATGCTCTCGGCCAAAGTCCGGATCTGCAATTGATGAGTTATATTCTGGTTCAATATATCGCTTCAATATACCGCTTCAATATACCAAGCCCAGTAAATTGGAGAAACACCACATCTTCATGAAGCTGATAAATTGACATGCCGCCTGGGGATTGTCAATTATTTAATGGTGACTGTTACTTTTAAGTCTTGGATGACGACACTAAGCCCTCAAAGCTCGCGGAGTGTGTATGTGTACGTGTGTGTGTTTGGCGTTTTGAATACGCTTTGTTGCTTGCTATGCCGTGTTATTCGTCGTCATCGTCAAGCATAGATGTGATCTTTGGCTGCAATGCAGGCGGCGTTTGCGTTCTTCCATACCCTTGCCACCGCTGCACCATCAGGAGGGGGAATTATCTCTGATGGTGCTGGCGGCGACGGGCTAGTCGTTGTTGCTTGCAGGCAGTGTCTTGGTTTGTCTATACATGTTGACGCCAGCCATTTTTTTGTTCACGTAAGTGAACACGGTAATGCCGGGTCGCATGATTCCGCCGTTCTCGTCGAACCCGATTTTGCCAACCACACCTTCAAACTCATAGGTTTTCAAGGCATTGACAATGTCGCCAGGGTAAACAGACTTGGCGTTGACCATCGCCTGTGCGACCAGCAGAACAGAGTCATAGATATACGGGGCATCACTACCCGTCGCGCCAAAGCGGGCGGCATAGCTTTTTTTGAAATCCTCATATGTTTTTAAACTATCGTCATCTATCCCAATTGGCATGTAGCAGTACACTTGCTTGTCGAGCAGGGTATTGTTGGATTCGGCCGCCAGGTCGTTGCTGCAGTTAAGATGTTCGGTCACCAACTTGGCGTGGATGTTTTGCTGGCTTAATTGTTCCAGCAAGGGACCGGTCTGTTTTGGGGTACCCGCAAAGTAAATCAAGTCAGGCTTGGCGGCTTTGATGACTGGCACGATCGCTGAAAAATCAATCTGCTTACCGTTGATACCATGCATGGCGACGATGGCTACGTCATTGTCTTCAGCCGTGATTCTGGCAGCGCGAGCGACCTCTCTGCCTTCCCTGGTGTCTTCATAGATGATGGAGACACGCTTGGGTTTAAGCGCTTCCATCATTTGTTCGGTCATGAGAGTGGTCAATGTTGGGCGGTCACCGTTAAGATTAAACGCGGTTTTCGAACCTCGACGCGTATAGTAGGGATTGCGTTCGTAGCTGGATATCTGCGGTATGCCAGCCTCATGATATGTACTGGCAGCGTCGATAGTCGTTGATGAATTCACATAGCCGACGACGGCACTGACGTGTGCATCAACCAGGCGTTGGGCAGTAGCGATCGCTTGTTTTTCTGAAACAATATCGTCTTCGGTCTGCAGTTCAAATTTGATACGTTGCCCGCCGATGATCAGGTTCTTGCTGTTGATATGATCAATGGCAAACTCGGCGGCACGTTGATTCGCGAATCCATTGCCAGCACGTTGCCCTGTCAAAGGGACTACCAGGCCGATTTTGACTATCCTGGGTGCTGCATTTTCTTGTCCCTTGGCCAGAGAGGAAGATGCCAATTCGAAGGAGGCAGCCTCAATGGGGGCTGCTTTTTTCTTCATATAAGGGGCGTTAATTTCAATCAAATGCTCCTTGTCTATGGCAAACAGGCGATACACGCTGGCATTGGCGATGTCGGTCAGTTCTTTCTTATTGTTTGCCAGGCGAATGGGGGCCTTGAGCAAGTCAAGGTGGGCTTCTTTCGGTTTGATGGCGATATCCTTCAGGTACTGCGCCTTCAAGACGTAATTGATATCTGGAACGATCTGGCCCGGCACCGCAGGGTCACCGGGGATAGATGACACCAGGCCTACTACAGCACCACGGCTGTCAAGCAAAGGAGTACCAGAATCATTTGACAATACGGTGTTGTCGATTTGTAGATGGCGGATGTCACCTGCATGACCGTTTTCTGACGTAACGCTGCTACTGGAAAGTTTAATTGGCGGCCTGCGCTGTTCATCTTCAAGAAAATTGATGGTCAAAACCCTGGTTCCCTTGGGCGCTTTGGTCGTGGTATCAATATACAGGGGAACGGTTTCGGCATTGATCTTGAGCAGTGCCAGATCATTTTTTTGGTCAGTAGCGACGATGACGGCCTCGCTTTTTCCTTGTTGTTCATTAAAGGTGACGATCTGCACCGCACCTTCAAGGAGGTGTAAGTTGGTGAGCAGATAGCCATTGTTGGTAATGGCAAACGCCGTGCCAAAGTGATTAAAGAACGGGGCTTCGGCTGCTGTTGCCGGTTGGTGAAACAAGGCGGTGGTGACGATGAATCCTGTGGTCACGGTCAGGACCCGGGCTTTCCAAAGCTTACTTATCATGTTTTGCTCAAGAGTGATTGTAGAGGGAGTTTGGTAAATTTCACTGAAATTATGCCATCGCTGTTATGGTAGCGGCGTCTGCGAAATAATTATATTTTTATGCCGTATGGCAATGTCTGCGATTCAAACCGTCTGTCGTATTTGGGAGGCGTGTTGTTGAGATGCGTCTGCAAGACGGTGCAGAAATTGTCTTTCTGGCGGCGCTCGGTTATGCTGCCTGCAGTAAAAACTGTAGCGCGCACGCATCCATGCTGATGAGATGCTTTTGCCTTGAATTAACGGGAAACTGCCGATGATAGAATATTCTTTGGGTACCTTGCCGTTTCGCGATGGCGTTGTTTTTCTGTTTCCCAATCACCTGTGCTGCAATTGCGGCAAGACCACCGACCTGACTACCATAGAACAAGACACCAGGCGCACCAGCTATATGTTGGCGGGCGGGACGGAAATCACTTTCAAGCTGCCTTTACCCTTCTGTAAAGATTGTGCGCCAACAGCAAGCCGTCGTCCGAAGAGTGTCTTGAACTGGCTGTTGATTTTTATTGCCGCGTTTGCGGCATCGGCACTGGCGCTGATCATCATCGGTGACGTGGTTTTGAACAGCCCGTTGATCGCCCGTTATATGTTGCCGTTTTCCCTGGCCCTGGCCACCTTACCCTGCGCTGGCTTGGCGGCGTTGATGCGGCCCAAGGGCAAGCAGACCAGTTATTTTCAGCCGGTACGCATACCGCGCCTGAAGCAGGAATTTGTCTCTGGCGCAGTGACTGCCATCGGTTTTTCGTTCAGTAACCTGGCTTATGCCAAAGCCTTCGCCCTGGTCAACCGTGAGTCGATTGCAAAAAAACTGATCACTTTGGAAGGGATTTAGGGCTTCGTCAACTTCGCAGCAATCGGGTAGTGCTGCTTAACATGCGCGTACCTGCGTTGTGCACCCGTTCAACAGATGTTGAACAGGTCTTGTGCTTGTGCCTGGCTAAACGGTGACAGGTGTATTGCAAGAGGATGGTTTTGTTGACGCAGACTACCAGACTTGTATCAACATGACGGACAGTGCTGGTCAACGGATGGGTAGCGGTGCTGCCACCATTATCCAGCAGGCTTATTATTGTGCTGCAATTGCGCTGCAATTGTGTTACGACAGACATGCAACGGAATACGTCATGTGCTGTGTACCTGTTCTGCGTCGTCAGAACACATGTGTCAGCACTGCACGCATCTTGTCGAACGATTGCTCAATCATTGCATAACGCCAGGTGTCTGTCTGTTGTTCATCTGTTTAACATATCTATGTACAGAACATGTGCGGACCCTGCACAGTCGTTGGCCAGTTTAACTGGTGTGGTACGGGTGATGGATTTCTGTTGCAGCTGTGTTCAACTAACCAATAACCAATAACCAATAACCAATAACCAATAACCATAAACCAGTAAACCAAAAACCAGTAAACCTCGCGCGCGCTAAAAAAAGCGAGATTGCGTTGGGTATCCTCCAAAAAATCAAGCGGGCAGGGTGTCGTTTTACCTTGAATTTATCCAGCGATTTTTTTCTTTTTCATAGGGAAAAAAATATTTTATTGAAGGTGAAAATAAAATTTGACGAAAGGCTTGACGACCGATTTTGTCCGGCTTACGATGTAAATGTATACACGTAATAGCTGTGTCTTCAGTCCCTGCAGGATGATGTTGCAGCTGCTTTTTTGAACCGAAAAAATGTAAAAATTCAAGTCGAAAAAATTTCCAAAGCCCTTGATCGAAAGGTCCGGGGCTTTTTGTTTTTGCCACCCCATACCGCTGCCTTCGCAGGGCACGGACAGTACGAAAAAAGCGTTTTTTTCCCCATCGAAAAGAGGAATTTTATGAACAACCTGACATTCCGCAAACCCCGGTTTGCCACGACTATGGTGCAGCCATGAGCATCGTCAAAATTCGTGCCGCACTCGAAACCGCATTGACGGCGACCGATTCGACGTTTTCCACTGCCTAAGAAAACGCCGCTTTCACGCTAGTGACTGGCACACCGTATCAGCAGATATCGCTGCAACTGGCCGCACCCGACAATGCTGCCATGAGCAGCGTACCGTGACGAAGGAATATTCCTGGTCAGTCTGGTGTACCCCTTGACCTCAGTTACCTTCTGCATCGATGTCGTTCAAACCACCATCAATGTGCCGGGGCAGCGGGTGAAGAAGGCAGTACCGGCAAAACCAGCTTTACGGTTTCATCCCGCAATTCTGGTGTGTATGTCTTCTTGTGTTTCATCATTTCTTCTGGGTGTGTAATTTAACAAACAGGAGTGTTCGAAAAAGCCAGGGTAGCTCAGATAACAGGGCACACGATGACGCGCCCTGTTGTTCTTGGTCAGATGGGGATGCTATAGATTTTTTAAATTCACCAGGTTAAACATGCGCGCTTCACCTATCAATGGTTTCCAGTCACAAGGTGCTTTATTGCGGTAAGAGTCAGGATCGGCATCGAGTAAACCGTGGAAGACTTCGAGGATGATGCGGCCACCGGTTTCACCGAGTTGGGTTGCTGTTTTTGGTGCAGATTTGAGCAAATCATCTTCGCCAAAGTCTTTCTTGCCGTTAGCTATCCACCAGTTGACCACAGGTGCCTGCGCTTCGGCCAATACGTAAAACCAGAGTGGTGTTTTTTCTCGCAGTGAGACAGGGATGGGGACGAAGGTTTCCGATTTTTCTCCAGAAGCAAGCACCGTTTTCTGCCGCACTACCATGTATTGCGGATCGAGCACCGGCACACCTAGCAGGCTGCTGACAGCCTGGCCACTGGGTAGCTGGAATTTCTTTCCACGTAACAGGTTGCGCGCCGCCAGGTTTTTGGTGGTGGCTGCAATGGCGTCTGGCAACTTGGTCAATGGATCAACCAGGGTGGTGTCGATGCGGTAAGCGTATTGCAAACGTTTGGGGCCGCTGACATCATTTGCACCAGCAATATTGCCGGGTATGGCCGACGGTGAATTGCCTGCAGGATCAGGAAAGAACAGAGACCAGTCTGCAATCACATGCAATTCAACCAGTGGCTGGAAGCCTGTCAGTGACGAGTCGGGTGACCCTTTTGGTGTAAAAATAAAAGTTGGATTTGGCTGATTGAGATTGAGCCTGTAACCGTTCCTGACCATGGAGTGCCCGAAGCGATAGGCAGCACCAGAAAATTCCAGCGGTATGGCACCACGTTTTTCAGCCTTGAATAAAGCGTAGGCCGATTCATTGCGGCTCAAACCAGTTGGGCTGGGGTCGCGCCTGAAGTCAAAGGCTTTCAGGGTTTCATTGCTGACGATGCGTGGCAGATAATCTTCGACGACGATCTTTTGATAAGTCCAGCGCACTTCGTCACGTGCCTTGTTGAATAATTCTCGCGTATCTTTCAAGAGCGGATATTGCTGCTCCAGTTTGTTGACTACCTTATTGTGAAAACGGATGAAGCTCATTTGCAGATTGCAGACGATGGAATTTTCATCGTTGCGCGGGTCACCGATGATGGCACGGCCTTTTTTGCCATCAGCCAGTTGTGCCCTTGGCAAATCGTTCTTGCCCTCTATCAGGCGGATACCGTCCTGATACAGGTAGGGCATGGCATCGGGCCCGGCACCATAGACACAGTCGAGGTCAAAACACGGTGTTCTCTGGTTGCTGAATGTACTGTTGTCCTTGCTGTCGAACGTGGAGGTGGTGTCAAAGGTCAGGTCATGATCTATGAATTGACCAAAATAGGTGTAACCAGCGGGTACGTACAGGTTTTCTTCAGAATCGGGCTCATCTTCTACTGTATCAGGGGCATCTGCCATTAATTGTGCGAGGCCTGTGCCTCTCTCTTTTGATCCTGCTGGCGGAGGGTTATCAAGTTCAAGATTTTCTGGCTGGATAGGATCAGCATCCAGTAAACGTGAATAACCACCAAGGCCAGTGCCGACCAGGCCGTGCAGGGATTCGGGATTGCCTGTGCTCATGTGTGTCTCCTTTGTTCTTCTACGATGGGTGGAAAGATGTCTTTGCAAGTGAGCAGGCTAGTCGCTCTCCGCAATGACGGTATGACGCCATTTTGTGTCTCTTCGCTTCTTCAACTTGAGTCAGTTTTGTGCACCGGTATCGTGTTTGCTTTGCGGTAGCTGTTTTTCGGTAACTTGTTTTTCGGTAACTTGTTTTGCAGTAACTGTTAACTAGCAACTAGCTGGAATAGTGAATAAGAGCTTGATAACTTTATATCATCTTTATATTTAAGAAATGTAAAATTAGCAACAGTTAATGTATTTTTTTCTACTCATTGCTGTTTTTCACGGTTGCCAGAAATGTGATGATGAACTCTACCTGCACCCGTCATCATGAAGACTCTGAATTGAGAGCGGTTACAGAAAGTGTTCATCGCATTTTTCAATGTTTAAGGAGAATCATAAAAAATGATCATTCTCGTACGCCTGAAGGCGCAATCATTCAAACGCTAATTCGAATTGCAAACGAGGGGAATATTCAAGACGAGCTACTTTGGGCAAGGAGCGAAGCTACAAACATACATAACTTGTAGTAACTTCGATTTGATTGGGAAGGGGAAATCTGTCCTCACAGTTGGGGCGGCTTTGCGTAAGTCCTGCTTATGTGAAGGTAGCCGGATGGCTTGTTATTACCAAATGCAAATTATCAAACGAAAAAGCCCGCGCAATCATTGGCGGGCTTTTTTTATTCATGAAATTCAACCAAGGTCAACTCAATGCAAGAACATCAAATTACCCATTTCATTGATGCCTTGTCCATAGGTACGGTGCTGGCGACGTTGGCGGGGTGGTTTCCTGCCATGGCGGCGCTGGCTTCGCTGGTGTGGACATGCATCCGTATAGTTGAAACCCGGACGGTACAAAAGTGGTTAAATACGCGACAGCGTCATCGATAGATCTGTCCTGAAACAGATGGATGCAGCAGGACGGTTAAACCGCCTGCTGTCAGGCATTTATGTTGTCACTTATCTGGCCACTAATTGGCCACTAATTGACCACTTATTTGACCACTACGGCAACACGCGGTGTGCATTTGATTTCGCGTTGCTCAATATCGAGCAGGGTTTGCTGGAAGAATTTTTTCCAGCCAGTGTCAAATACCATGCTGCGGCAAACCAGTTCGTCTGAAGCTGGTTTGGCTACCTGGGCCATGCGGTTACGTGCCTGCTGGACGGTATTGCTGAGTCTTTCTGCGGTTTTGCCTGCTTCTTCGGTTTCACCCAGGGCGCGCTGGCTATGTACCAGCATCAGGTCTGACTGGTAATTGCTGGCAGGTTGTGCACGTTTGATGAACAGGTCAATCAGCCAGTTGCCTGACGATGCCTGGTAGCTGCTGTTGGCCGCCAGTGCTTCTTGTTTGGCGGTTTTATAATCCTTTTGCAGGGTCGCGGCCATCCAGTTGATCTGGTGGCTTTCGTGCCTGGCAAGATCGTTCATGCCTTTATCGTTGGTGGCTTCCTTCAAAAACGGCGCCACCAATTGTTTTGCTTCATCGGGCCGGTTGGTGCTGAGCATCAGCCAGGCGCGGTCTGTTTTCAGTAAATTACAGTAATAATCATTGCTTGCCTCATTGTTCACCTTATTGTTGATTTCCAGCGGACAGTCAAAGTCCGTTTCGGCGGCCTGCAATTGTGTTTCTGCATCTGTGCGGCGTCCTGCTGCATACAGGCTGCGGGCAAGTATCTTGCGCGCCTCCAGCAGTTGTACATCTTCCTTCTGTTTGTCATTGGAAAGCAAAGTGACCACTTCTTCCTGCAGCACGATTTTGTCCGGATTATCGGCGGATGCATCACGTGCCTGCAATACCTGAGCCAGCAAACGGCTATCTTTCTTATCTTCCTGTACCTGTACGTGCAAGCGTGCCCGCAAAATGGCGGCGGCTTCCAGCAAATACTGGGCTATTTCTGCATCATTCTTTTTCGGGTCTGCGGTATCATCCGGGCCGGTCCAGTTCATCAATGCTGTCGCCACAGAATAGGCGGCATCGGCATGGGCATGGGTGGGCTGTATCGAATTATTGTTTTCGGCGTAATACAGTCTGGCGATGCGTAATGCATCTTCGGGGTCGACTTCTTGCGCTTCATCCATTGCAGTCTTGATGACATCGTTGCGTGCAGGGCCTTGTGCTGCATCGATTTTTTCTGCACGCTGTTTTCTTTGTTGCTGCATGTCGGCTTCCCAATCATGCGTGGCGGACTTGCGATCAGCTTTGGTGGTTTTTGTGGTTTTGTCGGTGTCGATGAAAGCGCTGACACCTTGCCCCGCGACATTGAGCATGGCATTTGGTGCAGCAAACATCAGACCGCCCATGGCAAGCAGGGGCAGGATGATGCAGCTCAGGTACAGGGCCAGACCGGCGGCGCTTTCTTTCCAGCCCGGCAGGCGTCCCAGATAGCGCGGCAAGATGGTCATGCCAACCGTCAGCTTGGTGGAATAATTCCATTTGCTGAAACTGGCTTGCCCCATGAAAGCATACAGGTGTCGCGCAGCTATGCTGAAGCTGTCACCAGGCTGCGGTTTGGCATGGTCCTGTTTCAGCAACAGGGACGAAGCCTTGGCAATGCGGAAATGCAGGGGCGAGCCGATGAGCATCACTATGCCCAGGCCGCGCAGGATATTGTCGCCGGTGTTAATGCCCGCCAGCACCAGCAGGCCACCACTGACAACGGAAAAGATGAAACGCAGCCATGGCAAGCGACCAACGATCAGCAATTCAATCACGCGCCCGCCATCGAGCGGCAAGACCGGCAAGAGATTAAAGCCGTTGATGAAAAACGATGCCATGACAGCCGTCATCAGATACGGTGCCCATGCCATCGTCAGCAGGGAAGGGATGAAGGTAATCGCTGCCAGCGCGCCCAGCGACAGCAACAGGCCAGGCATGGGGCCTGCCAGGTAGACCAGCAAATGCGTCAGTGGACGGGCTTCATGTTTTTCGCCGCTGGTGATACCGCCCATGCCAGGTACAAAAAATACTTGTACATCGCGGAAACCGGCCAGCTTCATGGCTAGCCAGTGGCCGCCTTCATGCAGGGCTATCACACCGGCGATGACGATGGCACCATCCAGGCCCCACCACCACGCACCCAGGCCCAGGAAGGCAAGTGCAGACAGCGTAAAGCTGGTGTACTGATACCAGCGTGGCGCACGCGTGGCACGCAAGGTGCACAATGTACGTACAAAGGCAAAGCGGTCACGCGCCAGGCTGGCGGCATCCAGTGCAGGGTCAAGCGTGGTGACTGCGCTGGTTTTTTTCTTGATGCGCCAACTGTTCAAGCGCATGCTCCACGCCAGTGCCAGCGCCGGTATAAAACGAAAGCTGTAGACCGGTTCGTCATTTACCGTGCCGCGCTGGTAGATTTTTTTCTCTCTTTCCAGCCTGACCATCCAGCGACCTGCCAGGTTTTGTGCAATGGCGGGTGCATTGGCATCGTCCGTGCGTTGCTCGGCAATGGCTTCGCGTGTGTATAGATGGGCTGCCAGTTGTCCGGCAAAATCTGTTGCGTTGGCATCTTGCACCCACACCCGGTTTGGATAGGGAATCATGCAGTGCAGTAGTTTGTTGACCGTCAACAGGGCTTTGCCGTCGATATAAGTGTTCCACAGATAGACGTTATACAGCCTGCCATCGTTTGTAGATTCAGCAGGGTACACTTCAGCATGGATATCTTGCGCAAGGTGATGGTAGACATCTGCATAACTGAAGGGCATATCGCTTGCTGCTATCACCGAGCGTTCACGCCAGCTGTGCATGTAGCGAAAGCCCGCCTGTTCCAGTTCGGGGCGTGCAGCATCCAGCACCGGCGTGAGTTCGCCGATGGCGCTGCGCAGACAAGCGGTCTTCAGCGGCGACCACAGTTGTAATTTCAATAAACGATTGGTGGACATCACCAGTGTGATTACTTGCAACAACAGCACAATGGCGACAACTGTCGCACCTAAACCCAGAACCAAATCCATGTATTTCCCCACTGCATTTTGCCTATCATGCATTTTCTGAGAAATGTTATGAAAAGGCGAGTAAATAGAGTACGGCCGTACACATAATCATGTAATAGCTCTTATCTGCACGTGACGAGCTGATGCATTTCCAACAATTGCAAGCCGATCATTCGTTTTCATGCGCGTTAAATTGGTAAATTGCCAATTTGAGAATGCCGGTATATATTGGCAAATCCAATATTTTCCTTCACAGGATTGCATGATGAAATTGCTTTACGCCTTGTTTCTCTTATTGTCTGGTGTCGCAGCGCAGGCAGCTGATTTACCCTTTGCCGGTACCTGGAAAGGCAGCATAGGCGACAGCAAGGTCATGGTCTGTTTTTCTTCTGCTTTTGATTCGCAATATTATTATGTGCGACATTTGCGTGGCATCAGCTTGATGGCGGATGAAAAAGCACCTGCATTCAGTCTTTGGAAAGAAACGAACGGACGCTATGGTGATGACGAAAAGACTACAGGCATCTGGACCGTGGCAGACGCCGCTACAGCTGGTACTGGCAACACGCTGGATGTGACCTGGTCCAGCCCCGACGGTAAAAAAAGCATGCCAGTCAAATTGACAAAAGTGCCTGCCGCGAAAGCTTCCCAGCCTGACTGCGGTGCTGAATTTTATCGCCCCATAGAAGATGCCCTGCGTTATACCACCAAAGATCTGAAATTTGAGGGTAGGGAATACCGCAGCGTCGTCACCCAGACTGGTACCGCATTTGAACTGCCAACCAGTGTAGCCGGTAGCAAGAACTTCAATAACTATACCCGCAACTGGTTAAAGCGGGCTGCGATTGAATCCTATGAATGCATACACAATAGCGGTGGCAATGGCGGCTCTGACTGGGACCGCAATCTGGAACCAGTGATCTGGACTGATAGCAAACTGGTGGTAAAAGACTGGATGCCAGAAGTTTTTTGTGGTGGGCCACATGGCAATGCTTATCTGGGATACGAATCGTTTGATCTCAAGACCGGCAAAATTATCGACACCTGGTCGTGGATCAAACAAGGTGACAAGAGTGTGGAAAGCAAGGATAAAAACGAACAAAAGCCACGCCTGCGCGCAATGCTGGAAAAACACGTGGACCAAGAAGAATGTCGTGAAGTCAGTGAAGCTTTTTCTACCGGCAACCCTTACGCCAGCAAAGATGGCATGGTGTTCAAGACCTACTATTTTCATGCCATGCGCGTGTGTGACGATGACATCGTCATTCCCTACAAACAAATGATGCCTTTTCTGACGCCTGCGGGCAAAGCGGCTGTGGCAGAGTTTCTGCGGCCATAGTCCAGCCTGGCCATTCATTGTCGGACAATGGCAAGCTGATCATTCGTTTTCATGCATGTTGAATTGCCAATTCAAGAGCGCAGGTATATATTGGCAAGTCCAATTTTTTTCCTTTTTTTCCCTTCGCAGGATCACACGATGAAATTGCTTTACACCTTGTTTCTCTTATTCTTTGGCGTCACAGCGCAGGCAGCCGATCTGCCCTATGCTGGTATATGGAAGGGCAGCATAGGTGACGACAAAGTCATGATGTGTTTTGACTCTGATTCTTATGCGCAATATTATTATCTGCGAAATCTGCGTGGGATAATATTGAATCCAGAAGACAGAGCAGCGCGCACAATAACCACCCGCTGGAAGGAAGTCAACGGACTTAACGGTGACGACGGAAAGAAGAGAAGCAGCTGGACCGTGGCAGGCCTGGGCAGTGCCGGTAATACGCTGGATGTGACCTGGACCAGCCCCGACGGTAAAAAAAGTATACCAGTCAAGTTGACGAAAGTACCAGCTATGGATGGTGCCGGGGTTACCTATTACGATACTTGTGGAGCCGAATTTTACAAACCCTTGGAAGATGGCTTGCGACATACCTCTAAAGATATGAAATTCGAGGGTCGGGAATACCGCAGCATCATAACTCCGGCTGCCATTACATTTGAATTGCCAGCCAGTGTGCCCGGTAGCAAGAATTTCAATGACTATTCTCGCATTTGGTTAAGAAAAGCTGCGGGCGAATTTTATGATTGCATACGAAATATTGGAGATAATGACACAAGTTATTGGGGGCGAGGTTTTGAACCACTGCTTTGGACTGATAGCAAGCTGGTCGTAAAAGACTGGCTATCAGGCGTTGTTTGTGAAGGTATGCATACCTATGCTTACGAGGAATATGAATCGTTCGATCTCCATACCGGAAAAGTTATCGATACTTGGTTGTGGCTCAAACATGGTGCCAAGAGTGTTGACGGCGAAAACGGACAAAAAACACGCCTGAGAGAGATGCTGGAAGAACGGTTGAACGTAGAAATGTGCCGCAGAAGTGATGATACTTTTCATGTGGACAATCCCTATGCAGGTAAGTATGGCATGGTGTTTCGGATGAGTTTTCTTTATCGCACGGGCTCATGTCAAGACAATGTCAACATTCCCTACAAACAGATAATGCCCTTCCTGACACCTGCGGGTAAGGCCGCTGTGGCAGAGTTTTTGCAGCCTTAATCTATGTCAAGACTGCCCCCGGCAGTCGAACACATTGTCTTTACATGCTGACGCAACCAGCGGTGTACTGGGTCGGCATGGTGGCGGGGGTGCCAGCTTTGTGAAATTTCTATGTCTGGTATTGCCACCGGCAGTTTGAAGATATGCAGATGCAGGTAGGGCATGGCCCAGCGGGCAAATGGCTCGGGTATGGCAGCCACCATGTCCGAACTTGCCACCATCATCAATGCCGCCTGAAAACCGGGCACAACGGCAGCGACGCGGCGTTGCAGGCCGGATTGCCTGAGAGCTTCATTGATCGTTTCATTGTCAAGCCCGCAGCGTGATGCGGCAATATGCGGCCACGACACAAAGTCTTGTGCACTGATGTCCATGATGTCAGCCCCTTCCTGTTTGCCCACCAGTGGGTGATGCTTGCGCACGACGCCGACAAAACCTGCCTGTAACAATGTCTGCTTGTGTATTTCTGGCTCTGGCGCATCCAGCACGCCGATGTCGAGGTCCACCCCGCCATCGCGCAAGGCTGAAATATGATTGTCGGTACGTGTGATAAAACGCAAGCTGACTCCAGGTGCTTCGGCAGCGATCGTGGCCGCCAGACGGGACGCCCAGGCCCCGGCAAAGCCATCGTTGGCACGAATGCTCATGGTGCGTTCAAGCTTTGCGAAATCCACCTGATCGGGGGCGAAGACGCCACGCACTTCTTCTATCGCCTGTTGCACACGTTCACGCAGGTCCAGCGCACGTTGGGTCGGTACCAGGCCCCGGCCAGCCGGGACAAACAGCGGGTCGCCTATGGCATCACGCAGGCGGGTCAGGCGACGGCTCATGGCTGGCGCGCTCAGGTGCAGGCGGCGTGCAGCACCCGCCACACTGCCTTCACGCAATAAGGCATCCAGATCCTGCAACAAATTGAAATCAAGCTGATTCATCAACATACTCCATGACGGCAACGCTGCACCAATGCACCAATGCACCAATGCACCAATGCACCAATGCACCAATGCACCAAACGCACGAATGAGTTGCAATTGTCTCACTTTACACACGGGTGCGGATAGGGGACGATGCATCACCGCATTTCAATGCATACAGGAGTAACACTGTGCAACAAGAAATCCAGACCAGCATGCCGCGCGTTGCCTTGCAATTTTCATGGTATCCCTTGCTGGCCGTACTTATCTGGACCGGCAATACCATCGTCACCAAAGCCGCATCGGTGGTGATTGAACCGGCAGCCATTGCCTTGTACCGCTGGGTGCTGGCAGGTTTGCTGATGACACCTTTCTTGTTACGTCCGGTCTGGCAGCAACGTGCCATCGTTGCTGCACACTGGCACAAGCTGGCTGTGCTGGGTTGCCTTGGCATGGGCATGTATCAGGGTCTTGCCTATGAGGCAGCCCGGACTACCACAGCCGTTCACATGGGGGTGATCGTGGCATTGATGCCGCTGATGTCCGCATCCTTGTCAACGCTATTGGCGGGGGAAACTTTAAGTGCTGCGCGCATCGGTGGTGCGGCCCTGTCGTTGACGGGCTTGCTGTACTTGTGTACGCAGGGACATCCAACCGCTTTGCTGAACGGGGCCGTCCAGCTGGGGGATGTACTGATGCTGATTGCCGTCTTGTCGAATGCCTTGTATGGCGTCTTGTTGAAACGCTGGGCCATTCCCCTGACGACCTGGCGGCAATTGTATGTGCAGGTTGGGTTTGGCGTACTCTTGTTGTTGCCATTCTGGTGGCTGGCACCGGCTTCACCGGTCACGATGCAGAATCTGCCGTTGATATTGTATGCGGCATTGTTTGCCTCTATCGGCGCACCATTCTTTTGGATGCATGCCGTCAAACGCCTGGGGCCAGCGCGCGCCAGCCTGTACCTGAATCTGCTGCCGGTCTTTGTGGCTCTGGCTGCCTTTGCACTGCTGCACGAACAACTGCATGTGTATCACGCAGTGGGTGGCTTGCTGGCGTTGGTGGGTGTGTGGTGGGGGCAGCGTTAAGCATAGTTTTTTTCTTAGGACTTACGCAAAACCGCCCCAGCTGCGTTGCAGCTCCCGCATTCGGCAAAATCTGGTACTAAAGTACTGTCTTCGTCGCTGCGGTGTAGTCGGGGTTTCAGGCAACATGTTGCCTGCAGACGTAACGAACCTCCCCTGTAAGGGAGGTTTCCTAAAAGTGACAACCTTGCTGGGACAATTTTGCGTAAGCCCTATTACGTAATTTTCTACTTCTACTCCCACATCTCCCCGTTGCGGGGAGATGTCTTCATTCTGCATGGACAATCTGATCAAAAATTTTCATCGATCTGTTATGTCACAAATAGTTGCTGTCACTGCAAGGTCATAAAACAGCACTACACTTCGGCGGTTTTCCAAGCGATTTCTTCCATCATTTAATCTAATTTTTTAAACGTGGTTCAGTTTTTTCTGGCAATGCGAACGTTGCCCGGAAAGGGGCTTGTGCGCGCTTTTTTTTGTGACATCCCGATGCTGCTACCGATTTTTTCTGAGAAATTCATGATATCCGCCAAACAAAAAAAACACGCCCAGTCATCTTCACAATCATCTCCATTTCGCATGCTCGCCATGTCGGCAGCCTGTCTGATGGCCTTCAGCCAATTGGCCAGCGCACAAACTGCTCCAGCCAAAGACGAGAATAAAAATGAGAAGGCGGATGCCGGTATTGCTACGGTAGAAATTTCATCGCAAACCACACGTTCTGCGGTCTCTATGCGTGGTGCAGAGTTACAGAAAATCCTGCCGGGTACCAACCCTGTCAAGGGCTTGCAAACACTGCCAGGCGTGACTTTTGCCACGGCTGACCCATGGGGTAATAATGAACAAAACCTGAGCCTGTTTGTACACGGTTTCAACGGCCAGCAACTGGGTTACACAATGGATGGCGTGCCGCTGGGTGATCAGCAATACGGCAATTACAATGGCCTGTCACCACAGCGCGCCGTCATCAGTGAAAACGTCAGGAACGTGATTTTGTCATCCGGTGCAGGTAACCTGGCGACCGCCTCCACCAGCAATCTGGGTGGTACGATTGAAGTGTTTTCCAGCGACCCGTTGGCGACACAAAGAACCAATATAGAACAAACCTTTGGCAGCTACCGCACCTCACGCAGCTTTGTCCGTTTTGATACCGGCAATTTTGGTGATGGCAATGCCGCTTACATTGCCGTCATGCGGCAAGATGCCCGCGCCTGGGATTTTGATGGCAAGCAGGGCGGCAAGCAATTCAATGCCAAGTTCACCAATACCCAAAACGCTGGCAAGCTGACCCTGTATTTCAATTACAACGACAAGACAGAACCAAACGAAGACAGCACCGTACATGTGACTGGCGAAACCAGTGCACCGTATACACGCCCGTTCTTGTACCCTGATTTTGCTGCGGCACTGAATTATCTTTCACCAACCGGTGCCACACCGGCAGCCGATGGTTCCAACTACCGCAATTACTATAGCGATGCCCAGCGCAAAGACGTGCTGACTTATGCCAAATATGACTGGAACCTGAACAACGATACCGTCTGGTCCAATCAAGTGTATTTCCATCGTGATGATGGCGTCGGTGTGGTTGCCGGGCCTATCGGTGCGGCGGGCTTGCCAGCCTTGTTCAGCGTGTATTTTCCTAACCAGAACCTGAAACAGGTGTTTGGTAATTCTGGCTATGCTACCCGCACGACGGAATATGATATCCATCGTTCTGGCCTGCTATCCAATCTGCGTACCACCTGGGGTGATCACCAGATTGAATTCGGCGGCTGGTGGGAACATAATGAATCATCGGCTTATCGCCGCTGGTATGCACTGGACGTGAACAAGCCAAGTTCGCCCTATGACCGTCCATCCAACCCGCTGATTACCCAATACGGCAGCGAGATACGCAATAACGTCATCCAGTTGCATCTGCAGGATGAATGGCGTGTGCGTCCGGACATTGCTGTCCAGGCCGGTTTTAAATCCAGCCTGCAATACGCAAAAGGCGATTTCCCGGTCCAGCCTTTGCCGGGCGCGATATCTGGCGGTTCACTGGCCTTGCCGGTGGGCGAGATCGATACCAAAAAATGGTTCTTGCCACAACTGGGTTTGCTGTGGGAAATCAGCCCGCGTGACCAGTTCTTCATCAACGCACAAAAAAATCTGCGCCAGTTTGTGACCTATGGCGGTGGTGGCGCATCCCCATGGAGCCTGGCCAGCCAGTCGGCCTTTGATCTGTTCAAGAACACGGCACAGCCAGAAACATCGGTCACCTATGAAATGGGCTGGCGCGGCAAGCGCAACCTGGATCTGGGCGTGCTGGACAAGGTGGATGGCCAGGTCAATATCTATCATGTCGATTTCAGCAACCGTCTGTTGCAGATCAGTCCGACACCAGTGATTTCATCCATCGTTGGCGGCAACCCTGTGCTCGCCAACGTCGGCAGCGTCAGCACTGACGGCATTGATATCGCCGGTACTTTGTTCTTTGGTAAAAACTTCAGCTTCTATAATGCACTGTCTTACAATCGTTCCGTGTATGCTGATGACTATAGCAATGGCAAGGCACTGGTGGCAACCGCAGGCAAGCGTGTACCCGGCAGCCCGGAATGGATGAACAAGTTCGTCGCCACCGCCACCTTTGGCAATATCGAAGCGCAACTGAGCGGTGATTACGTCGGCAAGCGTTATGCAACTTATACCAATGACCTGTCCGTCGATAGTTACTTCATGCTGAACCTGGGTGTGACGGCAAAAATCCCGCTGGAAGCAAATGGCTTTTTAAAAAATGCCAGAGTGCGTTTGAATGTCACTAACCTGAACCAGGTCACCGGCACATCGGTGGTGGTGGTTGGCGCAGCCAATGGCACTTACAATACCTTCCCGATTGCACCGCGCCAGGTGTTCGTCACTTTTGGTGGCAGCTTCTAACAACCTGTCTACGATCTTACTGCGCGCGCGTGATCGGGGCTCATGCGCTGCTCAAAATGCTCATGTACTAGAGTACATTCCGCTTTTTGCGCTGCTCTTCACTCCCGCTGACGCTCGCTCGCTACAGATCGTAAACAGGTTCTAAAGGAAAATAACATGAGTATGCAACGTAGACATTTTATGAAAACAGCCGCTGCATCTGCCGCGCTGTTGGGTGGCGCGCAATTTGGTTTGATACCCACTGCGCTGGCAGCAGGCAAAAGCAAGGTAGAGTTGTTTGCCCACCGTGGCGCATCTGCCCTGCGGCCTGAACACACGCTGGCGTCTTATGCCAAGGCGATTGCCGATGGTGCTGATTATATTGAACCTGACCTGGTCATCACCAAGGACGGTGTGCTGGTGGCGCGTCATGAAGCATTTTTGAGTGAAACCACCGACGTTGCCAGCAGGCCGGAATTTGCCGCCAAACGCGCCAGCAAAAGCATCGATGGCAGACCACAAGAAGGCTGGTTTGTCGAAGACTTTACCCTGGCAGAACTGAAAACCCTGCGCGCCGTAGAACGCCTGCCCAAGGTGCGCCCGCAAAACACAGCCTACGATGGCATGTTCCAGATTTTGACCTGGGAAGAAATCATCGATTTCGCTGCCGCCCATGCAGCGACGACAGGGCAGGTGATAGGCTTGATACCAGAGCTCAAGCATTCAACCTATTTCAACAGCATAGGCTTGCCGCTGGAAGACCGCTTCCTGAACATCATTGCCGCCCATGAATACACACGCCGCTGCCCGCTGGAGATACAGTCGTTTGAAGTCGCCAACCTCAAGTATGTCCGCAGTGTGCTGGGCAAGCGCCCAAATATCCGTCTCATGCAGTTGGTTGAGCGTGGTGATGTCCGTCCGGCAGATGTGGTCGCTGCCGGTGGTGACCTGACGTTTGGCAAAATGTGCAGCAAGCAGGGTTTGCGTGAAATGGCGAAATATGCTGACGTGGTGGCCCCACCCACCCGCGCCCTGATCCCCTTGCTGGCAGATGGCAAACTGGGCCAGCCCACCAGCCTGATCGATGATGCACATGAAGCTGGCTTGCTGGTACATACTTGGACCTTCCGCCCGGAAAACCGTTTCCTTGCCGCAGATTTCCGTGATGACAAAGGGGAAGATGCCCGGAACGAAAAAGGCTCAGTGGCAGAAATGCAGCGTTATATCGCTGCGGGCATCGATGGCTTTTTCTCTGATGACAGTGCTTTGGGGCGTAAGGCCATTTCTGGATGAGGTTGATTTTTGAGATAGAATCGATAGCGTAAAAATTTCATCGTTCAATCCAATACAACAACATGACAGCAACATGACTCAGCTTCTATTTTCTTATGGGACTCTTCAACAGAAAGAGGTGCAATTGGCAACATTCGGGCGTGAGCTAGTGGGGGCGGCTGATGAACTTCTTGGGTTTCATCAATCGATGGTGTTGATAGAAGATCCTGATGTGGTCAAAAAAAGTGGGAAAACGCATCACCCCATCGTGAAGCAGACCAATGTGCCAGAGGATAGGGTTGCCGGAACAGCTTTTGAAGTGACTGAGGATGAACTTGCTAGAGCTGACAAATACGAGGTGTCTGACTATAAACGCGTCTCGGCTTCGTTAGCTTCTGGTAGAACAGCCTGGGTTTATGTCGATGCTCGTTAATGTGCATACCAATTGGCAGCGAAAAAATGCTCAAGTAGACTGGCACGACTGAAATGTCGGTAAGCTGTTGAATCATAGCGTGTCAGTGCAGCCTTTGAACGTCCCATCTACGCTCTCCCTGTGTCCTGCGGAGCAGTGCAAAATGGGGGCGACGGAAGATGATATAGTCCCTTGTTGCATCGCATTTATGATAAGGCTTGCACAAAACTGCCCCAGCTGTGTTGCAGCTGGGGCAGTTTTGCCTTAGTCCTGATGATCAAGCTTTGGCAGCGATAATCTCTATCTCAACCAGAAAACCCGGCTTGACCAGGGCAGGGGTGATCAGCAACATCGATGCCGGGCGTGCATCGCCAATGAAACGACTACGCGCTTTAACGTAGTCAGCAATATCTGTCTCACGCGTCAGATAATGGGTTATTTTGACGATATCGCTTATGGTCATGTCGGCCTGTGCCAGCAGGCTGGTGATGTTGCTCCAGGCCAGTTCTGCCTGGTCGCTGACATTGTCGGGCAAGTTGCCTTCTTTATCCAAGCCTGGTGTACCGGAAGTAAACAACCATCTGACCGGGTTGGTAACTGAGTTAGAAACTTCAATCGCATCGCTGTATTTGCCTATCTGGCTGGCGATACCGATATTGTGAGGGATATGCATTTTCTGCTTTCGTTGTGGACAGGGATGTCCATTATCGGCAAGATAGCGTACTGACATTTCAGCCCGGGATGAAGTATGGACGACGCAAGCAATATTTCCACTAGCATTCCCCGCATTGCTGGCTTGTTGGCAGACCCGGCACGGGCCGCAATGCTTTGGACGCTGATTGATGGCACCACGCGCCCGGCGGGGGAACTGGCATTTGCGGCGAATGTGTCGGCGCAATCTGCCAGCGCCCATCTGGCCAAGCTGGTTGATGGCGGCTTGTTGCTGGCGCAGTCACATGGACGCCATCGTTATTTTCGCATTGCCAGTGCAGAGGCCGCCAGCCTCATAGAAAGCATGGCGGTACTGGGTGCAGCAAGCCAATCTGCTGGATCGCGCCCACCACCTCAAGCGGCATTGGCCCGCCGCATGCCCAGCGAATTTTTACATGCCAGGACCTGTTATGACCACCTGGCAGGTGAGCTGGCTGTACAAATACTCGACGCCATGCTGAAAGAAAATTGGCTGCAACCGGCAGGCAAGGATTTCAAGCTGACGTCGCAAGGTCAAGGCAAGCTTGCCGCATTGGGCATACACCCGAATGAACATGCCAGCAGCCGTCGCGTGTATGCACGCTGCTGCATAGACCTGACCGAACGTCGCCCTCATCTGGCTGGCGTGCTGGGCGCAGCGCTGCTGGATTTGTTTGTCCGTGAAAGCTGGATACTACGTACACCACGTTCGCGCATGGTCACCATCACACCCAAGGGCCAGCAGGCATTTCTGCAATTGCTGGGCCTGCGTGTTTAAAAGTTGCGGCTGGCTTTGTTCCTGCATCCCGGCTTGTCTCAATTTAACAACCACCTCTCACACCCGTAAACAAGCAAGTGCTTGATTATTTCGTCTGTGCTTGCGGTCCCGTCTGTTGCTAAAAATGATTAATGCATACAGAATGGTCTTTGGAATTGCTCCTGGCACAACAAGAGAGTGATCCACATAAAAATATAACGGAGACAAAATGCTTTTTAAAAAATGGCAGGCCGGCCTGTTGGCCCTCGCTTGTGGGATGGGTGTCGCCCACGCTGAAGAAATCAAAATCGGGTATGTCACTGGCCTGACCGGCCCCATCGCCATCACCGCCAATGAAGGCTTGACCATGGCGCGTGGTTTTATCGAACAGGTGAATGCCCAGGGCGGTATCAACGGCAATAAAATCACCCTGGTTGCCAAAGATGATCATTATGACGCCACCAAAACCGCCGGGCTGGTGGAAGACGCCATTACCAAAGATGGCGTGATGGCTTTCGTCAACACGGCTGGTACGGCCAATACCCTGGCCATCATCAAGTCTGGCACGCTGAACAAATATAAGGTGCCTTTGCTGGGTGTGTTCAGCGGGTCAGAAGCCATACGTGGTGCAGGGTCGGAACAGATTTTTCATACCCGCCCGAGCTATAACGACGAAGTATTCAAAATCGCCCGTATCGTGTCCACACTGGGTCTGAAAAAAGTGGCTGTCTTTTATCAGGATGATGGCTTTGGTGCCAGCATCAATGACAGCATTGCCAGGGCTGCGCAAGAGCACAAGTTTGAAGTCATCCTGAAAACTTCCTACAAATCTGGTGAAACCAATTTCAGCAAACAGGCCAAAGAGATTATCGCCGCGCAACCCCAGGCGATTTTTTTGATGGGTGTGCCAGAAGCGGTCATGCACTTCATGAAAGCCTATGACGCACCGACCGGCGCATCGCAAATTTATACCCTGTCGTTTGTGCCACCCAAGCTCTTGATTGATTTTGCTGGTGAAAGCCGCGTGCGTGGCCTGGCCATTACCCAGGTCGTACCCAATCCTGTCGGGGGTTCACTGCAACTGGCGAAAGACTATCAGGCATTGCTGGCCTCGCCCTATGGAAAGGGTACGATTGCCAGCCCGCTCAGTTTTGAAAACTACATGAATATGCGCCTGATGATGGAAGCGCTGAAAACCGCTGGTGCCAAGCCGACACCAGAAAAAATCACACAGGCACTGAAGGGGATGCGTAACTATCGTATAGGTGGGTTTGCGATTGATTTTGGTGATACCAATCGGCGTGGCTCGTCATTTTTGGATATTGCGGTGATTAGTATGAACGGACGGCTTGCTTATTAGTGGCTAGTAAAAAAATCGCTGCCTCATTTGACTGAGGCAGCGATTTAATTTTTGAGGCTGCCAGATTATGCCGCCAGACGCAATTGCAAGCCTGTGTCGGTATAGGTAGGTGTGGCGGTGAAACCATCTACCGTGATGGTAGTGAACTTACCTTTCAGGCTGCCTGCGGTGATGACGGTCAGCGTATCACCAACTGCTGGTTTATATCCGTTCATGAACTTGATACGCAGAGTGCCGCCAGCAATGGTCACGGTACTGCCAACTACCAGTTGGCTTTGTGCGCTGCGCAAATCCACTTCCAGCGTGCCTGTGGCTAACTGGGTGTATTTGCTGCTGATGCTGACATTGCTGGTGCTGTTGCAGATCAGCGTGCCAGCACTGTTGTACACATCGCCTGTGCCAAAGGCCGTTGCCGAATTGGCTTCCAGTGAGCCTGCATCCAGTTGCGTGCCACCAGTCCAGCTATTGTTGCCAGCCAGCTTCAGGCTACCGCTGCCCAGCTTGGTCAATTTCCCCGCGCCAGAGATATTATTGCGCCAGGTATCCTGTGCATTAAAGCTGCCTTTGCTGGCATCCATGGTAACCACCACGTTGCCAAAGAAACTGCCATAGCCATCAGCAGCAGCAAACAGGTTCAGACGACCCCAGCCTTCGGCATCATCCAATACCGGATAGCCAGAGGCGATGGCAGTGGTTTTCAGCACCACACGTCTTTGTGCATCGCTCAGGTAGGGCTGGCGTGTTTCCAGCAATACTTCAGCACCTTTTGGCACCACGGGTGCTACTGTGGTGCTGGCGATGGGGGCAAAGTTATACGTCAGGCGACGTTGGTAGCCAGCCTTGTTGGTGGCATAGTCAGCAAAGCGGTCCGTGGCTGTCGTGCCAGAATGGGCATAGGCATTGAAACCATCTGCGGTGGTATTGGTCAGGGCCATCAGCGCTGTGTGTGCCTGCGTGACTGCGGCGGCTTTTTTGCTGGCATTGGCCGGGTCTACCAAATTGGCGGCGGCTACGGCTTGTGCCAGCACGCGTCCGCTCATCACATCCAGTGGTGAATGCATGCCAGCGACGATACGGTTTTCACCCAGTTCCAGGCCACGTGCCAAAATTTCCTGGTAACGCTCTGGCATGACATAGGCCATGGCCAGTGCGTCACGTGTGGCTTCGGCTGCATGGCCGCTGGTGAAGCCACCATCGGTTGCTGGCGTGGTGCTTTCTGCCGGTATCAATGAAGGGGCAACGATGACCTTGCTGTTCCAGCGATAAGGGCGTGCGTATTTGTAAAAACGTTTGGCCGGTTCGGTAGAACCGTTGTTGCCTACCAGATTAACCAGGTCAACCACATTGCCAAAGCTGGTATTGGTGGTACTGCCCACGCCAGTATTGTTGCCTGTGTCATTGTACAAAACCGTGCCGGAATCAGATGCAATAGCAGTGATCGTGGTGGTTTGCTGTGCCGCCTGACGCCAGGCGCTGGTCAACGGGCCCATGCCATCTGTCACGCTATAACCCTTGCCACGACGGTCATCCAGATAGGCGGCCAGTTCCTGGTCAGCCGTGCGCTTGCTGGTGGTATCGATGACAAACTGAATATTCGCATCATGCACACCCTGGTTCAGGATAGTGCCGCCAGGTGTACCGTCATTCGGCAAGCCGGTCCATTTGGATGCCACGACCGCCGGGAAGCTATCTACCGCTGGTGCTGTCTGGCCCGCATCGACGATTTCTGTCAAAGGCTTCCAGATATCCTTAAAACCTGCCAGTACACGCACACCGGCATTAGTGTCCAGCGTGGCGTAACGGGCATCACCGCGCTGATTGGTAGCCACATTGTCGACAAAGGCAGGCACATTGGCAGCGGCAGGGGCTGTATCTACCACACCAGGGTCAGCCGGAGGGGAAGGAATGATCAGTGGTGTATCCACCGCAGCTGGAGTGCTGGAACCACCACAAGCTACCAACATCAAGGCGGTGCTGACCATGATCGCCAGCGGCAGGCGGCGAAATACATATAAATTGGACTTACCCAAAACCGCCCCAACTGCGTTGCAGCTCCTAGCCGTACTAAAGTACTGTCTTCGTCGCTGCGCCTTGTTGGGACAATTTTGTGTAAGTCCTGATAAATTTTGCATGATATGAAACCCGTTGGAATAAGTTTTAAAAAACCTTGGAAAAGCGTGTAGGAAGAAAGAATTGCAGCGGGGGAATAATAGAGGATGGGTGTGACGGTTGTATGACAACTGATGTGCAGCATAATGTGCGACAGGTTGTGTTGCCCCATGGAAATCCAATGTGGTGTAAACATCTCACCTTGTTGCTTGCAAGCGTGAAATCTTGTGTCAAGTCAATGTGGTAAAGGTTTTACCGCCTACCATGTGTCCAATCCATGCTGTTTCAGCATGCGACTCGGTAGTCCCTTATCTCTGCATAATGCTGCCCAAAGGATTGTTCATGAAGAATCTTTCCATCTCATCCCGCCTTATCGGCACTTTCACTTTAATTGTTGCTTTACTGGTGGTGGTTGCAGGTACCGCCTTTCTCAAGATGGTCGTCATGAAAGATGCGACCAGTGAGATCACAGGCAATTGGTTACCTAGTGTGGAAGTGGTCAACCAGATCAATTCGCGGACATCTAATTTTCGCATCATCGAATTCCAGCATGTACTCAATACCGATGATGCTGCCATGGCTGGCCTGGAAAAAAACATGGTGACATTACTGGCTACGCTGGATAAAGACTTGCAACGCTATTCCAAGCTCATCAGCAGTGAAGAAGAAAATAAGCTCTATGCCAGTTTTATGCTTGACTGGGGCAAGTATATGAAGATTCATGAGCAGGTGCTGGATCATTCAAGAAAAAATGAAAACGACCAGGCCAAGGCCATACTGGAAGGAGAATCAAAAAAACTGTTCGACAGTGCAAGTGACACACTGGCTAAACTGATAGAGCTTAATCATAGCGGTGCGATAGAGTCTGCAAAACAGTCAGACAATTCCTTCTATACGGCGAGGCTGACCATGGCGATTGTTACTGCCCTGGCGATTGTGTTAACGGTGATCAGCGCTTATGCCATAGTCCGTGCAATTACCCAGCCTTTATTGATTGCCCGACATGCGGCAGAAAGATTGGCAAATGGTGATTTGAGTCAGAAAATCGAAGTTGATTCAAACAATGAAATTGGGCGTGTCTTGCAAGCCATGCAAAGCATGCAGGAAGGTCTTGCCAATATCGTTGCACAGGTCAGGACCGGGGCAAATACCATTGCCGGTGCATCATCTGAAATTGCGACTGGTAACCTTGATCTTTCATCCCGCACTGAGGAACAGGCCAGTTCTCTGGAAGAAACGGCTTCGTCCATGGAAGAATTGACCTCTACCGTCAAACATAATGGTGACAATGCCCGGCAGGCAAATCAACTGGCAGTATCAGCGGCAGGTGTTGCCAGCAAAGGCGGGCATGTTGTGTCGCAAGTGGTAGACACCATGGGTATGATCAATGAATCGTCGAAAAAGATCGTGGACATCATCAGTGTGATCGATGGCATCGCTTTTCAAACCAATATCCTGGCGCTGAATGCTGCTGTCGAAGCTGCCCGTGCTGGCGAACAGGGCCGCGGTTTTGCCGTGGTCGCGTCCGAGGTACGTAATCTTGCCCAACGTTCTGCCAGTGCTGCCAAGGAAATCAAGGACCTCATCAGCGATTCGGTAGAAAAAGTCGCAACCGGCAGCCGCCTGGTTGACCAGGCCGGTATTACCATGAACGAAGTCGTATCTAGCATCAGTCACGTCACCGACATCATGGGTGAGCTGACCGCAGCCGGTCATGAGCAGGAAGCTGGTATAGAACAAATCAACCGTGCCGTGGCCGATATGGACTCTGTGACGCAAAAAAATGCAGCACTGGTAGAAGAGGCCGCCGCTGCAGCCGAGTCATTGCAAGACCAGGCAGCAAATCTGGTGCAACTGGTCAGCACCTTCAAGCTGAGTGAACACCAAACAGTTGCTGCCACGCCTGTGCGTAAAAGCACTGCGGCCCCTGCATCCGCCGGGGTGAACAAAAATGTTCGTGCTTTACCGGCTGCCAAAAAACCGGCAGCGGTGAAGCGGGCCACTTCTGCACCAGCGAAGGAAAATCCATCGGCTTCGGGGAAGGATGATTGGGAAGAGTTTTGATCGGGGTACCAGTTCCTTTTCCATCAAGGTGCAGCGCAGGACAGCGTGGGCAATGTGCAGGATAGAAAAAAGCATTTTCTTATCCATAGGTAAAGCGCGGGTTATATTTCCCGCAGATTTACTCACATCCTACTATCGTGCAAAGCCCCGCCGCTCAGGTCAACCATGTCGGCTGTAATGTCTGCATATTTGAGTATGCGCCCACCCCATTGCTTGATGAAGGCTTGTGCATCTGCCTCAGCAGCAAAGCTGGCGATGGTCGGCCCCATTGATCCTGCTCGTTTGCTGCCCAACACGAAATAGCCTGTCCTGGCGTCGAACCAGTTGTTTTCCGGCTTGTCCCAGTTGGCTTTGCCCATGTCTTGCACAAACACGGCACGTATGCGCCTGACTTGTTCAGGCAAGAGCACGGTATGGAATAATTCTATGGTGTCGCAAAAGAAGTCGGGCTGATCATTGCTTTCATACAGTATCTGTGCCTTGGGGCCGGGGTATTCTGTCAGCAACATGCCGTCCAGGCTGCAGGCAGTTTGCTTGCTGGGGTCTTGTGCATTGGTAGCCTTGTCGCTGGCAGCGGGGCTGCAGGCTGTCAGTAACAAGAGCATGCATATGGCAGGCAATCTGGTAACTCCAGAGGGGTGGTTTTTCATGATGTAAATCTCCAGCGGGCTAAGGCGAGTGGTGTGATGATCCAGCCTGCCATGACGGCATGCATGACCCATGGCTTGGCCAGGGCGGCAGGAATGATGCTGACGAGTCCATACATGGAACGTACGTCATCCAGGGAAAAAATATTCATAATGCGGAACACGTCAGCCGGGTTCAGCAATAACAGGTACACAAACAGGTCGCCATTGTATTTGTCGGCCATGCCAACCAGGGCACCAAGCAACACCAGGTCAAACACCAGCACAAAGAAAAACCACAGGGCAATTGCCATGCCGGAAGCGCGCGTGCGTTCACGGGCCAGCACCGACACCAGCATGGCCATGCTGAGAAAAACCAGGCCCAGCAAGATGGAACTGAAAACGAAGCTTAGATACTGGAACAGCCCATTCCATTGATAGCGCTGGAATACCAGCACCGCGACCAGTGAAAAGCCAATGATGGTGGACAAACCCAGCGCCGCCGCCAGACCCAGGTATTTACCCATCAATAGCTCAAGGCGGGTGATGGGCTGCGTCAGCAACAGGTCAAGCGAGCCACGTTCCCGCTCACCAACGATGGCATCAAAACCGAGCAATAAGGCGATCAAGGGGATCAGATAGATCACCAGGCTGACCAGGCTGGTGATGGTCACTTCTATGGATTTGATACCGATCTGTCCCTGCTGGGCCGCGCCGAAATAAGTGATGATCAGTGAAAAAGCAGTGAATACCAGCGCAATCGCCAACACCCATTTATTGCGTATGCGGTCGTGGAATTCTTTTGCGGCGAGGGTGAATATCTGTGTCCATTCCATATTGCGCCTCAATCGGTCAAGCCAAAAAACAGGTCTTCCAGTGAAGAATTCCTGATGTCTATATTGCGCAAATGCGGGCCAGCAAGCATGGCAGTCGCCAGTACCTGCATCTTGGCGGCTTGGCTGCAATTCACAGCGAGGCCACGGACATGGGGCTGGTAGCTGACACCAGGTATGCTGTCCAGTGTTTGCCGGACAGTCGCCATGGCAGTATCTGCCGCATGGTTGGCTACGTCATATTCCAACTCTATTCGCAAGGGCATGTGCATTTGTTCGCGCAACTCTGCGATACTGCCCAGTGCCTGTACCTGACCACTGAACAAAATGGCCAGCCGGTCTACCCTTTCCTGCAATTCAGCCAAAATGTGTGAAGTGATAATAATGGTGACGCCTTGCTCTTTCAGATCGTGCAAGACGCTATAGAAATGCCGTATCGCCACCGGGTCCAGGCCATTGGTGGGTTCGTCCAGAAACAGTACGCTGGGTTTGCCTATCAGGGCTTGCGCAAAACCAAGGCGCTGGCGCATGCCTTTGGAATATTCGCGCATGGGCTTGTTCATGGCAGCAGCCAGGCCGACTTGTTCCAGCAAGCCGGGGCAATGCTGTTTGTCCATACCTTTGAGGCGGGCAAAGAATTCCACGGTTTCCAACCCGGTCAAATTGTCGTACAAGACGATGTTTTCGGGCAGGTAACCGATCTGGCGGCGAATTTCACGAAACTGCCTGCCGCTGACCGCCGTATCGTTGATCAAGATGTCACCACTGCTGGGTTTGATCAAACCCAGCATCATCTTGAACAAAGTGCTCTTGCCAGCGCCATTCGGGCCTATCAGCCCAAAGATTTCGCCTGGACGTATCTCCAGGCTGACCTGGTTGATTGCCTGCAATTGCCCATAATGCTTGCTGACCTGCCTGATCTGAATGGCGGGCGCAGAGGCAGGCACGGGAGCAGATGAGCGATTATTTGCCGGGGAAGTATTTGCCATTCCAGGTTTTCCATTGCTGATGTTGTGCCTGCATACGCGGCTTGGGGTCGACCACCGTCGGCACGCGCAAGATAGGGAATTGTTGTGCCACCAGGCGCAATGCCTGTACAGCAGGGCTGGCCATCAATAGATTGGTGCCGGGGTGCTTCCAGCTCATGCGGTCAACCATGTCATTGGCTTCAAACGGGATATCACCTATGCCGTCTCCATTTCTGTCCCAACCGATATAACTGCTCCAGAAATTGCCGCTTTCCTTGCCCCAGATTTCATCCTTGGCCCCGACATAACGCACTTGCTCATGGTTGCCGATAAAGTCATTGCCTTCGACCTGATTGCGGGTAGAACCTGCCGACAAGTGCACACCTACATGATTATCGACGATCAGGTTACCGCTGATCTTGACGTATTCGACATCGTAGATAAACAGGCCGCGATTATTACCGGCGATGATATTATTTTCGATGACAGAATCCTGTATCGTGCGCAACATGATGCCATGGTCAGAATTACCCCAGGTGCGGTTATTACGCACGATCTGGTCACGGGTTTCCATCAGCGCCAAACCGCCACGGTTGTAATAACTGTCATTGTCTTCCCACAGGTTGTAGTAGGAATTCATATAGTGCGTGCCATAACGGCTGTGGTGCAGCCTGTTGCCCTTGAAGACTGCATGATGCGAGACATCCACATACAGGGCATCACGCACAAAGCTGATGTTGTTGGCCAATATCCTGGCCCCTGTGGTGTTATACAGTTGTATGCCATTCCCACGCTGCGACGAATTGTATTCGCGCTTGCCGGTGATCAGGTTATGTTCTATCAACACATCCTGGGATTTTTCTATCCACATGCCAAACAGGTTGTAAGTCAAATCACAATGGCGGATGACAGTGCGATGCGAGCCAGGGTAGACATACACACCCGCGTTCTGGTCCTTGAGGCTGTCGCCAGAATCGCGGATGATGAGGTTTTCCAGCGTGACATCGGTTGCCGTGATCCTGATGGTATCGCCGTGCAAGCCACCACTGATCGTGGGACGCGGCATGCCTGCCTTGCCCCGCAAAGTCAGCGCCTTGTCTATGTGCAGATTTTCGTCATAGCGACCAGCGGCAACCTCAAGCACATCACCGGGCCGCGCATGCTGTATGGCTGCCTGTATAGATTCGTTGACCCGCACATCGACAATAGCGGCTTGTACCTGCAGCGTGAACTGCGTGAGCAGCGTCGCCAGAGACAAGCCCACTAATAATGATAGCGGGGGCTTCATACGCTGAGCAACCCGAAAGTCTTGAGCGTGATGAAAAGGGTCGCGCCAATCAGCAGGTTTTTGAAAGACACATAGCACAACATATCCATCACACTGGCATAGCGGTAATTCTTCTTCCACCATGGGCCATCCTTGACATAGCGGCGACCCGACAGACGTATCAATACTTCATACACGCTCCAGCCAAACCACCAGGCAATAATGGCACCAGGCGACAGATTGCCAAATGCTGTCAGTACCCACGCCAGGCTGGCAGCCAGTGCCAGCACGATACCGCTGATTTGCAGCATGCGTTGTTTGGCCCAGCCCTCGGCACTCCATGGCCACAGATGGTCAATGATTTCCGAAACAATCCATCCCATGCTGGTACTTGCATTGTATGGCGGTGTGACAGGATCAGTCGGCATGCGCGGGTCAGGTATCTGTTTGACTTTGCTGGCTACCGGATAGATAGGGATGAAATAACCATCGCGGCCTATGGACTGAATCGGCAGGTTTTCACGCTCGCGCCGTTTTCTTTCTTTCGCCAAAGGTGGGCAAGCTTTGGGATCGGTGTACAAGACCATGCAGTCAAGGCAATGCAGGCATTCGCGATGGTCTATGCGGCCATCGGCATCAATCGCCAGCGAGCCGCAGCCCACCGCACAAGCCTTGCAGCTATTGCAGTCCTGTTTGCGCCGCAAGCCTGACCAGCGGAAGGTGCTCGGCACGGCCAGCGCAGCACCCAGCGGGCAGATGTATTTGCAATAGGGCCGCTCTATGAATAGCGAGATTCCCAGCAAGGTGCAGACGAACAAGCCATATGGCCAGGCGCGATGGGTAATACCAACCAGGAAGGTGGTCTTGAAGGGTTCAATTTCAGCCAGTTTTTCTGCCAGGCCCATGGAAAACATCGATACCGTTAGCAAGCCAAAGAAGATCACATACTTGAGCCACTTCAGCTTGTCATGCATCTTGCGGGGCAGATGTCCTTGCAGACGCCTCAGACCTGTCATGCTGCCGAATTTGTAGATAGCCTCGGACAATGAGCCGAACGGGCACATCCAGCCACAAAACAAACCACGGCCAAACAGGAAAACCGTGACGATGATAAAAATCCAGAACAGGAAAATAAACGGGTCAGTCAGGAACAAAGACCAGGTCCACTGGAACAACAGGGAATGGAACCAGGTCAGTACCTGGGTGACCGAGGGCTGCGCCATCAGGCCAAAACCAAGGAAAGAAATACTGAGCGCCCAGGCACTGTATTTGAAGATATTCACCGGCCATTTGTTTTTGTGAGTAGCACGGCGGGTCAATTGCTTACGCAGGGCATAGACCACGGTGACGGCTATCAGCAGCAGGGCGAACAGGGCGATTTCCACACGCTTGTTTTTCCAGATACGTTTCCAGGTGACGTCGCCATCTTCCACCTCTGGCCTGCCTGTCACCAGCATGGCATCGGGCAGCCAGTATTTGGCGTCAAAGGTGGTAAAGCTGCGCGTGCCAGTGGCACGGTCTACCCGGTTGCCAAGGAAAGACAGCTTCCATGGGTAAGCTGCAGAAAAGGATTTCGAACGGATGATAAAGATGGCAGATTCGTTATAGGACGGTGCACCGGCAGCGGTGATGCCGTACAGGTTACGGTAATCGAGGTCGCGGAAAGTGAAAGAATCTGCACCCTGCTTGACCTGCACCCGGTCATACATGCCACCACGGACAAAGCCGGAACCCTTGAATGATTCCTTGCCTGCGGTGCGGATAATGAAGATGGCATACTCATCCTCTTGTAATTGCGAACGCAGGTTATTCCAGACGCTTTCACCGATGAGGCTCTTGCCGATATCCGGATGATTCAGATCCCCAAACCAGAGTTCGATGAATGGTTCGCTGGATTTTTCCAACCCCAGTTGTTCGGTGCTGACCAGCAGGTGTTGCACACCGCCCTGTTTGACCAGTTCTTTCCAGTCATAGTTTTTGCCCGTGACCGCAAAATTGGCGGCTACCCGCTTGACTGGTGCCAGTATGCCGACCTGCCGCGCGATGGTACTGGCCGAGGTAGTCAAGACCTGGTTTTGCACCATCACCGTGACGGTCGCACCAGAGATTGCATCTACGCCAAGCACGCCTTCTTCTGGCCGGGACTGGCCAACCTCAATCTTGTCGGCGACGGATTTGCCCAGATACTGGTGGTTGAAATTGATCAGGGCTGATTCCGGTATGCCCAGCAACAAGATAGGTTCAGAATGTTTAATGACTTTGATGCCGACAAAGCGACCTTTGGTATCCATGCCTATCAGCGTGACCACTGGTTTGCCGGAATAAGCTGGCATGTCTGTGATATCAGTGGACAACATGACATAGCCGAGCAAGGTTTTCTTACCCGCAACAGCATCGCCATATGCCTCGACATAGGGCGGCTGGCCCATTCTTTCCGAAAAGCTGGTGGCACCAGGAAAAACGGCTCGGCAATCCAGCAGGGCACACATATCCCTGGCGGTTTTTAACTCTGGCGGCAGAGGTGCTTCATAAGTGTTGGAACCCGAGCTGGCACTGACACTGGCATGCGCGGTCCCCATGCTGGCGAGCAGCAGATAGCCCAACATTGCCAGCACGGCTTTCAGCAAACCAAAGGCCAGATTTTTTTTAAGTGACAACATTCATATCCCTGCAAGACTTGTGTGTTCGTCTTGTATTCGAAAAAAAGTGTTGCCCAGCACGCGCTGGGCAACACCTGAACTACAACAACTACCGGGTCAGGCTTCTACGATCATGCGGCTGCGCATTTCCAGATGCAGTGCATGGCAGAAATTGGTGCAATACATCCAGAACACACCGGGCAGGTCCGCCGTGAAACTGACAGAGGCTGTTTCCAGCGGGTTGACGACAAACTGGATGTTATATTTAGGAATCGCGATACCGTGGGTCAAGTCTTCGATTTTGTCGAGATTGGTCAAGATCAAAGTTACTTCATCACCCTTCTTGAGCTTGAATTCACGCAAGCTGAAAGCCGGTGCTTGCGAGGTCAACCTGACCGTGACTTTTTTACCGTTGCGGACCACGCCTGAATCCTTAGGGTCCTTGGTCGCCAGCGGGAAATCGTCAAGCGCATAGACTTGCTTGGGTTTCAGCAATTCACGTTTGAAGATGATAAAGTCATGCGGTTCGCCACGTACCGGGTGATCCGCCAGCAAAACCATTTTCTCGCCAGAGATATCAATGAATTGTTCATTCTCTGGATGCAGCGGTCCAACCGGCAAGAAGCGGTCTTTCGAGAATTTGCAACCAACGGCCAGGTATTTACCATCTGCCGCCTTGGTTTCTGATTGCGAGGCATTCAAATGACCAGGCTGGTATTGCACGTCCAGACGGTCCACGACATATTTGGCAGTCTTGTCACCCTTGTGGAACTTGATGGCGGCGTCAACATTCCATTTGACGATCTGGCTGTCAAGGAACAAGGTGGTGAAGGCATTGCCACGGCCATCAAAGGCAGTATGCAAAGGGCCCAGACCCAATTCAACTTCAGCAACGATACAATCGTCAATCTTCTCCATCTTGCCATCAAACCAGTCCAGCACCTTATTGAGTTCGATGACCGTGGTGGTAGGGGATAATTTACCGGCACAAATAAAATACTTGCCGTCCGGGCTGGCGTTGACACCGTGCGGGTTTTTTGGTACGGAGACATAGGCTGTCAACGCAGTTTTCTGGTCCTTGTTGGCATCGCGTGTCCCATCCACCACTGGCACTTTGGAATCACCTATCGTCTTGAATTTTCCCGCCTTGATTGCGGCTTCGACGCGACCGACGTTGAAGAACAGGCAGGCATCTCTTTCTGCCGACATCATGTCTTCATAATGCACACCCATTTCAGTGTTGTACTGATTGGTCGCTGCCAGTTTGCCGTCGTAAGAGGTGGCAACCAGGTCGCAATTGCCGTCGATCAGCACCTGCCAGCGGACTTCCATGCTTTCTGCATCAACACAAGAGAACAGTGAACGGTACTTGCTGCCGTCTTCTATGCCTGCGTTGGGCAAGGGAATGGCGAATTCGCCACCGCAAAAGACACGGGTGGTGTAATCAATTTTTTCATCGACAGGATCACGCTTGTCCGGGAAGATGCCATGGAAGCCCTGCACGTTTGGCAGATCAGTAATTTTGTCGCAGATAAAATAATCCAGACGTATGCGCGCCAGCCTGGCGTTGATCTTGTCGTTGATCCAGGCATAGCGTCCATCATAGTTACCGTCTTTGTAGGACGCGTGAACGTGATGGGTGTCGCCTACGTTATAGCGCAGGCGTCCATCCGGGCGTGTGCCCATGACTTTCTTGGATTCATTGGTAATGCCCCAGCCCACCAGCGCATCGGGTACAAAGCAGGGGATTCTTAAAATTTCGCGGCCAGACGGCATGCCCAGCACGCGCATGTCACCATTGTGACCGCCGCTCCACAAACCATAATAGGTATCGAGTTCGCCGGGTTTGAGGTGGGTGGCATTAGCAGCACCAGCAGCATGATCATTGCTGCCAGACGATGCAGCACTGGTTGTCGAAGCCGATGCAGAATGGGGTTTTTCTGAACAGGCAACCAGGCCGCCTATACTTGCTATGGCAGCCGTATTGAGAAATTTCCTGCGACCAAAGGTCAGTTTCCCGTCCGTGCCTTTCGTTTTCTCATCACTCATTTTGCAGTCCTCAATGGTAGTATTTGATGGTGTATTTGCTTGCGCAAAGTGCGTATTCGCTTACGCGTTTTTTGGGTTGGTACTTTTTCTTCTTGCTGCCATATCTGCTTTCGCATGCGACACGGCCAGGTGATGGCGTGGGCTAAATGAACTCGACAACGGCACGTATCTTGTTCGCATGGTTCAATTACTTCCTTGACCGTCGTCAAGGATTCCCAAGCGCTGCCCCTTAATGAAAAGCCCTTTGCGTTATCGCAAACTATGTGTGGCCTAGGTCTTCCGACGTATTTTTTTGTCGCGCTATCACGACTATTATTCGTGCACGTTGGCAGCATGACGACTAACATCACACGAAAGATATTCATGAAGATCAAGCATTTCTTACTCGCCACAGCAGGGGCTTTGGCGCTGAGCGCACTGGCTGCCTGTGGCAACAAGGAAGCAACTGCACCACAGCCAGATGCGGCATCGACACCTGTTGTAGTGGCTGCAGCATCAGCACCAGCAGCACCGGCAGAAAACCCGCTCGGTAAATCGACTTATGGCAAGACCTGCTATATGTGCCATGCCGCTTCAGTAGCAGGTGCGCCCAAACCAGGCGACAAGGCTGATTGGGGACCGCGCATTGCCCAGGGTATGGATGTCTTGTACAAACATGCGCTGGAAGGTTTTACTGGTGCCAAAGGCCAGATGCCATCGCGCGGTGGCAACGCCAAATTGACGGATGATGAGGTCAAGGCAGGGGTAGACTTCATGGCCAATCAGTCGCGCTAAATCAGCTCATTTCATCAGGCAGGAAGAAGCATGCAGCGTCGCCAACTATTGAAAGCAATCCCCGCCCTGGCTTCGATACTGGTGATTGCGCCTGTATCGGCCCAGGCTGCCCGGCAAGATGTTTTGCAAGTGTCACGCAAGCTCATGGGCACCAGAGTGGATTTGACACTGCAAGGTGCAAATGCACAAACCAGACAGGCAGCGGCGGATGCCGCCTTTGCCGAGATGGCGCGGCTGGAACAAATGATGAGCCGCTATGTGAACACCAGTGCGGTGAACGCCGTCAGATTGTTTGCTGGTATCCGGCCAGTGGCAGTGCCGGCACAAATGATGGAGGTGTTGCAGGATGCAAAGAAAGTCGCCATCAACAGCGGCGGCGCATTTGATATCACCGTAGGCAGCCTGAAGGACTGGGACTTTGATCCCACCCACCCGGTCTTGCCAGCCAAGTGGCAGGTGGCGGCACAACTGCCACTTGTGAATCATCATGACTTGCTGCTTGATGACAAACAGAGTACGGCATTTTTGCGCAGGCGCGGCATGCGTCTCGACCTGGGTGGTATCGCCAAACTGCCGATATTACGCGCCGGGCTGGAAGCCGCACGTCATAAAGGGATAGAAAATGTCATGCTCAATGGTGGTGGTGACGTGATGGTGCATGGCAGTTTGAATGGGGCACCCTGGCGCATCGGTTTGCGTGACCCCATGGTATCGGACCGTCTGCTCGGCGTAGTCACCTTGAATGACGGTGTGGTCGCCGCCTCTGGCGATTACGAACGTTGCTTTGTCCGTGACGGCCACAAATACCACCATATTCTCGACCCTAAAACTGGTTACCCCAGCCACGGCCCGCATGGATTGGCGCTGGTCAGCCGCAACCTGAGCAATGTAAATGGCCTGGGCGCTGCCATCATGGTTGCCGGTCTTGGGCAAGGGCAAACCTGGCTGGCAAAAATGCCTGCAGTAGACGCCATGGTGGTTGATGCCAGAGGCGAAGTGTGGTTGTCGCAGGGTATGCAACAGCGGCTGAAAACGGTGTGAATAGGATTTACACAAAACCGCCCCAGCTGCGTTGTAGCTCCAGCATTTAACAAAACCTTGTACTAAAGTATTGTCTTCGTCGCTGATGGTGTAGTCGGGGTTTCAGACAGTGATGTTCCCTAAAGCGATAGCTTTGCTGGGGTATTCCTGCGTAAACAAAAAAATTTACTGAATGCCGTCAATCAGCGCTGGTTTTGGGGTTGTCGTTGGTTTTGAATTTGCTGCTGTTTTTGACTTTTGCAGTTCCGCTGTGGCGATGCCGTTTGTGCGGTACAGAAAATGGAAAAAGAAGGGCCGATGTTTGAGGTGTAGCAGGGGTTTCGTGGTGCATGCACCACGCCTGCGTAACGGCAATCGCTTGCAAGCGATTGTGCGCCCTGCAAGGGAAGCGAGTTTCGGACCTTCCCATTTTTTGTACCGCACAAACGGGAACCCCGAAGGGGCAGCGACGCCGCGGGCGCATTCTTTTGCTTACTTTTCTTTGCAAGAAAAGAAAAGTGAGTAGCTGTCGGGCTACCCCCGACCTGCAATCGTAATTCACCAAATGAATGTATTAGAAAACGTGATCGTCGTGTCACATCGAATCAAGCAAACGGCGTACCACGAATGTCTTTGAAGCGCCATCATGATAGACTCCGGCCTGCGCCGGAGTGTCGTGAATGTTCAGGAAATGTTTATTTAAAACTGATCCCCTTATTCAATTTCGCCATCACATCATCCGGCACATTCTTGCTGCAGATCAGATAGCGTTCTCCTCCATCCGGCATATCACTCGCCTTGAACTGGCTGAACTTGTCCTTGGCCACATTCGATTGTTCAATCAGGTAATTGGCTTCCTCAGGTGCGGCGAACATCAGGTCGGCAGATTTGGTGGCGATCAGTTGCAGCATCTGCGTGTTGGTGCCGTTGGATACCACGGTTTGGGGTTTGAGCTTGGCCATTGCGGCGTCGATATGGTGACCATAAGAAAATTTCTCCTTGACCAGCACCTTGATGCCGGGCATGGTCAAGACTTCTTCCAGCTTGGCATTGTCCTTGATCTTGAAGCCGCTGCTGACGATCATGACGGTGGGTTTGTCGCGGTACAGAGCTTTGCTGAACTTGGCAAAGCCTTCGCGTTCTTCTGTTTTATACCAGCCTATGGCACAGGTTTTTTGCGTGTTTTCTTGCACCATGGCCAGTTGGCGGTTGGGCGCAACTTTTGACCAGGTAAAGGCGACACCAGCGCTTTTGAATGCATTGGCTGCGGGGCTTGCGGTCAATCCGGATGCAGAACCGTCTGGCTCTTCAACAATATACGGCGGGCGCACATTGTAGTTAAGGATAATCTTGTCGTCTGCCTGAACCTGGCTACTTGCAGTAACGGCCAGCATGGCCAGTGTGCAGAATTGAAAAAGTGTTTTTTTATTCATAGTGATCTTTCAAAATAGGCTCACGATAAAAACTGCTTTGACTGCAGTTCCATGTTAGTGGATGAATCTGATAAATTCCATGTATGGCTATGTTTTTTATTGCAGCAGATCTTGTAGCGCACGCGCTACCACCTTGGTCGCTTTCCGCAAATCCTCCAGGTTCAATCGTTCATCAGCCCGCTTGGCATGTGACTCCAGCACCGTACGCGGCCCCGCACCATAGATGACACCAGGAATACCCACTTCCGAGAATAAGCGCACATCGGTATACAAAGGCGTGCCCATCGCCGGAATCGCTTCACCAAATACTGTTTCGCCATGCTTTTGTATCGCATCCACCAGCGGTGTATTGCCGGGCAGAGGGCGCATGGAATTGGCCAGCAGCAGGCGTTTGATATCGACACTGATGCCGGGCAGGCTGGCGGCAGTGTCGGTGATCAGTTGACGCAGGGTGGCTTCCACTTCTGCCGGGTTTTCTTCCGGGATCATGCGGCGATCCAGTTTGAAAGTGACGCGACCAGGGATGACATTGGTATTGGTGCCACCTTCTATGGTGCCCACATTCAGGTAAGGGTGGGTAATGCCTTCCACCTTGGAGGTGATTTGCTTGTACAGCGTGTTTTGTGCATACAGGGCATTCAACATCTTGACAGCAGCCTGCAGGGCATCGACACCAGAATCGGGGATTGCCGCATGCGCCATCTTGCCGTGTACGGTCACTTCCATCTGCAGGCAACCATTGTGGGCAGTGATGACCTGATACGAAAAACCAGCGGCAATCATCAGGTCAGGCTTGACCAGCTTGTGCTTCAACATCCAGCCGGGGCCGACTTCACCACCGAATTCTTCGTCATAGGTAAATAACAGTTCCAGCGTACCAGCCTTGGGCTTGGCAACGGCTTCCAGTGCACGCAGGGCAAAGGTGTAGGTAGAAAAATCAGATTTGCTGACAGCAGTGGCGCGGCCATAGATATTGCCGTTTTCTATTTCACCGCCATACGGGGCTTTGGTCCAGCCTTCGCCGGGTGGCACTACATCACCATGTGCATTCAGCAAGATGGTCTTGCCGGGACCGTAGACGCGGCGCACCAGCAGGTTAGTGATGCTTTGCAGGCCAGCGGCTTTGACCTCGCTGTCGGGTACCGCATGTTTTTCTGCGTTGATACCCATGTCCTGCAACAGATCGGCAGTGCGGTCTGCATGTGGTGCATTGTTGCCGGGTGGGGTATCGGTGGGTACGCGTACCAGTTCTTGCAGGAACTTGACCTGTTCATCAAAGTGGCTGTCGATCCAGGCATCGAGTTCTTGGTAATGGTTCATGGTGGAGAGCTTTCTTGGTAAGTGTGATTGTGTGTGGCTGGGCGTGTGCATGTGCGTGTCATTTGTCACGCCTCGATGTAAAGTGTTCTACAAAATGGGCAAAAGCTTGCGCGGCCAGTGCGGCGTCTTCTGCCGTCATGATTTCATCCGGATGGTGGCTGATGCCGCCATTGCCGCAGCGTACAAACAGCATGGCAACATGACAGAGTGCGGCCATCGCCATGGCATCATGCCCGGCACCGGAAGGCAGGTAGCGCAAGCGCTGGTCGGAATGGACAATTGACTGTGCAAGCTGCTGTTGCAGCCATGGTGCGCAAGGTACGCTGGGGGCTTCATGGGTCTTGCGCAGATTGAACTGCACCTTGCGACGTGCCGCTATGCGATCGATTTGTGCCAGCACATCGGCCACAGCCTGTTCACGTATGGCATCCTGTTCCGCACGGATGTCGATTGAAAATACCGCCTTGCCCGGTACCACATTCGTGGCACCATTCGGTACATTAAACTGGCCCACCGTACCGACCAGACCTGGGATGTCCTGGCAACGCTGTTCTATATACAGGCCAACTTCAGCCGCTGCCATGGCGGCATCGCGGCGCATGCCCATGGGGGCGGTACCAGCATGGCCCGCCAGACCTTCCACTTCCACCATATAGCGGGTGGCACCTGAAATGGCGGTGACCACACCCAGCGCCAGGTTTTCATTCAACAAGACCGGGCCTTGCTCTATATGAACTTCGACAAAGGCCAGTACCTGTGCCGGGTCATACGCAGCCTTGACCAATCCGGCAGGGTGAAAGCCGGAAGCCGTCATCACCTCGCGCATGCTCAGACCGTTGTCATCCAGATTATCCAGTACCGTCATGTCGAACGTGGCTGCGACGGCACGGCTGCCAAGCAGGGTGGCTTTGAAGCGCACGCCTTCTTCTTCCGCAAAGCCGATGACCTCAATCGCAAACGGAAAACGCCTGCCTTCGGCATGCCATTGTCCTACGCAGGCCAGCGGCAACAGGATGCCCAGGTTGCCATCATATTTACCGGCATTGCGTACCGTATCAAAATGCGAGCCAGTCAGCAGGGCAGGGGCGTTGGGTTCCAGCCCTTCATAGCGACCAATGACATTGCCAGCCACATCGCGCCGTACGCTCATGCCGGCAGCACACATCCATTCGGCCAACTGGGCGGCAGCACTGTGGTGTGCCGGGGTCAGGTAAGTGCGGGTCAACATGCCTGGTGTTTCGGTATGTTGCGCCAATACGTCAGCCCTGTTCATGATTTGCGAGCCACAACTCGCGTAGGAATGCATCTTGCTCGACATCTTGGTCTCCTGCCTGCGTTGGGCCATTAATACGACCTTCAGTATGGTCTTCATAGTGGTTTCATGGCGGCCTGCTGTTTTTTCAACCTGGCGGATGCTGCTTGTCTGGTTTGAGAAGCACCATTTTGGCCAGTTTTTTGGATTCTACTATTGAATTCATTTATTGCATACAAAAATTGGATGCAGTATATTGAGTTTCAGATCGCTTCCTGACAAGCTGGCTTGGCGGTGAGATCTACCCCGTTTTTCTGTTATTTATCAAAGAGTTGTAGTCAGACCGTCACAGTCGTGCTAACCAGTCAATCAGGAGGTAATCGTGCAGCGTGTATATAAATCATTATTCGGCCAGGTGCTTATCGCACTGGTAGTAGGGATACTGGTTGGGGTCTTGTACCCCAGCTTTGGTGTCAGCCTGAAACCTATAGGCGACGGTTTTATCAAATTGATCAAGATGATTGTCCCCATGATCGTCTTTTGCGTCGTCGTCCATGGCATTTATGGTGCAGGCGAGTTGAAGAAAGTAGGGCGCGTTGGCCTGAAAGCCCTGGTGTACTTTGAAGTAGTGACCACGATTGCACTGGTGCTGGGCTTGATACTGGCCTTTGCATTTCATCCGGGGGAGGGCATGAATATCGTCCCTGCCTCGCTCGATGCCAGCACCCTGGGTACCTATGTTGACAATGCCAACAAGGTCAAAAGTGCAGGCTTTGCCGAATTTGTGATGAAATTGATACCGACCACAGTGGTCAGCGCATTCACGTCTGGCGACGTGTTGCAGGTCTTGCTGTTTTCGCTGCTGTTTGGCTGTGCGCTGTCATTGGTGGGTGAAAAAGCCCGCCCCATTGCCAACCTGATCACCAGCCTGTCAGAAGTGTTTTTCAAGTGCATGTCCTTCATCATCAAACTGGCCCCTCTGGGCGTGTTTGGTGCAATTGCCTTCACCGTGGGCAAATATGGGGTGGGTTCATTAAAGCAACTGGGCTTTTTGGTGATCCTGTTTTATGCCGCTGTCATCATCTTTGTATTTGTTATCTTGGGCAGCATATTGAAAGCAACAGGTTTCAATATTTTCAAATTCATCAAATACTTTCGTGAAGAATTGCTGGTGGTGCTGGCAACAGCTTCCTCTGACGCTGTCTTGCCACAGGTGATGAAAAAGCTCGAATACATGGGCATCAAGGACACCACTGTGGGTCTGGTGATACCCACCGGCTATTCCTTCAACCTGGACGCCTTTTCGATTTACCTGACACTGGCAGCGGTATTTATTGCCCAGGCCACCAATACCCCATTGGCGATGTCTGATTTGCTGGCGATATTGGCGATTGCCCTGGTCACTTCCAAAGGCGCACATGGCGTGCCAGGCTCGGCGATAGTGATTCTGGCGGCTACGCTGTCTGCCATCCCGGCGATACCGGTGGTGGGTCTGGTACTGGTGCTGTCGGTAGACTGGTTTATCGGCATTGCCCGTGCACTGGGTAACCTGATGGGTAACTGTGTTGCAACCGTGGTGGTGGCGTCATGGGAAAAAGACATCGACAAAGCCCGCGCCCATGCAGTCTTGAATGGCGACACAGCAGCGATTGCCAGTTATGATCTGGCAGCCAGTAAAGCAGAGCTGGTCGTAGCATGATGTTGTTTTCATTGACTGACTGAGCTAAGTCAACATAAGTGGAATAAAAATAACGCCCATGGATGGAAATCTATGGGCGTTTTGCTTATGGGGGTACAATCCACTAGCACTTATTGCAGCACGTTCAGTTTTACAGGTAAATAATATGACCGTTCCGATCCACTCAGACCAGGCAGACAGTTCTGAAGCCATTGCCAGCGATATCACCATGGCCATTGCCGAGCAAAGGCTGCCACCCGGCACCAAGCTCAGGGAAGAGGCGCTGGCGCGCATGTATTCCGTCAGCCGCACCAAGATTCGTGCTGCCCTGGTCATGCTGGCCAAAGACAAGCTGATTGATCTGGTGCCAGAAAAAGGTGCCTTCGTCAGCAAACCCAGCGAGCAAGAAGCACACGAGATATTTTCGGTTCGCCGCATACTGGAAACCGCACTCGTGCGTGAATTTATCGCCAAGGCCACCGCCGAAGATTACGCTAGCATAGAACAACACCTGATCCAGGAACGCCAGGCCATCATCGACAATAACGTGCAAGAACGTTCAACCCTGCTCAGTGATTTTCATATACTGCTGGCAAATACCGTCGGCAACCAGGTGCTGACCGATATCCTGGTGAAGCTGGCAGGCCGCAGTTCACTCATCACCATGCTGTACCAATCCAGCCGCGACGCCAGTTGCTCATCCGATGAACATGTAGAATTTATCCGCGCCGCCAAAGCCGGCGATGTAGAAAAAGCCGTGGAACTGATGGTGCATCATTTGCACCATGTTGAATCGGCACTGCAATTCAAGGAACCTGCAAAGAGCGACAAGAAGGATTTTATTTCAGCCTTGCTGGCTTGAGCTTTGAACTACAGGCTCACAAACAAAAACAGAGGTCATTGCTGGCCTCTGTTTTTATTGTCTGAAACAGCCGATAGCAACTGCCCGCAACTGATCAGGATACCATTGGCGCAGATGACGTAGATGATTCGGCAGCCTGCATCGCCGTCATCGCCTGTTGCACGGTCTCCAGATAGCTGGCTGCCTCTGCGCTAACGGCTGCATCCGGATAACGCTGCAAGATCACTCTCAGGATGCTGATGGCCTGTACATGTTTGCGGAAATGGTCGCCAGACAGGCGCGCTGCCAGCATATAAATGGCGGGTATATCTGCATGCTTGGGATGTTTTTTGTCAAAGCCCTGAATCATTTTCATGGCCCCTTTGAAATCACGTGCCGCATAGGCGGTGACTGCCATTTGCAATACATGGTCGGCCTGCATTTCAAAGGCCGGGTCACGCTTCTTTAACTCTGCCAGCAAATGCAGGGCTTTTTCATGGTAGCCAGCCTTGCTCAGCGCCAGCATATAACGCTGCCCCTGGTCCATGACGCGTTTTTCATCCTCCTTACGTTGCAAAAGCTTGTACAGCTTTTCATTCATGGTCAGGTTATCGCGGTCATAGCGCATTTCATCTTCCAGCATGCGGATGGCGGCATCCACTTCGCCTCTTTGCAACAATCCATCAATACGCTGTATGAACGGATCAGATGAGAGCGGGACCGTGTTTGTATCTTCTTGTGCACGCTGCGCATCAAAATCCACCTCAACCGGCATCCCCAATTGCTGGTGGTATTGGTACAGCACATAACCCATCATCGAGTAAGTCGCCAGGATCAGGTAGAAATTGATAAACGTGATCAACGGTACACTGACAAAGGGGGATAGGGTCGCCGGTATCACATGGCGCACGCCCTCAATCGCCAGCAGCACCAGCCCAAATATCGCCCAGACAATAAAGTACGAGGTACCCATGGCACGAATGAATAACAGGGACGTGAACGGGTTCAGTGCACGCCAGGCATTGTCTTCAATCGCCAGCACCATTACCGCTGCCGGTATCGGTATCGCAAACAGCAATGCGACCAGGTAAAACCATTTGGCAAAATGCACGTTTGGTTTCAAAAAACGATCCCATTTGTTGCCAGGGGTATTGCTTTGTGGTTCATCTGCAACGCTGTTGTCATCAGTGAGAGCCTGTTCCTGCATGGCAATTTTGCGTGAGGTAGCATCCTCCATGTCGCCGCCCTTGGAACCAGCCATGTCATATTGACCGCGTGTCTTTGGGGTGTCGGCGTCGTCATCATCGTCATCCTGTGCCGTGCGCTGCTGGCCCGCATAGATGTCATTACCCGCCTGGGCTGGCAATGAGGTTGCCGCTGCCGACATGGTTGGCGACACCTTTGGCACATCTGGCCGTATCGCAAAATTGGCGACAACCACCATCAACACAAAGTACAAGATAAACACCAGGTTTTGCTTGTAGGGACGCCTGTCCTTGTTACCAAATACCGTGATGTCATCCCACCTGGGTTCCAATTTGCCCATGGCTGCCATTTCCATCACTGCATAGGCGTAACGCAAAAAGAACAGCATCAACAAGCCACGGAACAGACCCATGGCAAATACAGTCACGATGCTGAGGGCAGACAACCCGGCAATCATGATCAGTGGGGCGGGCTTGAAAGGGAGCAAAAAAAATGCAGGCAAACGCCGCAAAAAAGGTGTGATATCGTCTTGATAGACTTTAACTTGATGTTCGGCGGACATGGCTTCCCTGAATGATTGTCTTACGCTCTTTGGCGCTAAACCTATGCTGGCAAGGCAGCACTATAAACGCAGTCCAAAAGGCTCGCAAGGCTGTTGCCGGCAGGTATTATTAATGAGCAAAACAATATATGCGATATGCTTAAAGCAGCAGTACAGACTAACGACTCAGGGCTGAAAGGCCGAATTGAATTTGGTGACCAGCAAGCGGACAATGTACTGGGTTTGCTTAACGCGGCGATAAAGAATGAGAGAAAGCATTGCCATGCAGAATGAGCCGCCAGGTATGAGCAAAGACCAGACAACCTCCAGCAAGACCGGCTATGGATTACACCCATCACCCCGTCAGCGGCAATTGAATGTGCAACAGCAAAATGCCTTGCTTAAACAAGGCATGGCAAATACCGTACTGGCATTTCGCAACAGACAGCCGGGTCAGGAACAATACCTGTGGATACTGGAATTGCTGGCCCATGCCGGGCTGCATCCTGATGAAGGCATTTTACTGTCGCATGAGTGGATACCTTGTGGCGGTCATGACGCTTTTGCCAGTGTATTCTGACTGACCCAGACAGCACGGTTTTTTGAATTGAACGGCGTTATAGATATCAGCAAAAACGAGCTCATAGAAATAGATAGGACTTACGCAAAACCGCCCCAACTGCGTTGCAGCTCCTAGCCGTACTAAAGTACTGTCTTCGTCGCTGCGCCTTGTTGGGACAATTTTGCGTAAGTCCTAATGGGATCTGTCACTTACGTGTCCGACAAGATAATTGTCAGTGCCCATTTGAAAGGTATTGGCAAAAGCTGGGGGCAACTGGCGGTGGAATTGTTGGGTGAAATTGTGCCGGAAGATAGCTGAACCTCACCGTTTTTGGTACCTGTATTGTGGCCACAACTGTTGAAACGACCAGGTCATCACACGGAAATTGGGCATTTTTCTGGTATTGTGGATGGTTGTGCCAAATAATCGGCAACCCTAAGCGGGACATAGGGGCGCTATGGCTTTTGGAAGATGTTAAACCGCACTACTCCTTGCACACGATATTAGCTGCTTGCGCGCAGACGACAAGTACATCACCGACGCATTTTTACAAAGGAAATCATGTCAAAGTCTTCCCCCAGATTAACGCTGCCAAGTACAAGCATAGGAGCGGGCATAGGAGCAGTACTTTTTTTCTGCTCTTTGTCTGCTTTTGCTCAGGAAGCCGTTTGTGAGGTCAAAGTATCCGGTACCGAAAACAGCTTCAAAATAAAAAATACCAGCGATCCTTTTGCTTTTGATACCCACGATCTGGATGGCGGTTTCCGCTTCAGCGCCCAGGTGTTGCAAGATCTAAAAACCGGACAAAGCAAGTTAAAAACGTTTACCTACCACGAGTCAAAGAAACGCTATGTGCTGGTCCATGCCAGTGAAACCAGCATCGATGCGGCCAGTTGCCAGACAGAGAAAAATGGCTTTGGCTTGCAGCGCGTGTATTCCCATAAATACGAACGTGAACTCAGCTTTAGCTGCAAAGCGGTGTGCGCAACAGGAACCGCCCAATGAAAAACTTATCAGTCAAACCGGCCAAACTAAGACATCTTTCTGTGGGCTTGCTGTGCATGGCAAGCCTGTGCAGCAATGTGTATGCGCAAAAGCAGGATGTACACATGCTATTTGTCGGCGATTTAATGCTCGATGAATTGCCTGGCAAAGTGATACAGCAAGGGAAAGACCCTTTTGCCGCCTTTCAACAGCAATTCAAGCAGGCCGATCTGACTTTTGGAAATTTGGAATGTGTAGTCGGGACAAGTGGGAAAAAAGAAGACAAGCCATTTACGTTTTTAGCGCATCCCCGTGTATTAAAAACCGTCAAGGCACATTTTTCAGGCGTGTCCGTGGCGAACAATCATACCGGCGATTACGGCCCTGACACCTTTGTGACGATGCTGGGTTTGTTGGAAAAAGAAAAAATACCTTACTTCGGCGGTGGCCGCGATCTACGTTCTGCCCATGCGCCTTATCTGGTAGAAAAAAATGGCCACAAAATTGCCATCCTGGGCTATGACAATTTCTTCCCGCGCAGCTTCGAAGCTCTCGAAGACAGACCCGGTGTCGCCTGGGCCGATGCTGATCAGGTCGCAGTTGATATCCACAATGCCAGAGAAAAGCTGGGTGCCGACATTGTGATTACCTACCCACACTGGGGCTGGGAACATGAACCGCATGCCTCCAGACATCAGGAAGAACTGGCGCGCATCATGATCGATGCGGGTGCAGATGCAGTGGTTGGTGGCCACCCGCATGTGACACAAAATATTGACATGTACAAAGGCAAGCCAATCTTCTACAGCCTGGGCAATTTTGTCTTCAACGGTTTTAATACCGAAGAATCACAAACCGGCTGGGCACTGGAGTTGAACTTTGCTGCCGACAATAAACTGACCTGGACAATTCATGTCGCCAAATTGGATAAAAATGGCATCCCGAAATATGCGGGTGTTTTATCTCAGCAAGAGATTGATAAAATTCTGAAATAGGCGACTCATTGTTGAATTGAATGGCGAATTCAGCTTTGTGCTTTGCAAATAGAAAATGCAGAAAATGCAGAAAATGCAGAAAGCGCAGCAAGTGAAAAAATAAAAAGCCTGCAGTTGCAGGCTTTTTTTACTTTGTGGGAGGTTCCCACAGTTCGACCCGGTTACCCTCTGGGTCCATCACCCATCCAAATTTGCCATATTCTGATTCGTCCACCTTGGCATCCACAGCGCAACCATCTGAACGCAATTGAGCCAGCAAAGCATGTAAATCATCGACCCGATAATTGATCATGAAATTCTGGGTACTCGGCGCAAAATAGTCTGAGTTGGCCGGAAATAAGGACCAGACAGTTTTTTCATTGCTGGTGGAGTCACTGGTACCACTTGGTTTAAATATCACGCTACCCCATTTTTCCAGGTTGAAACCAAGATGATCCCGATACCACTCGCGCAGTTTTTCAGGATCCTTCGCCTTAAAAAACACTCCGCCTATGCCAACAACACGTGCCATATTGCCTCCTTGGGAGAACTATCGAAAAAAACCGCTTTACGTAACTGCTTTACGTAAGCGCTTCACGTAAGCGATTAATAGCCACAGATATTACCTGATCAGATATCCTCATGCAAATTGGACCGTACTTGATTGGCGGCAAGCTTTGTACCGGCGTTTCTGGCGTGAATTCATGCCTGTTTCAATATACCGCCCTCTCAAATACACTGTACACGTGGATGACAAAAAACGAAGCTTGGGCGCGTGTTTATAGAAGGTGTTGCTGAGACAATAGTGCGATAGAATAATGTAAGCATAACGGCACCGGGGTTGATACAACGTGGTACTCAGACATGAAGTTGATCCAGGCTTCGACCATGAATGCCGCAAGTGCCGGTGCTGCCTTCGACCTCATGCACGCCGTTACCTATTCTTGAATTGATTCTCATTTCGACTTCATTTTTTCAACAACCATGATACAAACCAGTGGAACAAAGTGCGTGCGGAAAAACACATTTCGCCATAACATTTCCCGTTGCACGGCTTTGATATTGTTTGGCCTTGCTGGTGGCCCAGTGTGGGCAGCCTCTGAAGAAATACAGGTCTACATGGATGAGATGAATGAACCCGGCAAGGTCGGCCTGGACATTCATGGCAATTACGTTTTTTCCGGCAATGCTGTTCCTGATTACCCCGGCGCGCAAGCGCCCAGACATGTGTTCCGACTGACGCCAGAATTTTCTTATGGATTGACACCAGAATTTGAGTTGGGGGGATATATCCTGACATCAAGAAGTGCGAACGGAAATAGTGCCGTCGATGGAGAAAAGCTGCGCCTCAAATACATCAGATCGAAATCGCCTGACCAGGCGTATTTTGTGGGTGCCAATCTTGAAGTCGGCCGGGTTGATCATAGGCTTGATGAAAATCCCTGGAACGGCGAGTTGAAAGGCATTTTCGGTTACGACAACAAGCGCTGGTCCTTTGGAACGAATGCTAACGTCGATTTCAAAATTTCCGGGCCGGCGCCCAGCCCAGCTACACTCAATTTGGCCACCAAGATATCGTACAAGGCGAGTGCAGATTTGGAGGTGGGGGTAGAAAGCTATAACGACATCGGTGAGTTGCGTAATCTGGGTCACTTGGGCCAGCACAGCCAGGTGTTATTCGGCGTTGTTGAAACCAAGATTCATGGCTGGAACATTAATATTGGGCTGGGCCGTGGACTGACTTCTGTATCCGACCGGTGGACCGTCAAGACGATTCTTTCTGTGCCGTTTGGTTAGCAGCCTGTCTGCGTCGTACGGGGTTGTGTATTTGTGGCTAGATGGAAAATGCACGCCACAATTTGATTGTTCAATATAGTTTGTTGAAGCGAACTTTTCTGTATGTACCAATTTTTAGTCATCAGGCTCATCAGGCAACTGATCTGCGCATAAGCGAAGAAATTCCAGATAATTTCTAGCGATTACGGTGACTGATCCGCCTTCCCAGTTGACAGAAATAATTTGCCCAACGTCACCGCCTTCGGCGGGGTCAAAGTCTAGACATGTCGTTGACCAGTCGGTCATGTGAATAGGTATCCAATGTTCTGACCAAAGGAGGTTTTTGACTGGACCAAATGACTGTCGTCCCGTTTCAGCGTTGAATCCATCATTTTTGTAAGATTCAAGAAGATCTTGAGCTACGCCACGGGTTTCATGCAATGTCTGCAAGATTGATTTGATGTCGAACAAACTTCCTTTGTAAAACTTAGTCGTCCAGGCCGCAGTACCATCATGTCGGCGCAAGCTGTTCAAAAAATCATTCGGCAAGCGGTTTTCAAGCAGCGCATTTAATTCATTCACAGCATCATCTGATGCGGAGTTGTTGAGATAGGAGCCGAGTGTCGGGTGCCTATGCGACATATCCCACGATTCGATGTCTTCCCATATTTTTTCCAACGGTGGATTCATATTGTTTTCTGTCGTTATTCAACATGCTTATTATTGGTTTTACGTCGCAACAGAAGTTTTCTTTGCGGTTGCATGTAATTCCAGACCTAGTGATTTCATGACCTTTAAAATCGTGGCAAAGGAAGGATTGCCGTCAACCGACAAAGCCTTGTACAGGCTTTCACGGGAAAGCCCGGTATCGCTCGCGATTTGGGACATGCCACGTGCCCGCGCAATATCCCCCAGTGCTTTGGCAATAAATGCCGCGTCGCCATCGGCTTCTTCTATGCAGGCATCCAGGTACAGTGCCTGATCTTCTTCCGTTTTGAGATAATCGGTCACATCCCAAGTGCTTGTTTGTGGTTTCATGATTTCAGTTCCATTGAAAGTTGCAGGGCGGTCTGAATGTCTTTGCTTTGTGATGATTTGTCACCACCAGCCAGCAAAATCACAATTTCAGTCCCTTTTTGCATGTAATACACCCGGTAACCCGGGCCATGGTCTATGCGTAACTCAGATACACCTTGGCCAACTGGCTTGACATCACCGGGATTGCCCATAGCCAGGCGGCTGATGCGGGCGTTGATACGTGCTTTGGCCATGCCATCACGCAGAGCTACAAACCATGCTTCATAGATACTTGTTTTTTGGATTTCCATTGTCTCAATTGTAGTCTATGGGATACATTTGTCAAATGCGTTCTAAGTTCCACCTCAATCTCCCAATACCTTGTCCCAATAAACCAGCTCGCCAAACAGGCTGCCCAGATGGGAGATGAGGCGTTAGGATCTGGCAGCGCGGGAGCGGCCAATATTCGTACGGCGTGGATGCCGGGGCGGATTTTGGCGGGGATGCTGCTGTCGGGAAAGAGCGAGATCAATTACCCGGATTTGATGTAGTCACAGATTATCAGTTGCCCAGTGGACGATGTCTTTGTTGCTCAAGTCAGTTTTTAAAAATAGTTTGCCAAACGGAAAACTGTCATGTTATAGTTCGCCATATGGAAAACTATTCTTCATCGCTCAACAACGTATTTCACGCATTGGCTGACCCTACCAGGCGGGCCGTGATTGCGAGGCTTGGTGGCGGCTCGGCATCGATCAAAGAGCTTGCAGAGCCATTTGGTTTGGGTTTGCCGACGTTTTTGAAGCACATCAAGGTTCTCGAAAGCAGTGGTCTTCTTGCATCAGAGAAAGTAGGGCGAGTGCGGACTTGCAAGCTAAACCGTGGAAACCTGACTGCTGCTGAAAAGTGGTTTGACGAGCAGCGCAAGTCTTGGGAAAGCAGATACAACAATCTCGATAATTTATTAACTAGCCTGAAAGGCGATGAAAATGAAAGCTGATCTTCAATTTGACTTCCTTGTTGACAAGGATAAAAACACCATCACAGTCAAAAGAGAATTTGCTGCCAAACGACAAATGGTGTGGGATTGCTATACAAAAAGTGAATTGCTTGATCAGTGGTTTGCTCCTAAACCCTTAACCACCAAAACCAAGTTTATGGATTTCCGTGAAGGTGGGCATTGGCTTTACGCGATGGTAGAACCCAATGGGCAAGAATACTGGGGCCGCTCGGACTATCAAACCATTCACGCTATCGACAATTACACTGCCCTTGACGGCTTTTGTGATGACACCGGCACGCTGAACCCTGATTTGCCCAGATCCAAATGGGATGTCACCTTCTCGGATGTTGCGAAGCATACCCTGGTAGAGACGGTCGTTTCTTATTCGTCAGCTGAAGCACTGCAGCAAGTCATTAACATGGGACTGAAAGAGGGGCTGACCTCAACACTGGAACGTCTGGACGAGCTTCTTTTAATCCTCAAATAAGAGGCTGTTGAAAAATTAACCTGGCGTTGTTGCGCCTCCTTGTCGTACTAAAATACTGTCTGCGTTGACGACGCCTGGCCATCTTAATTTTGCAACAGCATCTACACATTGAAAGACCCCCATCCTATGCCCACGCCAAAATACAATCCCAAGCTTGACGCCTATGCCGAAACGGTAGAAGACTTTGCGAAACCCATCTTCGCTCACCTGCGGACGCTCATCCATGCAAGCTGTCCAGAGGTGATGGAAGAGGTCAAATGGGGGAATCCGCATTTCGACTACAAAGGCGACATGATGTGTATTTTTGCCGCTTACAAGAAGCATTGCTCCTTCACGTTCTACAAGGATGCATTGATGGGGGATGCGCGTCTCAAGGCTAATGATGGCGTCCCGGCTGCGAAGCGTTTTATGGGCAAGCTGACTGCCATTGCTGATTTACCGACAGACAAAGAACTTAGCTCCTGGATCAAGGAAGCAATGGCGCTCAATGAACAGGGCCTGAAACTCCCGGCGCGAGAATCCAAGACTCCCAAAGAAGTCGACATGCCTGAAGCATTCGCCGAAAAACTTCAGGCCAACCCAAAGATCGCAAAGATCTTTGAGAGCAAATCGGCGTCATTTCAAAAAGAATACAATGTCTGGATCGGCGACGCGAAGACTGACGCAACGCGCGACAAACGCATCGAAGAATCGATAGCCTGGATCGCGGAAGGCAAGGGACGTTTTTGGAAATATGCCAAGTAGTGACCGCATTCCAACGATATTGATGACACGCGTCGCTTGCATTTGACCGGTTCAATGGTCTTTCGCTGCCGTTGACCTTGTCTGCCCGAGGTGGCATGCGGTCAGCTATGGATGGTTACCGACTTCTCCATATTGATTTTCCTCCAGAATCTAATTACTCTATCAGGACTTACGAAAAATTGTCCCAGCAAGGTGTCAGCGACGCAGACAGTACTTTAGTACAAGGTCTTAGTAAATGCTGGAGCTGAGACGCTTTGGGGCGGTTTTGCGTAAGTCCTTTCTAGAACTCATTTCATCAATAGGGGTGAGATGCGTTTGCCTCATAACGTGGGCTGGCAAGGGTAAAGCAGGGGTTTCGTGCAGCATGCTGCACGCCTGCGTACGATGTGCGCTTACCAGCGCACATGCGCCCTGCAAGGGGACGAGGCAGTCAATAGCGGGTCTATTGACAACGAGTCGAATTGTTCACACCTTGCAGTCCAGCACGCGTTATGAGGCAAACCCTCCGGGAGCTGGCCGCATTGACACTTCGCGGGCGCATTGCTACGTTGCGCCGCTTGCTAAGGCACCAGCCTTAGCTGCAAGTGTCACCCTTACGCCTTGCACTGCATCCCGAATCGCCTTGCTCGCACTCATCCCTATTTATGAAATGAGTTCTATGTATTTTTCTTTGCGATCCCCCTGTGTTAGACTAATTTCCTTAACCAATCAGGGGCGTTTGACGAGTCGAGTAGCGCCAGTGAATCGCACTCTCACGCTCTCACAGAAACGGACGTGAACTTCTCGATTCATCCGGCTCTCCTCTCTTAAGCCTTGGAATTGGGATTTTCAGCACTCGAACCTATGGAATAATCAGCATGCTGACATTTTTTTCTCCTCTTGAATTTAGCAAATTTGACGTGTATTGCTTTACAAAAAATTTGAAGTGGCACCAGATCGATATACTTGCGTCGAAGCGCGTCAACAGTTCACTTCAACAAAGCTAGCAACAAAAGAGCAAAATGGATTCTTTAAAACGACGTTTTTTATTCGTTTCCCTTTCGATGGCATTGAGTGCAGCGACGTCAGCTGCAGAGCCTACGTTGACTATGCTCGTCGGCACAAGTAATGCACCTAAAATGTTTTTGAATGATGCTGAGAAACCTGTTGGCTATTTCACCGAACTTGCAGAGTTAATTGGCAGGCGCGCAGGCTATAAGGTTGTGATCGTTGCGGTTCCTTGGGCACGTGCAGTGCAAATGGCTGAGCGAGGCGAGGGTGTCATTTGTAGTTTATCCAAGACGCCTGAGCGTGAAATACTTTTTAGGTACTCAAATACCGTCCTTGTTGATCGTGTAGTGATCGTCACCTTAAAGAAACGAAACCTAGTTGCAGCGAATTTGGCTGATTTGAAAGGGATGACCGTTGGTGTAAACCGAGGGTCAAAATACGGTGCAAAGTTTATTGAAGAACTTCCGATGGTAAATCTGGATGAAGATAACAGTGGCGTTTCCCGTTTGCGTAAGCTTGTATTAGGTCGAATTGATGCTGCAATTATTCCCGGTGGTATTGCAGCCGTGACGTTTAATGCAAAATTGGCAGGAATAGACTTCAATGACTTAACTGTACAGAAGACACCTTTGGCAATAGATAAAAATTATTTTGGAATTTCTAAATCACGTGCAGACGCGAGTGATGTGTTAGGGCATCTCAACGCTGCAATTGATGCATCCATCGCAGATGGAAGCATCGAGGCAATAATGAATAATTATGGTGGCATGCCTTAACTGTAACGGCTCGCGTTTGAAGCCGGTCGTGCTCGCATTTGAAGCACTTTCCGGCTCAAATTAACTGCAAATGAAACATGAACGGAATGCGGCCGCATAAAGCCGCAAGCACAATTACTCGTCTTGCACCGGGTCTTTCTTGCGCAGCCCATCGACATAGATACCCAAACCAAGCAGGCTGCCACCCACCAGCAATAAATGGATAAACCACAGTGATGGACTTTTACTGACCAAAAACTGGAAGTAGAAGGTATATAAATTAATCATCAAAAAAGTATAGGCGTAGGCGCGCAGCAGTTGCAGATTGAAATGCACACTTGCCCACACCGAACCGCCAGACACCGCCGCCCACAAGATCGAAAACGCCAGACGTTCGCCCCCGGTATCGTCCCAGCGCACATCAAGGTTCTCGTAATAACCAAACACACTGAGGAACCATAGCGACAGATTGATCAGCAGCAGGCCATAATGAAAATATACCCGCGCAAACGGTGCCAGGCGGCCACGCAAAAATGTCACATGCACCCATGCCAGACAAAGTACCCCGGCCCCTATGGCCAGAAAGCGTGCCGGATAAGTCATGCCCAGGTAATACGCTCCCCAGCCAGAGTCATAGCCTGTTTCTGCCCCGCAAAAGAAAAAGAACAGCGCCAGCGAATACCATAACAACAGGCGATTGGCGAGCGCATAAGCCAGTGCCAGCAGCAGGGCCGCGTCGACGCCCACCAGTGCAGGCCAGTTTTTGCTGCCGCTGGGGTGATGCAGGGCCAGCACGATACTCAGGCCCTGCAAAGCCATACCGCTTGCCAGCTCCAGCGCTTCGGCCAGGATGGGCATGTTGCGATGCGTCTTCAGCCAGTGTGCCAAAGCCAGGCCACCCAAAAAAGAGCCAGCCAGGGCGGCTTCACCCATCAGCCACCAGTTCATATGTTCGCGCAGCAAAATGAGTGTGCCAGCCACGCAGGTCAGCACACCCAATACCGTGAACGAGCGTACCAGTGCCAACATATTCCACGCTTCGGTCGGATAGCGCAGCTTGATTTGCTCTGCTTGTTTTACCTCAATGATCTTGAGTGCGACCAGATCATCCAGTTCATTGTGGACGCCACGGTTGAGGCTGCGCTGGTTCATGCTGCACCTCCGTCGGTGTGTTGAACGCTGCTACCAGCCTGGCTCAGGCTACGGGAAATGACTTCCATCAAGGCACCGGTGACTAGCAGCAGCAAGCCGCCAGCGGCCAGATAAGTACCCAGATCAAGCTGGTTCCAGAAATGTTCATGAAAGCGGGTGAACAGATTGATGCCGAAAAAAGTGATGCCAAAGCCACGCAACAAACCACTGTGCAGACGTGCACCTGCCACTATCTGGGCAACGGTAGCGATGCTGAACGCGAAGACCCAGAAGACAGTCTCCTCTTCATAGTGGTGCCAGACCGATAAAATCAGCAGCGACATGTTCAGGTACACCAGCCCGACTGACTGCCAGGCCTGATAAAACCGCCCCGTGGCGGGGTAGGCCATGCGTTCATGCCCGTAACCTATGGCGACGGCGATGAGGGCGACCACACTCATCATCTTCGGGTCCTGGATCGACAGCGCATAACTGGAACGACCAAACATGGCCGACCATGAGCCTACCCAGTGAAACAGCACGAGCAAGGCCAGAATCAGCAAATAGGTGTTGTGGCGCTGGTAAGCAAGGTAAAAAGCCAGTGGGATGGTCAGCAATCCGGTCAGTATCAGCACCACATTGTAGTCCAGGTGCAGCACTTCACTCAAAAATCCCCCCACCGCACTGGCCCACAAGGCGATGCCCAGGGTAACGATAAACTTCGACGAGGTGGCATAGCGCTGCTGCACATCGTCAGCCAGCCGTAAACCGCCCCAGGTTAACGCTATGCTGATGCCTGCACCAATCAGCGCTGCGAACGCTACCGATTGCGAGATGACACTGATCAAGCCCATCAATCCAAGAAAAGCACAAAAGCCGCCAAAAATGCCGCAATACTTCACCACCCCGATCAGGCCGAACGTGCTTACTTCATAGCGCTGCGACAAGAGTTCATAGGCAGATTTTTCAATCAAGCCATCGGCATGCCAGAGCGCGAGGTCTTGCTGTAATTGTTGTTTGACTTGTTTGCTGGTCATAAAAATTTTTTGGCGTGTTAACTTCAAATATTGGCGAACGGATGCTGAAATCTACGCTGCGACAATGTTGTATCAGCGATTAGCGAAAAAGTTCTGGTGGAAAAATCGTTTTCGGTAGCGAATATACATCTATTTGTATTCATTCCAGCCAATTTATGCAGCTTTTCTTACATGTTTTACACTTCAATCCCCCAATACCCTGTCCCAATACACCGGATCTCCAAACACACTGCGCAGATGGGCGATGAAGAGCTGGGCTTTGGCGGCGTGGGAACGGCCAGGCATGCGGACAGCATGAATGCCGGGGCGGATTTTGGTGGGGATGCCGCTGTCGGGGAAGAGTGAGATCAATTGTCCGGATTCGATATAGTCACAGACCATCCAGCTACCCAGGTGGACGATGCCTATGCCAGCCAGGGCCATTTGTAACAGTGATTCGGTATCGTCAGAGCGGAAGCTGCCACGGATGGGCAGTGTCATTTCGCGATTGACGTTGGGATAAGTCCACCAGCCAGCGGGCAGGGGTGGTGTTGCCACGGTCAGGCAGTTGTGCTGCAGCAGGTCTTGCGGTGCGGCAGGGCGGCCATGGCGTGCCAGATAGGCGGGGCTGGCGCAGGTCAGTCTGTAATGTGGTGCAAAGGTGCTTGCCACCAGGTCGCTATCGGGCAATACGCCGATACGTATGGCAACGTCCACCCGCTGGGTGGACAAGTCAACCACCTGGTCGCTGGCATGCAGGTCCACTTCCATCAATGGGTAACGCTTTAAAAAACTGGCGATTGCCGGTGCCACATGACGGCGGCCAAAGGCTGCCGGGGCTGTCACGGTCAGCAAGCCGCGTGGGTCGGCATTGAGTGCGGACATGGCTTGCCGGGCGTCGTCCAGTTCTGCTGCAATGGTTTTTGCCCTGGGCAGGAATTGTTCGCCAGAATCAGTCAGCAACAAGCGTCTGGAACTGCGGTGGAATAATTTGATGCCCAGTTCTGTCTCCAGCGCATCGATCTTTCTGGAGATGGATGACACCGCCACATTGCGCTTTTTAGCGACCGCAGACAGGCTGCCTGCCGCATGCACGTCCAAAAAAATCTGTATCGCGTCAAACATGGAGTACCTGGGCTTTGATTTGCGTAAAACGCAAAGATGGTTTGCATTGAGAGTGATTGTACCTATTTTTGCAAAGAAATAGAATCTGTCTCGCTGTCTGCTCGACAACGCAACAACCCACCAACCCATGGCGATCAACGCCCGAAGGAAGAATCATGATGAAGAACACATTAATGCAATTTGCCCGTGCCGCCTTATTTCTGTCTGTTGCCGGTGCCATTGGCTTTGGTGGCACGCCTGCACTGGCTGCCGCACCGATGGTAAAAACATCGGCACCCGCGTATTACCGCGTGATGCTGGGCGCGTTTGAGGTGACGGCCCTCAGTGACGGCACGGTCAAACTGCCGGTCGATAAAATCTTGATGGAGCCAGCAGAAAGAACCACTGCCGCCCTGTCGAAATCATATTTGCAGGCACCGCTGGAAACCTCGGTGAACGGCTACCTCATCAATACTGGCAGCAAGCTGATCTTGATCGATACTGGTGCCAGCGGCCTGTTCGGCCCCAGCCTGGGCAAGCTGATCGCCAATTTGAAGGCATCTGGCTATACGCCTGCGCAAATCGACGACATCTATCTGACCCACATGCACCCTGACCACGTAGGTGGCTTGATGGTCAACAATGAAATGGCATTTGCCAATGCCAACATCCACGTGGACCAGGCAGAGGCAGATTACTGGCTCAGCGAAAAAAATCTGGAACAGGCACCTGCCGACGCCAAGGGATTTTTTCAGGGCGCGATGGCGTCACTGAACCCTTACAAGGCAGCCAACAAGTTGCAGACCTTTGCCAAGGATGGCGAACTGCTGCCTGGCCTGACAGCGTATTCCACCCATGGGCATACTGAAGGGCACACCTCGTACCTCATCGAAAGCCAGGGCCAAAAATTGTTGGTGGCCGGCGATTTGATCCACGTTGCAGCCGTGCAGCTGGATAAGCCAGAAGTCACCGTCGGTTTTGACACCCACGCCAAAGAAGCCGCTGCCACGCGCCAAAAAGTATTTACGCAGGCAGCAAAAGACGGCACCTTGATCGCGGCATCGCACATGCAGTTTCCTGGCATGGGGCATTTGAAAAAGACGGGTTCGTCGTATCAGTGGTTGCCGGTGAATTTTACGCAAATGCCATAGTTGTTTGAAGTTTGATGGCTGAAGCGGGTGATGAGCTTGGTTATCAGGTTCATCATCCACGTTCGATGGAACAATCAATTAAGCGTCGCCGGAAACCCTATCCGCTCGGCTGAATTAATGTGTCGCCCCAACAGCATGGCGGCGCGTTCAAAATTGCTGCTGCGCAGGGCGTCGATGATCAGGCTGTGGTCCTGATCAGAATGCGGTTGCCAGGTCCGCACTTGTCCCACCGCGAAAACAAAGCGCGAATTGGTCAGCCACAGCATCTGTAGCGTTGCCAGCAAACGTGGCATGTCACAGGCATCAACCAGTGATTCATGAAACTTGCGATTGGCAGCATCCCATTCTGCCAGAGACGTTGCGTTATTGCATTGAAGCTGCGCAGCTTCAATGGCCTGCAAGTGCTCCGCCTTCAATTTGGGTGCGGCATGTTTTAAGGCCAGCACCTCCAGGGCGCAGCGCATTTCCACCATTTCCTTGATCGTGGCGGGGTTGATTGGCGTCACTTTTACCCCACGTCTTGGCTGGCTGATCACTAGCCCTTGTGCTTCCAGGCGTTGAAACGCTTCCCGTACCGGCACGTGGCTGGTGCCAAATTCTTCTGCAATATGATCCTGGCGCAGTGGGGTGTTGCCGCTGAGTTGTCCGGAGACGATACGATCCCGCAGTATTTCCGCAATACGGTCCGCCGACGTGAACGTTTGTAAGACATGCTCACCCATATTTTATAGATAATTGATTTGTATTGCAGCTAAATATACATCAAGATCAGATTAATTGAGCTAAAGACCAGTTATCTAGATTTAATTATAGATTATAGATAATTTTCTGGTCTGGCTTGAAATGCCAGGGCCTATCCTGGCACTGGCAAAGTTAACCGGAGTGCATCGCAATGACATCGCAACTTTCACAATCTCAACCATCGGCACCATCGGCACCGCATGAAAACCAGACCGTGGCCCCCGCCATACTTCGCTGGAACATCAAGGACATAGAAGCGCTGTACGAGCAGCCATTTTCAGATTTGTTATATGAAGCCCAGCGCGTTCACAGGCTGCACTTTGCGCCAAATGAAATCCAGATATCCACCTTGCTGTCCATCAAGACGGGCGGTTGCCCGGAAGATTGCGGTTATTGTTCACAGTCAGCAAAATATGACACCGGCATCAAGGCAACAAAACTCATGGAGCTGGAAGAAGTGCTCGATGCCGCACGTGCAGCCAGGCAGCTTGGTGCCAGCCGTTTTTGCATGGGGGCAGCCTGGCGAAATCCCAAACAAAGGGATATGCCAGCTTTGGCCGGGATGATACGGGGCGTGCGCGCATTGGGGATGGAAACCTGCATCACCCTGGGCATGCTGACCCCAGATCAGGCGACATCCTTGAAAGATGCTGGCCTTGATTTTTACAATCACAATATCGATACTTCGGCTGATTTTTACGGCAGCATAGTGACCACACGGGCCTATCAAGACCGGCTGGATACGCTGCAATGTGTGCGGGACGCGGGTCTTAAAATTTGCTCTGGCGGCATACTGGGCATGGGTGAAAACCGCAGGCAAAGAGCGACCATGATCGCGCAACTGGCAAATCTTGATCCTTACCCTGAATCAGTACCGATCAATCAGCTCATGCCTGTCAAAGGCACGCCGCTTGAACATGCTGCCCCCATTGATCCTTTTGAATTTGTACGAACGATTGCCATCGCCAGGATATGCATGCCACTGAGCCGTGTCAGACTTTCCGCAGGACGAGAAAACATGAGCGACACCCTGCAAGCACTGTGCTTCATGGCTGGAGCAAATTCCATTTTCTGCGGACAAAAACTGCTCACCACAGATAACCCGGATAGGGAACGCGACGCCGGTCTGTTTGAAAAATTGGGCCTGAAGCCAACCCCACAGGAAACACCAGATGAGAATTGAAAATTTACGTGACCACCCAGAATTGGTGCCGGAGGTTGCCCATTGGCAGCATGAATTATTTTCTTATTTGAGTCCCCAGACAACGCTGGAAGAAAGGGTGTCGCGCATACGGGCTGGCTTAAGTACAGATTTACTTGAAAACGCGTTGCCGGTGACACTGATTGCCATGTCAGATGAAGGTCATCTGCAAGGTGCGGCCAGCCTGGTTGCCAGTACGATCACCCATAAGCATTTAACACCCTGGCTGTCGTCGGTGTTGACTGTTCCTGCATATAGAAATCGCGGCGTGGCATCTGCCCTGACCAAGAGACTGATTACGGAAGCTGAACAATTGCACTATACCCAGCTATATCTGTTCACACCGCACAATGAATCACTGTACGCAAGTCTCGGCTGGCAGGCGATGGAATCTGTAGACCTAGGCCCTGTCAGTGCAGTCCTTATGTCTAGAGTCATAGGACGTGTATAGGAGCAAAATAATCTTGCTGCACCCACCCGCAATGACTCAAAGCGGGTGGGCTGGAACTGCTCAAGTCGAGCAAAGTCTAGCAAATTCTAGATGATGCAGTTCCGTGGTCTTTTAATTCTTGATCAAGGTAAAATCATCCACCCGCACCCAGTTGTTGGCATTGGCTACCGAGTACACACCCACTTGCGCCGTGCCATTGCTGACGACGATGTTGGGAATGGAAATCTGCGTCCAGTTAGCCATGGTTGCATTGATGGAATAGTCTATTTCAGCGCTGCCAAAGTTTTTGACGAAAATTCTCGCAATACTTTGTCCGCCACTGCTTTTTACCCAGGCAGTCAGCGTGTAAGTGCCATTTGGCAGCGTGACATTCTGGTACATGCTGGCGCTGTAGGCGGCAGTATAACTTTGCGTCATCGCCCAATGACCACTGTGGCCGCCGGACACATTGCTGTTCGGGTCAACGCCCGACAGATTGCTCCAGTTTGACCAACCTGCCAGAACGTTTTGCCCTACACGGTCTGCTTCAAAACTCGGGTTCAAAATGTAGTTGTTGCCACTACCCACGGTCCAGTTGCCTGTCGCTGCATCAAGATTAAACTGGCTCATTGAGTTAAATTTAGGGGTGGTGCCGCTAAACGATAATGGGGTCCATTGGTTGTAGCCTATGCCGTTACCGGCAAAATCACTCCAGCGGTCACCGGCAAATAATATCGTCGTACCGGCACTGCCATGTACAGGTATAAAAAATCCTGTCTGCGTCACATGGGAAAAATCGGCATCCGTACCGGCCATGACAAATTCAGCAGAATAGGGGCCGGTAATATTGTTGGCCGTGATGCAGTAAGTGTGCGAGGCGTTCCAGCCATGCAGATCAGATGAACAGAAATAATAGGTGCCATTGTATTTAAACATGGCATTGCCTTCACGACCACCGGATCCGCTATTGTAGATATTGGTAGCCGGTTCAATGTTCAATGAATCAGACGTACGTACTGGTGCCACATATAAATGCGAGCGACCATTGGAGTTACTAAAAATTAAATACGCCTTTCCATCATCGTCAATGAACACCGTCTGATCACCTGTAGCAGGCGTGACCACGTTGGTAATTTGTGCCTGCATGTGGTCATACACAAACGGGCCGGTGGGTGAACTGCTGGTGGCGAACAACACGCCAGCCCCCATGGCAGTGCTGGAATACTGCGTGATCAGCACATACTTATGCGTCGTGCTGTTGTACACCACGCCAAGGCGACCTAGCCACGTGGCAGATTCAAACACTTGTCCTGCCGGTGCGACGGAAACGGCATTGGCTTCAAATTTCCAGTGCGCCAGATCGGTCGATGAATAGACCGTCACGGCATTAAAACTGGTGTCTGAATTTTTTGATGCAGGGTTGGCCGCATAAGTGACCGCGCCATTATATTTAACGCCGTACCAATAATAGGTGCTGCCTACCTTCAATATGCCGCCCCCCTGAGAATAGACAGGGGTGCCGGAGGTATCTTTCCAGAACACGTCATTTTGTATGACCTGGCTGGCAGCAAAAGAGGGGGCCGCAGTCAAAGCATATGCACCCAAGGCGCAGACGCTCATCAGCAGTGATCTGGCCCATCTTGAAAATAATCTTTGTGTAGTTCCATTGCTCATCTTTGTCTCCAATATTGTGATTTTTAGTTTGGCTTTTAGTAGCCTTAGAGGCTGTTGCAAAATTAAGATGGCTAGGCGCGCCGACGAAGACAGTACTTTAGTACGGCAAGGAGGCGCAACAACGCCAGGTTAATTTTGCAACAGCCTCTAAGGCTGGATGGGCGATGGTCGATATTGCCCATCCAACAAGCAGCATCGTTCACAATATTGGAAATAACCAATGCCTTTTTTCGCTTTTGCTAGATGGAATTAGCATAGGAATCGTGGTGCGGGGCAGCAAATTTTTGCCGCGCAAGAGGGCTGCCGAGGAGATGCGGGGGAAGGTATCAGACTACCAGGCAAGACTGCGCAAGCGCATCTTTTGCAGCAGATGTCTTGCTGCATTGCAGATGCTGAAGCTTGGTCAGCGGAAGCGGAGCTTGACGTTTATGTGACTGAGGTAGCTGATGTGGCTTATTGCCTCTGTCTTTTGATCAAGCCGCAATCCGCAAGGCATCTTTCAAACGCTGCAGCATGGCCGTGTCGCGCCATGCCATTAGCAAGGTATGGGCGGCCAGGGCGTGCGGGTTGGCTTCTACCTGGCGGCCACAGGCGCACAAGGCCAGGGCCAGGTGGGCGCGGATTTCTGTCACGGTGGACTGCATCAGTGGCATGCTGGCATAGGCTGCGGTGATCTCATAGGCTTCACTGAGCTGGGTGATGGACAGTTCTGGCCGCCCGGTGTTCAGGCTGACGACGCCCTGGCAATACAGGTAAAACAGGCGTTCCATCTGCGACAGGTTGGCGCTGTTGAGTTCTGCCAGCAATAGTTCCGCCCCTTTGTAATTGCCCAAACGGCGTGCCAGGGTGGTGGCCAGGTCGATGGTGGGGGCAGGGCCAGAATTCAGTTTGCGTGAAGCATGCTGGGCCACGGCGACCTGCTGAAAGTCCCGCGCTGCAAAATAGATGGACGATAACCTGGATTCATAAAAGCCGGGCTTCAGCGACCGATCATTTTTCAACACCGCTGCGCGTTTCAAACCATCTGCCAGGCGGCCCTGGCCGGCTTCGGCGGTGGCCAGACGAAAGATGATTTCATGTTCAGGCATGGGCGTCTTGAACCATGATTTCCAGCGTGCAATGGCACGCATGAGCCGTTCTGCCTCTGCCCAGCGGTTCCAGGTGCAGGCTTCCAGCGTACGGTTATACAAAACCATGGGTACCTTCGACCAGATAAAGCCTACCACATGAAACGCCAGCAAGGCGGTTGGGATCAGCGCGGCTGTACTGGCATAGCCATACATGGCCGTGGCGATGGCCCACCACACCAGCAATGGCCCCCACCAACTGGCATTGCGGGCAAACAGCATCGCCAGTTGCATCAGCAGGCTAGGCTGGCGCTGCAATTGCTGCTCTTCTGCTGCTGTCAATTCCAGCCGGTTTCTGGCACTTTCATCGTTGAGGTTAATCGCCGTATCAGCACTGCTGATCATATTGATGTCGGTATAACCGGCTTTTTTCAGCGTCACCAGTGCTTCTTCATAGCTGGTAGCTACAACCCGGTCGGTGACGACCTGCTGCGCGCTGTTTTTTGCGGTAAAGTTGAAGGCGAACAAGATCTGTCTCGGATGGTCAGTCAATCGGCCTGTGTGGGGCATAGTCACTACTGCGACTGTATCCAGATTATGCGAGCAGCTACAGGGTTTGTCCAATCGTCTGGATACATGCCGTTACATGCGTTGCAGAACGGGTACGAGATGGGTATGAGATGGGTACGTAAGGGGTACGTAAGGGGTACACAATGGGTCATGTGGCGTTTCAAATTGCCAATTGGCGGATTGTCACCTATAGTCTCAACAATGCACTGCAGCAGTTTGCTGGCGGTGCTTGAATTTGAAACTGAATTTGAAACTGAATTTGAAACTGAACAAACCCTGGAGACCATAGCATGAAATCCCGTCTGTTATTTTGTATTGCCGCCACTTTCCCCCTGTTGGCGATGGCTGACGTTACCATTACCATGAACCAGGTCAGCGAAGCTGGCGTCGGTGGCAAAGTGGGACAGGTAGTAGTTTCTGAAAGTAAATATGGACTGGTATTTACCCCGGCATTGACCGGCTTGACACCTGGCCTGCATGGCTTCCATGTACATCAAAACCCTGATTGCAGCACCAAAGAAAAAGACGGCAAGATGGTACCCGCCATTGCTGCCGGTGGCCACTATGATCCAGAAAACAGCAACCACCACGGCACCCCATGGGGCGATGGCCACCTGGGCGATTTACCACCGTTGTTTGTCGATGCCAGTGGTAATGCCAACCAGCCCGTATTGGCCCCGCGCCTCAAAATGTCAGACCTGAAAGGCCGTTCACTGATGATACATTTCGGCGGCGACAACCACTCTGATCACCCGGCAGTGCTGGGGGGCGGTGGTGCACGCGTGGTCTGCGGCGTTTCTTAGAGCCAACAGGTTCTTAAACGCAGATAGCGGGGCAGGGTAGCAGCGGTGTTTGAGATTTATGCAGCCTCTGCCGCATCCTTGCCCGCCTTGGCTTTCTTGAAGGGATTGCGCTCCGGCGCGTCTTCATGTTCTATACCTAACAGCAGGCGCTTCATCAGCTTGTTCAATACCGGCTGGCGGTGGCGCACAAAAATGCCAAAGGTTTGCGGCTTTGCACCCAGGGCCGCCTTGGGTTCCAGCGCCGTACGGCCAAACGATATTTGCTTGCACCCCAGCGCCAGTGCATCAGCAATACCGACATGCAGCAGGCGCAAATAAATTGGCAAATCAGCAGCCGCAGCACGGTCAAAACCAATATGGTAGGCAATCGCCGTGTCACCATCCGCCACCGAAATCAAAAAGCCCAGTAAATTGCCATCACGTTTAACGACGCTGCAACGGAAGCGGTCACCAGCGACGTTTTGCAGTGCCAGAAAATAATCCGGCAACAGTTCAAACGGACGAAACCCGGCATTCACCTGCACCGCCTTGTACAGAGTAAAAATGCTGTCCATGTGCGGGGCCAGATCAGGCAAGTGCTCTATCGTGCAGCCCGCTTCGTCCATAGGCTTAAAAATCGCATTACGGATATTGGCGCGGTATTTGGATGCCAGGCTGGCCAGGTAATCGTCATAGTTTTTCCATTCCGGCGCCAGCGTCAACATCATATTCGGCTCGGTTTCGATATAACGATAACTGAGGTTTTCCAGATGCGCTGCCTGCTTGATGTAAGGATCATGCAAATCCTTAATCATCACAAAATGCGTCTTGCCCGCCAGCTTTTCTGCCTGGCGCACGCGGTACAACACTTCCACCACGCCATGCCAGGCCAGCTTGCTATCGACATCCGGCGCAAAGGCGATGCCGTGCTGCCCATAGATCAGCAAGTTACCGCAAGTCAGCACACGCTGCTTGGCCGCCTGCGCCAACTGGTCTATTGGCAAACCCCATTTTTTATCGGCATCTGCGGGTTTTTCTGGCTTCTCTGGCCGTGCCTGCGCCAGGCTGATGTCAGCAATCTGCATATACACCGCCGCCAGCAATTGACGTTCAGCACCCAGCCCACTAAAAATCAAGGCATAACGGGCCGACAGGTTGACAGGCAACACCTGTTCCAGCGTGCTGAGATAATCCAGCGACATAAAAAAACCAGCCTGCGCCGTCACTTCCCGCCACGCCGCTGCATCCAGCATGCTGATCGAATCGGCCAGTGCATAATGCAAATCCGCAGGACCACGCAGGCGTTTTCTTTCCTTGTTGCGTGCGATGAGTGAAGTGGTCAGTGATTGCAGGGCGGCTGGGATTTTCATGGGTGTAATGTGATTGGTGAATCTGAATTTCGCCTATTGTATATCCAGTCGGAACATGAACATGATTTCTGCTCCAGCGCTTTGTGCTAATGTGACGTATCACGCAGCAGCGCTGGTTTATTTTTGCGCGCTGTGTCAAAGCTAAACAGACGTTAAAGTATAAAAGGATTTTGTGGATATATTATTTTTAGGCACCTCTGCCGGTGCCCCGACGCGGCAGCGGAATGTGACCGGGCTGGCGGTGCTGGCAGAGCAGGGCAGTGACTGGTATCTGGTGGATTGTGGCGAAGCCACCCAGCACCAATTGCAGCGTACACCCTTGTCCGTACACGGCTTGCAGGCGATTTTTATTACTCATATTCATGGCGACCATTGCTATGGCTTGCCGGGTTTGCTGGCAGGTGCAGGCATGTCCGGCCGCAAGGCATCGCTGCCGATTATTGCCCCGGCAGGTATTGCTGACTGGTTGAAAGCGACGCAAGAATTGACGGAGTTATTCTTGCCGTTTGACCTGGAATTCATCGCCGTAGAAAGCATGCAAGCCTGGACCGACGGCAAGCTGCAGGTGCAGGCCACAAAGCTGTCACACCGCGTACCTTCATTCGCCTACAGCTTTACCGAAACCCGCACAGAATCCGTACTGGACATTGCGAAATTGCGTGCAGAAGGCATACCGCAAGGCCCCCTGTGGGGACGATTAAAAAATGGTGAAGATGTAGCACACGAAGGGCAAACCCTGCACAGCAGCGATTACCTGACTTACCCGCACACTGCGCGCCGTATCGTGGTCGGCGGTGACAACGACACACCAGCCCTGTTGCGCGAGGCATGTGCCACGGCCCAGGTACTGGTACACGAAGCGACCTACACCACCGACATCGCAGAAAAAGTCGGCGCGAGGGTACAACACAGTTCCGCCGCAGACGTGGCCACATTTGCCGCAGACATCGCTTTACCCAATCTGGTACTGACCCATTTCAGCCCGCGTTACCAGTATGACCTGGCACAATCCCCATCGATTGTCGACATCCAGGCCGAAGCACAAGCCCATTACCACGGCAATCTCTTCCTGGCAGAAGACTTTGCCCGTTTCAGGCTGCATAAGAATGGGGAGTTGAGTCGGGTGGAGGTGCTTTGAGTGTGGTGGTTCACCGGAGGACCTGCCGTCAGCAGGTCTGCTTGATTGGTCTGTCTGTTCCAATGAAATAAAAGCAGGAAGAATGCATGCTCATTGCGGATCAGTTGGACTTGAAAATTTGCGTATCGCTAACACAGCAACAATGTAATCTTTTGTATTGCTCAAAAAAAGAGCCAAAATAAGTGCGTCCGTGAAGCCCAGCGGAGATGCCTTCCAATCCTTGATCGCGATGATCAATATCAAGACTGCGAGGAAAAATATGCCAGACTTCAAAGAGTTCCGCCCTTTGGTCATTGTGTGGGCATCCAGTTTTTTGTACTCGTCAGTACTGACATAACCATACAGGACAAGGAAGACAAAGGCTGGCAGCCAGAACTTCAGAAGTGGTGCCTGGTTGAGAATGGCGTTGACAACGTAAAAAGATAAGCCTGCAATGTTGCAGATGATCAGTGCATAGAGCGCCATGCTCTCGCTACCAAGATTGGTTGATTTTGCTGAGTTCATTCGAAATTTTCTTCATAAATTTTTTTTAACCTGGCTTCCACTTTACTACCTTCAGAAAACAAGACAATGTAAATCTCAATTCGTCGCCGACATGCAGTAAAACGAGATTTTTGAAATTTTGCTATGCATGTATTGTTCCTCAGTGACTGTATCCCTGTTACCTACTTCCAGATACGGTACGAGATGCCTCTTACTGTCCTGTGTGACCACATAAACCTAACGTAAAGTACCGAGACAATCGCCAAGAAAAAGAGCTTAATCCCCACTACGACAGAATCATTTACTCCCTGAACGACAAAAAAAAGAAAATACCCGAGAACCAAATTAAGAATTAGCGTATAGACGGTAGTTATTAATATTATTGCTGTTTTACGTTTCATTACGTCACTCCAATGTAGATAGTTTGCCTGTTGGGCGTTGCTCAAGATCGTGCTGGCTGTCACTTTACCAAGCGCGCCAATACCTGATCTTCATTGATGGTCTATCCGTTTTGCTACGCAAGTTTCAACCCTGTCACATCCTCAAGCACTGTCTTGGGTACTGCAGCCCGTACTTCTATAACAGTACCATCTTGTATGGACACCACGCGTTCAGCTGCATTGATGGTTTCTGGTCTGTGCGCCACCATGATGCGGGTGAGCTTCAATTGACTCAGAGCCTGATTGACCTTGTGTTCATTATTCACATCCAGGTGGCTGGTCGCTTCGTCCAGTGCCAGCACCTTGGGCTGCTTGTACAAGGCACGGGCCAACAAGACGCGCTGCTTTTGTCCACCGGACAAGCTGCTGCCCATGTCACCCACCAGCGTCTGAAAGCCCATGGGCATGGCGCTGATTTCCTGATGGATGGCGGCCTGCATGGCGCTTTCTTCGACACGTTCCTGATTGATGTGGCTATCAAAGAAGCTGATGTTATCCATGATGGAACCGGCCAATAAAACATCGTCCTGCATCACGGTCCCCACCAGTTGGCGGTAAGTTTTGACACCCAATTGCGTGATGGGGATATTGTCAATCAGCACTTCGCCTTCTGTCGGCTTTAATAAACCGAGGATGATCTTGCACAAGGTCGTCTTGCCACAGCCACTGGGGCCAACCAGGGCAATGCTTTGTCCTGCCGGGATAGTCAGGTTAATATCCTTCAAGACCCAGGGTTCGCCCTCTGCATAACGGAACTTGATGTTTTTGAGAACAATCTCAGGATGGATGCGCGAAATATCCGTTTCCATTGCTGTCTCTGGTTCAGCCTCTTCCAGCACGATATCGGCCAGCCTTTCGCTATGCAGACTCAACATGCGGTAACTGATAAACACATCAATCAGGCTGGAAATGCGGCTGGTGAACGTGCCCGCATAACTGGAAAAGGCCATCAGCATGCCTACCGTCAGTGCGTTTTGCATGACTAATCCAGCACCGATATAAAACAGGGCCAAGCCTTGCACACCAAAGATCAGGGTATTACTGACCTTGAAGATGATGGACAGTTTTTGCGTCTTGATATCGCGATTCTGCACATCCATTTTCAAATTTTGCCAGCGCGACAGGCGTTCAGTTTCGCGGCCAAACAACTTCAATGGGGTGACCGCACGCATGGTTTCCAGGAAATGGCTGCTTTCTTTGGATGACAAGACCAGTCTTTCTTTTGATGCTTCACGAAACGGCTGGTAGAAAGCCCAGCGCAAGCCTGCGTACAAGACCACAGCGCCCACCACCAGCGCGCTTAATTTCATGCTGTACACCAGCATCATGACAAAGGCCAGCAAGGCCATCAAGCCATCGAGGGCGCTTTCAACAAACATGGAAGTCAGCGTGCCTTGTATGGCGCCGATAGAACCAAAACGGGATACCACGTCACCAAGGTGGCGTTTTTCAAAATACACCACGGGTAGGCGCACCAGATGGGCAAATACCCGTGCTGACCATTGCAGGCTGATATCCATACTCCAGCGCATCAAGAACCAGCTACGCGCCAGACCGATGGCATTCTGGGTGATCATCAACAAGACAAAGCCAAACACCAGCACGGTCAGCAATTCTTTATCGCCACTGACAATCACTTCATCAATCACAAACTGATTGAACAAAGGGGAGCAAATGGCGAAGATTTCCAAGGCCAGAGCCAGGGCAATGACTTTGACAATGGCCGGACGCAGGCCAACGATGTGACCAGTCAAATCACGCAGGGCAACTTGCTTCTTTTCTTCCTTGGGTTTAAAGGCAGGGCTGGGTGCCAGCTCAAGGGCGACACCAGTAAAATGTTTGGATGCTTCTTCGACAGAGACGCGGCGTTCACCAACAGCAGGGTCAAGCAAAATCAGTGTTTGCTTGCCGCGCCAGTCTTTGCGCACGGCTTTCAGCACCACGAAGTGATTCAGGTTCCAGTGCAGAATGCAAGGGACGGCCAGTTGGTCAAGTTCATCCAGTTCCAGACGCAAAGGCCGGCTACTCAACTGCATGGCCGATGCATGACGCATCAGTTGCGCCAGCGTTGCGCCTTTGAGACTGATAGAGAACTGGCGACGCAGGTCCGCGAGGTCAGTGTTGTAGCCAAAGTGGCTGGCGACCATGGCGAGGCAAGCAAGGCCGCATTCGCTGGATTCGGTTTGGAGTAGGGATTTCATCAAATTTACGCTTTACTCACCAATGGAAATACCTAAGTCTTGTGGTTTGACGCCTTTAATCGGTTGGCAGGCACGAAGAAATGGCACTTCGTCTCCTGCACAAAACAGAACATAGGCTTCACCCTGACCCGTCAATATTGGTTCACGAAAAATATAAATTCCGCCTTGTGTATTTTTTGCATCAAAAATTTTATCGAGCAATTCCAATGGAATTTTTCCAGCACTCTTTGAAACAATTCTTTTATTCATCTTCTCAGAGCCGCCGTAATCTATCTCTCCATTACTACTTGTTCTGGATACGTGTATCATCAAGTGTGTGCGGACTTTATTTAGGGACGGTAATAAAGTTCGCTTGGGGCTTAAAAGAAAGATGTTGGCGCACGTCGATGCACACTGGCCGCGTGCAAAGGTGTGTATTCCCTTTGTGTCAATTTGTGTTTCAACCGCATCCGTTAAGATACCCGCCTTTGCAGGCGCACCACGCGAGTTTCTAAATTCAAGCTCATTCAAAGTATTTTGATCTTTGATTTTATTTAAAAAATCTTGATACTTGCTTTCTACAACTTCGCCATCCCAAATATATCGCGTATCAGAACCTTTACAGGCTGATGTAAAAAGAAAAATACTGGTAATTGTCAAATACTTTATGAGGTTCTTTTTCATGAGTGCTGAATATATTCAAATTTCTTCAAAGAGATATGCTGAGAGCGTGTCGCACAAAATTCTCAGCATATCCAGACAATTCAGTAACTTATGAAATCAATTGCCAAATAAATTCCAGTGATTCCAATCGTCTGTGTTTGTTGTCTCGCCAGTTTCAGGAATTGAGTTAATGATAAATACTGCACAGGTAATAATGTCACCCTGCGCGCAAGCATCTATCCCGGTGGCAATAGCTGCTTTTTCATTGTCGAAATCGGCCTTTTCTTGGTCTGTCATACGAGGGCTGGATATTTCAACAGTTTGAACGTCATCATCCGGCTCAAGATCTCCACCTGCAACACTATTCAACAATGCTTCATTTGTAATTTCGAACATTTTATGTGTATCCTTCATATAGTTAAAGAGAACCATGCCTCACGGTATGGCTTTACTGCTCCGTTCAAGGTCTAGTCCACCTTGAACGGTTTTTCCGAGCTGGGTCTGTTGGGTTTTCCTGGCAGACCCAGCAACGAATTCTGAAATTCTTTTCTCATTGCATTCAGGTATGTTGCGTCATTGCCAGCACCGGCTCCAGCACCCATTCCCAAATCTTTCTACTGTCTTGCAGCACATCTGCTTCCAGCGTCATGCCAGGCTTGATGGTTTGCGCTTGGCCATAAGTATTGATGCTTTGTTCATGTTGCCCGATCTTGATGCGGTAGAGCGCTTTGTTACTGTTAAACCCGTTTTAATGTGATTCATTACCTAGTAAGTAAAGCACGTACCTGAGGACAGGCAGCATTCCTGATATGGCCATGTTATGCAAAATATGAATTGCCATCACTACGACAAGTGCATGCTTGTAGCTTTTCTTTTCCCAGACTATAAACGATGCGCTAAATATTGTGCCCGCGAAAAAGGCGCTTACTATTGAGATCAATCCATTTGGATAATGAAGAACTGCAAATGGAATTGTCATCACCAATACCTTAGAAAAAGTATTGAAACGCAACAGACGGGCAATACTGAATGGAAGCGCTTGAAAAACTAAGGTCTCAATCATTGGCAAAACAAATACGACTACATAAAAAACATGTTTCCGTATAGGTATACTTTCGTCAATTGGAATGAGAAAAAACGCCAACATTGAAGCCAAATAACTTATCGCCGCGAAATAAATGCAGTATCGTACGATTCCTTTATTTTTTTGTGTTTCAAAAAAATGAATGAAATCCAAGGTTTTTTGCTCAACTGACTTCATATTTTTATAGTTTTTCAAAAAGCAGGGCGATACTTTGATACTGGCAATTATTGACATATCAAATCCAACCAAGCTCAAAAAGCTTGGTTGGATTTTTTTATTTAGGTTGGCAAACTTTCACCATTCGGCAGTGTATAACCATCTGATCCACCGCTGTATGTGCCGTTAATTTTGTCGGATACATATGTATAAGTGTTTTCAACAACCGTTACTATGTCACTAACCGTTTGGACTATATTAATAGCATTGTAGATTTTTATTGCAACATTAGCGACTTGGGTAGGGTTAATTGCTGCCACCATCATGTCTGAATTGCCATTGAATCCTGCATCAATTGGAAGTTGGTCAATTGCAATGTCCTTCTGGCTGTCGTCACTTGCAAAGTCGCCACCGCCAACTTGATTCAGCAATGCTTCATTTGTAATTACGTGCATTTTGTGTATCCTTCATATAGTTAAAGAGAACCATACCTCATGGCATGGTTTTACTGCTCCGTTCAAGGTCTAGTCCACCTTGAACGGTTTTTCCGAGCTGGGTCTGTTGGGTTTTCCTGACAGACTCAGCAACGAATTCTGAAATTCTTTTCTCATTGCATTTAGGTATGTTGTGTAACAGCCAGAACCGGCTCCAGCACCCATTCCCAAATCTTTCTACTGTCTTGCAGCACATCTGCTTCCAGCGTCATGCCAGGTTTGATGGCTTGCGCTTGGCCATAAGCATTGATGCTTTGTTCATGTAGCCTGACCTTGATGCGGTACAAGGCTTCATTGCTGTTAAAGCCGTTAATCGCTTGCTGGGCATTGCTCAAGATTGTGCTGGCCAGATTTTGTGGCAATTCTGACGGTGCAAACGGGGTACGGCTGACATCAATCACAGTAGCCTTGTACAAACCAAATTTCTGGTAAGGAAAGGCGGCATAGCGGATGAATACTTCTTGCCCTGGGGTGATGAAACCGGCTGTACGGCTGGGCGCATATAAGTGTGCTTCAAGCTGATTGTTCAAAGCAGTTTTGCTGTTTCCCGCTTGGTTCTCTGGTATCAAGCTCGCCAACACCTGACCTGCATTAATGGCTTGTCCATTTTGATTGGTCAGCGCCGTCACAGTACCTGC
>NZ_JBXASD010000020.1:0-91797 GCF_058808955.1 Undibacterium sp. GW821-FHT11B02 | reverse complement strand
CTTTGAGCAAGGCTGCTTCTTCTGGACTGACATTGCTTGGCTGTACGGCCTTGCCGGTTTTGCGGCTACCAGTGCTGGCGGCGTATTGTTGCGGTACAGGGACAGGTGCCGCTGCCGTATAGCTGACCTTGGGCGGAATGTAAGGTGTACCAGGCACAGCATACTGCGCCACCTGAGTTGCTTGTGAAGGATACGCCCCCAGCATGCTGGTACCGTTGCTGTAACGATCTGTCGCGCCATTATTCGGGTCTGCCGGTGCACCACCAGATTTTGCTGGCGTTGCTGGTGGGCTGGCAGGTGGCTGACTAACGGCCGGACTACTGGCTGGTGATGCTTGCGGCTTGGGTGCTGGTGGCACAACTGCTGGTGCTACTGTTGGTGCACTAGCCGGAGCTACAGGCGTCGCCTGCAGCGTCGGCAAGCTTGGTATGGCTTTGATAGCCGGGTTGGCGGGATTGGCCGCGCCAGAAGAAGGTGTTAAGGGCTTGCCTACTGGTGCAAAAATACCGGAGTTATACACGCCTGTACCGGCATTGCCAGGGTTGACGGTATTGCCACTGACCGGTACTTCTTTGAGTATGGGACCACGCACCACCGGTGCTGCCGAATTTGTCGCTGAATTTGTCGCAGAAGGTGCAGCAGCACCGGGCTTGCCTTCTGCAAAAGGATTGACCTTGAAATTGCCAGTCGCATTGGCAGCATTGGTGGCCGGTGCAGAATCCACCAGTCGCAAGCCATTCGGGCCTGCCCCAAATTCTGCTTTTTGGGTACGCTCCAGCGCCAGTGCCTGTTTGAAATAATCCAGGGCGCGACTGTTATTACCCCTGGCACGGGCGACATTGCCTGCCATGGCAAGATAGCGCGGGTTGTCTGGTTGCGATTCCATCAGGACATCAAGATACCGTTCTGCATTGGCAAAGTCGCGTGCTTCCATGGCCGCATATACCAAACCTTGCAGCACTTCAGGATTATCCGGGTCAGTCTGCTGTACTTTTTGGTAAATCTCGCGGGCTGAAGCCGAATCGCCTGACGCGGTGTAAATCCTTGCCAGTGTCAGCAGCAAGGCATTGTCATCCGGATTGGCGATCAGCAAGGGCTGTATGTAATTGTAGGCATTGGCGAAGTCGCCTGCCTCGCGGGCACGTTCGGCATAACGCATGGCCAATACGCGTTGCAATTGTCCAAACGAGTGAATTTCATCTTCACTCAGGTTAGGCATGGCGGCAACGCGGCGCATGACGGCTTCCAGTTCTGCTTCCTGGTTGCTTTGCATCAGGGTGCTGGCAAATTGCAGCAGCAAGCCTGCCGATGGTTTGGACGTATTCTGCACTGCCTGGCGTATCATGGCAAAGCCACGTTCGGTATCGCCCAGCTGTATATACAGATTGGCCATGGTGCCGGTAAATTCGGGATCATTGCCAGCCACCGGTTCTACACTGGCGAGTATGCTTTTGGCAGCATCACGCTTGCCACGGCGATGCAGCAAAGTGATACGGTCGATTTGCACGCGTATCCACAGGCGTTTTTGCATATCCGCCATTTCTTTCTTGCGCGATGCCGGGGGAATGCGTTCCAGTGTTTGCATGGCTTCCCACCAGTATTGCTGCATCTCGCTCAGCAAGGCACTGACGTACAGGGCTTCGGGGTCGGGATTTTCTACATTTGCCAGTGCATCCACCAGTGCCCTCGCCTGTCCCGGCATATCACGCTTCAGGTACAGTCTGGCCAGCGCCATGCGCAGCCAGGCATTGTCTGGCTTGATCATGATGGCATCTTCGTAGGCTTGCTGTGCGGTGTTCAAATCACCGGCTGTTTCTGCGGCTTTGGCTTTGTTGGCCAGTTCTTCTGACTTCAGATTGGCCACAATCGCCATGTGGCGCGGCAGCATATAGGGGATCAGTGCCTCCAGGTCTGCCAGGCGTTTTTGCAACACCAATACACCGATCAGACCATCCAGCGCACGCAGATTTTCTTTGTCGGCATTCAGCACACGGCGGTAATTGGCTTCGGCACCGGTCAGGTCATTTTCTGCCTGCAAGGCATCAGCCAATTGCAGGATGCCTGATGGTTCGGTGCCGTTCAATTCTATGGCTTTGCGCAAAAAGCCTATGCCCTTGGCGCTGTCGCCGTCTTCAAATGCTGTTCTTGCTTCCGCCACGATGGCCCAGTAACTGGCGTCTTCATAAGCTTTGCGCCATTGGTCCTTGGATTGCCCGGGCGACAGATCAACCGCCTTTTGCAAGAAGCCACGCGCTTCGATAAATTCTTCTTCGCGCATCTTGACCAGACCCATGCCGCCATACCCGATAGGGTTTTTGGGGTGGGATTTGATCAAGGACTGGAATTCGGTCGTTGCCGTTTCTATGTCATTGGCTTCCAGTGCATTGAAACCAGCCACACGGCTTTTCTCTGTCGGGTTTTCTATGATCTTGGGTGCAGCGGGTGGCTTGGCTTCTTTAGCAGGTTTGCTTTCCTTGGCAGGCTTGGCACCCGCCTCTGCAGATTCTGTCTTTGCTGGCTCGGCTTTTGGTGGCTCGACCCTTGCTGGTTTGCTCAGGCTGGCCAGTCTGTCCTGTATCAGCTTGTCGTCTGGATGTTTATCGAGGTAAGCGCGAAAATATTTGGCGTTCTCCGGCTTCAGGCCCATCCAGCTTAATGCCTGACGCCAGGATTCTGCCGCCTGTTTTCCGACATCAGGCTTGCTGCTGAGATTATCCAGCAAGCTCATGCCCTCTGGCCGGGAGGGTTCGCGATAGGTCAGTACCTTGGCATAGGTCAGGGCATATTTGGTATTGGCAGGATTTTCGCGGCTGAGTTTTTCCAGACCCTTACGGGCTTCGGCATAACCGGCATTGGTACCGGCCAGTACCTGGAAATATTCAAAGGCGGCCTCGCCCTTGAGTTTACTGGGGTCACCCATCTGCTTGAAAGCATCAACTGCGGCATCCGCATCACCCTGCTGCGCCAGCTTGCGCGCGTTATCAAGCTGACCCACGCCATCTACCTTGCCGCCACGCATCACCTGTTCGGCATTGCGTATCTGGGCTGCTGTTGCCTGGGTGCCGCGCAATTTGGCGAAATAGGTTTTAGCCTCTTCTGGGTTGCCGGCTTTGGCTTCCAGTGAAATCATCGCCATCAGGGCGTCGATATTGGCAGGATCCACTTTCAACAATTTGCGCCAGGTATCGGCAGCATTGTCGTCACGGCCACGCTGCTGCCAGAACTGGGCCTGCTCTTTCAATTGTTTCGTCAAAGGGGAATCAGCGAGCGCAGTTCCGCACTCAAAAAAAACCGACAAAAGCGCTAATGCCATCGCTTTTTTCTTTACGAGCATTGATGTCCCCTAAGACTGCTTTTCAGGTAAGCCCAACCTGAAATTTAAATATGTATCTATTTTCTGTTCGCACATCTTCTGATGTGCGACAGGGTTTTCACTTTTCTTTTCCCATTTTATTCCAACCACGACAGAACAAAACAGGAAAAATGCCGGGCACACTACCCGGCATTTTCATCATTACCACATCAGCCGGTATTTATTTTTTCTTATCGTCGAGTGCCAGACGCGATGCCGCTTTTCTGCGCAAGAAGCGGAACAGCATGGTGGCGGCAATCAACGATGCCAGCATCAGGAAAATAATCATCACGAAAGGCTGCGTTGACAGGTTCCATTTGATCCAGGTCCACAACGGTAAGCTACCCGAATAATAGGTGTCGCCGATCTGTACGTTGGAAACCCGTTCCCCCTTGATCAACACCAGGTCACCCTGGAAGCGGCTACGCAAATCTGCCTTGTTAAGACCAACAGCAAGGTCAGCCAGGCTGGCAGAATCGCCAGATGTCATGACGACCACATTGCGACCGCTAGCCAAAGGTGATTCAAACTGCATCATGGCGCCGAAAGAATTGCCAGTCCGCGCCAGCATTTCACCAGCATGCCGTTCAATATTGTCCAGATCACGTCCAGACCAGCGATATAACAAGCGCAGGAAACCGGTAGGTATTTGCAAGCGGTTACCGTTTTCATCCATGCTCAAAGGCATGTATTTTGACCATTGTTTGAGCAAGGGCAGATTGCCGCTGGTACCGATCAGCAAGAAATCCTTGTCGCTGTTTTTTTCAGCATCGCCACTGCGGATAATGGTGCTGTTCAACACCGGATAACCGGTGGCTTCACCCATGCGGCCCATGACGTTGAGGAACAATTCCATTTCCTTGGTGTTTGGCCGGTCTGGCAAGACAATGGCAGTTTGCGACAAGTCAGCCATGCGGGTAAATGGGAAACCGGCATTCGCCATGTACGCCAGGTTAGGCATGGCGGCATAGTGCGGCATATTGGAAAAATCGATAGTGGAATCCGGATCGACGGCAGAACGCACATTGTCCAGGTACACATCCTTACAAGCACCCTGTTTTGGATAATCGTAGAAGAAGTGGAACTGCAACTGGTTTTCTGCACCGATACGGAAAGTCGGCACCTGGATATCTTCCTGCGCAGAACGTTGACCGTCCTTGAAGAACAGCATGATCGATTCCTTGATCTTGCCTTTTTCTACCTGCCCACCAGACAACGGCAGCGAACGCACGAATTCATCATTGATACCAATGTTGAGCGTCGATTTGTCGACCGTAGGGCGTGGCGTAAAACGATAGCGCAAATCAATTGGCACACCTTCTTTTTGCCACGTGAACAGATCTGGAGCAACCCGCAAGTTAACCCTGATCAGGTCAGGTGTCAGGCCATTGACACGCAAGGCTGGTGGGGCTGCCAGTTCACCAAACTTGACTGGTCTGTCTGTTGGCAACCATTTTGGCGCATCGTAGGGTTTGCGTGGGTCGATTTCTTTCAGGTTCTTGATCACGGCACTGTCACCAGACAAGGCCAGTTGCCCCATGGTGAGTGCCTGCACGGCAATTTTCAATTCACCTGCATCACGACCCAATACCAGCAACAGTTTTGCCTTGGCATTGCCAGGGTTGGGGATGATGGCCAGGGTAGGACCGGTAATCGCTGGCAACTTGATGCCTGCCGGCGCTTCGTTAGCGGTCGCAAACACAATGGCGTTACCAACTGGCAGCGTGTTTGCTTCAATTGGGAAACGCGCACCGCGATAGGAAGACAGGTGACCAAACCAGGAAGCCACAATACCTGCATTACGTAAAATATCCAGTGAAGGATTGGCGGGCATGACGAAAGGCAGTTCCAGCAATTTGTTGTCACGGCGATCAAAAAATGGTGCAGGCAACATGCCCAGATCATTCGCCAGCGTCAACGGGGAAACGGTCAGTTCCAGATAAGTGGTATGACTGACCTTAGCCCACAGGCTGGAATGATAAGGGTCTTCACAATCTCTGGTGTAATGGCCGATGAGTTTGAAACTGAGCTGATTGAAATCTGCGAAAAACCGTGGGTCAATCACATCATCACGTACAATGCCTTTTGAGGTTTCTCTCGGCAGGGGGACCACGCTGACCAGTTCATTATTGACCAGCACCTGAATATGCGACAGGTCTGGCAGCAGCGCTGGTGAATACGCAATGCCATAGTGAATCTTGGCAGCGGTAATGACTTCATCACTGCGTACAGTAAAGGGAAAAGAACGCTCACCTTCGGTACCGCGCAATTCTATGCTGGAATTAACGCCGGCCATATCTTTCAGGCTGATGTTGTAGGTCTTTTGTCCGGCTGTTGCGGCACTGGGCTGTACCAGGTCTTCCACCGCCGCTTTTTCACTCACCACTGCCTCGGTACTGGCACTGCTGCTGGCGTGTTTGGACTTGGCCAGCACGTCATCATTGTGCACAATGCCGATCAAACCGCAGACGATTGCCAGTGCGGTGGTGCTGCCCTTGCGTGACAATTTTGTCCGTATACTTTTCGCGATGGTTTTCACGATGGGAGCCTCATTTATCTTATTCATATGTTCTGTTTTTTCCCCGATGTATTGCCTGATACTTGTTCCAAAGCGCGCAAATCCGCGCATGCTATGGAAAGCGATTTCTTTTAATCCGGTAAGCGGATGGTCAACATCCCTGTCATTTGACCAGCTCAGCCAAACGTCAGCGCGGCCTATGGTGCAATTGATCAAATCCATTTCCTGCTGCAAATCCAGCGGCATAAACTGCACACTGAGCAAATTCTCCTTGAAGAAGACCGTCTTGGCCGGGAATACTGATTCCCCATTTGTCCCATACAGGGAAATCGCCAGGTCTTCGTCTTTTTGCATATTGAAGCCATCCGGTACACGGAAGGACATGCCGCCCATGGAAAAATCTTCGGTCTGGCAAACGATGGAATGGCCGTTGTTCAAGCGCAGGGTGGCGTTCAATACAGCCTTCACCCTATGGGTACGCCGGACCTGTTTCGACTCAGTTGCCACGGCCAGGGTAGCACCCAGTATCACCAGGTTATACATGGTCCACAACATATTCAGAATGACGGTATCAAGCTCATAGTTGTTCCACCACAGGGCGCGGCCAAAGCCGACAATAAAGCCCACAATATTCAGCCCCAGCATGATCAGGTAGGGTTTGGAAATGGTCCAGTCAAAATGTTCTTGCTCAACCAGACCACCTTTGGCAGTGACGTTGAACTTACCCAGCTTGGGGTTGATCAGCGCCACCAGCGTGGGACGGAAGATATACCAGGCCAGCGTCGCTTCATACACCTCGGCCCAGAACGAATGTCGGTGTGCGCCCTGTATGCGGGAATTGGTCAAGTTGGCATGCAACAGATGCGGCAGTGAATAGGCCGCAATCGACAAGGCCGATGCCTTGATGATGTGCACTTCAAAAAACAGATAAGACAGCGGCGCCAGCAAAAACACCATGCGCGGCAGGCCATAAAAGAAATGCAGCATGGCATTGCTGTAACAAAGTCGTTGTCCAAAACTGAGTCCCTTGCCCAGTAAGGGATTATCGGTACGGAAAATCTGCGCCATGCCACGTGCCCAGCGTATGCGCTGACCAACGTGGGCAGACAGACTTTCCGTCGCCAGGCCCGCTGCCTGTGGCAAGGCCAGATAGGCAGTGTTGTAGCCACGACGCTGCATTTTCAATGCGGTATGGGCGTCTTCAGTCACCGTTTCAACCGCAATGCCACCGACTTCTTCCAGGTAAGTGCGACGCAGAATGGCGCAGGAACCGCAAAAGAAGGTTGCGTTCCACAGGTCATTGCCATCCTGTATCAAACCGTAAAACAGTTCACCTTCATTTGGCACATTGCGGAAGGTATGCAGATTACGTTCAAACGGGTCTGGCGATAAAAAATGGTGGGGAGTTTGTACCATCGCCAGTTTCGGGTCGACCAGAAACCAGCCCATCGTATATTGCAAAAACGAGCGCGTAGGCATGTGATCGCAATCGAAGATGGCGACGAAATCACCACTGGTGCGCTTCAGCGCTGCGTTGATGTTGCCGGCTTTCGCATGATTATTATCGGCACGGGTAAAACACTGGACACCTACCGATTCGGCAAATTCGGCAAACGCCGGACGCCGACCGTCATCCAGGATGATGATATTGAGTTTGTCCTTGGGCCAGTCTATACCCATCGCCGCCAACACGGTTGGTTTGACCACGGACAGGTCTTCGTTATAGCTGGGGATGAACAAATCGATGGTGGGCCAGGTAGAGGTATCTGCTGGCAACATGACGGGCTTGCGCTTGAGTGGCCAGGCAGTTTGCAAATAACCCAGCAACAGTACCAGCCAGGCGTATATTTCAGCCATGATCAGGACCAGTGCAAAGAACAGGTCCACCATATTTTCTGTGCCTATGGTGTAGGTGATGCGCCAGTAGATATAGCGACTGGTGGCACTGATGGAAAACATCACCATCACCAGCGAAATCAGAGTGCCGGTATAGCGGCGCAAGTACATCGCGGTACAGAAAATGATGGTAGAAAACAGCGTTTGCAAAGGCAATTCCAGCGGGATACTGATACTGGACCAGTACAGGAACACCGCCACCACCAAGGCAATGAAGCGTGGAATCTTGTGTTCCCAGCCGGGCCAGTTGACCATGGCCCGCCCCAGGTCGTTCAGGCGACCGTAGAGATATCTGGAATTAATTAGTGAGCGCATCAATCAACCAATCTGAAATTCTTTTGCAGCCACACTGTCAGTTCCTGCATGTCATGCGTGGCCGAACAATGTTGTGAATAATAAGATACCGGTGTCTGACAGGCCAGGGCTTCGCTGACTGCCTCATCCCTGTGTATGGTAACCGGGATGAAACGTTTCCCCAGACTGCTGCGCAACATGCCGAAGACATCACGGCTCAGTTGTTTGGCAGCATCCATCTGATTCAACAAATAACAATAACCTTCAAAATCGCTACGCTCACTACAGTAATACGCTATCAGTGACTCTATCGATGGTATGGTGGAATACGAAGCCGCATCCGGTTTCAACACCACCAGCGCATAGTTCGCCACACTGAGCACCTGCTGCAAATAAATACTGGGACCCGGCGGTGTATCGATCAGCACCACACTGTTGTCACTGAGTTGCAGTGATGCCAGTTGTTTTGCCAACCAATGCGGATCGCTCTTAATATCCTGTTCGAATATGGCACGCTGGTTTTCATCGACACTGCCATATGGCAGAAAATCAACCCCATAGGCACTTTCAAACAAACTGTCAGCCCAATTACTGTCTATCACGTCTTGTTGGGCGATACCGCTGGCATCATCATGAGCCATACCAAAATGCAGTCTGAGTGCATTTTGCGGATCAAGATCAAGTATGGTGATACGCGGCCCAAGCCGCGCCAGGGACGCTGCAAGATTGGCGGTCACCGTAGTTTTTCCTACACCGCCTTTGGGAGAGATAACAGCAATTACCCTCATGGTTTAAATATTTTTTTAAAGAATGAATTAACACGTACCTCTGCCGGCTTTTCTTCTTCAGGCTTGGCTGCCAGACGGCCAAATACGGCACTCACAGGTACATTTTTGGACGGCGGCGCAGCTTCTTGTGCGGGCGCTGTACGGTGCCCACCTATCGACTGCAAGACAGAAGAGGCAGCCATTGTCCGCGCTGCTGGCTGCGCTGCCTGTGGAATTGCGGCATGCGAAACTGTTGCAGCTGGCACATGCGACGGCGTATTCAGAATGGACTGCCTTGGTGCATGTGCCTTGGGCTGTTCTTGGACAACTGTCTGCCGCTGGGCAAACAGGCCCGAAGCCGGCGTTTCAACTTTGGCTAAGATGGCTGATGTGGCAGATGCAGCAGGAGCAGCTTCGCGTTGAGCCGCTGGCATAACCCTGGACATGAATGCCGGTGCTGACTCAGCCTCTTCCTCGACTTCTGCATCACTCTCCATCTGCGGCCTGAGCAAAGTCTGTTTCAATGGAGGTGCTTTGATAGTGCCATGAGCAGTTGCTGCGAGCAAGGATGTCGCAGGTGCAGCAGTCTGCTGTGCAGTATTAATAATTTTTGCTGTTGCCTTGGTGCTTGCAGGATTAAAAATACCTGCTTTTTGATTGGCTGGGTTGGGCGCGGCGACTTCCTGTTCATGCACATGCGCGCGTTTCGGCGTCGGCACTCCATTCACACGCACATCGCGCAACAATGGCCATCGCTGGCGGGCTTGCTCACTGTCTGCATCGCGGTTGATTTCGCGGTAAGCATCAGTGGTTTGCCCGAATTTTTGAAAAAGGTTTTTTACGTCATCATCCATAATAGTCACCAGCCCCCATATTCCTGCTGTGCCAACTCACCGAGGACTTACGCAAAATCGCCCTTGGACATATCGGCGTTCTAACTGTTACGCTAGTTATTGCCAATCTCATGCCACAGCTGAACGGCTTTGCGTAAATCCTGTTACCCGAAAAATCAACGACGTGTGAAATACGTCGGTTCTTCAAGCTGCTTCTTTAAATCAAAAACAAATAACTGCCCATCTTCAAATGCACCTTCACGTTGAGACAAACGCAAGGACTTGTCCATGCCCAGCGTTTCAAACCATTGCGCATACATCCCTTCCAGTAAAGCTGGTGACCAGTTCAACGCGTCCACACCAAATGCCACTTTCAATGGCGAAGCGTGATGGGCGACCACCAGGGCATCGGCTTCTTCTACCAGTTCTACCCAGCCCCAGTTCATTTCTGACCATACCTGATTCATGCATGCTTCCAGCGCCTGCAGGCTACTGCCATCGGAGACATTGAAACCAGTCGCCATGGTGCGCCCCAATTGATACATGAACGCACGCAAATCCTTGGGTTCACCCTTGGATGCAAATTCGGCAGAGAACGCTGCCAGGAAAGCACGCCACTGATTTGAGCACTGATGCTCTTCGTAATAAGAAATATTATTTGCAGACATACCCAATGCACCCTTGCGTTAACTTTTTCTCTCTGGCTTGTATCGTGACACGCAAACCTTGTAGAGTGTTGATTCGTTGCGACTTTACCACTCGCTAACATTGTCAGTCCAGTCAAACTGGATAGAGAAATGTCAACAATTTATAAGCAAATCAAGGATTTATAGTTATTTAAACATCTTGAATACCATTTTTACAATTGAGCTTCTAAAACCGCTTATTTTGCAGTTTATTTCCATAAAACTTCATATATCTCGCAACACGCATGTCATATGCCCGACACAAAAAATGATCCGCTGGAACAAAAGATCATGGTCGGTTATTTCTGACAAATTCATGTCGGTCTGACTCACTATTCGACGGACTTTTCTGTCCTGCATGACCATTTCGTATGGCCATTTTCTGCTGAAATCAGCGCCGCTTCTTGAGGCCAGTCAGCAACCAGTCAATAATGCTCTGGATACTTTGTGAAGCAGGATTGTCCGGTTTGTATTCCAGCACTGGTCGCTCAAAAGCGAGTGCTTCTTCTACTTGTGGACTTTCCTGCACGATGAAAGGGACCATGCGATCGCCGAGACGATCTGCTATCAACGTAAGCACGTCTTGTGCCAGTTGTCGCTGCGAACCCTGGTTGACGATGTAGGCGGAACCGACATCTGCGTTGCTACGGTGACCATAGGTGGAAATAAGTTCTTCCATCTCAGGCAAGGTGGAATACGACGCTGCATCAGCCAGGACAACCACCAGCAAAAAATCAGCCGCATGAATGGCCTGCTGCAAATAAACTGATGGTCCAGGTGGAGTATCAATCAAAACCACGGCATTGTCTGGCAACTTGGCCGCCGCCAGTTTCTTGCGTAGCCAGGTGTCCTGTTTTTCAAGTACTTGCTCAAAGCGCATGCGCTGGGCTTCGCCACCATTGCCGTAAGGCAAAAAATCAACGCCAAAAGGACTGGTGTAGCAAGCATCCATCAATTTGGCGCGCGCGCCTGTCAACAAGCTGATGCCGTTGATTTCGCCCTGTTCCAGCCCGCCAAGATGCCATTGCATGGCATTTTGTGGATCAAGATCAAGTATGGTGACGGGCAAGCCACGCTGCGCCATGCCGACACCAAGATTGGCGGTGATCGTGGTCTTGCCGACCCCGCCTTTGGCAGAAACAATGGCAATCACTATCATGGTTGCGCCCCATGCCCCGACAGGTGGCGTAAGGCGTCAGCCATCAGGCGGTTCCCCCGACAGTCAGGCCCTCAATACGCAGGCTGGGTTGCCCCACCCCTACCGGCAGGCTCTGACCTTCTTTACCGCAGACGCCGATGCCAGCATCAAGGCGCAGGTCATTACCTATCATGCTGACATGGTTCAATACTTCAGGCCCATTGCCGACCAGGGTCGCACCCTTGACTGGATAACTGATCTTGCCGTTTTCTATCATATAGGCTTCACTGGCTGAAAAAACGAACTTACCATTCGTTATATCGACCTGACCGCCACCAAAGTTGACGGCATACAAACCATTTTTTACCGATGCCAGAATTTCTTCCGGGTCCTTGTCACCTGCCAGCATATAGGTATTGGTCATGCGTGGCATAGGCAGGTGGGCGAATGACTCGCGTCTGGCATTGCCGGTCACCTGCATTTTCATCAGGCGCGCATTCATGGTGTCCTGCATATAGCCTTTCAGGATACCGTCTTCTATCAATGTCGTGCACTGGGTAGGGTTGCCTTCGTCATCCATGTTCAGTGAACCACGACGATTTTGCAAGGTGCCATCATCCACCACGGTGACACCTTTGGCAGCCACGCGCTGGCCAATACGACCCGAGAATGTGCTGGAGCCCTTGCGGTTGAAATCACCTTCCAGGCCATGGCCGATGGCTTCATGCAGTAACACACCCGGCCAGCCTGGGCCGAGTACCACCGTCATCTGACCAGCCGGAGCCGGACGCGCCTCCAGATTGACAAGCGCTGATTTCACCGCTTCATCTGCATATTTTTCCAGCAAGGCATCGGTGAAATACGAATAATCGTAACGACCACCGCCACCGCTGTTACCCATTTCGCGACGACCATTCTGTTCAGCGATCACGGTCAGCGATACACGCACCAATGGGCGAATGTCTGCCGCAATAACGCCATCACTGCGTGCCACCAGTACCACATCGTATTCACCTGCCATACTGGCCATGACTTGCACAATACGTGGATCTTTCGCACGGGCAATTTTTTCCAGACGTTCCAGCAATTGCACTTTCTCGTTCGCATCCAGCGAATTCAAGGGGTCATCACGCAAATACAGGGCGCGCCCAGTCAAACTGTTCAGTCCTTGCAGGCTGGATGCGACTTGTATCTTGCCAGCACCTTGCCGGCCTATGGTGCGGGTAGCCTTGGCGGCATCCAGCAAAGCCTGCTCAGATATTTCATCAGAGTAAGAAAACGCTGTCTTGTCACCCGATATGGCACGTACGCCCACACCCTGATCAATAGAAAAACTGCCAGTCTTGACGATGCCTTCTTCAAGGCTCCAGCCTTCGTTACGGGTAAACTGGAAATACAGATCAGCATAGTCAACCTTATGACTGAACATGCTGGCCAGCACTTTACTGAGCTTGGATTCGTCCAGGCCAAAAGGGGTTAACAAGATGTCGCGGGCAATACCGAGATGGCTTAAAGCGGGATCATATGGAGTCATGGATAGCTTTTTGAATGCAACAAATTAATACGACGAATTAATATAGCGAAAATAATATAGCGAAAATAAGCAGCAAAATGAATAGCGCAAATTAACACGCAATATCACATTGTAGAGCAATAAGGGCAGCCTCTGCAGCCGCTTACAGTTTGCGATGGCGCAAGGCGGGCAGGCTTTCGCGTATGCTGGCGATCAGTGCTTCATCGATGTCTCCACTGACGATGCCTTCCCCCTCTTCCTGCACGGCCAGTATCTTGCCCCAAGGGTCGATCAGCATGCTGTGGCCCCAGGTGCGGCGACCATTGACATGCTTGCCACCTTGCCCACAGGCAAGTACGTAACATTGGTTTTCTATGGCCCTTGCCCGCAGCAAAATTTCCCAATGTGCTTGCCCGGTAGTATAGGTAAATGCAGCCGGCACCACGATCAGGGAACAGGTACCCAGCGCACGAAACAATTCGGGGAAGCGCAAGTCATAACAGATGGACAAAGCAATCTTGCCAAAACCGGCATCAAAGCTGCTTACTTGCTCACCAGCAACAATGGTGCGCGCTTCTTCATATGACTCATCTCCCTTGCTAAAACCAAACAAGTGAATCTTGTCGTAACGTGCTACCTGCTCGCCTTGTGGATCAAACACCAGTGTGGTGTTCAAGACTTTGCCGGGTTCGGTCGCTTTTAAGGGAATAGTGCCACCTATCAACCACACACCCAGGCTGCGTGCCGTGTCAGCCATAAAGCTTTGCATGCTGCCATGCCCGATTTCTTCGGCGACATCAACCTTGTCAGTCTCTTGCAAGCCCATCAATGGCCAGTATTCCGGCAGCAGTAACAGCTTTGCACCAGACGCAGCGGCTTCTTGCATCAGGCGTTTTGCGGTAGCGATATTTTCTGCCACCACCGGTGTGGAAATCATTTGTATTGCAGCTATTTTCATTTCACCCTCATTTTTTCTTCCTGCTTTCTACCCATTCACTGATTGGCTGCAGGCTTGCGATTGTTTTTTGCCTGGTCACGATTGTCAATCTTGCTCACGGTTGGTTCTTTCCATGAACCACTGATCTGGTATTCAAAAGTAAAGGCCTTGCTCAAAGGTTCACGTAAAAATAACTGAGCAAGAAAAGTACCCAAACCGATCACCGGGTTAACTGCCAGGCCATACACGACCGACGCCGTACCAACATTCACGACCGGAATCACGGTGGCATGCAGGTCCTGTGATTCATGCACAATATCAGCATTTCCCTGCAAGAGCACGGTGGCACTGACACCCAGCATTTTCAGGTTATCGGTTTTTGCAACACCTTGCTGTATCTGCGCCATACCGGCAATGGAATCAAAGGCAAAACCTTCAGAAAATACATCGCGGAAATCCAGCGTCAAACGCCGTGGCAGCGACTGAAGACTCAACACGCCCAACAATTTGGCAGCTCCTGGATCCACCTTCAAAAATTGCCCGCTGGAAAGCACTAATTTGATATCCCCGTTCATACTGGGGATATCCATGGCGAAAGGCAGGCCATTCCAATGCACTTCGCCTTCCAGCTTGCCACGTCCACCACGTAAGACATCGGCAAAACCCAGGCGTTCCAGCAATTTGCCGGCATTTGCCACATCCAGCACATAATTCAATTGGGTACGCCCATCGCCACCCTGGCTGGACCATTTGCCGTTGCCGCTGAATTCTGCATCCGGATTTTTCAACAAGACTTTATTGATCTGCCATTCACGCCTGTTATTCGCTTGCGCCTGCCCGCTGTTGCCCTGATTCTGATTAACAGCCTGCAATTCAAGGTAGCCCAGTTTTTTGTTGTAGAGCTCAAAATTCTCAGCAACGATATCCAAGCCTGGTATCTGGGTCGTCGTGTTTTTACCCTCCAGTAATTCGCTGACATCTGCCGCTGCCGATTGGGGAATGATGAGGTTGCTCAATCTTGCTGTCACACTACCGACACCCTGGCCACCAGCGCCTTCGTTCCAGGTCAGGTAACCGGAAGCCTGATTGGAATGAATATTCGCTTGCCAGACATTTTTTTGATGTGTGACACCTACCACCACATTTTCCAGTTGCTTGCCCATGACATGCAGCTCTGACGTCCGGGCGGCCATCGAAGTTGGTTCCAAATACGGACTAAGATCGAGTTCTATATTCTCTTTTTCAGATCCGCCATTCTGGCTGACATTGGCTAGCTGTGCATTGCTATTGCTGCTGACAGCCGGTACGGCCAGATGCCGCCATTCATCGATATTCAGGGACTTGAGTTCGATATTGGCACTCAGACCACTATCCGGTTCCGGGGCAGGCACATTGACACCTATGCCCCCTCGCAACACCTGCCATGGCGCAGTGCCGGTCTTTTGGCGCAAATAACGGACATTCACTGTATTGCCCAGCGACACATGCATATCATCGCGCCAGATTTGTGCATCGTTGCTGGCCATGGGCGACATTTCAAAGCGCAAGGGCATGGCTTCCATTGCACTCTTTTTCAACGGTGCAGGAAAATTCAATGCCAGCCCGCTCAGGTTTGATTCGATCACAATCTCTGGCTGGCGTTTTTTAACATGGATGCTGGCGGTATAACGTGCACTGCCGCTGATGCGGTCGCCCAGGCGATCAGCCATGGATGCTGGCATGACCTTGCGCAAGCCTTCTGCCGTCACGTTGCCATCCAGCCGGACTTTAACGCTATTGTCTTTTTGTGAGCCGCCAGTGATCTGTACCCCGCTACCCAGCAAATTGCCTTTCAAGGTACCCAGATTGACACCAGTTTCATTGAACTCCAGCTTGCCATTCAGGCCCGACACCATCGGTATGTCTGGTTGCAACACCACGTCATTATTGGCAAACTGCAAAACACCCTGCACTTTGGATTCCATCAGGTGTTGTAATGGCAATTGCAGTTTCAATGACAATGCAGCAGGGGCAGTGGCTTTTGTTTCTTTCAGGAAATGGCCAAGCCAGCCGCTTACCGGACTGGCACCGACATAAGCAAGCATGGTTTGCAGATTGCCAGTGGCGAGCCCATCTATATTCAATACTGCATTGCGATGCGCCAGATCGGGGATGACTGCTTTCACTTTTTTCAGATCCGCCCCCAGGGTTCTGGCGGTATCACCATTTATTTCCATCCTGGCTTTATCAAAAATAAAATTACCTTTGATATCTTCTATCACTGGCCACAGAGGGCGACCATCTTCAGCCAAAGCGCCAGCAGTAAAGTCCAGTTTGCCGCCTGTCAGATTGCCCTTGACCACGAATTCGCCCTTACTCGCACGTTTGCCATCCGTGCTGTTGAAAGGAAAGTGCGCGAGGTCGCCCTTGATGCGTATCGTGACGTCATCTGCCCTGCCCTCAAGGATGGAATTCAATAACCAGTGGCGCAAGTCATCGGGTGCCACGGTAGGAATATAGCGATCCAGCTGTTTCAAATCAAAACCGGAAATATTCCCTGTCAAATCCACCTCGCCCGGCTGGGCATCGGCACCATGGCGCATGGACATGATGTGCTTGCCGCTCAATACTGCATGCATGCCTTCTTGCTGGGCATCCATTTTATTGATCTGGAAAATCAGCTTGTCTTGTGCCACGAACTGCCATTGCGCCTGCATCAACAGACGGGAAAACGGCATCAGCGGATCGACAAAATAGCTGGACAGGCGCAGCGACAAATCTTTGGAATCCAGCGTAAAGTTGCCACCTTTATCATTTGCCTCGATGTGGCCAGACAGGTTTTCAAATCCGGGAATAGCCGGGACCGCAGCCTTGGCCGGCAATTGTGCGGTTTTGGCACGTGCCAGCTGGGCTGGCTGCGCCTGCATGGACAAATTAATAAACTGCCCCTTGATACTGTAGGAGGCAACATCCGGATAACTGCCCTGCCAATTGGCGGTGAAATCCTTCAATTGACCCTTGGGGGCAAAATCCACCAGCATCTGGCGCTGGTCGACCGGTAAAGGCAAGTGTTCGGCAAAATTGGCCAGGGTTTGCAAGTCCAGTGTTTTGGCAAACAGCTCGACCTTTTCGGGCTGGCCTTTTTCACCAGGGGTAAAGGTTTCCTTGATGCTGGTAGGCGGCAATTGCACACCGTCACGGGTGCGCATGGAAAAATCCGTCAGCGATATACTGTGCCCGGATTGACCAAACATCGATGACAGGTATTTCGCCTTCAGTCCCTGATGTTCACTGGCGACCAGACGGCCACTGACCAGGGTCATGTCCAGTTCTGGCAGGTCAGCGCGAAATTTGCCCACCAGGTCGCTCAGGCTAAGGTCGGCAGTCAGGTCTGCTACCCGCCCTTTTTCCAGATGCAGCCAGGAGCGTACCGAACCATATCCCTTTTTGACATCTGCCGGATAATCCACATAGGCTTTCAGCGCCAGCAAATCAGCATGTCGCAGGTCGGTATACAGGTCGCCCGACCACAAGGAAAAATCGGCAATCTTTTTGGCAAATACGGGATGCTGGAAATCACCACGTATATCCAATGGCGCGGACAGGCTGGTCGGCGGTGTGGCTTTAAGGGCAAAACGGTGATGGCGCCACTGGTTTTGCAAGATAAAACTGACATCAGGCAAATTCAATTCCGGCGCATTACGTAATTTGTCTGTCCAGCGTACCGAGCCATTGCGAATGACGATTTCACGCTGGGCCAGCACCCAGTCGGTGCCCTGGCTCTTGCTTTCAGCCTTGGGATCAATCAAAAATCCACCGACAAAGAATTTGCCGTCAGCTTCACGCTGCACATCCAGTGCCGGTTTTTCAATGATGATGCGCTCAAACCGCAGGTCTGCCACTGCCAGTGTCCACCAGGACAGCGTTGCCGAAACTTTAGGCAGGCTCAATGCAGCCTCCCCCTTTGCGTCATGCAAGACCACATTGTCCAGCACCAGTTGCGGATTCAAGCCTTGCCAGGACGCATGCAAGCTGGCAATTTGTAATTGTCGCCCCAGCGAAGCCGATATCATTTTTTCTATATCCGGCTTATAGCTGTCGATATTCGGCAAGACGCCGTAACGCAGCACCAGCACCAGGGCACAAAACAGGAAATACAACAACAGCAATAATTTGAGCGCAAAGCGCAGCCCCCGGCCGCAAGTGCGCCAGGTAAAACCACAGAGCCACCAGAAACGACTGGGCTGTGTCGGGCTTTCTTCCGCTTTTGCGGTACTAGCAATGGGTACTTGTTCTGCCTGTGTCATTGCTAAATTTCAATCTGTAGAGAAGTCATACCTGAAGTCAACCCCGTCCAACTGTTATCCCTTTGTCTTGCCATAAAGTCTACGATGGAGATGACACTTGCGGCTAACATCAATTCCTGGGCCAAAAACAGCTGGAAGCCCTTCATTTTCAACATATTGCCTGCTCTACCATTTTGTCTCTGATCCTTATCGCCACACCCGCCAGGGCCCGGTCCGGCTTGCTGGTCTGGTTGACGATTCTCTGATACTCCACTGGAGTATCAATATACTTATATCCATTTATTATGTACGTTTATACTGCAGATTGGTCTTCCTGGCTTTCTTGCTCTGCATACTGCACCAGTAAGGCGCAGATCGCTTAAAATCAATGCCATCACTGGCTAACGATGCCCCACTATGACTGCAAGCTCTTCCCCGGACACTGAAATACTTCAGGCTTCCCGCTTTTTCACCAATTGGCTGGCCGCAGATGCCAGCCGAAAAACACTTTTGCAGCAAGTTTCTGAATTATCCTTGAGACCCGAGGGTTTTGCGCAGTTTTTACAAAAAGAAATATACGACGATCTTCCTCTTAACAAAGCCATGCGCCGTTTGCGCAATCTGGTGATCTGTTCCCTCATTAAACGCGATCTTTGTGGACAAGCGGATATGGATGAGGTAGTTACGACCATCAGCCTGTTTGCTGATTTTGTCGTACAGCAGCATTTGCAAGCCATTCATGCCGACATGCAAGCCATGCACGGCATCCCCACCGGGGAAGAAAGTGGTGCAGAACAGGCCCTGATCGTGCTGGGCATGGGCAAGCTTGGTGGTTATGAGCTGAATGTCTCTTCCGATATTGACTTAATCTTTTGCTATGCCGAAGATGGTGAAACCCGCGTGCAGGACAGTACACAGCGTAGTCTGTCCAATCATGAATACTTCAGCCGACTGGGCAAAAAACTGATTGCGGCCATTTCTGAAGTGACTGAAGATGGCTTCAGTTTCCGTGTCGATATGGCTTTGCGTCCCAACGGGGCATCCGGCCCGCTGGTGGCCAGCTTCAACATGATAGAAGAGTATTTCCTGATCCAGGGACGGGAATGGGAGCGTTATGCCTGGGTCAAGGCCCGTGCCATGACGGGCCAGCCTGCCGATATCACGGCGCTGGAAAAAATCATCCGGCCTTTTGTGTACCGGCGTTATCTCGATTACGGTGCGATTGATTCCCTGCGCTCCATGCATGCCCAGATCAGGGCCGAAGTCGTGCGTCAGGAAACCAAGCATCCCGAGCGCAGCAATAATATCAAACTGGGCCGGGGTGGTATCCGCGAGGTGGAATTTCTGGCACAGGTGTTTCAGCTTATCCGTGGCGGGCGCGATGCCAGCCTGCGTGACAGGTCCACCCGCAAGACTTTGCTGACCCTTGCCGACAAGGGTATCCTGGATGCCACCATCGTCACACGCCTGCTGGATTCTTATACCTTCATGCGCAACCTGGAGCACCGCCTGCAATACCTGGATGACGCCCAGACCCATACCTTCCCGGTGCGGGAAGAAGACCAGCAAAGAATCGCCTGCATGATGGGTTGCGCCAGCGTGGCCGCATTGCTGGCTCAATTGCGCCCGCACCGTGAATTCATTGCGGAACAGTTTGATGCCATTTTCCGCGATAAGGCCAACAATAACAGCGAAACCGAACAAGGCATGCTGGCCATCAGCCTGTCCGGCCCGGACGGCGACGAACTGATTGCCACCCATCTGGCGGGTCTGGATTTTTCTGCGAGCGATGCCCGTGCCATCACACAAAGGCTGATGGCAACCTGGCAATCCCCCAAAATACAAGCCTTGTCAGAAGCCAGCCGCAACAAACTGATTGCCCTGATCAACAATGCCCTCAACATCATTGCCCATCAAGGCGTTAACCAGCTATTGGCCTGGAACCGCCTGCTGGATTTCATGGAAACCATCGCCCGCCGTGCCGCCTACCTGGCCTTGCTGACCGAATACCCGCATGCACTGGCGCGTGTCGTACGCATGATGGCAGCCAGCGACTGGGCAGCCAAGTTCCTGACCCGCCACCCTATTCTTCTTGACGAATTGCTGGATGAATCATCGCTGCATCAGCGCCCCGATTGGACGGCATTCCGGCTGGATTTGCAACATCAGCTGGACCAGCATCAGGGCGATACCGAAAGGCAAATGGAAACCCTGCGCGAAATGCATCATGCGCTGCAATTCCGCTTGCTGGCACAGGATCTGGAAGGCCAACTGAGTGTCGAGCATCTGGCCGATGAATTGTCACAACTGGCAGATATCATCGTCGCTGCCGTCTTGCAGTCAGCCTGGGAAACCATCGTCAACCGCCACCGGCGCGAACCACGCTTTGCCGTCATCGCCTATGGCAAACAGGGCGGCAAGGAACTGGGTTATGCATCCGACCTGGATGTCATTTTTCTGTATGACGATGATGATCAGGAAGCGCCAGCCAATTATGCCAAGCTGGCACAGCGCTTTATCACCTGGATGACCACGCACACCCCCGCAGGCATCCTGTTCGATATTGATATCGCGCTGCGGCCAGATGGTGCCAGCGGCCTGCTGGTGTCGTCCGTTGCCTCCTTTGCCCGCTATCAGGAAAAATCAGCATGGCTGTGGGAACACCAGGCCCTGACACGCGCCCGCTTCTGTGCTGGTGATGCTGCTATCGGCGCACAGTTTGAACAGATACGCGAGCAAGTCTTGCGCCAGCAAAGGGACGACGCCAAACTACGCAGCGAAGTCATCAATATGCGTAAGAAAATGCATGATGCTCACGTCAACCGCAGTGAGTTGTTTGATCTCAAGCACGACGCCGGCGGCATGATAGACATAGAATTTATCGTGCAATACCTGGTCTTGAAATATGCCTGCCAGTATCCGGAATTGACCGCCAACAAGGGTAACATCGCCCTGTTGATACGCTGCGGTGAACTCGGCCTGATTGATGCCGCGCTGGCGAATCAGACAGCCGTCGCCTATCGCCTGTTCCGCAAATTGCAACATGGCATACGCCTGCAGGGTGAAGACCGTGCCCGGGTAGAACCGGAAATAGTCGCCAAAGAAGCGCAGGCAACCAAAGCTTTATGGGATAGTTTGCTGGCTTAAGCAATGCTGAAACGAACATGCCATCCAAAGTACTCTGTGGATGGCATATTTTTCTGGCAGGTGGGCAAGAAAGGGGACATCCCCTCTCCGCCCGACTGGGTCTTAATGACGGGTGCCAACAACCTCAACTGTGACACGACGATTTTTGGCACGGCCTTCACTGGTCTTGTTGTCAGCAATTGGCTGGGTTTCGCCTTTACCTTCAGTATAGATACGCGAGGCATCAATCCCTTTGGTAATCAGATAGGCTTTGACGGCTTCAGCACGGCGAATCGACAGTTTCTGATTGTAGTCATTACTACCTACCGAATCGGTGTGACCGACCGTGATCATCACTTCCGTGTCCATCCCCTGTAGCTTGCTCAACAAATCATCAAGCGCCTGCCTGCCAGCGGTTTTGACAAGCGATTTATCAAAGTCAAATAATGCTTCGGCATTGAAGGTGACCTTTTCAGAAACTGGCTGCGGTTTTGGTGGTGGCGGTACACTTCGAACGACAGGTGCCGGTTCCATGACTGGAGCAGGTGCCGGTGGCGGGGTATAGGATACCGGTCGTGTGTAGGCAGGCTTGCCCAATTTGTAGACGACACTGATGGAATAAAAATCTACATCGCCACGATTACCGACTGCATCGTTGACGCGGTATCTTTCTGCTTCGCCACGCATGGCCCACGCTTCTGTAAATTTATATTCCAGGCCAACCCCTATCTTGGGATTTAACTTTTTCTCGGTAGGATTGGGATTGGTGACGGCGTACAACCGGTTGCCGCTGAAATGGGCATCCGCCCTGGCATAATTGCCACCGATACGTCCAAGCAGCGAAAACCGTTCCGACAAAGGTAGCTGGCCGACCAGATCCAGATTGAAACCGCGAAATCCAACTTCACCACTGATGGCACCTGGCGGCGTGGTCGTGGCATCAAAGCCATACTTCCCCAGATCGAAATACCCGCCTTCGATGGCAAAGTATTTATTCATCTGTTTACCCAGAAACAGCTTATAAGCCGTGTCGCGTTCACTGGTGCGGAAGATAACACTGCTGGCACCATTGTCCATCAGGGCGCGTGTCAAGGTATCTTTATCGATAGTGGCTTTCGCACGACCAGCACCACCACCTATATACCAGGCGCTATCGGCCCAATCGGGATTGGTCCAGGGTTCATCGGCTTGTGCCAGTTGGCTGACAAGCAGCGCGCAGGCGAACAAGTTAAGTGTGACTACATTTTTTGGCAGCACCATGTATTTCTCCTGAAGAAATGACTGAAATAGGATGAAAGGGGTGACATGATCCCTTTCATATATCCATGAATTTTTAACGTGCAATCACGTTATTTTTAAGCGTCACGGCACTGCCTGACAAAACGCGTCCATTTTGTAATGTTGCCGTATCACCCATCGTGATAGCTGCAGACTGCTCCATGATGGTTCCCTTGAACACACTGTTTGCACCTAGCGTGGTCGCCGCAACCGGCACCCAGAACACACTGCTGGCAACCGCGCCACCAGTTAAGGCAACAATGGAATTCGCCGTCGAATTTAAAGTTGAACTACTGCGGAACAGGTACAGGCCAGCGCCATTCATGGTGAAAGTGCCGGTGATGTTGATCGCACCTGCATAGCAATACACGCCAGGTGTAAAGGTTTGTCCGCCCAGGTCAATTCCACTGGCAGAGGTGGAAGTACAGGTTCGGCTATTGGCATCCGCAATGGCCACTTGCAGGTCAGCCAACGCCGTGTTCAGAATAGGGCCTGATTTGTAATTGCTGAAACCCGCAGTCTGTAGCGGATCCACAATCTGTGATTGAGAACCGACATCGCCACTGACCATGGTAATACCGCCAGAATTATTGGTGATCGATGTACCAGCCAATACCGCAAAGCTGGTAGCACTGCCAAGATTGATGCTGGCAACCGGTGCCGCCGTGACAGTGAAACTGGTGGTCACTGTCTGTGCGCCCTGTGTAGCAGAAATATTCGTTATACCTGGCGCAATAGCCACTACCTGTCCACTGGACGACACGCTGGCAACACCACTTGCACTGGAAAGCCAGATGACTGTGTTGTTGATGTTATTGCTCGTCGCATTTGAATAGTTACCCGTTGCCGTGAACTGTTGCGACGCACCGACTGTTGCACTTGCATTCGATGGTGTCAGGCTGATGCTGCTGAGTGTCACGACCGGTGTCACTGTCAAGCTGGCCGTACCAGACTTGCCTGATAAATTAGCCGCAATAGTAGTCGTTCCACCTGACAGGCCATTCACAACACCACTCACCGATACGCTGGCAATCGCCGTATTGGCTGACGCCCATGTCACAGCATTGCTGATGTTGAGGCTGCTGCCATCGGCAAAACTACCGGTCGCGACAAAGTTCTGCGTACCGCCTACGGCAATGGTCGGAATACCCGGCGTCACAGCGATGGAATTTAACGCTGCTACCGGCAAGACATTGATGGTTGCAGAACCAGACTTAGTACCGGATATAGCCACCACAGGTGCACTGCCAGCCACCACCGCGCTGACCAGGCCGTTTGCAGTAACCGTTGCAACCGGGCTTGCCCCTGAAGTCCAGGTCACGGAATTGGTGATCACAGCAGTACTGCCGTCAGAATAGCTACCCGTAGCAACCAGACTTTGCGTCGTACCGACAAGCATATTATTGTTGGCAGGTGTAACAGCGATCGAGGTCAGCGCCGTACCGGATATGACAGTCAGTGTGGATGACGCGGTTTTTCCTGCAGAGCTTGCTGTGATGATGGTGGTACCCGCGGAAATACCCGTAGCAATACCTGAAGACAGGATAGTTGCAATCGGTGTGGTACCAGAACTCCAGGTGACAGAATTCGTGATATTCACATTGCTGCCGTCAGAGTAAGTACCGGTCGCTACAAATGCCTGGGTTGATCCTACCGACAGGTTGGCAGTCAATGGGGTGATGGCAATCGAGTTCAAGGTAATCGCAGGTATCACTACCAATGAAGCAGAGGCTGTCTTGCTACCCAGCGTTGCTGTGACAAGTGCAGTTCCAGTGCTGATTGCGCTGGCCAGACCATTCGGCAAGACCGTTGCAATCAATGGCGAACTGGTGGTCCAGGTTACGCCGTTGCTGATATTGGCTGTCGTCCCGTCAGAATAGGTTCCGCTGGCGAGAAATTGCTGCGCGCTACCGACGGCAAGGTTGACATTCACTGGTGTGACGGTAATTGTAGTCAGTAACGCCGAGCTGACGTTGACGGTAGTCGTCGTGCTCATGCCATTAAACGTGGCGGTCATCGTGGATGTGCCGCTAGCAATAGCTGTCACCATACCGTTGCTGGCCACAGCAGTCGAGACTGTCGCGATAGCAGGTGTGGCTGAAGAAAAGCTGCTGTTGGCGGTGACGTTGACGCTGCTGCCATCCGTGTATTTTGCTGTCACAGTCAGTTGCTGCGTCGTACCGATTTGCATAGGCGGATTGGCCGGTGTCAAAGCGATGGACAATAAATTGGCCGGTGTCACGGTCAGTTTGGTGCTGGCAGTCGTTGCTCCAGATACGGCGGTAATGGTTGACGACCCAATTGCCACACCCGTTGCCAACCCCGTGCTGCTGACTGTCGCAAAGGCGGGCGATGCCGAAGTGAAACTGGTAATTGCCGTGATGTCACTGGTAGTGCCATTGGTGTATGTACCCATTGCCTGAAACTGTTGTACGCCGCCTACCGCCACAGATGAATTGGCAGGAAGCAATGTGATCGACTGCAGTGATGACTGAGATACCGTCAATGTTGCCGAAGCAGTTTTGCCACCAAAGCTGGCAGATATCACTGAGACACCATTCACCACACCTTTGGCGACACCGGTATTACTCACTACAGTTGCGATATTAGGGCTGGCAGAAGTCCAGGCCGATGTGGCAGTCACATCGCGGGAAGCGCCATCAGCATAAGTTGCTGTAGCCATAAATTGCTGCATACCACCACTAGCTACCGTAGCAGTAACTGGACTGACAGTGAGCGTTGATAAGGTGGCTGAAGGTAAGCCTAAAATCGGATCACCACCACCGCCGCCGCAACCGGCGATCAATGATGTAATGAGCATTGCGGACACGCATGCAAGCGGCCTCAGGTAACGCTGTAGGATATTCATTTTTGCCTTTTTTCAGGTGAGTCCGGTGCCGAGTCATTTCGGTGTGGCCGCTATGCATAGTTTTTGCGTTGTTGTCGATAACGTCCCGACGTGAAATGTCTTTTCAGAATTGGTTTCACACGTGGAGGCAATCTTTATCAGTCAGTGCTTTGACAGGGGATCAAGCGTTTCAGGTTTGAAGACCGTATCAAGTGTTACTTATCGCCTCTTCGCATACCTTGATCTGTGCGATAGCACACTCAATTGCCATTGAATTGATTTAAACAACACATATTGGAAAAGACTGTGAAATGAAGCGAAGGGAGATGACAAGGGCATGTCACCTGCGGCGAGAAGACCACACAAGGGTGACTGGAACCAGCGCCGCCAGATGGCTACGCCAAAATAAAACAGGCATACTCGCGCATGCCTGTTTTGAAAATACTGTACTTAGTTACTTATTTGTAGATACTTACTTGTAGATACCACAGCCGATAATCGTTCCATCATCCAGTTTTTCGATATAGGTGGATTTGTGTTCTATCGCCTTCGTCTGTGGATGTGGCCATTTGTAGTCCACCCATCCCTTGCCTTTCTTACTGGCAAGCTCCAAGAATTCACGGATAAAATATTTGTTGTCGGAATCTTTCAAGTCTGTCAGGTTCTTGCCTATCAGTTTGGCATTGGCACCATGTGCCAGGGTTTTTCCTGATGCATCAAATACAAACAGGTACAAATCTCTGTCGACAAACTGCCCTTTTGGGTCATTGAAGGCAGTATAAGCTGACTCGGCACCATTCGCTTTGATGAAATCCTTGCCCTTTTTGACCAGGGCAATCGCCTCTTCCGCACTGCCACGGTCACTTGCTGCCCATACAGATGTCAAAGGTAAAAACGTAGCAACAAAAATCAGGCAAGCCAACATCATTCTTCGCATAGCAGTCTCCGGCTGAATAAGAATTTTCATGCTAACTCCCTGATTTCCGAAAAGCAAATAAATCATTTTGCGCTTGCACAATACTCAGCCATAGATAGCACCAGGCAAACGCTCACCCATCAAACCGGCAAGAACCGATCATGATATTCCTGAGAATTGATGAACTGCCCAATCAGCGTCACCACATCCGTACCCTGCTGCGCCAATAACTGATTAAACGTCGCCTGATCCGGTGCATGCCCCAGCAAGCCAATATAATCCAGCGTCAGTGACACCTTGGATTGGGAACTGGCCTTGAACTCCGTCGATTCCGTAAAGCCCGCCAGCAAATCCCCCCGGCTCACCCCATTACTGAGCTGCCCCAGCCAGTACGCCTTTACGTTAAATCTCCACTCTGATAAACAGAAAAATAAATATTGTAAAAGACGAGCGTAAGCGCTTCGTAACAGACTTGGTAATACGCCAGAGAATAGTTTTCCCAATAAATCAGAAAACAGCAGGTAAAAAAAACCTGCAACATGTGCAGGTCTTCAGTTTCTTGCTTTTATCTGAACCCAGATCTTGCCGGGCTTTTTCTTTATTCAGCGATATGATTCAGGCATGCGGCTTGATGGTTTCCAGCCATTTCTTGATGCGGTCGGCATCTGCCAAGCGAGAATATTTGCCTTTGGAATCCAGGAAAACCATGACGATGGCACGCCCTTCTATCATGGCCTGCATCACCAGGCAACGCCCTGCTTCAGCAATGTAGCCGGTTTTTTGCAAGCCAATTTCCCAGGCAGGATTAGCAACGAGCTTGTTGGAGGTTCCATATTCCAGGGGTCTGCCACCTGGTGCCACCACATATTTGGAATCGGTGGAATATTGACGGATCACGGGATGTTGATAAGCCGCATTGACCAACTTGACCAGATCACGCGCACTGGCACGGTTTTGGCTGGATAAGCCGCTGGAATCGACATAATGCGTGTCACCCATACCCAATTGGTGCGCTTTGGCATTCATAGCGCCAACAAAGGCAGGCAAGCCACCTGGATAATTTCTGCCCAATGCCGAGGCAGCCCGGTTTTCTGAACTCATCAGAGCAATATGCAGCATGTCAGAGCGCGAAAGCTTGGCACCTATTTTCAGTCTGGAACTTGTTCCTTTTTCCTTGTCGATATCTTCATTCGTGACTTCGATCACTTCATCCATGTCCTGATGCGCTTCAACCACTACCAGGCTGGTCATCAGTTTAGTGATGGAAGCAATTGGCAAAGACACATCGGAATTTTTTTCGAACAGAACTTTGGAACTGTCCTGATCAACCACGTAGGCAACATTCGATTTCAGGTCCAACGGATCCTGGGTGTTTTTCAGGCCGGCGATATCGCCTGAGCTTGGTTTTTCTGGCACTTCGCGTACCAAGGACACACGCTGGACAAGCACTTTGCGCTTGCCATTCACCACAACCGTACGCTTGACGAACTTGCCTGAAGCGGTGATGAGCACCACTTTTTTGTGAACAATATGTTTTTTAGCAGGATGTTTGTGTGAATTCGTCGCCGCGACCGCACTTGCCAGTGGCAAAAGTGCTATCAATGAACAAACCACTGCATGACGGGCAAATTTCACCATCTATGACTCCCTGATTAAATATGCCGTGAAAGAAATTGCAGTGTAGCAAAACCGAAAAATTCCGCAAGTAAAATAAGGAGTTAGCTGCATTTATTCATTTGGCGTCTTAAACTAAGTTGCAAAATTAATCTGCTTTTTTGACGTATTCTGACAAGTGCGCCGCCTTCGGTTACGCACGAACCATGAAAGCTGGTTTGCTCAACAAGATTAATCGAGGAAGCGGGTAAAACTGTCGGCGCTGTCACGCTCAGTCACCAAACTGTTTTCTATTTTGCTGGTATCGGCATAACCCAGCGACATGCCACAGACCAGCATTTCATTGTCAGGCAATTGCAATACTTCGGCAATCACTTTGTGGTATTGAGTAAACGCTGCCTGTGGGCAGGTATCAAGTCCGCGGCCACGGGCGGCAATCATGATGTTTTGCAAAAACATGCCATAGTCCAGCCAGGAACCCTGTTCCATGATGCGATCTATGGTAAAGATCAGACCGACCGGTGCATCAAAAAATGCATAATTGCGACCATGCTGCTGATGCATACCCAGTTTGTTTTCCCGCCCCAGCCCCAGCAGGGCATATAAATCCCAGCCTACCTTGCGGCGACGTTCCTGATAGGGGGTGACCCAATTCACCGGGTAGTAATTGTATTCTTGCTGGTGACCGCCCTGCCCTTCGCTATTGTGGGCAGCCAGAATCGCTGTTGACAGGGCATGCAGCTTATTACCCGTCAATACCGTCACCTTCCACGGCTGGGTATTGCTGCCAGAAGGTGCACGCGCTGCTACCTCCAGTATCTGGCGTATGTCTTCCCGCGCTACCGGCGCAGGCAAAAAAGCACGTATCGAACGGCGTGAGGCAATGGTGTCGTCTATCAGTTGCTGTATCGCAGATGTAAGCATGGGTTATCTACCTGATGGGATTGGAGTTTGCCAGCATCTGGCTGGCGTTTGAGTTTACTGAAGGCTTAGCCAGCTTGTATGGTTTGCAACAGTTGCCGCATGGGTTCCGGTATGGTCGTGGGCCGACGGCTGTGCCGGTCTACATACACGTGAACGAAATGCCCCTGAGCAGCAGCATTGTCTTCACCGTTTTTGAAGATGCCGACTTCGTAACGGACGCTGGAATTGCCGAGTTTGGTAACACTTACCCCCGCCTCCACCACATCGGGAAAAGCCACCGATGCCAGGTAATTGCACTGGGTTTCAATCACCAGTCCAATGACGGGGCTGGTTTCTATATCCAGCACACCATTGCTGATCAGGAACTGGTTAACTACCGTATCAAACCAACTGTAATACACGACGTTATTGACATGGCCATAGGCATCATTGTCCATCCAGCGTGTCGTTATCGTATGAAAATGCTGAAAGTCTTTACGCTGCCTGGCTTCTATTGCCATCGTCTGCTCGCTTTATAAAAAAATAACTTTAAATATGAAATGACTGCACTAGAATAAAAGTCTAACTGAAAAAGTCTAACTGGAAATGCCCACAATGGTGCATGACTTCATTTTCTGGTCATAATTACCATACATAATTCCCTCAGGAAAAGTAAAAGGCGGGCATTTTCATTTTCCTGTTTCACAATTGATTCTGCTCAAGAAATAAGCAGATTTTTATATTGCAACGCACAAATTTTGCTTGACTTCGCCAGTCGAATCAATAAAATATAGATTATTGCATCGCACAATTTGTTCAAAACTTTGCCGTTACGTGCATTGCAACACTACTAACAGCAATCGCCAGTTTTTCAATTTAATTTTTTTCCTACCCAGGAGATATCCATGTACACAGCACCTGAACAGTTTTCCGCAGCAACCAAAGCAAATTTCGATGCTCAACTCGCGCTGATCACTGCACTGACAAGCAAGGCATTTGAAGGCGTAGAAAAATTCATGGAATTGAATTTGAATGCCGCTAAATCTTCCCTGGAAGACAGTACCGCTGCTGCCAAGCAATTGCTGGCCGCTAAAGACGCGCAAGAATTTTTCAACCTGTCCGCTGCTCAAGCTCAGCCAACTGCTGAAAAGCTGATGGCATATAACCGTCACCTGGCCAATATCGCCTCCAGCACCCAGGCAGAATTCACCCATGCTGCTGAAGTACAGATCGCTGAAACCAACCGCAAGGTATTGGCATTGATAGATGAAGTGTCCAAAAATGCACCAGCTGGTTCCGAACAGTTTGTTTCTTTCTTCAAAACATCGATCGACAATGCCAACGCAAGCTACGATCACCTGACTAAAACAACCAAACAGGCTGTTGAAGCGCTGGAAGCCAATCTGAACAATGCGGTGTCCACGATCTCTCAGACAACCACAAAAGCAGCAAGCAAAGCCGCCAAGAAGTAAGCTGAATTTGCGCAGACAGACTCCCCACTGTCTGCAAAGTGGCTGACGTGGGTAGTTAATATGTATTGCCTGACAGGCGTCACCGCTGACAAATAAAGCAAAAGCCCCGGTTTTTCCGGGGCTTTTGCTTTGTGCTGTACGTTACTGGTCAGGCAAACATGGCCAGAACCTTGATGCCGGTCTGCCACACACCCCATGCCAGCGGAATGCCAGCCAATGCCCAGAAGAAAATGACCTTGGCCTTCATGCCAGGATCGATGTGCTGATTGATGTCTTCCATGATAACTCCTATTTTGACGTTGCTTGTGGTGACGATATGCCTGCCGCATCCTGACTGGTGCTGCTGCCTGGTGCCTTGACGAACAGGTTCAGGACAAATTCGGCAACCAGCAAACCACCCAGCACATACACCACGGTTGAATAGGCTGCAGCATCAGCCAGGCCTTCGGTTTTGACCAGATAATCACGCCCGGCATTCACAACCAGAGGGCCGATCACACCAGCCATGGACCAGGCTGTCAGCAAGCGTCCATGAATCGCGCCAACTTCTTTCTTGCCAAACATATCAGCCAGGTAAGCCGGGATGGTGGCAAAACCAGCGCCGTAAAAACTCATGACCAGGGCAAACAGGGCAACGAACAACAACATGTTGCCAGCCGCTGCCGCGCCGGGAATTGCCCAGTAAGCCAGTGCCCCCACACCTGAATACATGGCGTAGGCCCATTTGCGGCCTATCTTGTCAGAAAAACTCGACCAGATAAAACGCCCCGCCATATTGCACAAGGACAGCAAGCCCACAAACCCGGCCGCCGCTGCGGCTGAGATACCCACCATTTTTTGTGCCATCAACGACGCCTGTCCAAGAATGCCTATGCCAGCCGACACGTTCAACAGCAGGATGCCCCAAAGCAGCCAGAATTGCGGTTTGCGTATGGCTTCAGAAACAGAGAAATCATCAGCACCGTTCGAAGCAATATGCGCTGCTTCCACACTGCTTGGTACCCAGCCTGCGGGCTGGTAACCGGCAAAAGGGATGCGGGCTATCCATGCAGCCGATAACTGGAAACCCAGGTACAGCACCGCCATGGTGACGAAGGTGGCAGGGATGCCACCAAATTGTGAGCCCTCGCTGAAATATTTCATCAGATTGACTGCCAGTGGTGACCCGACAAGCGCGCCGCCACCAAAACCCATAATGGCGAGACCCGTCGCCATGCCACGCTTGTCCGGAAACCATTTGATCAGTGTCGACACTGGCGAGATGTAGCCTATACCTAAACCGGTACCACCGATCACACCGTAACCCAGAACGATCACAGGCAGCGAGCCCATCACCACACCCAGCGCTGACACCAGGAAGCCACTAAAGAAACACAGAGCCGATGCCAGCATGGCCTTGCGCGGCCCAACCCGTTCTACCCATTTGCCGAACACAGCTGCCGACAAGCCAAGGAAAATAATCGCGACCGAGAAAATCCAGCCTACGCTGGTCAGGCTGGAGCCCAGCACTTTTACCAGCGGCCCGTTAAACACGGAAAAGCCGTAGGCCTGGCCTAAAGGAAAGTGGATCAACAGCGCCGCTGCCGCCATCAACCATCGGCTATACCCAGGTGCGGCAACCGCGCCCTCCTTACTGAAAGCCGTCTTCAGACCATCAAAAATTCCCATAAAGTTTCCCTTTTTATATATTGGATAAAAAATCACGATATCCCATGACTGAAGTCACCATATTTAATGACATAAATCACGATATTTCATGATCTTAATCAAGATCAATCAGAGAAACATATGCAAGCAATAAATTTTCTTAACAGAATTACCTTCCCATAGGGAAACATGTATCAACATTTAAAACTAACGCAGCTTATTTACAACAATATTGATATTGATCGAGTATGCATGCCAGAAGTTGTGCCAGATCAGGAATGCTGAAGGCAAAAAAATACCTGCAATTGCTTGCAGGTATTTCAAATGCCCGGCATAGCTTGCACTATGCTTGCGGGCTACCTTACTTCATAAACGGTATCAGCCTTCACCCAGATAAGCTGCCTGTACTTTAGGGTCATTCAGCATGTCTTTGGCATTGCCGCTCATGGTGATGGAACCCGAATCCATGACGTAGCCGCGGTGTGCAGCCTGCAAAGCCAGTTTGGCGTTCTGTTCCACCAGCAGGATGGTGATACCCTGGGCAGAAACATTACGCACCACTTCAAAAATCTTTTCCACCATGATAGGTGACAGACCCATGGACGGTTCATCCAGCAGCAACAGGTTAGGATGACTCATCAGGGCACGGGCCATCGCCAGCATCTGCTGTTCACCACCAGACAAGGTACCGGCCAGCTGTGCTGCACGTTCTTTCAAACGTGGGAATACAGCAAACCATTTTTCGATATCTTCTGCGATACCGGCCTTGTCATCACGGATATAGGCACCCATCATCAGGTTTTCCTGTATCGTCATGCGGGTAAATACGCCACGACCTTCCGGTACCATAGCCAGGTGATTTTTCACCATCTCAAAGGAATTGACGCCTCTGATGGATTTGCCCATGTAAAAAATATCGCCATCTACCTTGCAGCTTGGCAGTGTTCCAGTAACAGCTTTCAGTGTAGTGGTCTTGCCGGCACCATTGGCGCCGATAAGAGTAATCAGTTCACCCTTGTTGACTTCCAGGTCGATTCCTTTAACGGCCTTGATACCGCCGTAAGCAACTTTCAGGTTGCTTATCTTTAATACGTTCTCAGCCATTAGTGACCTCCTCCCAAATACGCTTCGATAACTGCCGGATTTTTCTGTATATCTGCTGGCAGGCCTTCTGCAATCGGCTTACCGTAATCCAGCACAGTCATCCTGTCGCATAGCCCCATCATCAGCTTCACATCATGCTCGATCAACAAGATGGTCTTGCCCTCGGCCTTGATCTTGACCAGCAATTCACGCAAGGCAAGTTTTTCTGTTGCATTCATACCGGCAGCAGGCTCATCCAGCGCCAGCAGTTTTGGATCAGTCGCCAGGGCCCGCGCGATTTCCAGACGACGCTGATCGCCATACGACAAGAACTTGGATGTACGTCCGGCAAATGCGCCGATACCGACAAAATCCAGCAATTCCTGGGCGCGCTGACGGACTTCTGCTTCTTCCTTGCGTGCTGCCGGATGGCGGAATACGGCACCAAGCACACCCTGATGCGTACGTATGTGGCGTCCTACCATGACGTTTTCCAGCGCAGTCATTTCACCAAACAGGCGGATGTTCTGGAAAGTACGGGCAATACCTGCCTTGGCCACTTCATGCGGCGCAGACGGTGAATACGGCTTGCCATCCAGTTCAAACGTGCCGGTGTCAGGTTGATACAAACCGGTAATTACATTAAAGAACGTCGTTTTGCCGGCACCGTTAGGGCCGATCAGGCCATAAATCTGGCCTTTCTTGATATTGATACCGACGTTGGAAAGTGCCTGCAAGCCGCCAAAACGTTTATTGGCGCCTTCAATTTTTAAGATAGTCTGTTCAGTCATCTTGGTCTTCCTTAAGCAGCCGCTTCGTTAGTCTTGGCCATACGGTCTTCATGCTTGGGTGCGGGCCACAGGCCAGCAGGACGATTCAACATCACCACAACCATGGTTAAACCGTACAGCAACTGACGCAGTACTTCGGCTTCTATCCAAATTCTTCCGAATAACAGGTTTTGCACCGGTTCAACCACGTGACGCAAAACCTCAGGCAAAGCAGCCAGCAGCACTGCACCCAGAATAACGCCTGGAATATGACCAATACCACCCAGTACCACCATCGCCAGAATCACGATGGATTCCATCAGAGAGAACGATTCTGGAGACACAAAACCCTGGAAGCTGGCAAACATCGCACCAGATACACCACCAAACGATGCGCCCATGGAAAACGCCAGCAATTTGATATTACGGGTATTGATACCCATGGCCTTGGCAGCAATTTCATCTTCACGTATCGCCACCCAGGCACGGCCCAGACGGGAATGTTGCAAGCGTGTAGAGACGATAACAATACCAATACACAAAGCCAGGAACAGGAAGTAATAGGCATTCACCGAAGGCATGCTCATGCCAAGGAAATGCACTGTCGCATTGGAACCTGCCTCACCTGCCAGCGATACACCAAACACATGGATAGGATCAATCAAATTGATACCTTGTGGGCCGTTGGTAAAATTGATCGGTGAATTCATGTTGTTCATGAAAATACGGATAATTTCACCAAAACCCAGCGTCACAATCGCCAGATAATCGCCGCGCAACTTCAATGTCGGCGCGCCCAGCAAAGCACCGAACATACCTGCCACCGCAGCAGCAAAAGGCACAATCACCCAGACCGACAGATGAATACCGTTTTGGGTTATTTCAGGCCCGCAAACAGCGATCAGAAATGCACCGACAGCCGGGTAATTATTGACAAAGGATTCCAGAATCACAGCAAATTGCTGAGAGCCAAAAATCGCAGCCAGGTAAGCGCCGACAGCGTAGAAGGCGATATAACCCAGATCCAGCAAGCCAGCAAAACCGACCACGATATTCAGGCCCAGGGCCAGCATGATATACAGCAGCGCAAAGTCGATAATCCTGACCCAGGAATTACCAAAATTGGCGGCAACGAACGGGAACACTACAATCAGAACAGCCAGCGCAGCAAAGCTGCTATAGGCTTTTTTCGGATTGGCTTTTACATCAAATATGGTTGACATTGATTTTCTCCTTACGCACGATCAGCAACACGCTCACCCATGATGCCGGATGGGCGCAAGGTCAGTACGATAATCAAAACGACGAAAGCAAAGATATCCTGATACTGGCTACCAAGTATGCCGCCAGTCAGGTCACCGATATAACCGGCACCCAGACTTTCAATCAGACCCAGCACAATTCCGCCCACCATCGCGCCATAAATATTGCCGATACCACCCAGTACCGCAGCAGAGAAGGCTTTCAGGCCAGGCACGAAGCCCATTGCAAATTGTGCGGAAGAATAATTGCCAGCCCACATCACACCAGCAATCGCTGCCAGTGCTGCACCGATAGCAAAGGTTGCCACGATGACCTTATTGGAATCAACACCCATCAAACCGGCAACGCGCGGGTTTTCTGCAGTTGCACGCATGGCACGGCCCATTTTGGTTTTTTCAACCAGCAGCACCAGACCCACCATCGCCAGTGTTGCCAGTACCAGCAACAAAATCTGGGTCTGTGAAATAACGGCACCACCTACCGGCACCGGTGTCGAAGACATCACCGCCGGGAAAGGAATCGGGTTACGGCCCCACAGCATCATGGCGAAAGTCTGCACCAGAATGGAGACGCCAATCGCCGTGATCAACGGTGCCAACCGGGGTGCATTACGCAGCTTCCGGTAAGCGACACGTTCAATCAGAACATTGACGAAGATACAGACAGGTATGGCACCCAGGATCGCGATGATCAGTTTGATGATGCCAGGTAAATCAGGTGCGATTACCTGCAGCAATTTGAGAACACTCAAACCAGCCATGGCACCGACCATCAACACATCGCCATGGGCGAAGTTGATCAGGTTCAGTACCCCGTACACCATGGTGTAACCAAGTGCGACCAGCGCATACATGCTGCCCAACACCAGACCATTAATAATTTGTTGGATAAAGGTATCCATATTTTGCTTCTCTCTTTATGAACGAATCGAATTTCTGACTAAAAACAGGCGATGAACTGAATGCCAATTAATGCAACGGAAAAAAGTTCAGCAAAAATCATTCCTGATAACGAAAGCGGCACCCAGGTGTGGGTGCCGCCGGAATTCGAGCAAGCGCTATCCAAACAAACGCGTCATCATACTGGGAGCACTAATAGCGTCGTTGATACACATGATAAAAAATCTCCTCTGCAACTTTTGGTCAAAGCTTTTTGTAATATATTTGTACTTAATGGTTATACCAGTAAAGTGGGCCGGATTATACAGAGTTTGAATGCCGCCACAGTGGTAAAAACGCCACCGCCAACTACGTATTTTCCACAACATCCACACACCAGCATACACGTTATATAGACCCGGAAACGCCCGGATTTAATAGTGCCGCAATCTTAAACACCTATATACAAAATAAAATATCGAAAACAACCGTTGCAACAAACTTTTAATCAAAAACAGGCGTCAAAACTCCTTAAATGCATCAATAATCACGTCATAAAGTAAGCAAATAAACAAATAAATACAAGCAAAATTCAAACTTGATCGTCGGTCACAACCTCACGGTCTGCTCAAACCCTGGCAACAGACAATCCTTTAGGCATAGGAAAGGTCACCGCTTCTTCTACCCCATCCAGTGTACGCACGCTGCGTGCGCCCAATTGTCGCAGGCTGGAAATCACTTCCTGCACCAATACCTCCGGTGCCGATGCACCGGCAGTGACGCCAATGCGCTGGCGACCTTCCAGCCATTCCGGCTTGATCTGGCTGGCGTTATCTACCATATAGGCAGTGACGCCCTTCTTCTCGGCCACCTCACGCAGGCGATTGGAATTGGAACTGTTGGGGCTACCAACCACCAGTACCAGATCCACCTGTGGTGCCATAAATTTGACGGCTTCCTGGCGGTTGGTGGTGGCGTAACAGATATCCGCTTTTTTCGGTTCACTAATCAAAGGAAAACGCGCTTTCAGGGCAGCGATGATTTCTATCGTGTCGTCCACCGACAGCGTAGTCTGCGACACAAAGGCCAGCATGTCCGGGCTGTTCACCTGCAGCTTCGCTACATCGTCCACGGTTTCCACCAGATACATGCCACCTTCGGACTGGCCCATGGTGCCCTCGACTTCCGGGTGACCATGATGACCTATCATGATGATTTCACGGCCTTCCTTGCGCATCTTGGCGACTTCGATATGCACCTTGGTCACCAGCGGACAGGTGGCATCAAAAATGGTCAGGCCCCGTGCTTCGGCTTCCCTGCGGACTTCTTGCGACACACCATGAGCAGAAAAAATCAGGGTATTACCGGACGGGACATCATCCAGTTCTTCAATAAAAATCGCCCCCTTGGCCTTAAGGTCATTGACCACATAGGCGTTATGCACGATTTCATGCCGGACATAAATGGGCGCACCAAATTGCTGCAAGGCACGTTCGACGATTTCAATAGCACGGTCCACGCCAGCGCAAAATCCCCGGGGCTGGGCTAATAGTATTTCCTTGTCCATGGCAGTCAATTAAAGTATCCCAATAATTTTTGTTTCAAATAAGACGGTCTGGCCAGCCAGCGGATGATTAAAATCAAACAGTGCACCTTCTTCATCCAGCGCCCGCAAGATACCGGCAAACTTGCCACCAGCAGGTGCGGCAAATTCCACCAGATCACCAATCACATATTGCTCGCCAAATGCCGAGTTTTCTTTTAGTGTAGCCAGCGAGACTCTTTGTATCAATTCTGGATTGCGTGGCCCAAAAGCTTTTTCCGGGGCCAACTCTTGCGTAGTATGAGACCCCTCTTCCAGCCCCAGCAACGACGCCTCCAGTTCCGGTGCCAGTTGGCCGGTACCCAGTTGCAGCGTTGCAGGACGTTCATTAAAGGTGCTGAGTATGTCTTCACCGTCCAAAGTCGCAAGGCGATAGTGTAAGGTCAGGTAGGCGTTGGGGGTAACAGTAGGGTTGGCTGTGGCAGACATGGTATGAAGCTTTAAAAGTAAGGCAATAAATAAGACAGGCAAGCTGGTATTGTATGCCAGCTTTTAACAAATGCAGGCTGTGTAACTGCATTCTATGGAGAAAACCTAGATGGCAATCAATGAATGGCCAGAAGAACAACGTCCTCGTGAAAGACTGATCAAACATGGTGCCAGCGCCCTGTCGGATGCAGAATTACTGGCTGTTTTCCTCAGAACTGGGGTCACCGGCAAAAGCGCAGTAGACCTGGGACGTGACATGATCAGCCAGTTTGGCTCCTTGGCTGGCCTGTTTTCTGCCAATATCCGCGAATTTTCAGCAATTCATGGCCTGGGCAGCGCCAAATATGCTCAATTGCAGGCCGTGCTGGAACTGGCCAAACGCGCCATTTCTGAAGAATTGCAAGAAAACACCTCGCTATCCTCACCTCAATCCGTCAAGAAATATCTGCAATTATTAATAGGCAACAAACCGCATGAATCTTTCGCCGTACTGTTCCTGGATGTCAAAAATCGCCTGATTACCGCTGAAGAACTGTTTCGCGGCACCCTCAACCATGCCAGCGTCTACCCAAGGGAAGTAGTCAAAAGCGCCCTCCAGCACAATGCAGCAGCCATTATCCTGGCCCACAACCACCCTTCCGGCTCGTGCGAGCCCAGCTCCGCCGACCTGCAACTGACCACCACCCTGAAACAGGCGCTGGCGCTGGTGGATGTGCGGGTGCTGGATCACTTCATTGTGGCGAATCCCAAGGTGTATTCTTTTGCTGAAAATGGGCATATTTGAAGTTACCGCTTGAAAATCTGCTCATTAGTTGTCACGGCACTACGCCGTTTCATGATCTGCCCCTGACCACACTAAAAGCGGGCTTTCCAGACTGGGGGCAGGCCTGTTGCCTATAGAAGTAGCAGCTTTTTCATCCTGAAAATCAAATTGTTAAATTAATTTTTTAAATAAGACACATTTGTTTTTCGCAAGTCGTTGATAATTCATGGAATTTTGTTTATACTTGCGTTTTTCCAATTTCGGAATGCACTGAGGAGTTAAACATGGCACGTGTCTGCCAAGTGACTGGGAAAGGGCCAATGGTTGGCAACAACGTTTCCCACGCTAATAACAAAACAAAACGCCGCTTTTTGCCTAATCTGCAAAATCGTCGCTTTTTCGTAGAATCAGAAAACCGTTGGGTTTCTCTGCGTTTGTCCAATGCTGGTCTGCGCGTCATTGACAAAATCGGCATTGATGCTGTTTTGACTGACCTGCGCGCTCGCGGCGAAAAAGTTTAAGCTAAACTATAGTTAGGAAAATATCATGGCTAAATCTGGTCGCGACAAAATCAAGCTGGAATCGACTGCTGGTACAGGTCACTTCTACACAACCTCCAAAAACAAGCGCACTATGCCTGAAAAAATGGAGATCATGAAGTTCGATCCTAAAGCACGTAAGCACGTCATCTACAAAGAAACCAAAATCAAGTAATTTTGCTTTCTGTGTAAAAAAAGAGCCCTGCATCGCAGGGCTTTTTCATTTTGGTCGCCATTTTGACTACAACATGTTTCACGTCATGACTGGTGGCCATTGATGACTCTCCGCCTGACAGCTTTTACACCAGGCATACAGGGCGTCATACATGACCATCCCCTGTTTCAACATCTCATGATCATCACTGAAATTCTGTGACAGCCCCAATGACATGGCATACAGCCCCGCTGATTGCGGTGTCAGATCCAGCCGTGAGGTGTCGGCACCACGCACGATCACTGCCAGTTGTTGCAGCGCCGGGTCGCTGAGCTGGTATTTGTCGAGGAAGGCGTCGAAGCTGCATAATTCACCGACATGTGTCAACTCCACACCGGGGATGTCATAGGGAATAGCGCCGGTTTTGGCGGCAATGCTGGTGATCTCACTGGCGCGGACATATAAAAATTCAGGCGTCTTGTCGATGAAGCGGGCGATCAGCCAGGGGCAGGCTATGCGGTCTATCTTTGGACGTTCTCTGGTAATCCATTGCATGTTAATTCTCCTTTGCCTGTAAAGGTAATCCTGCGGCACGCCAGGCTTCTATGCCGCCGTCCAGGAATCGCGCATCAAAACCACGCGCGCGCAGGGACAAGGTGGTTGATCTGCCGATGTCGAGTCCGTGCACACAATAAATCAATACTGGCTGGGATTGATTGAGATCTTTGCTCCAAAGCCCGACCTGAGACGGATCACGCCATTGCGCACCAGGCAGCATGTCCTTGCCTTCAGCAAAAAATTGCGCTCGCCGTACGTCAATGATTTGTGTCTCAGGTTTCACCTGCTCGCTGGCAGCAACATCAACCGCCCAGACAGCGGCATCGGCAGCCACTGCCGCACCGTAACGACGGTAAATACGGTCCCAGTGCAAATTCTGCATAAAGGAATCGACATAGGCTGCCGCCTTGGCACCAAAGTCCATGTGATAGGCATGTTCATACATATCCAGTGCCAGCAAAGGTGTGGCCCCCGCCAGCAATTGTGTATGATCAGCCGCCCAGTGATTGATCAAACGTCCTTCACGCGCCGACCACGACAGCAAGGCCCAGCCGGAACCGCCACCCATGGCCTTGGCCAGTGATGTAAATTCAGTCTGCCATTGGGCGACGGAACCAAAATCACGTTCCAGCGCACTGGATAAACCGCAAGAAGGCAACACGCCGTCACCACCCAGCGCGTCAAAATACAGTTCATGCAGGTAAGCGGAATTGGCGGCGATCAATTCTTCCCGCTTCAAGCCATTGACGGTAAAGACGGGGGTTGCGGCCCAATCCAGCGTCGATAAATGCTGGCGCAAAGCGTTCAAGCGTTTTACCGCGCCGCTATAGTTATTTTCGTGATGGCTAAGTATCAGATTACTGCTCAGTCCTTTGAGTTGTGTCAGGTCCAGCGTCAGCGGGCGTAATGTCATGTTCATGTTTCCACCTTTAAGTGTGAGAAAGAAGCGGGTAAATCAACAGGCCAAGCAAGGCCGCCACGGCGACGATGACTGGCTCCTGCAATTTCTTGAATTTCCATAACAGCGCGATGGTGACGAGCGCAATCGCGGCAGTGGGTATATCGACGATCGAACGTCTGGCAATCACGATCACAGAACCCGCAATTGCACCGATGGCCGCCGCAGTAATGCCATCCACAAAGGCCAGTACGCCGGGCACCTTGCCGTATTTCTTGAAGTAAGGTGCAGGGATAATGGTGAACAAATAGCAGGGTAAAAATGTTGCCAGCGCGGCCATGCTGGCACCTGGCAAACCCGCCACCAGATAACCGATAAAACCGACGGTAATCACCACCGGGCCGGGTGTGATCATGGCCACAGCAACGGCATCGACAAATTGCTTGTCAGTCAGCCAGTGATGCTCGGTCACCACGCCACCATATAAGAACGGCACAATCGCCAGGCCAGAACCAAATACAAAGGCACCTGCTTTGGCAAAGAACACGCCGATTTGCGTCAGCAAAGGCAAATCCAGTGGTCCAAACATGGTTGCCATCAGTGGCAGGGAAACACCGACTGAGTTCAGCGTATTCCTGTTCAGAAATTTGGGTGGGGCGCGCAGAAACCAGACCAGGACACCGGCAGCAATAAACAGCCAGGCAATTTCAGATTCTGTAATCACTGTCACCGCAGCAAGCAGCAAATAGATTGCCCACAGCAGTTTGTCCTTGCCCACACTTTTTTCCGTCAGTTTTTTGGTGCTCATGACGATGATGCCAATGACAGCAGCACCCACACCATAAAACACCGACTGCATCCAGGACAAACCACCAAAAAGCACATAGGCCCAGCCCAGCGCCACCACCATCAGAAAAGAGGGCAGCACAAAGGCAATACCCACCAGTGTCGCGCCCAGGATGCGGTAATGCACGTATCCCAGATAAATCGCCAGTTGTGCGGCCAGCGGCCCGGGGGCCAGCTGTGCCAGCGCCAGCCCTTCTTTATAATCGGCTTCGCTGATCCAGTTGCGCTCGCCAACCAGGTCACGATGCATGTATCCCACCAAGGCAACCGGGCCACCAAAACCCAGCGTACCCAGGCGCATAAAATAGGTGATGAGTTGCCAAAGCGTGTAGTTTGCTGAAGGTGTGGCAGACATGATCAGGTATCCTTAGTCGGTGATATTTTCTGGAACGACGCCAGCAAGCCATCAAACACGGCACTGGCTGCCGCCAGTAACTGGTCATCATCGGTGATGGCAGCGCGCATGCCTGCCAATACACTTTCTATACCCACTGATTCGGGTGGTTGCACCCCGCCCACATCCAGATAATGGACCAGGGCTCCCAGTTGCTTTAAGGCTGGGGTTTCCAGCGCAAAGCTTTCCAGCAGGACTTCAAAGCTGACGCGATTACCAACATGGCTGAAGCTGGCACCGTCAAAGTCAAAACCCAGTGCATCTGCCGGGCAATCGTTGGCAGAGGCCAACCACAATATCTGAGCATGGCTATCAATAAAACGCCGTATCAGCCAGGCACAGGCCAGCCTGTCGACCCATGGGCGACAACGTGTTGCCCACACCCGCCCCTGATAGGCCGCGATGGACAGTTGCCCTATCTGTGCATGGATGGCATGCGGTTCATCCGGTGCCAGCACGCGGGCAATCTTTAGTTCCAGTTCCTGTAAGGCGGCATCGGCCTGCGCTTGTGCCGCACCGGGGAAGAAATCAATTTCTGCCAGACTGGCAAATGCCTTGCGCAGCTTGCGTGCCTGCTTGATGCCTTCGGTCAGGGTATCAACTGTCATGGCCTGGTTGGCCAGGGCAACGTCGGCCAGCAGGCTGGCGTAATCTTCATTGCGATCAAACAGGCTGATGAAATTTGCCTGCTCTGGTTCTTGCACCCGTAGCACGGTGGCAGACCCGCCGCCAGATGACACATCGGCAGCAATTGTCTCCAGCACTGCACGGCAAGGTGCACGTTCCGGCATCAGGTAGACACCATCGCGTAACACCACCGCCCCCGAGGCTTTCAAACCACGCCATGCACGCATCCTGACGGTTGCGTTCTCTGTTGGCAGGCTGATAATCAGTAATATCCAGTTCATGAAGTAGATTATTCTACGTTTTTGTAGAATAGTATACTTATTTTTGAATATTAAATCAGATAATGGAGCGACACGGGCTGGAGTTGCCAATATGCTACTCCAACCCGGCACCAGCCTTTCCTGGTCAGTCCACTGCCCTATTCATGATCCAGATCCCATACAAGATGCGCATCCACCAGCAGTAAGTAGTAAGCCATGCTGGCCGCCACCTTCGCGCCAAGTGCATTTTGTGCCGCAGAGGTGGCCTGGCGTCTGGCCGCCAGCAAGGCTTGCAATTCCACTTCGCCCAGGGCATAGGCGCGCTGTACCAGTTTGGCATTTGTCTGCACTGCAGCCAGGCTGCTTTCTGCCAGTTGCAGGCTTTCGTAATACCCTTCTGCATTCACGATGGTGGCGTTGATGTCGGCTGTCAGTTGGCGTTTTCTGAGTTCCAGTTCATGCCTGCTCATGGCCGCCAGATGGCTGGATTTGGCAGAGCGCTGGCTGCGTATACTCGTCGACCCAAGCGACAGCGGGATGCTGATGGAAATACCGGTCACCCGCTCGCGCCCACCGACTTCTGACGAAGTGAACACGCCCACTGTTGGGTCAGGCGTTTGCTCGGCACGTACCCGTTCTGCATGGGCCTGCGCTTTGTCGAACTGTGCAATGGCCATTTTTAACTCGTCGCTTTCCCCCAGGATGCGCTCACGCCAAAAACTGGCTTCTTGCCTGACCTGGACTGCGGTCGGCAAACTATTGAATTGCCGGTCAAAGTTGGGGAAGCGCGCCTGCAAGCGTCCCCAGGCAATTTGTGCTTGTGCCCTGGCATCGGTCTCGCTACGTTTTTGTTCGGCCAGTTCAGCCTGGGCCAGGTTCAAATCCAGTCTGGCGACATCCCCTGCCTTGACGCGTTTTTCAACGATGACCAGATTCTCTTGTATCGATACGCGATGCTGGCTGGCCAGTTGCAATGCCTGTTCGGCGGCTAGCCAGTCAAGCCACAGCTTGAGTAAATCACGGGCGGTTTCATGCAGGGCTTCGCCGTATTGTGCCTCGGCCTCGGCCAGCACGGCCTTGCTCATCTTGCGATCAGCGCTGGCTTTACCGGGCAGGCGTATGCCGCGTTCTATACCGGCATTCCATTCACGGTAAGTCGATTCCTGCTGAACCGCACGTCGCTGGGCAGTCACTTTTGCTGTCCATTCATAGGGTGATGCTTCCAGCAAACCGGCTTCTTGCCGGGCGGCTTCCAACCCGGCCAGCGCTGCGCTGACGCTGGGGTCTTGTTCCAGCAGGGTACGCACAACGGGTGTGGGTAGCAGGCCAGGCGCTTCCACAGCGAGTACCTGACTGTATGCAGACTGCGAGGTAAACATCAGGCTCAATACACTGATGATTAAGAGTCGGGATTTCATATAATTTCTCCTGCTTCCGTGACCGGACTGATCCAGTAATGCAGACCGGCACCAGCAAATTGTTCTTGCAGACAGGACAGCAGCGTTGCCTTGGCCTGCGCTGGTAACAATACCTGCACCAGAGTGACGAAAGAGCGTCCCATGACTTGTTCACTGGCGCTCATGCGTTCATGCGACATGCCGTGGGCGGCGGTGGGGGTACTGGTGAACAGGCTGATGCCGGGGAACACCAATAAACTATCGAGTAATTTTTCTTCCAGTTTTGCCGGGCACAACAGGCTTAAACATAATTCAGACATGGGATTTCTCCTCGATGGGCGCTGTCTCGACTGGTTTGGCGAAAGCAAACCGCGCATACAGTATGGGTAGCAACATCAGCGTTAATGCTGTTGCCGTGATCAGGCCACCGATGACGACGATGGCCAGAGGCCGCTGGATTTCAGAACCGGGGCCAGTGGAAAACAGCAGCGGTATCAAGCCAAATGCAGTGATGGATGCTGTCATCATGATGGGGCGCAAGCGGCGACGTGCGCCCTGAATGACAACCTCGGCCAGCACCATACCCTCTTCCAGCAATTGATTGAAATAGCTGACCAGCACCACGCCATTCAAGACCGTGATCCCCAGCAAGGCAATAAAACCGACTGAGGCCGGTACTGACAGGTATTCACCGGTAAGCCACAAAGCCACGATGCCGCCCACCAGCGCAAACGGGATAATGGATAAAATCAACAAGGCCTGACGGATGGAGCGGAAGGTAGAAAACAGCAAGACAAAAATCAGGCATAGCGCCACCGGAACAACCACCATCAGGCGACTGGCAGCACGCTGCTGGTTTTCAAATTGCCCACCCCAACTGATGTGATAACCGCTGGACAAAGGCAGTTTTTTAGCAACCGCCTCCCTGGCCTCTTCCACAAAACTCACCAGATCGCGGCCACTGACATTGGCAATCACCACGCTATAGCGACTGCCCATTTCACGGTCTATCTTGACCGGGCCAGCAGCTCTTTCCAACTTGGCGACGCTGGATAATGGAACACTGACCCCATCTTTGGTAGTGATGCGGGTGGCGGCAAATTCTGCCGGTGACAAACGTATGGATTTATTGGCACGCAAAAGGATGGGCGTGCGGCGATTGCCTTCTATCACCGTCCCGGCCTGCTGGCCTTCTATCTGCATGCGCAAGGCATCCTGAATTTCTTCCACTGACAAACCAAGGCGACCAGCCTGCAAACGATCTACCACCACACGCAAATACTGCACGCCATCGTTTTGCACGGTATAGACATCCTGATTGCCGCTGATGGTTTTCAGTACTGCTTCCACCTGGCTGGCATAGTTGTTCAGTTGATCCAGCTCTGGCCCAAAAATCTTCACCGCAATATCCCCACGTACACCGATGATCATTTCCGACACCCGCATTTCTATGGGCTGGGTAAAGCTGTATTTAATGCCGGGCAAAGGGTCAAGTACCTTGCGGACTTCATCCATCAGGGCGTCCTTGTTTTTCAGCTTCCATTGCTTGCGCGGCTTCAATAACAGGTAGGTGTCGGTCTGGTTCAAGCCCATGGGGTCGAGGCCAATTTCATCCGAACCGGCACGGGCGACAATACCCGTTACCTCAGGAATCGCTTGCATGATGGCTTGCTGTATTTTCAAATCCAGCGCAGCACTTTGCTCAAGGCTGACAGAAGGCAGTTTTTCTATGCCAACGATCAGGTCACCCTCATCCATGGTGGGCATAAAAGTTTTACCCACCTGGGTGTAGACACCACCAGCGACAATCAGCATCACCACGGCAACCAGGGCAACCACTTTTTGTTTGCGCATAGCCCAGTCCAGCAGGGGTTCATACAGACCCAGCAGTTTGCGCGGTAGCCAGGGTTCTTCATGTTTGACTTCACGTAACAGGTAAGAAGCCAGCACCGGTATCACCGTCAATGACAGCAGCAGGGAACCTGCAAGTGCAAACACGATAGCCAAAGCGACCGGCCCAAAAAATTTGCCTTCCAGCCCTTCCAGCGTCAGCAATGGCAGAAACACGGTGATAATGATCAGAATGCCCGATGTCACCGGCACACCCACTTCACGCACAGCACGATAGATGGTGTGCAGGCGCGGTAATTTTCCAGCAGTGGGGTCATGTGCCAGACGTTGCACAATGTTTTCGACGACCACCACCGCAGCATCCACCAGCATGCCGATGGCAATTGCCAGGCCACCCAGACTCATCAGATTGGCGGACATGCCAAACAGGCGCATGAGAATAAAGGTGATCAGCGCAGCCAGCGGCAATACCAGTGCTACGGTCAGGGCGGCCCGTACGTTCCCCAGGAAAAAACCGAGCAAGATCATGACGATGACCGTAGCCTCCAGCAAGGCCGACGACACAGCCCCCACTGCCTTGTCCACCAGCGCAGCGCGGTCATAAAACACCTCAAGACGCACACCTTGTGGCAAGCCGGGTGTCAGCTCGGCGATCTTGTGTCGTACCCCTGTGACTACCTGCTGTGCATTGGCACCGGCCAGGCCAAGTACCAGACCTTCTACCGCTTCGGCCTTGCCACTTTTAGTGACGACACCGTAGCGTGTCATTTCACCGATTCTGATTTCGGCCACGCTCCCCAGACGCAGGGGATTATTGTCCTTGACCATCAGCACCACGGCGCGCAAATCGTCCAGGGTATTGATGCTGCCTTCACTACGCACCAGCAAAACTTCATCGCCTTCACCCAGACGGCCAGCGCCGTCGTTGCGATTATTGGCACGTATGGCTTCTTTCAACTGAGCAATGCTGATCCCCGCCGCCGCCATGGCAGCCGGATCGGGTATCACTTCAAAGGCACGCACCACACCGCCCAATGAATTGACATCCGCCACACCACTTACGGTGCGCAGGGCTGGGCGAATAACGGTATCAAGCAGGCGACGTCTTTCTGCCAGCGACAAGTGATCAGCCTCGACGGTGAACATGAACATCTCGCCCAGTGGGGTGGTAATGGGGGCCATGCCGCCGCTGATACCGGCAGGCAGGTTTTCACTGATGCCAGCCAGCCGTTCACTGACTTGCTGGCGCGCCCAGTAGATGTCGGTACCATCTTCAAAATCGATGGTGACATCCACCAGGCCATACTTGGTCACAGACCGCAAGATACGGGTTTTGGGTATGCCCAGCATTTCTACTTCTATAGGCACGGCAATGCGGGTTTCGACTTCTTCCGGCGTCATGCCGGGTGCTTTCATGATGACCTTGACCTGGGTACTGGACACATCAGGAAAAGCATCAATCGGCAATTGCTTGAATGCCAGCCAACCCGCACTGGCCAGCAACACGGTCATCAGCAAAATGAACAGCCGCTGTGACAAAGAGAATTGTATAAGGCGGGCTAACATCAGCTACCTCCCTTTTCACCGAGCCAGGAACCCTTGAGGGCGATCACACCGCTGACAGCTATCTTTTCATCTGCCTTCAATTTACCTTGCGCAACTTGTATCCGCACCCGCTGACCTGCACTGCTGATTACCTTGACTGCGCGTGCTTCAAAACCCTCTGTGGTACGCACAAACACCAGTGCCTGCGCTGCATCGTAGGCAACTGCCGCCAGCGGGACATCAAAGCTGTCACCACTATTGCTCTGCGCTAGGGGCAACTGTACCGTCACCAGTTCACCTGGCCGCAAATCGGTGTTGCCTCCGATCTCAGCACGCAGACTGACGGTCTGGCTGCCTGCAACAAGCATGGGGCTGATACTGACGATATGACCAGTAGCTGCTCGTCCCAGTACCTGTAATTTACTGCCAGTGCGCCAGGCTGCAGCATCTGCCAGCGGTGCCTGTATCTCTAGTTGCAGGCGGTCCGTCTGGGCCAGATGCAGCAATGCCATGGATGGATCTACCCGCTGACCGGGCTTCACTTCTATCTGGGTGACAATGCCTGCTTGCGTTGCATGCAGGATCAGCCCGTCTTCCAGTTTGCCGGAACTGGCAATGCGTTCTATGTTGGCAGCAGACAAACCTGCCAGACGCAATGCCGCTTTTGCCTGGCGCAGAGCAGCTTCGCTTTCAGCCAGTGTTGCCTGCGATTCCTGCACACGACGTTGGGCGATGATGCCTTCATCAAACAAGGCTTTTTCACGTTGGGCGGCCTGGCGTGCCAGCGTAGTGCGGCTGGCAGCCTGCATCAACTGCAATTGCATGGGGCCCAGTTCCTGACTGCTGATACGTAACAAAGCTGCGCCCTGCTTCACCTGTTGATTTGGCTGCACATATAACTGTACCGCCAGACCTGCAACGGGTGAGCTGACGATCTGTTCACGTTGCGAAGGCACTATGACCTGGGCAGGCAGGCTCAGGGTCAGGGCAGCGGCATCACGCTGTAAAGGCTGGACCTGAATATTCAGGGCCTGCATTTGCTGTTCTGTTACCGCAAATCTGGCTGGTCTTTCAGCAGCAAGGGTCGGGATAGTGGATGCCACTATCAGCGCGCAGAACAAGGGGGCAAAGAAATTTCTGTTGATCATGATTCATTTCCAAATAATGCATAGGACGATGCGCCAGTGGCGACATCGGATAGATCAAACCGCTAATGCATACGGTCGCGCAAAGGCATGCGCGAGCCGGATGGCATTAACAGGATTTTGTGGAAGAGTCAGGCGTGTACAGGCAAGTATTTGCCTGCGTATCCGTGGAAAAAGTTAACAGGTGGCAGCAGAAAACCAGTGTGCATTAAACCCAAAAAGCAATGCGCCATGAGCAAACGGAATCACTTCCATTCGCAATTGATACAGATCTGCTGAATACAGCCGGAAAACCAGGGACGGAATTACGCCAGGGAGAGTTCGCCGCAAGGAGGGCGATAAGGTGTGTCGTAGGTGGAAAATGGCAGTGTCTGCTCAGTAAAATACCAGCTTGCACTAAGTGCCAATGGTGCCTGAAAAGCCAGCTGTGATGTGGTTTCAGGGAAAAACTGCAGATGATCTACTGCATGCAACATCTGATGTTCAACTGTTGCACGGTCATCATCATTACTGACATTTTTTGCATGCAATAAAAAGGCATGCTGATGAGAAGCAGCACTCATTTCAGGGCGACCATCGTGTTCAAGTTCATGCTTAATCCGCGTTGAACTTAAATTCCATGCGCCAAGGTTCGTCATGAAAATGACGAGCATTAAAATTGCCAGGCGCTGGATGAAAGGTTTGCTCATGGGCAGGACTTTACCATACTTGACGCTGCTTCGTCATCATCCGCATGCCTCAGACATTGTTACTTTTTTTCAGTTTGGCAAGCAGGTGTGGCAAGAATTTTTCAGTCTCCGCTTCCAGCAACTGGAAATGTTGACCAGCTTTTTCCAGATCCCCTTCGCTGGCGCACAACTCAATTTTTCTAGAGCATTCCACAATGGGTGTCGCCCCAAAGTAAGCGATGATACCTTTCAGCGTATGGGCGGCACGCTGGGTATCCGGCAAATGACCGGCACCCAAGGCGTAGGCAATATCCGCCACTTGCATGGGGATGTTACTAAGTGCCAGTTTGCCGACAATTTCCAGTACTTCTTCGTCGGTTTTATCCAGGGCGCGGGCATAATCAAATTCAGGCAAAAGCTGCATGGCATCGGTGGATATCACGGTACTGCCCATATTGAAGGCTCCCTGTTTTAATACGCTTGAAATACAGTTCATCAATTTTTTCACTTGTATGGGCTTAGACACATAATCATCCATGCCTGCGATCAGGCAACGTTCCCTGTCACCGTCCATGACATTGGCAGTCACGGCAATAATGGGCAGATGGCCGCCATGCTGCGCTTCTCGCTCACGTATTGCCATGCATGCCTGTATGCCATTCATGACCGGCATTTGTACATCCATCAGCACCAGGTCAAATTTTTCTGTTTCTGTCAGGTTTAAGACTTCTTTACCGTTGTTGCAAACCTTGACGCGATGACCCGCTTTTTCCATCAGCTTGATCAGCAGTTGCTGGTTGATCACATTGTCTTCAGCCAGCAAGACCGACAAGCTCCTGGTGAACATCGGCATCCTGTCTGGCTTGGGTAGGGTACCAGCTGCGTCAACTGTGCCATCCCTGTCCATACCGAATGCCTGCATCAGTGCTGCCCTCAAATCAGGTGACCTGACAGGTTTGTTCATGTGTAGTTCAATGCCTGCCATGCGGCAACGGTCAGCATCGTCACTCACACTGGCAGAAGTCATCATGATGATTGTTGATGCAAACGGCGGTATTGCTTCTGCCATTTTCTTTCTCAAGGCAAAACCATCCATGCCAGGCATATGTGCATCCAGCAAGACCAGGTCATAGTCGCGACCAATCTGACGGGCGCGTTCCATCTCCTTCAGCGCTTCCTGGGCAGTTTCCGCACTGACTGGTTGAACCCCCATTTTCTGCAAGCAGTTGATCAAAAATTGCCGGTTGGCTGAACTGTCATCCACCAGCAATACCTTGCGATTGGGCAGACTGACCGCTGTCGGTGTTAACTGACTCGGGCCGCCTTTCAGAAGGCGTATGAGGAAATGAAAAGTGCTGCCGTGCCTTGGTTCACTTTCGACCCAGATGCGCCCCTGCATCATCTTCACCAGGCGTGAAGAGATGGATAGACCCAGCCCGGCACCGCCCTGTTTCCTGTTGACGGGATGATCAGGCTGAAAAAAAGAATCAAAGATACCGGCTATCTTGTCTTGCGGTATGCCGATGCCGGTATCGGTAACTTTGAAATGCAATACCACGTCACCACCTGGCAATGCATCCTGCCTGACACGTATCACCACTGCCCCGCGCTCAGTAAACTGGATGGCATTAGCCACCACATTTAACAAAATCTGGCGGATGCGGGCCGGGTCACCTTTCAGGGTATGGCTGTCCCCCACATCGATATCAGCAACCAGTTCCAGACCTTTTTGTTCAGCCGGTATGAGCAGTGTCCTGACAGCCTCATCAAGCAGGGAAGGCAAGTCAAACACCACACTTTCCAGTGTCAGCTTTCCCGCCGCCATCCTGGATGAATCAAGAATATCGTCAATGACCGTCATCAGCGAATCTGCAGATGACTTGATCAGATTCAGATACTGACGCTGTTCATGATTCAGGTTGGTATCGAGTACCAGATCGGTCATACCCAAAATACCATTCATGGGAGTGCGGATTTCATGGGAAATGGTGGCCTGATACAGACTTTTGGCAATATCGGCTGCCACTGTCATTTCTTTTACTTCCCTTAATTCTTCTTCACGTTGCCGGCGTTCCGTGATATCCAGCACGACACCGGCCTGGTAACTGGCTTGATTCGCTGTGCCTGGTACGATTTCTCCCAAAGCCTGTATCCAGCATTCCCTGGCATCTGTTGGCCGGACGATTTTGTATTCACAACTGTACCTGCCGCCTTGTACTATGGCTTCGGTCATGACTTTACAGGCAGTGACCCGATCTGCTGGCGAGATCACCTGCAGCCAGTTTTCAAAGGTTTTTTCAAAATCAGGTGGCAAGCCAAAAATACGACTCATGGTGTCAGAGCAGTTAAATCTCATGGTCTCTACATTGAGAGAATAACTACCTGTTTGCCCTATATCTTGCGACTGGCGCAAAATGGTCTCGATCTGAGACAATTGCTGCGACAATTGCAGTTGCGCCTCATCCTTCGCATTCACAGCCTTATACAGCATGCCAAACAAAAACATGACGCACAAACTGATGGCTGCAGCGCCACCCAACATCTCATTTCTGTGTGCAACATAAGGTATCAATACATGGTCAACTGATTCACCGGTCAAAAATATCAACTGATATTCGGGTATGCGGTGGTAAGCGTAAATACGCTCAACATCATCACTGCTTGCTAAACGATGAAAATTTCCAGACAGGCTGGGCGCAGCCAACGATGCCAGCAAGCGGCTATCAATCACTTTTCCCAGCATGGATTCCACGACGGGGTAGCGTGCCATTAGCTCGCCACTGTCGCGCAACACGGATACAACTCCGTTTCCGGACACATTAATTTTTTTCGCCAAAGACGTTAATTGTTCAGGGCTGACAGAAACCACCAGCACACCGTCAAACTTGCCCTGTTTTAATATGGGCCGGGTAAATTGTAAAGACCACTTTTCAGATATTTTTTCTTTCACAGGTTTACTGATGAAAAGTGCGTCACTGTCAGGCATATCCCTGTGCACACGAAAATACTCGCGCAAACTCAAGTCCATTTTTTCATTCTGTCTGGCCAGGCTTGAAAACAGCGTCACACCATCTTTATCCAGGACTGCCACCTGGAAGGACATATCTTCCAGATTTTCCTGGCGACGCAATACTGTGTCGGCAAATTCACTCGCATTGCCACTCCAGTCATTACGCAGGTCCATCAAGATTTCATTGACACGCCTAATGACGGACTGTGCATATTGCGCCCCTGCCTGTGACTGTTCATAAGTACGCAAGTTTGCCTCTTCCAGATAATGGGCACGACTGCGAAACAGGTCATAAGCCACCAAACTCCAGGTCAGCAACAACATCAGGGTGCACATCAATATCAACTGACGGCGAAAGCTTTTTTTAGCTGTTTTCATTGTCGATTGTCCACCAATTGCAGATGAATAAAAATTGTTCGTCAGACACACAAGGCTTGATCAGGATTTTTCTCATTCGTCTGTTTTAATCCCGGCAGCAGAAAGCCGATTTCCCTGTACATGCTGTCCTGTTTGTGCTGCCTTTGCTTTTCTGTATTCATCCAGGTGAATAATTTTACTTGTACCGTTTTTTTCTAAGCTACCGTGGCGGACCGCTGGTGTAATCATATGGTTGAAATCAGCATCTGCTTTATCATGGGCAAACAAGGTAGCCTCCCCTGACGAATGCTTGAAGTTGCGGGAAGCAAAGTAGATCAGCAATACGCTAGCGGCACTGATGGTGATGGCCAATATCATTATCGTTATCAAGAGCCTGGTAATGGCGACCTGCCTTGCGGTTTCTTCTGCCATGACCGTCATGCGCCCTGACTGAAATTTGACGAATTTATCCACACCATCGGTAAGATCTCTTTGCACGGGCCACAGTTGATTCAGCAACAGTTCCTGCGCCGTTTCTTTTTTACCCTCACGTACCAATGACAGGAAACTGGAAGTTATTAATGAAAATTCTTCTCCCCCATTGATAGTTGCATGCAACAACTCTCTGCCCTTGGGGGAATTGACGCTCCTGTTCAGGGTTCCCAGGGATTTGCCAATGATGCGGGCGCTTTCCTCGACGCTGGCATACTCTTTCTTGAAAGCGGCGGCATCCGTCGTCAGCAACATACTGCGCATGTTCCTGCTGATTTCACTCAACTCATCTTTGATGGTGTGCGCCAGTACAATTTTTGGATAACGCTCATTCGCGATGCCATCAATATCAACAGCCAGCTGATTCACTCGCATATAGGAGAGACTGGTCAGTATCAACAGCATGCCAATAATCATACTGACACTCAGGCCCAATTTTTGGCCAGTTTTCATGGTTTTGATATTCATTTTCATTCCAATCGGGCAAGCAATATTTGCCGGGAAAACTTCAGTTAAGCAAGGTACTGGTGACCAGCGCCTGTTCAGTGGCAAGCAACTGATCCATATCAATCAGTATCAGCATGCGTTCACCAACGGTGCCTATGCCAAGCAGGTAAGACGAAGCTTGTTTGGGCTGGCACTGAGGTAATTCGCGTATCTCGTCATTTGCCAGAGCAATGACATCGGCCACACTATCCACCACGATGCCGGTCATGCGATCAGCAAGATGAAGAATGATGACGACGGTAAATTCGTCGTAACTGGGAATACCCAGTTTAAATTTGACGCGCATGTCGATGATGGGGACTATCGTTCCGCGCAGATTGATCACGCCTTTCACATAATCCGGCGTGTTGGCGATCGTGGTGGCGATTTCATAACTGCGCAGTTCCTGCACCTTGTGAATATCAATGCCGTATTCTTCTGCACCTAGACCAAAACAAAGGTATTCGCAAGGGACACCTGCCTGTCCGGCCATAATCGGGGTTTGAGTCGCTGTGAACATTGCTGTTCCTTTCAATCTGCTCACGCTTCAAGCGCAAGACAAAACATTGATCGTGTACAAGCACTGGCTGTTGGCAGGGCGAGACAAAACGACACTATGTTTTAAGGAAAGGCGGCGGTTCTGGGCCGGTTGAACTGACTGCAAGTCGCAGTAGATGGGCGACAACAGCCAGTTATCGATGTGGCATCTCATAACGGGGGAATGGTCATGAGATCGGTGATTTAAACCTGTGAATCTGTGCTACATCGTGTTAAGTACAGGATAGCTTAAAATTTCCAGCGGGCAATCAAGGGAAACAAGATTTAACCTTTATTTAAATCAGCAAATTTACTGTCGTTGAACAGGTGTTTGAACTGATTGATGGTTTCTTCTGCCTTCAATAATTCATTCGCCACTTCATGGATAGTCCTGCGATTGGAACGTGCGTGGTTACGCAATACTTCAAACGCTACCTGGCGGTTGGACTGAAATTTTGCCATCAGTAAACCAACAGCCATGCTGGTCTCACGTCCTGAAACCAGGGCAGAAGTCAGGTTGATTTCGTTTTTTTTCAGCGTCTTGATTTCATTGGCACGGGCCAGGCTGGCTTCAAACGTGGGGACGATATTTGCCACGTCAACTGGCTTGACCAGATAACCAACCGCACCATATTCAACGGCTTGCTTGACGATCTCACTATCGGATGTGGCAGACAGAAACATAAAGGGGACATTAGTATCACTACGCAGATGCCCCGCCAGGTCCAGGCCAGACATGCCAGGCATATTAATATCGAGCAAGGCAATATCTGGTTTTTGCATCAGGATCACATTCAACGCATCTTCACCGCATTGCGCCTGAACAACCTCATATCCGGCATGTTCAAGAATGCTACTCAACAGCGTGAGTGTGAACTGGTCATCATCTACCAGCAATATCCTGCTTTTTGTTTTGACAGTGGCAACCATATGAGGCCTTTCCTGTTGTTCGTGCTTTAGCCCAAGATCAGGCAGGATGCAGAAAATGCCTGACATGTACTCACTCTAGCAACAAACTCAACCGTAGAAAACAATTAGTTGCAGTGCTGATGTGATCCAGCCTCCCCTGCCACCATTTTTAACTATTCTCTGCACGGAATGCACTGCCTCTTTTTATAGAACAAATATGGAAGCAAAAAACAAAAACGGCACCGCGGTGCCGTTTTTGAGATTGCAAAGCTACTGCAATGTCTGATAACGCATTAAGCGTAAGTACGCAGTCTCAGCGAAAATTCACGCAGGGTCTGGATGCCAGATGCTTCAGCACGCAAACACCAGTCTTGCAGTTGCTGTACCAGTTGCTCGCGGCTAACGGTGGAACGTTCCCAGATCAAGCCCAGTTCTACACGCATGTCGTGCATGGTTTTCAGGGCGCGGCTATGGGCCAGCACTTCGGACAATTGCTGCTGTTGCGGTGCTTCCAGCTTGGTTGGCTCGCGTTGCAGCAGTTTCTTGGTGGACTTCAGCAAATGTGCTTCAAACATGGCTTTTTCTCGCAGGCTGGCCACTTCATCATGCCAGGTACGGCGTAAGGATTTGGTGTATTTGGCCATCACGTCATAACGATTGGTGATAACGGCTTGCAGGGTTTCCAGGTCAACCACGGATTTGGTTTCGGCAAATTTGGGCTCTGGTGCTACTTTCTTGACCTTGGCCAGGCCGACGATTTCCATGCTGCGAATATACAACCAGCCAATATCGAATTCATACCATTTGGAAGACAGCTTGGCGGAAGTACCAAAGGTATGGTGATTATTATGCAACTCTTCACCACCAATCAAAATGCCGATAGGCAGGATATTGCGGGATGCATCGGCGCAATCATAATTGCGGTAACCCCAGTAATGGCCAATACCATTGATGATGCCGGCTGCGGTGACAGGTATCCACAACATTTGCACTGCCCAGACAGTGACGCCGATGACACCAAACAACATGAAATCAATAATCAGCATCAATGCTACGCCCTGCCAGCTAAAGCGGGTGTACACATTACGTTCCATCCAGTCATCTGGTGTGCCATGGCCATATTTTTCCATGGTTTCCAGATTTTTGGATTCAGTACGATACAGCTCAGCACCTTCCAGCAAGACCTTTTTAATGCCGCGTGTTACCGGGCTATGCGGATCTTCTTCTGTTTCACATTTTGCATGGTGTTTGCGGTGAATCGCCGCCCATTCCTTGGTCACCTGGCCGGTAGTCAGCCACAGCCAGAAACGGAAAAAATGACTGGGAATAGCATGCAGCTCCAGCGCACGATGTGCCTGGCAGCGATGCAGAAAGATAGTGACGCTGGCGATGGTGATGTGTGTCACCACCATGGTGAAAATAAATACCTGCCATCCCGTGGCCCTGGTCAGGCCATTGGACAGAAAATCTATTGCTGTATCGATAAAAGTGCTCAAAATGACATGTACTCCATTGTTATTGACGGCATCTTGCTTGATTTCGCAAATACGACCAAGCTTTAACCATTATAGACATCGGACGGCATTGTACGCCGGTTTAGAGGATGCCCACCAATTTTAGAACTAAATGTATTGCCTGGCTTCAAGTTTCTTGAGGCGGATTGTTAATTAAGGTGATAATCCTGTGTGCATAGGGCAGTACGACTTTCTGTTCCTGCAATACTTGCCACAAAGCACGATTCACACCCGACATGACGCTGGAACGACCGTTTTCAGGGTCGCTGATCCAGAAGCCGACACGGATATCAAAACCATCTGTCCCAAATTTCATCAGATACGCCGCCGGTGCCGGGTCGGCACATACCCGTTCGACCTTGGCGGCAGCTTCACCCAGCAAGGGTAATATCTTGTCCAGGTCAGTTTGGTAATCGACTATCATGTCAGTCCACAAGGCGACGGTTCTGTCGGTCAGTGAATAATTTTGCACCGGGGTGGACACCAGCATTTCATTCGGGATTACCGATTCGCCACCATCCTGGCCCTGCAAAACGGTATAGCGTGTATTGATCTGGGTGACGCGACCGCTGAATTTATCAACCGTGATCATGTCGCCGATGGACATGCTGCGGTCCAGCAAGATAATGAAACCAGATACATAGCTGCTGGTGATTTTTTGCAAGCCGAAGCCCAGCCCCACACCCAGCGCACCACCAAACACAGACAGCACCGTCAGGTCTATGCCAACCAGGGTCAGACTAATAAGGATGGCCAGCAAGATCAGCACAGCACGACCGACACGTGACAACACCACTTTGAGTGAGGTATGTGCATTCGGCAACTGCATCAGGCGTGCTTCCAGCGCTGCACTGGCCCACATGGCCACCACGACCGTCACCACCACCGAGGTCAATGCCTGCAAGATGGTCAGTATGGATACCTTGTTCTTGCCTATCGGCAGGACGACATCATCCAGAGTAGAAAACAGTTCCTGCCACAAGCCGGTGAAATACAAAACCACACCCAACCAAACCAGGCCGGCAAACAGTTTTTCAAAGACGGCCAACAGGTTGCCGATATAACCGTCACGGGCAAATGTCCTGCGCACGACATAAAAGCCAAAACGTATCAGGGCCAGTGAAGCAATGATGGGAACCAGCAGGGTCAGCAAATGCGTATGCTGCCATTTAGCTAAAATTACTTTGGCAATCAATATAAAAATCAGTGCCAATGCCGGTGACAAAACCCGGGTGAAACTTTCCACACCCAGCTTGACGACATCAGAATCGCCCTCCCTGGCTGCCACACCACGCCGTAGCGCACGTGACAGGGCCCAGGCCAGGCTAATACAGAAAAAGACAACGCCCACCTGCCAGTAAAAATCCGGCTGGCCCAAATCATTCGATAAATCAGACAATAAACTGGCGAGTAGTGGCGTGCTCATGGTGCGTGCTCAAGAGTGGATTTTGAATGCATCCCTGCCCTGTCAAACCAGGACAGGGGTCAGGGATGCCGGTGATCAGGCTTTGTTGCGTTCCAGAATGGCGGCAAAGAATCCATCAGTCTGATGCAGGTGCGGATACAGCTTCAGGTAATCTCCCATTTCCAGTTCGACTTTTTGTTCAGCCAAGACCTGGGATGCAGGCACCAGCGTGAAGTCAGCGTGTTCAGCCAGGAAAGCCCGAACAATACCTTCATTTTCTTCATCAAGGATACTGCAGGTGGCATACACCAGACGGCCACCCGGCTTCACCATGCGTGAGGCACTGGCGAGGATGGATGCCTGCTTGACATTCAATTCAGCGATGCCTTCCGGTGTCTGACGCCATTTGACATCCGGATTGCGGCGCAAGGTACCCAGGCCGCTGCATGGTGCATCCACCAGCACGCGATCAAGCTTGCCTGCCAGGCGTTTGATCTTGGCATCTTTTTCATGGGCAATCACTACCGGATGCACATTCGACAAACCGCTGCGGGCCATGCGGGGCTTGAGCTTGGCCAGACGTTTTTCAGAAATATCAAAGGCATACAAGCGACCCGTATTGCGCATCAATGCGCCCAGTGCCAGGGTCTTGCCACCGGCACCGGCGCAAAAGTCTGCTACCATTTCACCACGCTTGGCACCGACCAGTTGAGCCAGCAACTGACTGCCTTCATCCTGCACTTCTATGGTGCCATCCTTGAACAGCGGCAGATTTTGAATCGACGGTTTTTTAATAACACGCAAACCCGTACTGGAATATGGTGTGGGTTCAGCAATGATGGGGGCCTGTGCCAGGGAAGCAATCACCGCATCGCGGTCACCCTTGATGGTGTTGACACGCAAATCCAGCGGGGCCGGGGTATTGAGTGAGATGGCCAGCTTCAGCGCATCTTCTTCGCCAAAGCGTTCCAGCAATTTGGTCCATATCCATTCAGGCAGGTTGGCTTTCATGATCAGCGGCAGATGCGTGCGGTCAATTTCCATCACGCGCTGCAACCAGGCGGTTTCATCTTCGGTCAGGCCACCCAGGGCATCAACACCAACTGCATCCGCCAGGCCCAAGAGGCTCAGGCGACGCATGGGTGAGCCTATGCCGGATTCGGAAAAATTGGTGTACACCGATTTATTGCGCAACAAGCCATAAATAGCCTCCGCGATCACGCCACGCTCACGCGAACCCAGACGTGGGTGATCACGAAAATAGCGCGACAAAGTGCCATCTGCCGGACCGGTAAAACGCAAAATCTCACGCAATACTTCTTCCGTGTTGACGAGAATGGCTGGAGGTAATCTCATACTGCTTCCTTCTATATGCTGATGTGGCCCGGATGGACCTTATTACTGTTTGGGACTGACACAAGACTGCCTCAGCGGCGTTGCCGCCCCTGGTAGTAACAGTTTTGTGCAGGTCCCACTACTAATTTTAATGATTAAAATAAATCAATCACTGATATGGACACGATTGCCTTCAATTCGCAATTTACCTTCGACGAATTGCAATACGGCCCGTGGATAAATCTGGTGTTCCTGTTCCAGCACGCGATGTGACAGACTGTCTTCGGTATCATCGTACAGTACCGGCACAACAGCCTGGGCGACGATAGGGCCGTGGTCAAGCTCGGCAGTCACAAAATGCACAGTCACGCCATGCAGTTTAACCCCGGCATCAATTGCCTGCTGATGGGTTGCCAGACCGACAAAACTGGGTAACAGGGAAGGATGAATATTCAACATCCTGCCCGCATAGTGTTCGACAAAACCTGCGGTCAATATACGCATGAACCCAGCCAGCACCACGAGGTCAGGGGAAAATTCATCAATCTTTGCCTGCAAGGCGGCATCAAATGCTTCCCGCGTAGGAAATTGCTTGCTGACGACCACTGCCGTAGGTATGCCACGACTGGCTGCATATTCCAGACCACCGGCATCGGCACGGTTGCTGATGACGGCAGCGATTTGTGCCGGCCATTGCTGTTTTGCGGCTGCTTCAACGATGGCTTGCATATTGCTGCCACGACCAGAAATGAGGATAACAATCTTTTTCATGGCGGCATTGTACCGCTGACAGGGGTCCAGCCCCAAATAAAAATGCCAGCTTCAGTTAGCCGGCATTGCGACACCCACCTGCAAAATCAGGTATAAATCTGTTATTTATCGCTGGTTTTCCTACTCAAACGAGTAAAAAACCCGGAAAGCAACTTTTTTTTCCGCCCAAAAATCGGCAGCATCGCGGAAGACATCGAGCAGGGTTTCCCTAGCTTCCCTGTCAAATTTTTGCGTATTTGGCAATTGCTCAATGACAATCACAAAACCTGGTTGCGCACCTGCCTTGTAGATCATGTCAGTCAGGCAATCAGACAGGGCGTCGAAATTCCGGCAAAGTGGTTTGGGGAAACCAAAAGACAAGGCTATCTTGCCCAATACCTGTTGCTTGGTCACCGCGTCCAGGCAATAGGCATACAGAAAGTGCTGACCCAGCTTGGCCGCCTCTGCCTGCAGGTCAGGCACGCGAAATGCCCGTATCGACTGCACGACATTTGGCGACACCGTTGCCAATAAACTCTCTTCTCCCTCTGTTGCTGAGATCATATTTACTCTTTAACTCGTCGAAAACTTTCGTAGTGGTCTTCTGTGTAATAGTATTCACCCGAAGTCTGCGGGTTAGCACCGGTAATGATGCGACGGACGCCACGATTGCGGGCGCGCGGCGTTTTTACCGTGTACTCATGGTAATAACCACGTTTTTGCTTGGGAAGTCTGGCTTCATAATTACCAAATACGACGCCGTCTTTATCGTAGGGGAAAGGTCCACCCTGCTTGATCAGCTGTAATGTCGTCTGCGCTTCTTTTGGCAACTCAGCAACATTGACATAGGCAACACTGGGCAAGCCGCCAGTGTCCTTCGCAAAAGACGTAGCAGCGAGCAAAGCAAGCGCCAGAAATACCAGCCATTTTCTAAAAAATGTTGGATTTATCATTATTTTCAAATCCGCACATGCTTAAACAGGGCATAGAGTAACGGTTTGTCGATGATGAATCAATCATTGTTGCACTTGTTACAATGTGTAAATACAAGGATTTGTCAAATTTGTGACAGAAAAATACTCGTGGGAAATGAAACGTTTGGGAACCTGTTCACGATATGTAGCGAGCCCGCGTCAACGGGATCAGCGAGGTAAGGGTAACTAAGCGCAGCGCAAAAAGCGGAATGTACTCTAGTACATGAGCATTTTGAGCAGCGCATGAGCCTCGATCACGCCCGCGCAGTAAGATCGTGGTTTCCCACGGTCAACAATGACATCTTCAGGACGTGACCGGCCCTGTTGGCCCGGTATTGAAGAAACTCAAGACATCATCGGCACGGGCACGCGTATCACGCCGTCCCAGCGCAATCAGTTCTTGTGTATAGCTGGATTCAAACAGCAGGTAAGAGGCCAGTGCTGAACCGCGAGCCTCGGTCGCACCTATGCCACCCAACATGGTACGAACGGGCAAAGGCAGACTATTAGTGTGGCGACTGGCGATTTCATCCAGTCTTTCAGAAGGGGCAATGACGAGAATATCTACTGGATGCAAAGGTGTTTTTTCCAGCATCTCTGGCGGCAACATAGACAGGGTTTTGTTGATGCGCATCAGGCGTTCTATATCCACCGCCAGACTATCCAGAAAAATACTGGATAAGGCATGACCGGCGATCTGTGCCAGGCTGGGATAACGTGCCGTTTCTGTGCTGACACTGGGCGGCTCTGCCAGACGACCTGCACCCACTATCATGACCTTCTTGGCCCCCAGATGAATGGCAGGCGAAATCGGTGCCAGTTGACGCATGGAACCATCACCACAATATTCCATGCGCCCGCCCCAGTTGAGCGGCACGGCAGGAAAAATAAAGGGAATGGCAGACGAGGCCAGCAAATGCTGAACACCGATAAAATCGCGTTGCGACAAACGCTGGCTTCTGACCCATGGCTCAATATCGGCCAGGGTCTGATAAAACGTCAGATGCTGGCCAGCTGTATAGGATGAAGCTGTCACAGCCAGGGCCTGCAGACTGCCGTTATTAAAGGCATTGTCGAGGCTGGTCAGATCAAGCATGCGCGTCAACAACGCTTCCAGTGGCGAGTTGTCGAGCAGGGAATTGGGCGGTGCCTTGCGCCATTTGTTCAACAACCAGCCAAACGACCACAAGGTCAGCCAGCGCGCCCCGCTGCGCATCACGCCCAGCGAATCAGCACGGTACACTTGCGCCGCTTCAAAGTTTTCCCAGATATGCAGCATGCGCCCCAGCGCATCGCCAAAATCATCCGCACCACAAGCCAGTGCTGTCGCATTGATCGCCCCGGCAGACGTACCGCAGATAATACCAAAAGGATTTTCCGACGGATCCCAGCCCGACTCGGCCAAGACCGCCGCCACTTCATTGAGTACCCCGACCTGATAAGCAGCACGCGCGCCACCCCCGGTCAATATCAATCCCGTCGCAGCATTCTTGCTATTTGGTGTAGGCATAAAAAAAGGGCAAATCCAGATTGGCCCTAGTGTAGTAGCCTACTAACAATTTGTCATGCTGCACGGCACAGTGAAAACACCGCTCTATGCAAATACAACAATCAGAAGCAGATCGAAACAGCCACCACCTCAGTTGCGCGAAGTGTTGAGAAAGCGAAACAACTTTTTCTTCTCTCTGCATACTGAAGCGCAGTAAGTGCTGAGAAAGCGTAACGAGCGACGCTAGTTTTGATTAAGAAGCGCAGTCGTACTCAGGTACGATGAGCATCGCAGATCAAAAATCGCGCCGCGCAGTAGCTTTATCAGCACTTACTATTTGGGCTGCATGCGGGTCGCATGAAGTGTTGAGAAAGCGTAGCGAGCGGCCTTAGTTTTAGTTAAGAAGCGCAACCGTACTTTAGTACGGTGAGCATCGCAGGCTAAAAATAAGGTCGCGCAGTAGCTTTATCAATACTTCATTTGGGTTGCATGCGAATGGCTCCATCTAACCGGATTGTCTCCCCATTCAACATCACATTCTCAATAATCGACTTGGCCAGGCTCGCATATTCATCCGGCTTACCCAGACGTGGTGGGAACGGGACCATCTTGCCCAGAGCATCCTGCACTTCTTGCGGCATACCCAGCAGCATCGGCGTTTCAAAAATACCAGGAGCAATGGTCATGACGCGGATACCACTACGTGACAAATCGCGTGCCATAGGCAGGGTCAGGCCGACTACCGCTGCCTTGGAAGAAGCATAGGCTGCCTGGCCGATCTGGCCGTCATAGGCGGCGACCGATGCAGTATTAATGATAACACCACGTTCACCATGTTCAGCAGCTTCTGTTTTGCCCATGGCATCTGCTGCCAGGCGGCACATATTGAATGTGCCAATCAGGTTGATGTTGACCACGCGCTGGAATACGTCCAGCGGATGCGGGCCATCCTTGCCCACGGTCTTGATGGCAGGAGCGACACCGGCGCAATTCACCAGGCCACGCAGGGTACCCATGGAGGCAGCAGCTTCGACCACGGCTTTGCCATCTGCTTCAGAGGTGACATCACATTTGACGAACTTGCCGCCCAATTCTGCAGCCAGTTGTTCGCCAGCTTCAACCTGCACATCGGCCAGCACGACCTTGCCGCCATTGGCAACGATCATTCTTGCTGTTGCTGCACCCAGGCCGGAAGCACCGCCGGTGATAATGAATACTTGATTTTGAATTTGCATAGTGGTCTCTCTCAGCTAATGATGTCTATATGATTTCAATGACGCGGGTTGATAGGCTTGTGTAAATTACATTTACAGTATTTACGTTTACGTAAACGTCACATCCACTTATTGTAACGAATATTCTTCCCAAGGCAAAAATAAAAAAATGGCAGCGACTTTATATCACTGCCATTTTCATTGCTGATTACCGCGTAGCCAAGGCATGTTAACCTAAGCTACAAGCCTAATTTCTGCCCTACTTGCTGGCAGATGCTGGTTCAGTCATGGGCGGAGGTGGTGGCACGTCCATAGGGGCCGATGCAGCAGATGCCGCTGCCGGAGGCGCGACCGGAACAGCAACCGACGCAGATGCCGAAGCCGCCGGTGCCGCCATTTGTGCAGGCGGGCTGGCATGGCTGCTGGCTGCAGCAGACGTGGTGCCGGTAGCAGGCAACAAAGGTACCAGCAACAGGGCAACGATGTTGATGATCTTGATCAGCGGATTGACTGCCGGGCCAGCCGTATCTTTGTACGGATCACCCACAGTATCACCTGTCACAGCGGCTTTATGGGCGTCTGAACCCTTGCCGCCAAAATGACCATCTTCTATGTATTTCTTGGCATTATCCCAGGCACCGCCGCCGGTGGTCATTGAGATGGCCACAAACAGGCCGGTGACGATGGTTCCCATCAGCAAACCACCCAATGCGGCTGGCCCCAACAACATGCCGACCAGGATAGGCACGACGACCGGCAGCAGCGAAGGAATGATCATTTCCTTGATGGCCGAGGTGGTCAGCATATCCACCGCCTTGTCATATTCGGGTTTGCCGGTACCGTCCATGATGCCTTTGATTTCCTTGAACTGGCGGCGCACTTCCACCACCACAGCACCGGCAGCCCGGCCCACGGCCTCCATCGCCATGGCACCAAACAGGTAAGGAATCAGGCCACCGATGAACAGGCCGACGATGACTTGCGGATTAGACAGGTCAAACGAGGTGCTTTTGCCTACCGAATCCAGGGCATGGGTGTAATCGGCAAACAGAACCAGTGCCGCCAGACCGGCAGAGCCAATCGCATAGCCTTTGGTCACTGCCTTGGTGGTGTTGCCGACGGCATCCAGCGGATCGGTAATGGCACGCACAGAGGCTGGCATTTCCGACATTTCAGCAATACCACCCGCATTATCGGTAATCGGGCCATAGGCATCCAGGGCCACGATGATACCGGCCATGGACAGCATGGAGGTGGCGGCAATAGCGATGCCATACAAACCGGCAAGCTGGAAGGAAACCAGGATCGCTGCACAGACTGCCAGCACCGGCCAGGCTGTCGATTTCATCGACACACCCAGACCGGCAATGATGTTGGTGCCATGACCGGTTGTCGATGCCTGTGCCACATGTTGCACAGGTTTGAAGTCAGTGCCAGTGTAATATTCAGTGATGTAGACCATCAGACCAGTAAGGACGATACCAACCAGGGCGGATCCCATCATCTTCATGCGCATGGCTTCATCTGGCCAGACTTGCCAGGTGACGACGGCAAAACCGATCAGTGACAAACCAGCAGCCCACCACAAACCAGTGTACAGGGCCGACATGATTTTCTTGCCCGCCTTGGCCTTGACCATGGAGCAACCAACGATGGAAGCCAGTATTGATACAGCACCCAGTAATAAGGGGTAGACGATGGCTTCGGTCACATTGGTGGTCACTACCAGAGCACCCAGCAACATTGTGGCAATCAGGGTCACCACATAGGTTTCAAACAAGTCGGCAGCCATACCGGCGCAGTCACCAACGTTGTCGCCAACGTTATCGGCAATCACGGCAGGGTTACGCGGATCATCTTCAGGGATACCTGCCTCAACCTTGCCCACCAGATCAGCACCAACGTCAGCACCCTTGGTAAAGATACCGCCACCCAGACGGGCGAAGATGGAGATCAGCGAGGCACCAAAGGCCAGGCCTATCAAGGGTTTGAGCACGTCATGCTGGGTCAGCGTACCGCCAGCCGCATTGGTCATCAGTACCCAATAAAAGATCGTCACGCCAAGCAGACCCAGGCCAACCACCAGCATGCCGGTAATTGCACCGCCCCTGAATGCAACGTCGAGCGCTTCATTCATACCCTTGGTCGCTGCCTGGGCGGTCCTGACATTGGCCCGCACCGATACATTCATGCCGATGAAGCCACAGGCTCCCGACAAGACTGCACCAATTAAAAACCCGATGGCGGTGACCAGGCCCAGACCAGGCATGGCGGCAATGGCAACAAACAACACCGCACCAACAATGGCAATGGTGCGATATTGCCTGGCCAGATAGGCGGCGGCCCCCTGTTGAATAGCTGCGGCAATTTCCTGCATACGCGCATTACCGGCATCCTGTTTCAGGATCCAGCTACGCGATACCAGGCCATACAGTACGGCAATGACTCCACATGCGATGACAAACCACAGACTTGCTGCCATGTTGACTCCTCCTGTTGTTATGGACACGCCTGCCTTATGGGCGAGCATGTTTTTTGGACGACAAAGTAAAACAAGGACATTTCTTCATTCTGACGATACCGGTGGTATCAGAACCAAATCAGTTCATGGATAAGAATGAAACCTGCACACTGCGAAACTTGTACGTTGCCCATATTTTTGGAGTGACATGGCCGGGGCTAGCCCAAAAAAAAGCGGACCATCGAGTCCGCTCTTTACCTGCTTATTCTGCCAGCGCTGCAAATGCGCTGTCGCGGATGGTTTCTACCGGTCCGACACCAGCGATCTTGCGATATTTAGGCGCACCTGGCTGACCAGATTTAGCCCAGTCGCCATAGTAAGACAACAGCACTTCGGTCTGTTCGTGATACACGGACAGGCGTTTCTTGACGGTTTCTTCCTTGTCGTCGTCACGCTGTATCAGTTCTTCACCAGTGACATCATCCTTGCCTTCCACTTTCGGGGGATTGAATTTGACATGGTAAGTACGGCCAGAGCCAGGGTGTACCCGACGGCCGCTCATGCGGTCAACAATGGCTTCATCAGGGACATCGATTTCCAGTACATAGTCTATCGTCACGCCAGCATCCTTCATCGCATCCGCTTGTGGCGTGGTGCGTGGAAAGCCGTCGAACAAATAACCATTTGCGCAATCATCCTGTTTCAGCCTGTCTTTGACCAGACCGATGATGATGTCATCTGACACCAGTCCGCCTGCATCCATGACTTTCTTGGCTTCCAGCCCCAGCGGTGTGCCTGCCTTGACTGCAGCACGCAACATGTCGCCAGTAGAAATTTGAGGAATATTGAATTTTTCTTTAATGTAATTGGCTTGTGTACCCTTGCCGGCACCCGGCGCTCCCAACAAAATAAGACGCATTTTAAATTTCCTAAGACGAGTTTGAATTTTTTGTGTATGTTGTTATCGAAACCACCATAGCCTCATGGTCGGCCCTGCTATTTAGCTTTTCTTTTTATTTAGCAGTAATAACACAGTATCTTTTCACGAAACTTACCACAAATTTCCTGTTTCTTGATGCTTTGCCACGAAATCCGGGGATAAGTCCGCAGTTTTTTTATTTTTTATCCATAAAGAATTGCCTGACCCGCAGTAAATCTTCGGCCGTATCCACCCCTGGCGCGGGGCTTGAATCAGTCACATGGACCGCAATCGCGTAGCCATGCCACAAAACCCGCAATTGCTCCAGTGCTTCAATTTGTTCCAGCGGAGAAATAGCCAGCAAGGGATATTTTTTTAAGAAATCGTTGCGGTAGGCATACAAACCAATGTGGCGCAAAGGCGCATAGCCAGCCGGGAACTCTGCACGGCTGACAGCAAATGCATCCCTGTGCCAGGGAATGGTGGCGCGTGAAAAGTACAGTGCACGGCCATGCTTGTCCAATACCACCTTGACCACATTTGGGTTAAAACCATCTTCCACTGCATGAATAGGGTGGGCCGCTGTTGCCATTGGCACATCCGCATTCACCAAAGCGGCGGTAGCAGCGATCAGGGCCGGGTCTATCAGCGGCTCATCACCCTGCACGTTGACGATGACGGCATCATCCGCCAGGTTCATGCTGGCAGCCACTTCGGCAATGCGGTCGGTGCCGGACGGATGATCGGCTCGCGTCATGCACACTGGCACGCCATGGGCCTGGCAGGCAGCCACGATGTCGGCATGGTCAGTCGCCACCATGATGGCGCTGGCACCGGATTCCAGTGCACGTTCAGCCGTACGTACCACCATGGGTTTGCCGCCGATGTCGGCCAGCGGTTTATTCGGCAGGCGGCTGGACGCCAGCCTGGCCGGTATGATTGCAATAAAACTCATGCCAGCCAATTCAACATAATCAACTTATTCAACATATTCATGCTATCCAGATTCAAACTCAGACTCTTGCCGACACTTCTTCTGGCGTCAGCGCCCTGGCCTGGTCTGCCCACATGATGGGGATATCATCCCGAATCTGGAAAGCCAGTCTGTCTCCATAGCAAATCAATTCCTGGCTGGCTTTGTGGTGGACCAATGGTCCCTTGCACAAAGGGCAAACCAAGACATCAAGCAGACGTGCGTCCATGCTTTTTCTCCGAAATCATTTGTATCAGCGATGCGGCAAAGCCAGCATCCAGTTCTGCTTCCACCGGCACGACCCAAATACGGGTGTCGTCCAGCAAAGCCGCAATTTGCCTACATTTTACTGCATCCTTTTCGGTGATCAGGATGCATTCTGCATTTACCCGGCTAAAACTCTGTGCATCGTAGGCATGATGATCAGGAAAAGCCAGCCCCTGACACACCAGGCCCTGGCCGGTCAGCATGTCAAAAAACCGCTGTGGATTGCCTATGCCTGCGGCTGCCACCAGGCGTTTGCCACCAAAATCGGCCAAGGGCTTTTGCTGCTGACTGTCATTCAGGCGATAGGCCGCCCCGGGCTGCAAGCACATGCGTATCGCATCTGCCGGTACCCCAGGCGCTGCCTGGCTGCTGCCAGCAGGCAAATTAGGTACATTACAAACCGTAAAATCACGGCTGCGCTGCACCGGTTCACGCAATGGGCCAGCAGGCAGCAGCCAGCCATTGCCGACACCACGCTGATCAAACAGTATGATTTCGACATCGCGTGCCAGTGCATAATGCTGCAAGCCATCATCAGCCACAATCACGTCCACTTGCGGATGGGCTGCCAGCAAAGCCTGACCCGCCATCACCCGGTTGCGCCCTACTGCCACCGGACATTGGCTGCGTTCCGCAATCAGCAGGGGTTCATCCCCCACCACTTGGGCGCTGGAATGCGGGCCGACCAGACTCACGCTATCGGCATCAGCACCATAACCGCGTGAAATCACACCTGGATGCCAGCCCGCCTTGCGCAATTCCTGCACCAGCCAAATCACCAGTGGTGTCTTGCCAGTACCACCAACGAAAATATTACCAGCCACCACCACTGGCACCGCCAGCCTGGTTTGTGGCTTATAGCCCATCACGAACAGGCCAAAGCGAAACATCACCAGCAACTGAAACAGTTTTGACAGTGGCCATAGCAGGCAAGCCAGCACGCCGCGCTTTTGCCAGGCTTTCAACAACAGGCTTTCCATCCAGGTTCCCTTGCCATTTCAAAAAAAGAAACCGGGGAGTGATGCACACTCCCCGGCTACCTGACTATCGACGTTACCGGTGTCTGAATTACTTGGACCTGGCCGATGCCTGCGCCGCAAAGGTGACCTTGGACATCCCGGCCAGCCGCGCCGCTTCCAGCACATCAATGACCGACTGGTGTGTGGCCGCACGGTCAGCATTGATGATGATCACCGGATCGGGCTGATTACCGTTTTTTGCCGGATCAAGCGCCGCTGCCGCTTTTTTCAAATCTTCTGCCAGAGTCAGTGTGTCAAGAAAAGACACGGCCTGGTTATTGATTTTGTAACGGCCCTGCGCATCAATACCGATATCGATCTGATTAGGCTTGTCCTGCGCCTTTTCAGCATCTGCCGTAGGCAGCGTAATCTGCAATTCGGTAAAGCGGCTATAGGTCGTGGTCACCATCAGGAAAATCAGGATGACCAGCAAGACGTCAATAAACGGGATCAGGTTGATTTCCGGCTCTTCCCTGCCCCTTCCTTTACGAAAATTCATGACTACTTCCTGGCGCTGTGGACAACATCAACAAACTTGATGGCTTGCTGTTCCATGTCCACAACGATACTGTCCACCAGGGCACGGAAATGACGCCAGAACACCATGGCGGGCATGGCAATCATCAAACCAAAGCCAGTGTTGTACAAGGCCACAGAAATACCATGCGCCAGTTGCGCCGGGTTGGCACCAGATGCATTTTGTGAGCCGAAAATTTCTATCATACCGACAACGGTACCAAACAAGCCCATCAACGGTGCCAGCGAAGCGATTGTACCCAGCGTCGTCAGGAAACGTTCCAGATCATGGGCAACGGCGCTGCCGGCTTCTTCTATTGACTCTTTCATGACATCACGTGGCGCATTGACGTTGCGCAAACCCGCCGCCAGCACTTTGCCCAGTGGCGAATTGCCTGCCAGTTGCTGTATCACTTCAGGTTTGACCTTACCGGCCTGATACACACGGATAACTTCATCCAGCAGCGTCGGTGGCAAGATACGACTACGGCGCAAAGACAGACTGCGTTCGATGATTAATGTCAGCGCAATAACTGAGGCAATCAGCAACAGATAAATTGGCCAGCCTGCGGCTTGAATGATGGCGAACAAATTAACTCCTTGAAGGTTCCTAAATCCAAGCCCGCAATGTAGCGCGTTGTTTGTCTGCGGGCAAGAGCATGCAGCAAAAAACTCTGTACAAAATTTATCACCTCTTAGCACTGTTTTGCACAAAATCTGTGTGCAAGCTTGTGGATAAGTCTGTGCAATCTGACTAAACCCATGATTTGTATGGATTTTTCATCATTGCCAAAGAAATAGGCACAGCCATTCTGTGGATAAATTGTGATTTTTCAGCCTGTTGCAGGGCGTGGTTCTGCACATAATTTGTGGACAAGTTTGTGTAAAAGCCGGGTAGAGATTGGCAAGTCCATGATTTCAAAGAAGATTATCGGCATGCCAATAATTTAGGCATAGCCTGTATTTGACGCGTTTTTGCACATGTTTTAAGCAACTTGAAAATCCCTGGGGAAAACTCGTTTGTTTTGCACAAAAAATGTGGACAAGATTGTGCATTACCCATTGGAAACAAGCTAAGTCCATGATTTATATACAGGATTATTCACTGCCAGAAAAACAGGCAAATCTGTCATTATCAAGTTTTCCACAGTGTTTTAATCCACTGAGCATGTAAAAGTGTGTAAAACAACAACGTTGAAACAAGGCCTTGGGGACAAAACCCATGTTTTGCACAAATTTTGTGGACAAGATTGTGAAAAAGCCTTGGAGATGTGACCAAGTCATTGATTTATAATCACAAAATTGTCACGCCTAAAAAAGTGGCAATGAGCATATATTGTGGAAAATAATTATTTTATTGTGTTTTTTATATTTTTCAGTGTATATAAGACGGTTTTCTACACAAAATATGTGGACAAGTTTGTGTAAAAGCATAGGGAAACGTGGCAAGTCATTGATTTTATTCAATATTACTTTGCTGCCAGTATTTTGAGCAAATAAGGTACCTGGCAAATACTTAAAAGTTTTCAACAGCTTGATCACAATTTCTGTGGATAAGTTTGTGCACAAGAGTAAAAAATGAAGCTAAGACCCTTGATTTGAAAGAGAATTTTCATATTGCCTTTTTCTTTTGCAGATCGATTCACATTAAAAATCAATGACTTAGAAGATGAACTTTCATTTCTTTTGACATTGCAGAGGCAAAATGACATGCTGATGACCAATCCACGCTTCTGTGGACAGAATTTACCCCGCCAAGCTTTATGAATACTGATTCTCGTTTTACAAACCCAGTAAACACGCCATCTGTGATGACAGTTTCGGCTCTGAACCAAGCTGTGGCGCAGCTTTTGGAACGCAACCTGCCACTGACATGGGTTTCCGGCGAAATATCCAACTTTACCCGCGCCGCTTCTGGACATTGGTATTTCACGCTAAAAGACAATGCGGCCCAGGTCCGGGCGGTGATGTTCCGTGGTCGTGCCCAGTATGCCGACTTCCAGCCGAAAGAAGGTGACAAGGTAGAAGTGCGTGCGCTGGTCACCCTGTATGCACCGCGCGGTGATTACCAGCTCAGCGTGGAAGCCATACGCCGTGCCGGTGTCGGCAATCTGTATGAAGCCTTCTTGCGCCTGAAAGCGCAATTGACCCAGGAAGGCTTGTTTGATGCCGACCGCAAACGCCCCTTGCCGACATTCGTGCGGACCATAGGCATCGTCACCAGCCCGCAGGCAGCCGCCTTGCGTGACGTGCTGACGACGCTGCAGCGACGGGCACCGCATGTCAACGTGATTTTGTACCCAACCCCGGTGCAGGGTGAAGGTGCCGGCTCCAAAATCGCCCAGGCCATCGCCTCTGCCGCTGCACGTGAAGAATGTGATGTGCTGCTGGTGTGCCGTGGTGGTGGCAGCATGGAAGACCTGTGGGCCTTCAATGAAGAAGTCGTCGCCCGCACCATCGTCAACTGCCCCATGCCTGTGATTGCTGGCATAGGCCATGAAACCGACTTCACCATCGCCGATTTTGCCGCTGATATACGTGCCGCCACCCCCACCGCAGCAGCGGAACTGGCCGCAACACCAAGAAGCGAATGGATGCAACTGTTACAGCGGCAGGCGCAATTGCTTAACCGCAGCATGCACCGCCGCCTCGATCACCATGCCCAGACGCTGGACTGGCAAAGCCGTAGACTGCTCAGCCCGAAAGCTGCGATTGCTGCCCGTCGCCTGCATGTCACGCAACTGGCACGTTCACTCAGCTATACCGCCAGCACCAGCCTGAACCAGGCGAGACATGAACTGGCGCAACTGCGGCAAGCCTGGCAGGCACAGCGCCCCAGCGTTGCCGCACCCAGGCTGATATTGGCCGAATGGCAAAGACGCCTGCAAAACGCCGCCAAACGCAGTCAGGATACCCATCGCCAGCAATTGCAGACCCTGCAAGCCCAACTGGAAATGCTGAACCCGCAACGTACACTGGAACGCGGCTATGCCATTCTCAGCGACCATAAAGGCAAGGTCTTGCGCAACACTGCGGAACTGAAACCGCATACCCTGCTGCAGGTAAGACTGGCAGAGGGCACAGCCGATATCGGTATCAGCAGCGTGCAGGCCAGCCTGGACTGAAGCAGGATCGACGAAAAAATACTACCGCAGGCCTGAAACTCACTCGCTTGATCGTTTTGCAAAGTAACGGAGACTTTCCTATCAGTCTGCGTGCAAGCTTTTGTACAAAAGCTTACAATGCTGGTCTGGCTTTTCCGGATTGCCGGAAATGGATAGACTCACAATAAAAGGACGCGATATGGAACATACCCTACCGGCACTGCCCTATGCACTGGACGCTCTGGCTCCACATATTTCCAAAGAAACACTGGAATATCACTATGGCAAGCATCACCAGACCTATGTGACCAATCTGAACAACCTGATCAAGGGTACAGAATTTGAAAATTCCACACTGGAAGAAATCGTTAAGAAATCTTCTGGCGGCGTGTTCAATAACTCAGCCCAGATCTGGAACCACACTTTCTACTGGAATGGCCTGAAGCCTAACGGCGGCGGCGCACCAAGCGGCAAACTGGCAGATGCCATCAATGCCAAATGGGGTTCTTTTGATGCATTCAAAGATGCATTCACCAAGTCTTGCGTAGGCAACTTTGGTTCTTCCTGGACATGGCTGGTTAAAAAAGCCGATGGCACACTGGATATCGTCAACACCTCCAATGCAGCGACACCACTGACAACAGCCGACACACCGCTGCTGACTTGCGATCTGTGGGAACACGCTTACTACATCGATTACCGCAATGCACGTCCAAAATACCTGGAAGCATTCTGGGCATTGGTTAACTGGGAATTTGCGACAGCAAACCTGGGCTGATCAAGCTTGTCATGATGCTAGAACTCATTTCATAAATAGGGGTGAGATGCGTTTGTCTCATAACGTGGGCTGGCAAGGCGGACGAGGCAGTCAATAGCGGGTCTATTGACAACGAGTCCAACGCAGTCCAGCACACGTTATGAGGCAAACCCTTCGGGAGCTGGCGATTCGGGCGCATTGCAGCGTTGCGCCGCTTGCTAAGGCACCAGCCTTAGCTTCGCGACACGCCTTGCACTGCATCCCGAATCGCCTTGCTCGCACTCATCCCTATTTATGAAATGAGTTCTAGTAGCATCATGACAGATGAAAAAAAACCTGCGCTTGCACAAGCATCGCAGGTTTTTTTTCATCCATCGCCTGGTCTGTCTGTGCGAAGATCATGCCTCAAATGAGCATCAGGAATTTTCCCTTTTGCTCAAGCGTCTTCCTTTTAGAACAACATGTACACCAAAGCCTCACCCTTATTGCGCTTTCTCCCCGCCATTTTCATTTTCATCTGGGCTTCCGGTTATGTGGTCGCCAAATATGGCCTGCCCTATGCCGAGCCGCTGACATTTTTATGTCTGCGTTATCTGGGTGTGATCGCTTTCATGCTGGTGCTGGCGCTGGCCATGCGTGCCCCCTGGCCAGAACGCCGTGCCTGGCTGCCCATCGCGATTGCAGGTGTGCTGATGCAGGCCATGTATCTGGGTGGCATCTGGTGCGCCGTCAAGCTCGGCATGCCAGCGGGTGTGGCAGCCCTGATCGCCAATACCCAACCCATCTTCACAGCATTACTTGGCCCTATCATTGGTGAGCGTATTTACGGCAAACAATGGGCTGGGCTGGCGCTGGGCATTTGTGGTGTGGCACTGGTGGTGGCAAACAAGATTTCTGTCATCGGTTTGTCTGGCAGCAGCGTGGCGCTGGCTGTCATGGCCCTGACTGCCATGACCATAGGTACGCTGTACCAGAAAAAAACCTGTCCCAGCTTTGATGTCAGAACCGGGCAAGTCATACAGTTTGCCGCTTCACTGATCGTCACCCTGCCATTTGCGCTGATGCTGGAAACCCAGACCATCATCTGGACACCACAATTTTTTGCCGCCATGGCCTGGTCGGTATTTGTCTTGTCCGGCGTTGGTATCTCGGTGCTGTTCATCATGATACGTCACGGCGAGGCAACCAAGGTCACCAGCTATATGTACCTGGTACCCGCAGTCACAGCTGCCATGGCCTGGCTGATGTTTGGTGAAAAGCTGACAATGACGGCGATACTTGGTATGGTCGTAGCCCTGGCCGGTGTGGCGCTGGTGGTAAGGCCAGCAAGATAAAGAAAAGACGCGCAACAGGATAGCATTGCGCGTCCATTTAACTTGCCTCTTTTTTTCTGCCGTAAGAACACAAGCTGGCCACAGTTTCACCGATAAAACGCCAGAGCTCCTTTGCGCGCTGACTCAATATTTTTCCCAAGTTTTTTGTCAGCGTATGACAAGACCCGTCCGGCATGGCAAACTTGCTTACTTTCCTACCATCTTTGATACGGACATTCACCATGCGTTACCTGATGTCATTGCTGTGCCTGTGGCTACTGCTGGCAGTAACAGCCACGGCCCACGCCGATTGCCAGCCAAATACGCCCCTGCACGATGAGTTAAAAGCCCTGAAATCGAATGGCTGGAAACTGACCGACGATGACAAACGCCAGCAACTGGCACTGTCAGCAGCAGATTGCCTGGGTGTAAGCAACCCGGAACTTCGCGACGAACTGGCCTTTGAAGCCCTGTCTGGCTGGATGCGCGCCGAGAAACTGACAAACCCCACCCTGACTGCATTGCGTATAAAAATGCTCAACGCGGTGCAGGCACCTGCTGCAGAAGAAACCAGTTTCCTGCGCCCGTTTGCCATACTGACGCTGGCTGAACTGGTACGTGCGGACAGACACAAACCCTATCTGACAGCCGAAGAGCGCATAGACATCGTCCATGCTGGCAGCCATTACCTGACCAACCTGCGTGACTACCGTGGCTTTGATGAAAAAGATGGCTGGCGGCATGGCATTGCCCACAGCGCTGACCTGATGCTGCAACTGGCGATGAATCCAGCAATAGAAAAGCCGCAGCATGAAGCCATGCTGGCGGCGATTGCTTCACAGGTCGCACCATCCACCCATTTTTACCAATATGGTGAAGGCGTCAGATTGATGACGGCTGTATTCTTCCTGGCAAAAACACCCAGCTTCAACAAGCGTGACTGGGATATCTGGTTCAATAAACTGATGGACAGCAGCATTCAGTCTGGACCCAATGCCCAATATACACAAGCTAGATTGGCGCAAAGACATAATGTCAGCGCCTTTTTGCTGCCACTGTATTTTTCTGTCCGGGAAAACCCTGATCCGGTAATGAAAGAAAATTTCCTGCCTGCGTTGCGGGAAGCATTACACAAGGTGAACTAAGCCAGGGCCCATTCAGCAGCACTGCGGGCATGAAGGGTAGTAGTATCAAACAAGGGCACACTTGCATCCGTCTGGCTGACTAGCAAAGATATCTCGGTGCAACCAAGGATGATTGCTTCAGCCCCCTTCTCTATCAGCCCCGCCATGATGCGGCGAAAATGCTGGCGCGATGCCGCATTGATTTTACCCAGGCACAGTTCTTCATAGATCACCTGGTGAATGATGTCGCGGTCTGCAAGCTCTGGCACCACCACTTCCAGACCATGTTTGCTACGCAGGCGTTCTTTATAAAAATCCTGCTCCATGGTAAAGCGGGTGCCCAGCAAAGCCACTTTACCGAAACCTGCATTCTTGATGGCTTGCGCAGTCGGGTCAGCTATATGAAATAGCGGAATGTCTACTGCAGACTCGATACTGGCTGCCTGCTTGTGCATGGTATTGGTACACAGCACCAGAAAGTCTGCTCCCGCCAGTTCCAGCGAACGGGCAGCCTGTGCCATGATAGCTCCTGCCGCATCCCACTCGCCCGCCGTTTGCAGTTTTTCTATTTCATGAAAATCCACGCTGTACAAAATAATCTTGCCCGAATGCAGACCACCCAGTTTTTCTTTAATGGTTTCATTAATTAAGCGGTAATAAGGGATGGTCGATTCCCAACTCATGCCGCCGATCAGACCTATGGTTTTCATTGTGATTCCATGCATTTGTTAATTCAGCCCCTATAATAGACAGATCGATTTTTCTACGCTATCAAGAAATTTCAGCAGAAAGCTTTTGCAATGAACATGGATACAGGCTGGGCAAAACTGGAACTATTGCCAACAGCAGCCTACTCAGTCAATGGTCAATCATCTTACCCCAGCCTGGGTCTGGCATTGGCACGTCAGAGCGGAGTACATGCCATAGCCAGCGATATGCGCCAGGACTTTGATGCCTGGCCGGGTGACTTCGCCCTTGGCATTGCGGGCTTGCCCGTGTTTTCAGAATCTGCACATGGGGGTGAATATCTGCTCATGCACCTCACCAGGCCAGAACTGGTGGCAGAGATGCGACTGACCGCACCGCGCCAGGTTTTTCATGGTGACAAACAGGCTGTCATGTTGGCCTGGCAATTGCGCTGCCTGCTGTTACAAGCAAATTCGAGATCAAATTTAGAAGCCGATCCAAATACCTTACTTGTAGAAGAAACAGCAGGATTGTTTTTACAACGTGGACTCTGGCTGACAAGTATGTACAACAGCACTGGCAGTCAATATGTTGACGACCGCGCATTGCATGGACACATACTCGATTACATCGAAGATCAACTCGATACCCCAATCCAGTTGGAAGAATTGGCACACCTGGCACACATGCCCTTGCTGCGTTTCCTGCGCAGCTTTACCCACGCAACCGGCAGCACACCGCATGCCTACATCACCGAACGCAGGCTGCAAAGAGCCAGGCAGTTACTTAAGAACAGCAATTTATCCATAGCCGATATCGCGGCGGATTGTGGTTTTGCTCATCAATCTCATCTCGGCAGCGCCTTCAAATCAAGGTTGGGTTTAAGCCCACAGCAATACCGCAAATCAGCACTGATTTAAGCAAAACACTGAACCAATCTGCGTTCAGACAAAGCAAAAGCAAATTTTCTACCGTTTTTCATAGAAAACATTTTCGCAAGGAACTGTTTCCACGGGCATTTGTCTATCGAAAATGCGTTAATTCCGGTTATAGCTTGCTAACATCGCCATTTTTGCATCACCTCTTTACCTACCCCATACCTGCTAATTAAACTAAAACCAAGGTTTTCACTATGTCCCCGAAAATTCTCACCGTCAGTATTGCGCTCGCTTTCAGCGGCGTGGCCAGCCTGCTGTTTCCACAAGAAACCGCACAAGCGGCACCGGCTATTGCCAATGTCGCCAAAATCAAGCCAGCTGATCTGACGCTCGAACAGGTGTATCGTGCCAAGTCTTATGCTGGTCAGGCAGCACGCCATATACAGTTCAGCAAGGATGGCCGTTACCTGGCTTACACCTGGAACCCTTTCGGTGAAAATGGTTTTGATTTATATGTATATGACACCCAGACTGGTGAAACCAAACGCATTACTTCACCAACCCTGATGAAAACCTACGATGCGCCAGAAGACTGGGAACGCTTCGACAAAAAAGCCGCGCAAAAAGAAAAAGAAGAAGCCGAACGCCAGGCCAAGGCCGAAGCCCAGGCAGCCTATCTGCGCGGTGAAAAAGTGAACCTGATGCAGTGGGAAGAAGCAGCACTGGAAGAAGTCAAGCGTGAACTGGCCGAGAAAAAAGCCAAGGACGCTGCAAAAAAAGCGGAAACAGATGCCGAAGCAGCCAAGGAAAAAGCCGCCGCCGCTAAAGCTGGCACAGCCAATGTAGCTAAAAACGACAGTGATAAAAAAGATGAAAAGAAGGATGAGAAGAAAGATGACAACAAAGCCAAGGAAGTGTGGGAGCTGCGTGACGAACTGAAAAAGAAACTGGAAAAAGAGAAGCTCAAACCGACAGACCTCTACCCCGGCGTAGACGCGCTGGTCTGGGCCAATAAAAAGAATGAACTGATCTTCCAATACCGTGGTGACCTGTTCCGCCTGAACCCGGCTGACGGCAAGATAGAACGCCTGACACAGACCGACAAACCAGAACGCATCGTCGCTTACCAGGCAGATGACAATGGCTATATCTACATGGATGAAAAACGCCTGTACAGCGCAAGTTTCGACAACAGCGCCATCCGCCAGTTGAATCGTGAACTGATCCACCCTGATGATGCCGACAAAAAATACCGCATCACCGATACCGTGCTGAGTGAAGACAAGCAATGGATGGCCATATCTGCCGAAGCACCAGAGGCCAAACCAGAAAATGGCAAGCCAGCGCCACCAGCTGAACGCCAGGTCGAAATCATGAATTACAGCGAACGCTTTGCCACCGCCAAAAAAGTGTCGCGCGAAGTGTCCGATGACAAACGGAAAGTCCTCGCCACCGCCCTGTACATACGCCGTGTTGGCGATGCCTCTGCCCGCCAGCCACAGCCCGTATTCACCAATGACGGTGGCGATGTCTGGTTTGAAATGAGTCCCGTCAGTTGGGCCAAAGATGGCAGCCGCTACACCTTCTCGACCTGGGAACGTGAAAAAGACTTGTTGCGCATCTACGTTGGCAAAGCCGAAGAAGGCGTCAAACCACAAATGGTATTGGAAAGACGCGGCAATGTTGGCCATGAAGTCGTGAATGTTATAGCGCCACGCTTTACGCCGGACAGCCAGCAATTGATCGCCGTGCTGGATGAACAGGGCTATCGCCAGCCGTATGTGATTGATGTCAGCAATGGAAGCGCCAAGCCAATCTTGAAAGGCGATTTTGAAGCCCACAGCATCATCGGTTTCAGCGCAGACAGCAAATCCATGTTCGTACTTGCCAACAAGGATGATTTCGCGGCCATGAATGCCTACCAGGTTGACCTGGCAACAGGCGACATGAAGGCAGTGGGCCAGGCTGGTGATTTCCATCGTGCCAGCGCCGTCACTGAAAACGGCGACAAGCTGGCCAGCATGGCCGGTCAATGGGCCAGCCGCCCTGAGTTGAAACTCATCGACATCAGCAAAGCCAAATCCACTACGCTGACACAAAGCCATGACCCGCAATGGAATGCGATAGACCTGCAACGCCCTGAACGCTTCAGCTTCAGTAATCGTCATGGTGACAAGATACAGGCCTATGTCTTCAAGCCAGCTAACCTGAGTACGTCTGACCATCGCCCTGCCATTGTCTACACCTATGGCGGCCCCTTGAATGACAGACATATCGTCGAGACTGACAGTTTTCAGCAAACCGCGTACATGTTTGGTATGTATATGGCTGCCAAGCATGGTTACGTGACGGTAGCAGTAGACCCGCGCGGTCATTCCAATTATGGCCGCAAGTTCAGCGACGCCAACTGGGAACAGGCTGGCAAACCACAGACAGAAGACCTGGAAGACCTAGCCAAGTACATGCAAAAAAACCTGGGTGTTGATGGCAAACGCATAGGTCTGACAGGCTGGAGTTTTGGCGGCTTCCAGACCCAGTACGCGATGTACACCAGCCCTGACACCTTCGCTGCAGGTATCGCGGGCGCTGGCCCGACAGAATGGGAAAACTATAATAGCTGGTACAGTGGCCGCACCATAGGCAAAACCGAACGCAGCAAACCCAACCTGCGCAAATATTCACTGTTGCCTTTGACAGCCGGCCTGAAAAAACCGCTGATGCTGGTACACGGCATGCAAGACCCGAATGTGTTGTATCAGGATACAGTGAATGTCTATCGCGCCCTGCTGGAAAACGGCAAGGAAACCCTGGTTGAGCTTTTCCTTGATCCAGACGGTGAACATGGCCTGGGTGGCACGGTCAAACCCAAGGCATTGCATAAGAAATATGAAGCCTTTTTCCTGCAGCATTTGGGCAAGGCTAAATAAACAGTCAATACCTGAGCAGTAAATGTCTGTACTAAAAGAGCGGCCATGCTTCATGCTGGTCGCTCTTTTAGTTTATGTCACGGCAATGTTAATGAAATGCATTCCAATCCCCGTGGCAAGTCATAAAAGGAACGGCAATTTCACTTTAAAATTACCGTAGATTATTTGTGTAAGCCTGCCGATAATGGCTACACCGCTTAATTGCAAGCACCACGTTCAGGAGTAACCAATGAAAACAAGCACCAGCCAATACCTGTATTCTGTCTTCAGGCAAGTAGCACAAGAATTCCGCCAGATTGGACAAAAATTCGGCGCACGCCTGTTGCGTACGCCCTTGCCAAAAGTGTTGATGATCTGCGTAGGCATCGCCCTGCTGATCGCCATCATTCCTCTGGTGATTACGCTGTTTGTCGTCTTTGTACTGCTGAAGCTGTTGCTGGCAGTGGTGATGGTGAGCATGGGCCAGAATCAAGGCAAAGAGAAACCTAAGAGCAGGCCTGCGCAAACCATTTATGTTGAGCAAGGTACCGACAGGCAATAAACCAAAAATGATGGTCAGGTCTTGTTCGCGACTTTGGTTTTACCAGTCGTAGCCTTTGCGGCCTTCTTGCTTTCTCGTTTCAACGGTGCGCCCACAGGGCAGATGGAAAAAGCAAACTGTGTCAAAGTATTGACCAGGCTGTCGCCATTTAATTTATACATCACAAACTGCCCCTGACGTTCACCCGTGATCAGCCCGGCATTTTCCAGTACCGACAAATGACGGGAAATTGCTGGCGCGCTCATTTTAAAGCGCGCCGCAATATCCCCGGCTGTCAGTTCCTGCTCAGATAAATAAGCAAGTATCTGCCTGCGGGGTGACGATGCCAAAGCTTCAAAAATCTTATCAGAAGACATTATTCATTTTCAAAAGACCATTGCCGCGTTAGACGCGGCATAGGGTTATATTTCAAACATTCAGTTCAATGGGATGTCACACATTACGCAGGGGCAGAAAGCTTTTCCGGCTCTTGCATATCATTGACTCTTACCCAGCCTGTAACAGTTCTGCCAAACTTGGCAATCATGACCATGTTGAAAAAATGCATGGCACCCAGACTAAGTACAGAAACGCCTATTTTACTACCAACATAGGGGATCAACCCGTCACCGGGTGAGATTTGCCATCCGTCCAGTCGAATTGCGATCAGCCCCACGTTAATCAAGTAAAACCCGACAACCAGTAAGTGATTCGTAGATTTTGCCAGCACCTCATCCTGACCAAAACATTTTACCAAGAATACCTCACCATTTTTAGACAGTGTTCTTGCTACCCATATTGTCATGACGATAGAAACAATTGAATAGACCAGATAGCTAAGTTCCATACTCATTTCGTACTCCTTCAAGGTTGAACAACGATTAATCAATTAACTAATATGTTAAATGCTGAATTAATTAATGTCAATGTGAAAATGATGTGTACGCAAGTAAGCCATATCTGCTACGCACAAACTTCTGGCGCTTGCGTGCCAAGTTCTATATCAGCGTGTAGCTGGGCTATTGCACCAATGGCACATCGAAACAGGAACAGCTTTCAATTGACCACTGCCTCGCTACAAATTGATGACAATTTGCAGACATTTCGGGCAGTATTTTTTTCTCGACAGCTTCTATGATGATGTCAACTCATCAAAAAAAAGCGAGAGAGAAATTGAAACCTCAACATTTATTTGGTCTATGCGCAGTAGCTTGCATACTGGCTGCATGCGGCGGCGGTGGCAGTGTCGGTATCAGCACAGGCATCCCTGGTGCCGGTCTGACTTTACGCGGCACTGCGGCAACCGGCATGGGCATTTCAGGCGCGATCGTCAGCGCAAAATGCCGTAGCGGTAACGGGACGGCAACGACTGCTGCCGACGGCAGTTTTGAACTGACCGTCAACACCGGCAGCAGCACAGCGGCTACCCTGCCTTGTGTACTGGAAGTCACCAACGCAGCCGATAGCAGAAAACTGCATGCCATCAGTATCAACGGTGGCGTCATCAATCTCACGCCTTTGACAGAAATGCTGTCCACCCGGTTGATGCGCGCCAGCATGAGCACGGTATTTGCAAGCCCCGACGCAGATGCGATCACCAAAACGGTCACCATCAACAGCAGCAAGGCTGCACAGACCGAGATCACGCAAGCCCTGGGCATGATGGCAGACACCAGCAAGATTGACGATTTTTTCACCACGCCATTAAAGGCAGCCTCACCCGGCAGCGCAGGCACTGGCGACACCCAGGACAAGGCTTTGGATAACCTGAAGCTGAACATGGATGGAAAATTGTTTGATCCCTTTTTGCTGATGCTGACTAAAGCAGCCACCAGCAAAGATATCGTCACTCTGGGACAGGCAGGTTGCGTATTAACCGGCTTGAACGGCCAGCCCTTGCCCTGCAGCATGCCTGGCGTCTGGAACAACGCACCGAAGATCAATATCACACCTGGCGCTGTTTTGCTGGCCCCTGGTGGCAAACTGACTTTCAGCGCAGAAATGAATTACCCGCCAAACGTCAACTATGTTCGTCAACCCATTAAATGGGTGGTGCTGGAAACGGATGGTGGCAGCATCAGCACCAACGGTGAATACAGCGCCCCCACCAAGCCCGGCACTTACCATGTACAGGCGCAAAGGGAAGATTACCCCACGGTATCAGTGAATGCCACGGTGGTGGTGGACAACAGTTCACCCGGTTTCGTACCAGTATTAAGTGTACCTGGCAGCCTGATTACCCTGATGCCTGGCAGTAGCATAGGGTTAAAGGCCGACAATAATTACCCGCCCAATGTCACCTACATCAGACAGCCGGTCACCTGGAGCGTGGTGGAAGCCGATGGCGGTACCATTACCCCGTTGGGCATGTACACGGCACCACAAAAATCTGGCGTCTTCCATGTCGTGGTCAGACGGGATGATTACCCTGCCCTGTTCATCACACTGGATATCAATGTCACTTATCTTGAAGACTGAACCCACCATTTATGCCGTGAGAATACCGACATACTTGCCAGATAGAACTCATTTGAAACTCATTTCATTGTTGGTGTTGAATTGAGTTCCAGTTAATCCTTGTTCACAATTTCTGCGACTGGCTGACAGGTATAATCCCGGGCAGCGCAATCTGAAAGACATTGTAATATTTGCTACGTCTTGGTATGTCGGCTGCTAAACTGATCATATTGAAATAGCAGGCTGACAAGGATTCTTTCCAATCTTAGTTTTGTACTTAGCTTTGTAATAATCTCTCAGTAGAATTATTAAAAAAAGTTAAATTAAGAGTTGCTTTTGAGAATTTTTTGGCTAAGATACAGATTGCAGATGATTCCGTACGGCAACTTCTTGAAATTCATAACAGATGCACAAGCATGCTGTAGCTTGAACAGAATGTCGGTCTTGCTGGCCTCAAGCCTCACGAGCCCATAGAGGAATCACCATATCCATATTGGGAGATATTCATGGACAAGCTGGAAATTTTTAAAACCATCGCTGCCGAAGTCAACCGGGGTGACCTGGTTTTCCCGACTAGCGTCGACTCGTCCCTGCGCCTGCAAAAAGCGCTGGATGACCCTGACTGCCACGTTGACGCAGCCGCCAAAATGATCGCCGCCGACCCGCTGCTGTCTGCCCGCACCGTGGCCCTGGCCAATTCTGTTGCATACAATCGTTCTGGCAATGAAGTGACCAATGTTCGCCTGGCCGTTAATCGCCTGGGTTTTCGTACACTGAAAGCCATGCTGGCATCCGTTATCGTGCGCCAGTTGAATAGTCAGGTCAAAGACCCGGCATTGAAGGCGAAAGCAGCACAGTTGTGGGAACATTCCGCCCATGTATCGTCACTGGCGCAAGTGATTGCCAAACAAGTGACCAAGGTTGATCCTGAGACTGCGATTTTTGCCGGTATCGTGCATGAAGTCGGCGGTTTTTACCTGATATCTCGTGCAGAAGAATTCCCCGGCTTGCTTGATGGTGAGCCAGCAACCTGGATAGAATATGGTGAACGCCTGATAGGTCGTGGCATCATGCGCAGACTGGGCATACCAGAAAGTGTCATGCAGGCCGTTGAAGCCCTGTGGCATGGCGTCTGTTCTTTCCCGCCAGAGTCTTTGGGTGACACCCTGATACTGGCCAATGACATAGCCCCGGTATTGTCGCCCCTGCATAATAGCGAAGGCGACAAGATTGCGCGATTTTCACGTCGCATCAACTTTGAATTTGAAGATGGCAACTTCCAGGATGTGATGTCTGATTCAGAAGAACAGATTGATTCGCTGACCGCAGCACTCATGATGTAAACAGCATACGGATATGCATCGTCAAAAGCGTCAGCAGCGCAAGCTTGCTGGCGTTTTTTATTATGTGCCAGCATAAGCGATTTGCATACAGACCAGTAGCGGAATACCAATTTCACTTTCCCAAAGTGCTTTCCGTTAGAAAAACCATCTTGCTACAAAACGACAGCGATAATACCAGTGCCAAAATAAAACAAAGTGGTATTGATTATCCACTCAAAAATTCTGCCCCTGTATGACCGCCATATGACACGCATAAATCCATGCAAAGCCTTCCATTTTTTATGATCAGGCAGGAATGAGCATTAGGTTGCCAATTAAATACTGGCACTAAAGTGGCATTACAAACATAAAACCAGTTGACCAGTTTTTTTGCGCCTAGTATGTTGTGCCTGCGAGCCTTTTGTGTCTGTGTGCCTGGAAAAGGCGAATCAACACATCACGGCCAAAAGCGGTTTCAGAAAACATCATTCAGCAGAGACATCAACCATGAGTACAGAAAAAGACTTGCCCCAGCACCCCATGCGATGGGTGCCCAGCCTGTATCTGGCATCCGGCATGCCGTTTTATGCCGTCGCCCTGATCGCCGGCCTGATGTACAAAAGCATGGGTGTACCCAATGACCAGATTGCCCATTGGACTGGCCTGGTCGGGCTGGCCTGGGTATTCAAGTCTTTATGGAGCCCTTTCCTTGAAGCAGCAGACAGCAAAAAAATGCTGGTGGTGCTGTTTCAGTTGATAGGTGGTGCGGCCTTGGGCCTGGTGGCAGTATCACTGCAATTGCCCATGTATTTTGCCATCAGCATTGCCTTGCTGGGTGTGGTGGCGATTGCCGCTGCCACGCATGACATTGCATGCGATGGTTTGTATATGGCCAGCCTCAGCAACAAGCAGCAAGCCACCTATGCAGGATGGCAAGGCGCATTTTTCAACGCCGCAAAATTCGTTACCCTGGGGCCGCTGGTGTATCTGGCTGGTTATCTGGAAAAAACCCTGGCACCGGCACAAGCATGGACCATCATCTTTGCCATCATGGGTGTTTTCCTGTTCAGCCTGGGCTTGTACAACAGTTGGTCATTACCTGGTACTAAAAACACGACATCCAAAGCATCCATGCACAGCATCTTCGTAACGCTGCAAGATGTGATCATAGAGTTTTTCAAAAAGCCCGGCATCTGGCTGGCCATTACCTTCATCATTTTATTTCGTGCTGCCGAAGGGCAGATACAAACCATAGGCCCGCTGTTTTTGCGTGAAGCCAGAAACCTGGGTGGCCTGGGCCTGACTACAGATCAGGTCGGCATTGCCTACGGTACTGCTGGCACCATTGCCTTTTTGGGCGGCAGCATATTGGGTGGTTATTTTGCGTCATGGCTGGGTTTGAAACGCGCCCTGCCCTGGCTGATACTGGCGATGAACACCCCCAACCTGGCTTTCTTTTTCTTGAGCAATAACCTGCCAGAAAGCATGACTGTCATCACCGCTGCACTTGCCTTTGAGATGTTTGGCTATGGCTTCGGTTTCGTTGGTCTGATCCTGTTCATCATGCAGGTTGTGGCACCCGGTAAATACCAGACTGCTCACTATGCGCTGGGCACAGGTGTCATGCAATTGGGTTTTGTGTTGTTCAAAACCATCAGTGGTGATATCCAGGTATCACTTGGCTACAAGAACTTCTTTATCTGGGTATTGCTCAGTGCCATACCAGTGTTGATCATGACCCGCTTTGTGTCCTTTGGGGACACGCCAGGGGCGAGCAAATCAGGTGGGGCAGACGGCTTGGCTAAGACAGCCAATGCGACAGCCGATGCATAAAATCTGGCAATGAATTGTTTCATGGCGCAATGTAAAAATTGCGCCATTTTTTTTCTTATGACAAATCTGGGCTTAATGAAAAAATAACACTTGACGCATTTCAAAAATGGGCGTGCAATGAGCAAATGTACAACAACACATGTCAACTTACCCGGGAGACCTATCTTGCAATCAAGGACAACAAAACTATTGCGCCAACTGACCGCCGTTGGTGTCATGCTGGTTAGCACCAGCCTGCTGGCACAAAGCACGGGCATTACCCGCACCATTGTAACCAAGGCAGATTCATCCATTCCCGGCAAGGAAGATATCATTGCCCGTGTTGAAATCGCCGCCGGTGCCGTGGTCGGCTGGCATACCCATCCCGGTGATGAAATCAGTTATGTGATGGATGGCGAGGCAGAATTGCTGGTCGCCAATCAGGCACCGCGTAAGGTCAAAGCAGGCGAAGGATTTGTCATACCAGCCGGTGTCGTCCACAGTGCAAAAAACCATGGCAACACACCGATCAAACTGGTGGGCGTGTACGTGGTAGATAAAGACAAGCCGCTGGCATCACCTGCGCCTGCGCCCGCATCGGCACCCGCAGCAACTTACTAAGCCAGCTACCAACCAAACAGCTAATTGGTATAACGCCGGAAGATGGTATCCAGTTCACCGCTCTTTTTCAGGGCGGTAATTGCAGCATTCAGCCTGGGGAGTATAGCCGCCCGGGATGGATGCACGCGCAGCATCATTTATAGTCATCGACTATTAGAATTGGTTACCGGTGACAGGTGGATATGCTTCAACAGCCAGGTATTATCCTTTTTAAACCACACCATCGTGATCAATGATCTGCCTTCAACGACATTTGCACCCGGTTTGGTAATGGCACCAACACGGGTGCCTGTGACTATCGCTGCATCATCCGTAGCCTTGACCTGTACATCAACAAGACGCAAATCAATTTGCGCGCCGGATTTGAATAGTCCGGCAAATGCATTGGCATCCAGTTGCAAGAGTTTGTCTGATTCAGCAACGAATTCTGTGAAACCTTCGGTGTCAAGATAACTAGAACTCATTTCATAAATAGGGATGAGTGCGAGCAAGGCGATTCGGGATGCAGTGCAAGGCGTAAGGTGTGTACCCTGCGCAGCTAAGGCTGGTGCCTTAGCAAGCGCGATGTTACAACCTTACGCTGCAATGCGCCCGCGAAGTGTCAATGCGGCCAGCTCCCGGAGGGTTTGCCTCATAACGCGTGCTGGACTGCAAGGTGTGAAAATTCGACTCGTTGTCAATAGCACCGCTATTGACTGCCTCGTCCCCTTGCAGGGCGCATGTGCGCTGGTAAGCGCACATCGTACGCAGGCGTGCAGCATGCTGCACGAAACCCCTGCTTTACCCTTGCCAGCCCGCGTTATGAGGCAAACGCATCTCACCCCTATTTATGAAATGAGTTCTAGAAACTACGGCCAAATTACGCTTGCTGACGCTGCTGAAAAAATCTGCTGATGCGGCTTTTACTGCATCTGCCCCGCTGGTATTTTCAGCCCTGGCAATCGACATGTTCAGGGAGAATAAAACCATACCCAGAATGCTGATGAATGAACGACTAATGATAGCTATCATGTTGTTTGATCTCTTTAGAGAAAGAGAGTGCATGGCTTACATGCACTCCCGACAGTTTGCTTGAACCTATGCTTTCACTTCAAAGCCCAATGCAGCCAATGCAATTTCTGCCGCCTGCTGATCTTGCAGCGCATTGCCACCAGATATGCCTATACCGCCGATGACTTTGCCATTTTCAATAATCGGGCAGCCACCACCAACTGCCACCAAACGCGGCCTGTGGGCAAGCTGTGCTACCACATCGTTGCTGATGATGGCAGTCCAGGTATGGGTGGGCAAGCCAAATGAGGCAGCCGTCCAGGCTTTGTCGATTGCCACATCCACCGTCAACAATGCGGCACTGTCTGCACGTTCAAAGGCTTTCAGGTGACCGGCATTGTCAGTGACAGCTATCGTGACATCGATGCCGATATCACGGGCCGCAGCACTGGCTGCGGTGATCAGGGCATTCGCAGCGTCGCGCGTGATGCTGGCTGCGGCGAATGATTTTTTGATGTTTGTAGTTTGCATAAAAACTTTCTATATAAATTAAATTAAAAACCTTGCAATACAACCTTGCCCTGCGCCTTGCCGCTTTCTATCAGCGCATGTGCCTTGCGCAAGTTTGCCGCATTGATCTTGCCAAAGTTTGCATTCACAGTGGTGCGTACTTTGCCCGCATCCACCAGTGCTGCCACTTCGGCCAGCAGCTTGCCTTGCTCATCCATGTCTGCCGTCTTGAACATCGAACGGGTGAACATCATTTCCCAATGCAAAGAAATGGATTTTCCTTTCAACTGCATAAGGTCCAGCGCCACCATGTCGTCAATCACGGCCAGCTTGCCCTGCGGCTTCAGGCTGGCGATGATTTCTGGATAGTGCTGTGCTGTCTGTGTCAGGCCAGCGACGATATCAACTTCATTGATGCCTATGGCTTTCAACTCTGCACTCAAAGGTTTGGTGTGATTAATCACTGCATGCGCACCCAAATCCAGGCACCATAGCCTTGTCTCAGCGCGGGAGGCGGTGGCAATCACGCGCAATTGTGTCAACTGACGCGCCAATTGGATGAGGATGGAACCGACACCACCAGCACCGCCTATCACCAGCAAGGTCTGGCCTGCGCCACCGTTCCTGGCAACGCCCAGGCGTTCAAACAGCAGTTCGTAGGCAGTAATCGTCGTCAGTGGCAAGGCGGCGGCTTGTGCATCATCCAACGTAGTTGGTGCCTTGGCGACGATGCGTTCATCCACTGCATGCAATTCACTATTTGCACCTGGGCGGTCTATCGCGCCAGCATAATAGACGCGATCACCTGCTTTGAAATTGCTGACTGCCGCGCCAACTTCTTCCACAATACCAACTGCATCCCAGCCCAACACATTCAACTGGCCTTCAGCAGGTGTCCTGCCCAGCCTGACCTTGGTATCCACAGGGTTGACTGAAATGGCATTCACCCGCACCAGCAGGTCGCGTGCTTCCAGTACTGGTTTTGGTAATTCCACATCCTCCAGGGATGCGCTGTTATCGATAGGCAATGAGTGACGGTAAGCAATAGCTTTCATGATGAATCCTTGTATGTCGTGAGTATGTTGAATCGTGTCCAAAATCATTTTCAGATCAGTGCAGGCATTGTAGAATATGAAGCATGAATTGATAAGACCAATAATTAACTATCACTTTCAAATGAAAATTGAAAATATAAGTGACCTGCATGTACTGGTACAGACGGCGCGCTGTGGTTCGCTGTCTGGCGCAGCCGGTGTGCTGGGCATGACACCCGCAGCCGCCAGCGCCGCCATGAAGCGGCTGGAAACCCAGTTGGGAACGCGCCTGTTTGAACGATCAACCCGGGCGCTGCGCATCACCGCCCAGGGCCAGATCCTGCTCGACTATGCGCAAAGGGCCTTTGATTTACTCGATGAAGGCGAATCGCAGGTATCAGAAGCCCGCACGGCCCTGGTCGGCACGATACGGGTGGCCGCCCCGTCCGACCTGACACGCACTACTCTGCTGCCCTGGTTCGATGAATTTCTGGCCCTGCACCCCGGCGTGCAACTGGCACTGAATGTGGGCGACAGACCGCTGGATGTGGTGCGTGATGAAGTCGATGTGGCCCTGCGCTATGGCACCCTGACAGATTCACGCCTGGTAGCTCGCCTGCTATCCGATAGCCGCCCTGTGCTGTGTGCAGCGCCATCCTACCTGGCACGCCACCCCGCACCACAAACCCCGCAAGACCTGACCCAACACAACTGCCTGATCTTCGAACGCAATGGCCGCCTGCACAAAACCTGGCGCTTCGCCCAGCAAGGAAAATGGAAAGAAGTCAGAGTAAGCGGCGACCGCAGCGCCGACGACGCCTCGCTGGCCCGCATGTGGGCAGTCGCCGGTGCCGGCATCATTTTCAAATCATTGATCGATGTCAGGACAGAGTTGCAAAACGGCAGCCTGGTACCACTACTGACCGATTGGGAAACCGATCCCTATCCGCTGCATGCGCTGTTGCCCAGCGGGCGGTTTGTAGCGAATCGGGTACGGGCGTTGGTGGAGTTTTTGGGGGAGAAATTTGCGGAATAATGAAGCAAGTGACATTGCAAGATTTTCTATTTTTCTGCCGCTGCAGTGTTTATTTGGGCTGCTGATCTAGGATTTGGCTAACCACGCTTAAATACCAGTAACTATCAAGTCTGCTAATCAATGGATTAACGTCGTTTTTGGTATGGATTGAAATATCCATTTCGGGTTGATTTGTTTGGTCATAAACAATATATTCAACTCCGACTCCACCCAGAAAGGATTCTGGTATTTCAACCTCTTTCGTTCCCACCTTATTTTTACTGCGAATTTTATAGTTACAGTCTAACAATCCGTGCAGATCCTTCCCCTTTACAAGGTGGTAACATTTGAGCTTCCCTCGGTAATTAGTTCACCATCAGGTGAATGTCATGCAGCCAGATTCTCTTGAATTTGTTTCTTCATCC
>NZ_JBXASD010000019.1:0-96085 GCF_058808955.1 Undibacterium sp. GW821-FHT11B02 | reverse complement strand
CCTGTTCATCATTTGTTTTTCCAAAGTTACGTTTATTTTACGTCACCTTTGGGGAACTAAATTTCAGGGGAAGCTCATCCCTCTCAAACTTGGATTTATTAAAATCCACAACCTGACCAAGAACAGTATCGATAAAACCAACGTTTTCTTCAAATTCTACTGAATCAAAAATCAAATCGCCTTTGATCTCTGTACTTGCACAATTAAAATTCCCCAAAAATTTCGCATTCTTAAAATTTACGCTGTCGTGAAACTCGCAGGAACTTATTAATCCGTCCTGAACAATTGCATTACTGCCTTCCAATCGATATTTAAAATGGCAGCTATCGAAAAACAAACTGTAGAGATTTCCATTAGAAATATCTAGGGAATAAAATTGACATCCATTTGCACGCAAACCCTTCATATGCACGCTTGCAAGTTGTAAACAAGACGCAAATTCACATCTAACAAACGACAATGTATTTACAAATACAACATCCTTAAAACAAAGCGTAAATGGAAAATTCATTTTCAAAAACTGGAGATCACCAGCAATTTCCATATTCTGAAAATTTAATGACGGTAATTGCTCTGGATCCGGAAAACGCACGTTATTCAAAATAGCCTCAGAAACCCCTGCCACAAATAATTTCAATGTTTTAGCATCAAACCGACTCCTCCCTTCTTGAATCGTAGATTGATAAACGGTCAAATCACCGATTACTGGCGGGGAATTTGATGCAAGTTTGGATTTAATAAAATTCTCTTGAATTTCTTCAAGCTGCTTTATTAGTCCTTCGTGTCCATGCAATCGTCTTAGATCTTTTAAAAAATCCATATACCCATCCAGTTATTAAAATAACATCCACTTTAGCAATTTACTCTTGTCAATATAGATTTTCTCATTTTTTATGTTGTCTTTTCTTAAAGATGTATTGCTGAATTTAAGAAAATGTTTTTTTTGAACAAGTAACATTACGATTAGGGAATTAGTTATTATTGCAACATGAAAAATATTTCCCTGATGGCAACATTGGCGGAAATATTTGAATCATTCCCGTTCGTTCTTTAATTGCGGAACGGATTCACCAAAATTGCTTCCCTAGAGCTTTTCTGCTAACTTATTAATTAACATTTTTAAACTAGTTTGCCGTCGAGCAAGCACACACGTCAGGATAATCCATGTTTGATCACGTCAAATTCGGTGTCAGCGACTTCATTGCCAGCAAAACGTTCTTCCTCAAGGCATTGGCACCGCTTGGTGTAACTGTTGTATCTGAGGGAATACCGACGTACGGTGTTGAGCTTTCTGCAAACGACGAGGTGTCATTGTGCCTGTATCAAACGGAGGAGAAACCGGCCCATCTTCACTTGGCATTTAAGGCAGAGAGTCGGCAGCAAGTTGATGATTTTTACAGTGCGGCACTTGAGGCGGGTGGTAAAGACAACGGTGCGCCTGGTCTGCGCCCGCAGTATCAAGGAAGATACTATGCAGCTTTTGTAATTGGCCCTGACGGCCACAATATCGAAGCGGTTTACCACGAACCAGTGGTCTGATCCTTCTATTCCAGCCTGGCTATTCAAAACCAGAGCAGGTTATAAAATCATCAGCAGCGAATCTAATTCGTCGGCAGCAGTTTAGTGCTTCGTCTGTACTGATTTTATTTGGGTTAAGTTGTTTTTTTATAATTTTTATTTTAGTGCCCTGGTCCCGCCGACAGGAATATATTTTTCTTTTAAATCAATATGTTGCGTTGTAGGTGGGTAAGCTGTGCGTAATACAAAGTAAGACCCCAACTATGAATCCACCGTGCATATGTCGAAACAGCTTTAGCACCATTTGGGCGAGACAGTAGTACTTGGTAGCAACGATTAAACAAACGTCAATTATTCTCCAACAGACATATCATTGACCATAATTCGTCTTGATTCGTTAGAACTTTAAAATAAAGTACCCCTCGGGAAAAAGGTAACTTAGGTAACTTAATCAATCGAAACCGTGGAAACCGTTGATACATAAGGCTTTCCAGCGAATAGCAAAAGGTAATAATAAGGTAATGTAAAGGTATTCTAGTTACCTATATAAAGAGTATTTTCTTCATTTATAGATATCCTTATAAATCAAAGACTTAAAAATAAGTTACCTTTTCAATTACCTAAAGTTACCAAATAAAGTAACCAGATATATCCATATAAATCAATAACTTAGCATTGATTTATTGATGCCGTTACCTTAGTTACCTTTTTCCCGAGGCCATCCCAAATTTAGAGAAAACTAGAGCTTTCCCTATATACAGACCGTATTCAACTATCAGGATAATCATGATGGTCGCCATTCAAAACGGTTTCAGTCGTGGAGATAATCACCACAACTGGCTCCAACCGTGGAGTTGTTCTCCATAGTTGAAATGGCATAGAACCATTGGGAAAATCCCAATGGATGGAACACAAACACGTTATCGGGCAAGCGTTGACGACAGACTGTGCAGACCGTCGAACGAAGGAGATATTCTCCCCAGTCGTCACCATAATGATGGCAGTTGAGGGGATTATCCCCCCAACTGATTAACCGTTTCGGCCATCGATACAGGCGAAGATCAAATGGCCCCAATCACCGTTATTATGACGATAGTTCTAGTGACACTCAACTGATGGGATTATCTCATCAGTTGAAAACTACCCGACACCTTATTGTCAAGGTAGTCGCCAACCATACAGATAATCTGTACAGCTTTGTCTATTATAGATACAACTGAGGTACTTATCCCCTCAGTTGATCAACTGCTTCGAATATCGAAACGGTTAAGTGCTCATCACATGAAATTTGCGTCAAATTGCGTCAGCGTTTGGGGCCATCCATGCGGCCGCAAACGCAAGCCAGGCTTGGCCCTAACTGGTGACGCATATTTGAGTAAAAAGCGACCTATTTAGCGGGCAGGCGTGGTGGGGGGATGTCTGCGCGCCAAGGGGTGAAATGGGTAAAATATTGCAAAATTGCAATGAAATGGAAGGTGGCCGGGTGGCGCGGGCTTGCCGCTGACCTTGGCACCAGGCAAGCGGGCAAAAGAAAAGCCGCGCAAGGCGGCTTTATAGAGCTTCTGAGGGGCGAAGCTTTAATGTGTGTGTGTTTCCAGTAGATCGGCTACCCAGGTGTTTAAACTCTTTCCTGATGCCTCTGCATACATTGCAGCTCTTGCGTGTGTCTCTGGTGAAATTCTCAGACGCATATTGCCGGAATATGGTTTCTGTGCTGGCCTGCCGGTTTTCTCAGCAACCGCCAAATAATCATCGACCGCCTCTTCAAAGGCCGTTTTCAATTCACTGACTGAGTCGCCATGAAAACCAACCACATCACGGATACCAGCGATGTGACCAACGAAGCATTCATCCTCTTCGCTGTATTCAATGCGGGCCGCATAGCCCTTGTAAGTCATCATTCCCATTTCTTGCTCCTATTCTGGCTTGATGCCTGCTAATTGTAGAAAAGCACGCGCATCCCGAACTTGGTACGCTTTGGCTTCTTTCTGCGGATGTGGCCGGTGAAAAGTACCAACTACATCATTCAACAAAAAACGAACTCGTGAACCTTCACCTTCAATGGTCTTTGCACCCAGCGCCACGAAAAGAGATTCAATTCGTGACCATTCCAATGTCATGGAAACTGGGTTAGTGAAAATGATTTTCAGGGTTTTTGTGTGTGCGCTTTTCATAAGTAGAATAGTACCATAATCTGACACTACTGCAACCACTTTTTGACACCACTTTTATAAATATTTAGTAGGCACCGCCAAGCTATCAGCTACAACAACCGCCCTCCGTTTCTCCTGATTGCGGCCTGTTCTTTATCGTAGTCATCCCGGCAGTCTGTATTACAGAATAGTTCTGTGTGGCTGATAGGTTCGTCACAGAAAAGGCAATGCCCGTTGCTTTGGACATAGTGGTCACGGCTTGCAAAAGAGATTGCCTTGTTAGTAAGTGTCTCTATCAATTTGTCTGATTGGTCTGCAACATCACTCATTTTGTGGTGCCTCCTGCGTCACCTAAAGAATATGGGGTAAATCGGATTACTTCCTCGCCTATCCACTCGTTGCACTCTCTGAACCGCGCCTGCAGCGGCTCCAGCTCATGCATAGAAAACACCTTGGCCGCTTTCTCTACATCCCCGAACCCGCCGGTATTGTTCGGCACCAGGCCCAGCAGCTGGGGCGGCACGCGGTGCGCAGCCAGCATGTCATCGCGTGTCACGTTCTTGATGCTAAAAAATTCGTCTTTGGCCGCCACCTCAGAAACCGGCAATATCTGGATGCCGTCCTTCTTGCCGTTGGGTGCGTACATGAACACATTGCGGAAATTACCCGGCCCCTTGCTGTCTCTCAGTGCCTGGCGCATGTTGTCAACATCGCTTTGATTCTGTGCGGAATCGGTCATATACAAAATGAAACCAGCGTGTGAACCGTTCTTGTAATACTTGCGCCTGAACAGCGTCGCCGCCTCATTCAGCCAGGCAGAATGCAAGGCGCTCAGGTATTCAGGCAGGCCGTACACCTCTTGATTAATATCCGGCTCCATCAAATGGAAAATCGTCCCGGCCTCAAATTCGTGGTCTTCTTGCATGCCGCGTATGAATGCGTATTTGCTTAGATCGTCACTGCAGCGCCGCATGTACTTCGCCAGCGGTGGTTCAAGCTTCAAAGCCAGCCCGGTGCGGCTTTTGCGCTTTTCCAGATAGGAATTGCCAAACACCAGGAAATCAAGCGCAAAACGGCTGAACGCCTCGCGTGACAGCAAGCGATGCGGTATGAAGGTGGCAGCCAGCAAATTGCGCTTTACATAAATGGCAGTGCTATGGTGCACACTTGCGCGGAAAGACTTAGCCAGGCCGTCCCAACTAATCGGCGGCTCGTAATAGCGGCCATTCGTCCAGCACTCGATATAGTCCAGAATTTCAGAGCGGTCTAATACAGCCGTAGGGTCTCCAAACGTGAACGCCTCTATACCAGGCGGCGAAGGCATCACCGGCGCATCTACAGCCGGTTTGTCTGACGTGGCACTGAACTGGCCGCGCCTCTTTCTCTTGCTCATGAATACACCTCCATAAATGATTGACTCGCACTGATACCGCCATCCAATGGCTCATGGTCCAGTGCATGCATACATGCCCAGGCAAGATCCGCATGCCCGGTATCTTCTCTGCGCTCTGCCACATAAGTGACGTGCTGGCCGCTGGCCGTCAGCGTCTTTTTGATTGTCATAAATGCCTGCGCCAAGTCAGTAGCACCAGCGTCAAACTCCAGACGCCCTTTATTGATCACGTCTTGCGCCTTCAGTACCATCCGAGCCTTGACGGCTGGGTCATAGCTGATCTTGGTCACATTCGGGTAAAAGTTTTTGACAAGCTGGTACACGCCTTCGCCCATACCCGTAGCGTCTATACCGATATAGTCAACGTGGTAGCGAATTGTGGTTTGCCGTATCGCCTCGGCCTGGGCTTCAAAGTCCATGCCCCTGAACTGGATGCGTTCAAGCACCCGGAACTTGCCGCCCCGCGTGCGCGGTGGTGCCAGCACTACCAGCCCGGCACTGTCCCCGGTTAAAGCCGGGTCATAACCTACCCAGACCGGTGTATCGCCGTATGGCCGCGTAGTGAACGGTTTAAAATCAGTCCAATCCACCCAGGAATCCACCATGCATTTCTGCATAGCAGATAACGGGAACACTGATGCTGTGTCATCAATAAACTGACACATCAACAGATTTTCAAACTGGTCCGGGCTGTACTCGTAAGTGCGCAGCTCGTCGATATCGAACAAATTACAGCCACCGGCCTGGGCGTCCAAAATGGTGACGATTTGCCGCCACATCTTGTCTTCGCCAGTAAATCCGCTGGCAAGCCGTTTGTGACTGACATCAATATTGACCTGGTCTTTTTTAGGCCGCCGCTTATTGAACAGCTCACCGGTCCAGAATGGGTACGCCTCGTGCGTGATGCTTGACGGCGTAGAAAAATAGGTCTTACGCCACTGCTTATGCAGCGCCATGCCTGACGCTACCTTGTTCAATTCCTTAAACTTGTGCGTCCAGAAAAATTCATCAAAATAGAAATTGCCGTGATAGCCCTGGGCCGTCCTGGCATTGGTACCCAAAAAGTAAAGATGCGCCCCATTCGGCAACACAATCGGGTCACCCGCCAGCTCGATGCCAGCCGCCTCTTTGGCGAACTGGATAATGTATTGCTTGAATACGTGCGCCTGCGCTTTGGATGCAGATAGAAAAATCTGATTGCGCCCGGTTTCCATGGCATCAGCCAAGGCCTCCCGCGCAAAGTACCAGGTAGCGCCAATCTGGCGCGATTTGAGTATCACCCGCGTGCGCTCTTGACTATTGCGCAGCCACACCTTTTGATAATCAAACAGCGAATCGCGGAAGGCTTCTAACAGCCTGTCTTTCTGGTCATCATCGTAATCATTGCGTGTCGGCTTCTTCTTAGGCCCGGCGTTACGGTTAGCCAGCTTTGGATTCAAATCCACTTCATTGCCGCCCGGTGCCTCATACCGCCGCACCCGCGCTGTCTGCACAGCCTGGCGCATCAGCAAATCAATCTCTTTAAAGTCGCCGCCGGTCTTCACTTCCTTGGCAATCAATTGAACCAGGCGCGTTTCAAGGCTGGCTTCTATCTTCTCGATAAAAGGCGTGTCATCCCATTTTTCACGGTCGCACCAGCTCTGTACGGTGCTGCGTTTGATATCCAGATGCTTGGCAATGGATGAAATACGCCAGCCCTGCCAGTACAAGGCCTGGGCATGCTTTTTAAGGTCATAGGTAGGCGCGACCGCAGCGCCGTCAGTAGGCGCTTCTGTGTCGTTTTCTGGGAGGGTTTCAGACGTATTTTCGTCGGCAATATCAATCATGCCGTCAGATTACGGGCATCGCGGGCGCGAAGGCACAGGCAACAAGTTGTTATAAATCTTATCAACCCGCTGACCATTGAAGCGATTTACAGCAAAGCAGACTATTGAAACCTCAAAGCCAGAACCCGATTAAAACCTTACTTCATATCCACATCATGTCAAAAAAATTTACATCGAAATTTTTCCGCGTTGCAGTCGAAGGCGCGACCACAGACGGCCGCAAAATTGACCGTAGCTGGATCGACCAAATGGCAAAAACCTTTGATCCAAAGAAGTACGGCGCAAGGGTATGGCTTGAACATATACGCGGCGTACTGCCAGATAGCCCATTCAAAGCATACGGCGACGTGACAGCCTTAAAGGCCGCAGAAGTCACCATCGACGGCGAAAAGAAATTGGCCTTGTTTGCCCAAATTGAACCCACTGCGGACTTGCTGGCACTCGTCAAAGCCAAGCAAAAAATTTATACCAGCGTTGAAATTAACGAAAAATTCGCAGACAGCGGCCAAGCCTATCTTGTCGGCCTCGGCATCACAGACAGCCCGGCCAGCCTTGGCACTGACGTTCTGACTTTCGCGGCACAAAAGCCAGACACCAACCCATTTACCGCCCGTAAAGCCTCGCCGGGCAATATGTTCTCTGAAGGTGTTGCTGTCAGTCTGGAATTTGACGAAGTCGATACTGAGGCATCCGGCCTTGCTTCCAAAGTCATGGACCTGATTAAAGGTTTCAGTAGCAAAAAGACCGGCGATGATGCCCGTTTTGCTGACATCAGCAAAGCCTTTGAAACAGTGCTCGAACATGCCGCCAGCCAAGAAACCCGCTTCAGCGATGCAGAAAAGCGCATCAAGGAACTGGAAAGCAAACTCAATACAGCAACCGACAACTTCAATAGCCTGAAAACATCACTGGACAACGAACCCGGCAACCAGGCCACACGACCACCAGCAACCGGCGGCAACGGATCACAGCAGACAGATTGCTAACCACTTACTGCCAAATAATCAGCATTACAAAAATTTAAACTATCGGAGTATTCACGCATGAAGAACCAAACCCGCCTTGTCTATAACGCCTTTATGAGCCGCGTAGGCGAATTGAACGGCATTGCAGACGCCACGAAAACATTCAGCGTCACGCCCTCTGTTCAACAAAAGATGGAAACCAAGATTCAGGAATCAAGCGCATTCCTGGGCAAAATCAACATCATCGGCGTGACCGAGATGGAAGGCGAAAAGCTGGGCCTGGGCATTTCTGGCCCCGTTGCTGGCCGCACCGACACCAGCCAGGGCGACCGCCAAACCCGTGACCTGACCGGCTTTGGCAGCCATAAATACAAATGCACCAAAACAAACTTCGATACGCATATCCCCTATGCAAAGCTGGATGCCTGGGCAAAATTCCAAGACTTTCAACCGCGTATCCGTGACGTCATCGTCCAGCGTCAAGCCCTGGACCGTATCGTCATCGGCTTTAATGGTATCAAGATTTCAGACACCACCGATATCAACACATACCCAATGCTGCAGGACGTCAATAAAGGCTGGCTGCAACACATGCGCGAAGAAGCACCAGAACATGTCATGACGCACGGCGTTACAGCAGGCAAAGTAAAAATCGGTGTAGGTGGGGACTATGCAAATCTGGATGCTGCCGTCTTTGATGCGGTCACCATGCTGGACCCATGGTTCCGCGAAGATGCCGGTCTGGTCGTGATCGTTGGCCGTGATCTAATGCATGATAAATACTTCCCGCTGGTCAATACCAAGCAAGCGCCAACCGAATCGCTGGCCGCTGATATCGTCATCAGTCAAAAACGCCTTGGCGGCCTGCAGGCAGTCAGCGTGCCATATTTCCCGAACAATACGTTCCTGATTACACGCTTAGACAATCTGTCTATCTATTTCCAAGACGGTGGCCGCCGTCGCCAGGTCGTGGAAAACGCGAAACGTGACCGTATCGAAAACTACGAATCATCGAATGATGCATATGTGGTGGAAGACTACGGTATGACTGCCCTGGTAGAAAACATCGAGATTGTGGCCTGATCATGTCCCGTTTAAGCCCAGCTCAACAACACGTCGCCCGCGTCTTGGCTGCCAAGACTATGGCGGCCTCAAAACACGGCGAGGCCTTACAAGGCAGTGCATACGATCTGATGTTTGCCAAACTCGTCACCGATAAACAGCGCCTTAAATCGATTAAGTCGATACAGAAAAAAATTGAATTGAAGCGTGCAATCCTGCCTGAGTACGAGGAATGGATAGACGGCGCGTTGCAATTCGGTAATGGTGCGCAAGACGCAGTATTGACCACCGTTCTGGTATGGCACATCGACGCGGGCGATTATGGCCGTGCTCTTGACATCGCCAAATATTGCTTGGTTCACAACCTCAGTCTTCCAGACCAATACAACCGCGATTTGCCCACCATGCTGCTGGATGAAATACCAGGCGCATATCTGGAAGGCCGCATGTCTGACCCGGACATCAGCCCAATCACAGCACAAGACATCCTCAGTGCTTTGCGGCTGTTAACGCTCGATGCTGATGTACCAGACCAGGCCAGTGCCAAGCTGTACAAGGCGCTGGGCTATGCCCTGATTGGCAAGGTAGGCAATGCTGAAGTGGACATTGACCAACTGCCGGAAACCATTGTTACCAATGCGCTGGAACATCTGCATAAAGCGCTAGAACTGTTCCAAGGCATAGGCGTTAAAAAAGACATTGAACGGCTGGAACGCCGTCTCAAGAACATCGTAGGTAGTGAAGGTGCAGACAATAACGCACCACCACCTGCGTAACAGAGCACCCCTCGGCGCTGGGCGGCGTGGGCTGATCAAAGATTTCTAGCCATTTACTTTGTGAAGCCCACCCACCGCCCCCTTGTTTGCCTAACCAACAATCAATTACACCATGCCATTTATTGCCAACGCACCAGGCGGCCAGCCATCCAGCCCGGCCCAAACAAGCAACACCATTACCAATGATGGATTTTTCCCTGACATTGATATTGCTGCTATGCGTGACGCCATTCGTCTGGATGGCACCGTCACAGACCCCCGCCTGATTGCGGCAACCGTTGACGCCATTATCTTTGTCAATGACCAGGTCAAGGAATTGAAGGTTTCAGCCCTTGGCGCTGGTCATGCCAGCCTGGTGGCCATACCTGCCGACCAGGTCAACCGGCAAAGCGTCCTGATATCCCATTACCTGCGCGCTGTCTATTGCACGGCAAAAGCGGATCTGATTGAACGCTACAAGGATTACGACACCACCGCCACGTCACTGGATGACAAGAAGCTGGTCGGCTTTCTGGGAAATGGCCCAGACGAAGAACGCAGGAATGCACAGTGGGCAATTTCCAATTTGCTGGGCCGCCATCACGTCACGGTAGAGTTGATCTGAATTTGCTAACCCTATGATCGTCCGCGCCCAACAAAACGACACCTTAGACCTGCTGGTCTGGCGTCATCTGGGCAGCACCAGCGGTATTGCTGACGTGCTGACCTTAAATCCTGGCATTACCAGCCTGGGCGCATTCCTGCCCATGGGCAAGGCTATCACCCTGCCAGACCGTGCACCTGCAGCACCCGTGCTGCAAATGATTAACTTGTGGGACTAACCATGAACGAAAACCACATGGAAACAGTAAAGGCAATACCACCCGTCGCCATCAGTGCCATCACGGTTTTGGGTGTGCCACTCAATGAATGGGTATTCATCCTCACCATTATTTACACCGTGCTGCAAATTATTTTCTTCTTACGCGACAAGGTAATAAAGCCCTGGTTCCATCGCCGTGCCAATGCACAGAAAGGAAAAAATCAACAATGAGTACAGATATCAAACAAAAACTGATCGCTGCTGGCATTGCTGCAGCCTTGCCCTTGATTGTCCTGTTTGAAGGCACCAGGCAAAACGCCTATCTTGATCCTGTCAGCATCCCCACGATTTGCCGGGGCCACACTGGTGGCGTCAAGCTGGGCCAGACTGCCACCATAGAGCAATGCGACGACATGACAGTACAAGACTTGCTCAAGGCCAAGGCATCAATGGAAAGCTGTCTGAAAGTGCCACTCAACGACAACCAGCGCGCCGCCTTCACAAGCTTTGTCTTCAATGTTGGGCCGGGCCGCAAAGGCGTTAAGGACGGTTTCTGCGTGCTGGAAAGCGGCAAGCCATCTACCATGATTATTTTGCTCAATAAAGGCGATTACACCGGCGCATGCAATCAAATGCAGTTTTGGAACAAAGCCGGTGGCGCAGTGTACCCAGGCCTGACAAAGCGCCGCGCTGCAGAGCGTGAACTCTGCCTCAAACCTGTATAGGTGAACGAATGCTCAACATCATCAAAGCACTGGACCCACGCCCATGGATCGCCCTGGCATTTGTCGCCGCAGTCCTGTTCTGTGTCATTAAGTACAAAGACGCCATACACCAGGTCGATAAACTCACCGCCCAGATTGAAAAGGACAAAGCAGAAGCCACCGCCACCGCACGCGAAAATGAAAAGCTCATGTTCCACAGTCTGGCCGCCATCGCCACCACCCACCAAAAGGAAATGCAAGATGAAAAAGACAAACGCGACAAGTTTATTAATGATGTCCGCACTGGTGCTGTGCGCCTGTCAATCCCCGTCAAAGCTTGCACCGCCCGTAGCAGCAGAGATACCGCCGCTGGATTCAGCAATAGCGACCAAGCGCGAGCCGAACTTACGCCAGAGGCTGGAACAGCTCTTGCAGCCATCGCCGCAGACGGTGACGACGCCATCAGGCAATTAAACGCCTGTATAGACAGCTACCAGGCCATCAGGGCCATTGCAAACCATGTACAAACCAAATAGCCTGCGCGCCCACCTGACAGCCGCTTTGCCGGATCTGCAGCGCAACCCAGACAAACTGCTGGTGTTTGCAGACAAAGGCAGCTGGCGCACCACGCGCACGGCTTCACGGTCTTTTGAATATGCCTATGTCTTGAATGTCATTGTGACCGACTACGGTGGCGAAGAAGACGCGCTCATGGTTCCCTTGCTGGACTGGGTGACAGTGCACCAGGCAGACTTGCTGGGCAACGAAGACAAGAGCAACAAGGGAATACGCTTTGTTGTTGACTTCAATAATCATGACAGCGTTGATATCAGTTTAGAGCTGGACATTACCGAGCGTGTAATAGTCAAGCAGACCGGCAACAAGCTTGATATCACCCACGCGGGCGAGATAGCCGCCACACCGGACTATACCGCGCCATTCTGGCAGCTCTACAACGGCGACAAGCTGCTTGCAGAATGGCAGGTACTCAACCCGGCACAAGACAATGGCTGATGATCTCAAGGCGCTAGAACAATGGGCAGGCGTCCTGCTTGCCCAGCTCGATCCGGCGAACCGGCGCAAAGTCAGTTTGAAAGTGGCGCAGGATTTGAGGCGGTCACAGCAACAGCGCATTAAAGCGCAATTGACGCCGGAAGGCATCCAGTACACGCCCAGGAAGCCGCGCAAGGATTTGCGCAATAAGAAAGACCGAATCAAAAAACAGAAGGCCGCCATGTTCGCCAAGCTGCGTAACAATACCAATCTGAAAGTAAAAGCAGACGGCAATGAAATTTCTGTGGGCTTCTTTGGGCGTGTTGCCCGTATTGCGCGGGTGCATCAGTTTGGCTTAAATGATCGCGTTGCTAGAGATGGCCCAGAGGTTAGATATTCGCAAAGAAAATTACTTGGCATTAGCGAGGCTGACAAACACTACATAAATGATTCAATCATAAAATATTTGGACACTTTTTAGATATTATAGCTATCTAAAACTATCACAATTGTAAAAAGTTTCAATTAGACCATCAGCATGTAAAGTTTATAATCTGCAGTAGAGCTAAAATTGCTATCGTTGAGTTGTTTAAGAATTGGTGTACGGATATTTGCCGCGACACAATATTAATGGAGATCAGAATATGAAAAAAATATCTGTGTTTTTTTTGTTCGTATTAATACTTTGCCAGTCAAAAACAGTTCTGGCGAGTGCTAACTGGATTTCCTTTTCAAATAATTCAATTCGAAGCGGGACGCAAGCGTTTATTGATTTGAGCAGCATCACATACGAAAATGGATTTATGCTTGTTTGGATGAAGTATGAATTTAAAGATAATCAATTCCTAAAGGGAACTGATAAATCTTATCAAACTGAATTGCGTCGTCATGCATTTAAATGCGCCGAAAGAGAAATTGCTACAACTTCTTTAGTTTTTTATGAAGGTGCACAGGGAATTAGCCCCATGATTGCTACCAAATCTTGGCCTGCTGATCAATGGACATTTGTTCCAGTCGTGCCAGATACGGCTGCTTCAGATTGGACAAACTTTGCATGTAAATTTTATCCAAAAAAATAGTAACTCTTGGATAAATACAGGCCCGTATAAAATACTGGCCTGTATTTATTACCAATTTTGGATAATCAATTCAGCAGTTTTGTTTTTAGATCTTCCATTCCCCCCAATGGTGTAAGTAATATCAACTGAACTCATGTTCAGCCCTGAGTAAATTTCCCGCATCTCAGGCATATCATTAACGCTAATCAGCATCTTGCCCTTGATGGACTTTGCCAACCCGGCCATTTCCTCGAATTGATCTAAGCCGAATTTGACGCCGTAATCAGCCGTCTTATGGTACGGTGGATCACAATAAAACAGGGTATGCGGCTTGTCATAGCGCCTTACGCAGTCTTGCCAGGGGAGGTTTTCAATCACGGTATCAATCAAGCGCAATTGTGCCGCCTCAAAGTCTTCTATAAATTGGCTCTTGTTCAGACGCGGGCCGCGATCAGTCATCGTTCCAAAATGCTGACCAGTCACCTTGCCGCCGAATGCAGTTTTTTGCAGATAGTAAAAACGGGCGGCGCGTTGTATGTCCGTCAAATGTTCTAGCGGCTGACTCTGGTATAACTGGAACTGGCGGCGGCCAACTGGCATCAAGTTAATTTCTTCTGCCAGGGCATCACGGTGGTATTTCACGACACGGTAAAGGTTCATTAATTCGCCGTTGATGTCGTTGATAATTTCAGACTTGGCGGGCTTCTTCATAAAGAATAATGCCGCCGCACCGCTAAAGGGTTCTACATAGCAGGTATGTTCAGGAAACAAGGGCAGGATGTGTTTTGCCAGACGGCGCTTGCCGCCCATCCATGGTACGAGTGGTTTGCTCAATATTGGCTCCAGTGTTAGATGTGGAGCTCGTGGCCCTCAAGTGGTTCAAGGTTTTACAGCGTGGGCATTTAATGGCGAGGGCGACAAATTCACCCTCGCCAAGTTTGCGGGAGCATTTCCCACAGCGGATAGTCTGCATTTTAAAATCACTCAAAACATGATAGCCTTGGCGCGCCTGTGCACAGGTGACGCGGTCATCGGCCAATCTGGCAGCCCTATCTGCTGGTGCGGTGGCATATCTGATGTTAGCGCATCGGGTATGTCGCCGCGTCCTAATTGGAATATCTCATACCACGCGCACGCGAGGGCAATTCCATAGGTTGATAAGCAGCATAGCAACCCCGCGCCGCGTGACCAATTTCACTATTTCGCCAAATTAAAAGCGCAAATGATCTAAGCAAAGTGCTTTGTCGAATTTGACCGGTGGATGCGATTAGGTCACAAATTACATCTACGCAGGCTAAGTAGAGTGCTATAGTGAATTGAATACTACGCTAATTTTATATTTAACAACGAGCCTGTAAAGTCCTTTCCTTGCGCAATTTCAAGGTGCATCTTAACACCGTCATTCCGAGAGAAATTGCCATGAACAATCTGAAAAATCCAACTCAAAACCATTTGCTCGCAGTCTTGCTCAACACCACCAGACTGGCACCTCATCTAAAACTGGTTTCCATGTCGCTTGGCGACATTTTGTATGAGCGTGGTTGCAAATTGCAGGAAGCCTACTTCCCTGTAACCTCGGTCATTTCCCTGCAATGTCTTCTGGAAAAAGGTGTGTCTACACAAGTTGCCGGTATCGGCAATGAGGGAGTGGTAGGAGCTTCTCTATTCATGGGTAATAACACTATGACACATCGTGCAATAGTGTTAACCGAAGGATATGGATACACTTTGAGTTCGGATGTTTTGCTAAGGGTATTCAATCTTGCTGGCGCAGAGATGCGGCTGTTGCTTCGCTATACCCAATCATTAATGATGCAAATATCGCAAACGGCGATCTGTAACCCGCGCCACACGCTTGAGCAACAACTTTGTCGCTTGCTGTTATTGACCCTGGATCGCATGCCAGGGGAAGAGCTGATCATGACGCATGAGTTGATTGCCTCCGCACTTGGCATAAGGCGTGAACGGATAACTACGGCAGCCGGTAGATTGCAAAGACTTGGCTTTATTCACTATCGTAGGGGGCATATCATTGTTGTGGACAGAACGGGGCTAGAAAGTCTGGTTTGCGAATGTTATGGCGCGGTCAAAAAAGAGTTCACACGCCTTCTTCCAGAAATCTCACAAGAAAAGCCCGCATAGCTTGCAAATAGCGCCGCGCATCCGCGCACATGTTACCTCAAAATATCTCACACCCCTCGCGCACGCGTAAACACCTATGAGTTGATAAGCCGCATAGCAACCCCGCGCCGAGTGACCATTTCAGGCTGACACGTCACCATAGTCAGCATGAAATTTAATCTCGCTGACCTCTCTCGCCGCTTAGAAAATCTCGTCCGCTTTGGCACCATTGCCGAAGTGAAGCACGGCCGCGTACCACAAGTCCGCCTGCAAATTGGCGACATTAAAACCGGCTTCTTGCCTATGGCAACGACACGCGCTGGCAAAACAAAGACATGGAACCCGCCAACGGTGGGCGAACAATGCGTTTTGCTTTCCCCCTCCGGTGAATTTGCGGGCGGCGTGGTCTTGCCAGGCATAGCCAGCAACCACAACCCCGCACCAGACACCAACCCAGACAACACCCGCACAGAGTACCCAGACGGCGCGACGGCGGATTACAACCACGCGGATCACCACTACATCATCACCTTGCCAACTGAGGGCAAGTTTAGTTTTGTCGTCGGCAATACCACTCTAGAACTGCGCAACGATGGCGTGACATTGCGCACGCCTAAATTTGAGGGCGTCAAATCATGAGCCACGGTATCGCTGTTAAGGCCCTGGACCGCGCAGGTGGCCCGCACCGAGCCGGTGGGCAAGATTTCTTTGCTGTCGATGGTGCGCCTGTTGTGCTGCTGGGTGACCGCATCGTCCCGCATGGCCCGGTACCGCACGCTAACCCGGTGATGGTAGAGGGTTCCTCCTGGATGACATTGAACGGTATCCCCGCATGCCGCGCCGGGCATCACGCCAGTTGCACCCACCCCAGCACCGGCCGTAGCTGGTTCTTGATACCAGACTGAGGCGCTGATATGGCAGGCATGAATCTATCAACAGGTGAACGCATCGCAGGTCTGGCGCATTTACGCCAGAGCATTGCCGATATTTTGACCACCCCCATAGGCACCCGCGTGATGCGCCGCGACTATGGCAGCTTGCTGTTCGAGCTGATAGATCAGCCAGACAACGGCACCACGCAAGTGCGCCTGTTTGCCGCCACGGCTGAAGCCCTATTGAAGTGGGAACCACGCATCAAGCTAACGCAAGTCAAGCTGTACCGCACAGATACACCAGGCAAAGTCATCATCGATCTAAAAGGCCAACTGGTGCGCGCATCCAAGGCGTTTAGCCTGTCTTTGCCTGTCACGGTGAAAGCATGAGCATGATTGATCTTAAATCGCTGCCACCGCCTGCAGTCGTCGAAGAACTGGACTTTGAAGCCCTGGTCACCGCCCACAAACAAGACTTGCTGCAACGCCACCCCAGCGCCGCCAATGTGCTGGCCTTGCCCTCTGAACCCTTGGTCAAGCAGGTAGAAGCCTTTGCCTACCGCGAAATGCTGCTACGTGGCCGCATCAACGACGCCGCCCGCGCCAACCTGCTGGCCTTTGCCACCGGCGCGGATCTGGACCATAAAGGCGCGTTCTACAACATTGCCCGCTTGCCAGGCGAAGCGGACGACCGCTACCGCAGCCGCATACAGTTACGCATTGCCGCGCTGGCTGGCAATGGCACGGCAGAGCAATACCGCCTGCTTGCCCTATCTGCCAGCCAGAACGTGCGTAATGCAAATGTCACCAGCCAAACACCAGGCGTCATCAATGTGGTGCTGTGGCTGATCGATGCCAGTCAGGCGCAGGCCACCAGCGCCGCCGTGCTGGCCTCCATGAACGCACCCAACGCCCGTCCGCTGGGTGTACCTGTCAGTGTGGCCGTGGCGCGTCCTGTGGCCTTAAACGTGACGGCTACCCTGTGGCGCGAAGCCAGCGCCCCCGCTGATATCGTCACAAAAATTACCTCATCCTTTACCGCTTCGCTTGCCACGTATGCCAGCCTGGGCCGCAGCGTGCCGCTATCCTGGGTAACCGCGCAACTACAGCAACCAGGTATTGCCCGCGTTGAATTCCCCATTGCAGGCCAGCCCGCGAGCAATACCGCGCTTGCCGCAGATGAATACGCCATCGCTGGCGCCATAAATCTGACAGATGGCGGTGTGGCATGACTGACCTCGCGCAACTGCTGCCCCCCAACGCCAGCGAGCTGGAGCGCAATCTTGTACGCATCGCGCCGCGTGCGGATCTGGACACGGCTGCAGACGCACCGGCCAACATCGCCAGCAGCATGCCCGCAGCTTTCCAGCCCTGGCTTGCCGCTGAATGGAACCTGGCGCAATTCTCGCTGCATTTTACTAATCATGCCGATCTGATCGCCGCTGGCTTGCCCTGGTTGCTGGAACGCGGAAGCGCCGCCAGTGTGGTGCGCGCCTTGTCCTGGCTGGACTATGACCAGGTTGCAATCGAAGAAGATGAATTTTTGGTGCACATAGACCCAGGCACCACAGCGGCCGCGCTGGATCTGGCACGTATACGCCAGGTGATGAATGCATCAATACCCGCACACAGCCGCTTTTATCGCCTGTACCACGGCCTGGACTTGCGTGCTGGCCGCTTTGACGCCACCAGCTTTGACCAGTGTTTGTTTGATGATGATTCTGGCATCTGGTCCGGTGACCCGGCTACTGATGGCGTCAAGCTGTCTTTCGGTGAAACGCACACAGCCGCCGTCAACGCGCCGCCAGCACTGGCACCCATTGCAGCGCACCGCCCGCGCCAGTTAAACACCATCGTTGACGATTCAATGATGCAGCTTGATAGCTGGGTACTCGATAGCGAAATCCGCTTAAACAGTGTCGTCAGCATCAGCGATTTATCCAGCGGTGTGGTCAATCAGCCAGCCTTGATGCCTGTCCTCGGCAATCACCACGCAACCTATTGCGCTGTGCCAATGGCGCGCGCCATGCCTGCACCTATCACAGCAATTTCACTAGGCACAGCAAGCAAAGTTTGCAGCCCAGCCTTGCCTGTTTATGGCTGGGCTGACCAGTGGGCCAGCGGCTGGGCCGTCTGTTACCCCTTAATTTCAAATCCATAGAAAGGCACTGACATGGCAGTCCTGCAAGACCAAGGCCGCATCGAGCTGGCCGAACAATTTAAAAACCGCCCGCTGCACCTGGCATGGGGCCACGGCCTGGCCGCATGGGATGCCGCGCCCGTATCTGAACCCATCACAGCCATTGGCCTGATGGATGAAATAGGCCGCCGCGTGGCATCACAAAAGCAATTCGTGGTACCTGAGTTAGACCCTAACGCACCGAACACCATCAGGGTACCAGGCGGGGACCTGTACCGCATCGTCAACACGCCATCACGCTGGGTATTAGTCGAATTTGTCTTTGATTATGGCGACGGCGCAGGCCAAGACATCCGCGAGCTAGGCTTATTCGTCGGCACCGAAGTGGCCGCAGGCCTGCCAGCCGGGCAACGCTATTTCACGCCCGCGCAAATCACCGCACCTGGCCGCCTGTACATGCTGGACCACATCCCGCGCCTGATACGTTCCGGCGCGACTGAGCAAGTCTATCGCTACGTTTTGCCATTCTGAACAGGACACCCATGGAACAAAACATTAACTTACCCGGCTACCTGAACCGGCACGACGCAGCAAAGCAGTTTGATACGGTGCTGTACCGCGCTGACCATGTCATCCAGTCAGACGAACTGAACGAGACACAAAGCCTGCTACAAGCCCGCATTAAAGGCGTGGCTGATGTATTGCTGGCTGATGGCGCGGTAATACGTGATGCCCGTATCGTCGTCAACGCAATCACCGGCGCGACTACCTGCGAATCTGGCGCGCTGTATGTCGATGGCGCGGTGCGTGGCATAGCGCCTGCAGCTTTAACCATTGCCGTGGTCGGTATCGTCATCGTGGGCGTGTACCTGCAACCGCACATCATTACTGAGCTGGAAGACCCAACGCTACGCAACCGCGCACAAAATACCCGTGGCTTTGATAAAGCCGGTGCAGGCCGCCTGCAAAAGCTGCTTGCCTGGGGCTTTGCCGGTGACGGCCAGCCTGGTGATTTTTACCCTGTCTATACGGTAGAAGACGGCACAGTACGCAGCAAAGAACCACCGCCCCAGCTCGATGGCGTAACCCAGGCATTGGCCCGCTATGACCGTGATTCATCTGGCGGTTCGTATGTCGTCAATGGTTTGAACGTCACCGCTGCAGACGATTTGCCCAGCGGTGAACAGGTCTATACAGTCAGCGAAGGCCGCGCCAGGGTATCCGGTTTTGCTGTGGAACTGCCCACCAGCCGCCGCCTGGTGTATGCAGCAGCACCAGACCTGCGCTTTATTGAAAATGAGCCGCACCAATCCACCGGACCTGCAGCGCAGCGCGTGAACTTTGATCGTGCACCGGCTGCAAACGTCACGCATGTGACCATCACGGCACAAAAGACCATAGATGTGGCACACGGCGGCTTTACTGGTGCGCTGGACCCGCTGGAAGATGGTTCTGTCCTGGTTGTGCTGTCTGTCAAACAAGGCGCTACCACCTACACCAAGGACGTGGACTGGAAATTCACCGCCCAGCAAATAGACTGGTCTTTACCAGGCGCAGAGCCTGCACCCGGCACCACCTACAACGTAACGTACCAATACCTTGCCACAGTGCCAGCCACGGCCATTGATGCCGACGGCTGCACGATCACCGGGGCAGTGGCTGGCACAGCTATCCTGATCAGCTATAACCGCATGCTGCCCCGTATAGACCGTCTGTGCATGGATAGCGCCGGTGCGCTGGTCTGGCTGTCAGGCGTAGCGGCAGACCGCAACCCAAGGCCGCCCAGTGTTCCGGCAAATCTGTTGCCGCTGGCATCTGTCTTGCAAAACTGGAGATCCGGTACGCGCACGGTAATGATAGACAGCGTACGCGTGGTTCCTATGGACACACTCGCCGCCTACAGCAAACGCCTTGATACCTTGACCGAGCTGGTGGCACAACAGCGCCTTGAATCCAGTACACAATTGCGCGATGCAACAGCAAAGCGCGGCTTGCTGGTGGACCCGTTTATATCTGATACGGTACGCGACCAGGGCTTGCCCCAAACCGCCGCCATCTTCGGCGGTGAGCTGACTTTGCCGGTATCTGTGCAGCCTAACTTGCTCTCTATCAGCCTGGCCGCGCCTCAAACCTTGCCATTCAACCCGGTGACGTTGCTGGAACAGCCATGGCGCACCGGCAGCATGAAAATCAACCCCTACGACGCTTTCGACCCGCTGCCCTCAGATGTAGCGTTAAGCCCAGCAATAGACCGCTGGACCGATGTTGACACCCAATGGAACAGCCCCACCACTGAAACCATCACAGAAAACATTACCCGCCGCGTGGGCCTGTGGATCGTTGAAAACGGCGAAGCCTACGACACCACCAACGAGATTACACGCGACATCAGCCACACCAGCAAGGCCGCTGAATACATCCGTCAAATCAATGTTGCCTTTACCGTTAAGGGTTTTGAAGCGGGCGAAACCATACAAAGCCTGCGCTTTGATGGCGTCGCCGTGGTACCGGGCAATCTGGCAACTCCAGCGCCTGGCACCATCACCGGCACGTTTCAGATACCGGCCAAGGTGCCAGCAGGCAGCAAGCGTGTTGAATTCGTGGGAAGCCATGGCAGCTTTGGCGTGGCAATCTACAGCGGCACCGGCGTGGAAATTCAAGATGTCAAACAGCTTGTCACCGTGCACGCATCCGGCTGGGTGACCTTCCTGAAGGCTGACCCGCTGGCGCAGACTTTTACACTGGCCGCTGATCGTCAGATAGCCGGGCTGGACCTGTGGTTCACAGCCAAGGGCAATTCTTTGCTGGCCGTACAGATACGGGAAACCACCACAGGCATCCCTAACCAGAAAGTCATTGCCCAGGCGCGCATCTCAGCCGCAGCCATTAACGTGGACGGCCAGGCTACCCGTATCAGCTTTGACTACCCTGTAAGTCTGACAGGCGGTGTGGACTATGCGCTGGTGATCTTGTGTGACGATGCCACCACGGCGGCCAGCATTGCAGAGCTGGGCAAGTATGACGACCACAAGGGGCAATGGGTAGCAAGCCAGCCTTATACCGTGGGCGTGCTGCTGTCATCGAGCAACGCCACTACCTGGACACCGCATCAGGATCGTGACCTGGCTTTCCGTTTGCTGGCCGCTGAATTTACGGCCACCACGCGCACCATCAATCTGGGCAATGCCAACCTGGTCAACGTCACAGACTTGATGCTGTTAAGCCTGGTAGAAACACCCAGCGCACAGACCCGCGTTGAATATCAAATCACCTTACCCGGTGGCAGCGTCATGAACGTGGACGACGGCCAGCCGGTGCGCCTGGCTGCACCCATGACCGGGCAATTCAGTGTCACGGCCAAGCTCACCGGCACGGCCAGCCTGTCGCCAGTGCTGCACCCAGGCGTCACGCTGCTGACTGGCACGGTAGCCAACCAGGGCAACTACATCAGCCCCTTGGTTCCTGCAGGCCAGAACGTGCGCGCCCGCATCGTGGTGGATTGTTATTTACCTGCAGGCGCTACCCTGAATGTCAGTGTGGCACCTGAGGCAGCAGGCGCGCCGGTCTATACACCCGCGCCCTTTGTATCCAGCCGGGATATCGCCGCCGACTGGCATGAGTTGACCTACGAGCTGAACGGCGTCACGGCCGACCGCTTGCGCGCCAAGCTGGAATTGGCAGGCAACACCGCAGCCCGGCCGCGCCACCGCAATTTGCGTGTCATTGTCATCTGAGGCAAATCATGATTGATCAAAAGACCCAAAACCAGCAGTACAAGCTGCCACACATCCAGAACACCGGCGCGGAAGAAGTGGCGCGCCTGCGTGACACCATCACGGCCATTGATAACGATGTAGCAACCCTGAACGTAGGGCTGGCTAACAAGGCAAGCAAAGCCACTACTGACAACCTGCAAGCGCAGATTGACGACCTTTCTATTCTCATTTTTGCAGGATTGATCTGATATGAGTTCGACCAACTTAGCCGACTTCCGCGACCAGTACATCGCCCGCGCCCGTGCCTTGCTGCAAGGCGTGGATCTGGCGCAAGCCAATACCAACGCCATGGTGATTAATGGTGCCTTGTTCGGGGCATTAGATAAGGTCATCAACGCCCCGTTGATAGGCCGCGATACCCTGGCCCTGTTTGATGCCATGACCAGCGCAGAGATAGACACCTGGCTAGCAGACGCCAGCCACCGTAGCACCTGGCAGCGCCTCTGCACAGATGAAGCCCGCACCATACAAGTGGCCCTGCAGGACGACTTGCTAAGACCCAAGCTCATGAGCAGTACGCTGGCATGGACAGACATCCTTGCATCCAGCGTCATGCAGACATGGATACAGACTAAAGCCGCTTACCTGGTGCCTTACATTGCCGCGATACCTGGTTGCCTGGCGCTGACAGCGGCCAGCCGCACGACTATGGACAAATTCGCCAGCGTACAAGCCGCTATGACGCTGATCTATGCGTCAACCAACTGGTTAGCCGCGATTGCCGCCAATACCCCGGCACAAGACGCCATAGCGGCCAGCCTGACCGCCTTGCGCGAGCTGGGCAAATCTTCTGCCGGCATGACAGCGCTCTATACCAAGCTGACCAGCATCATGGTGTTTCTGTTTGCCGATGCCACAGCCTCGGTCGACGCCTGGAACTTTGTATCAAGCGAAATCACTGCAGGCCGCACGGTGATGGCGACGACCTTCTTTGCTGACGCTGGTATACGCACGGCCTTGCATGGCAACACCGGCATTGCTACTGCGCTGACAGGTAGCGCAACAGCCCTTTATCAATGGCTGTTTACCAACAAAATGACAGTGGTGCAACGCAGCTACAACGCCACCACCACGCAACAAAGTGCAGGTATTGGCGGCAAGTTCCTGACCCTGGCAATGGCAGGTACCTACAGCAGCGGCGCTGAATATTTCTACTTGACCGGGACTACGGGCCAATACGCCGCCACTCCAAACGGCGCAAGTTCACCCACTTTGACAACCGCACATAAGCAAGTTGGCAGTCAAAACGGAGCGTTGTACTACACATCAGCCAGCAGCGGCACTTATTACATGAGCATTGGCTATCTCGTTATCTAAGGCAAACCATGACACAAATAATCATCGACACGGCCAACCAAATCACCGGCTACACCAACGACGACCAGCAGACAGCCTGGGAAGGCGTGCGCCTGGTACCAGCTCCGGACGGCTTTAACCCGGCATTGCTGGCTCACTACCTGGTCAAAGTATCCAAGGGGAAAACCACCATCACCCTGAACGCTGACAGCGCCCTGGTAGCCGCCAAAGCCGCCCGCTGCAGCCAAATCAAAGACGAAGCGGCCAGGCTGATTGCCGCAACAGACTGGAAGCTGCAACGCGCCCAGGAACGTGACGCGGCTGGCTGGGGCAATCTGGGTGATATCGACATCGTGCTGGCCGAGCGTGAAGCCATACGCCGCAGCAGCAACGCCGCCGAGCTGGCCGCCAACGCCCTGACAGATATCAATGCTGTGCAGGCCTTCACCTGGTCGGTGGACGTGGCGGTACCAGCCCCCAACCGTTTGACGCGTGGCGAATTCCTCGACCGCTTCACCAAGGAAGAAACCGCCGCCATTCTGGCCGCTGCAGACGCCAACGCCAGTTTAAAGGCCTGGGTGATGCGCCTGGAAAACTCAGACTGGATCAAGCCAGCCGAAGCCACACCCGGACTGCAGGCGCTTGAAATTGCCGGGCTGATCCAGCCTGGCCGCGCTGCAGCCATCCTTGCTTAATTATTTGTTTCACCAACCACAGGAGCAAACACAATGCCCGCAACAACTTACCACCATGGCGTGCGCGTCATCGAAATCAACGAAGGCACGCGCCCAATACGTACCGTTTCTACTGCAGTCATCGGCCTGGTGGCCACGGCCGACGATGCAGACGCAACAGTCTTTCCTTTGAACGTGCCGGTGATGATTACCAACGTCACCGCCGCACTTGCAAAAGCAGGCCACATAGGCACGCTCTCTAAGGCGCTGGAAGCAATCAGCCTCCAAACCAACCCTGTGACCATCGTGGTGCGTGTTGCCAGTGATGTGGATGAGGCGGCACAAACTGCCAATGTAGTTGGCACCGTGACACCAAGCGGCCAATACACTGGCATTAAAGCCTTGCTGGCCGCCCAGACTAAGCTTGGTGTTAAGCCGCGCATTCTGGGCGCGCCTGGCCTCGATACGCAAGCCGTCACCACCGAGCTGGCCGCCGTCGCCCAAAAGTTGCGCGCCTTTGTGTATGCCAGCGCCTGGGGCGCACAGACCAAGGAAGCAGCGATTGCGTACCGCCAGCACTTCGGCCAGCGCGAGGTCATGATTATCTGGCCGGACTTTGTGCACTTTGATACTGCGGCCAATGCAAGCGCATCGATACCGGCCGTCGCCTATGCGCTGGGCCTGCGTGCCAAGATTGATAACGATATAGGCTGGCACAAGTCTTTATCCAATGTCGTGGTGAACGGCCCCACAGGCATAGCGCGGGACGTGTTCTGGGATCTGCAATCGTCGGCCACAGATGCCGGTGTGCTCAATGCTGCGGGCGTCACCACCCTGATTAACAAAACCGGCTACCGCTTCTGGGGCAGCCGCACGGCCGAGGAAGCAGAATTCTTTTTCTTCGAGAACTACACCCGCACCGCGCAAGTGCTGGCCGATACCATAGCCGAGGTGCATTTCACCTACGTGGACAAGCCCATGCACCCGTCCTTAGTGCGTGACCTGATTGAATCCATCAATGCCAAATTCCGCGCACTTAAAACAGCCGGGCTGATTATTGACGGCAAAGCCTGGTTCGATGCTGCAGCTAACAGCAAGGACAGTCTCAAAATCGGCTCATTGGTCATTGACTACGACTACACGCCAGTACCACCAGTCGAAGACCTGGTATTGCAGCAGCGAATTACAGACAAATACCTGGCTGACTTTGCCAAGCAAATCACGACTTAAACCCAGACTTAATAGAAGGAGTACACCATGGGATTACCCAGCAAACTGAAAGACTTTAATCTGTTCAATGACGGCGCGAATTATTTGGGCCTGGTGCCTGAGCTGACCTTGCCCAAACTAAGCCGCAAGATGGAAGAGTACATCGCGGGCGGCATGTCCGGCCCTATCGAAGTGGACTACCACACAGAAAAAATTGAACTCGACTGGACTGCGGGCGGCTTGCTGGTGGACGCGCTGTTGCAATATGGTGCCGTCACTCACAACGCCGTGCAATTGCGCTTTGCCGGTGCTTACCAGAACGATGACACCGCAGAAGTCACCGCCGTGGAAATTGTCGTACGAGGCCGCCATAAAGAAATCGAAATGGGCAGCGCCAAGATGGCCGACAAGAGCGACCAGAAATACAAAACCACCTGCAGCTATTACAAGCTGATTATCAACGGCCAGGACATTATCGAAATCGACTTTATCAACGGTGTTGAAATAGTCGGCGGCATTGATCGCCGCGCCGAGCTGCGCGCTGCTATCGGCATGTAATGCCAAGCCATCAAAAACGCAACATATTAAACAATGCTTAATTGAAGTTAAGCACAACTTAAGAAAGTATCACCATGACAACAGCAAACAACAATGAAGTAATCGTCATCAACAGCAAAACCATCACCCTGGACGAACCGATCAAGCGCGGCGACACCGTCATCACCAGCATCACCCTGCGCAAGCCCAAGGCAGGCGAGCTGCGCGGTGTGTCGCTGGTCGAGCTGGGCCAGATGAACGTCGCAGCCCTGCAGCAAGTGTTACCACGCATCACCAACCCTATTTTGACGGCGCAGGATGTCGCTAATCTGGATGTGGCTGACCTGGTAGAAATCGGCTCAGAGGTATCGCTTTTTTTGGTCAAGAAAGCGGACCGCATGGCATTCCAGAAAGAGTAGAAGACGCGATGGCAGACCTGGCTATTGTCTTCCACTGGCCGCCGTCTGCCATGGATGACTTTAGCTTGGTCGAACTGATGGACTGGCGAGAACGTGCCAGAGTGAGAAACACAGCAGAGTAAACAAGGGAGCGGTTACGCGATGTCAGAACGCGATTTAAAGTTACATGTAGTCTTCAACATGATAGAGCGGGTAACCGCCCCCTTGAAGCACATCATGGGCCAGTCGTCGGCGAGCGGCAAGGCCTTAAAAGCCCTGCGCGACAAACTCAAAGACCTGGACACACAGCAAAAGCATATTTCCGGCTTCCGGCAAATGCATGCAGGCTTGCGCGAAACTGGCGGGCGGCTCGATGCTGCTCGCCATAAAGTCAAAGAGCTGGCCGAACAGATGGCCGCTACCCAAATCCCCACGCGCACTATGACGCGGGAATTTGACCGCGCCACCAAGGCCGCCAGGCTGATCAAAGAACAGCACCAGCGAGAAAGCCAGCAATTACAGGTGCTGCGCGACAAGCTGCACGCTGCAGGCGTCAGCACCAGCAATTTAAGCGGGCATGAACGCAGCCTGCGCAATAGCATGGCCGCCACCAATGCGCAGATAGCAGAACAACAGCGCCGATTGACTGAGCTTGCAAGACGGCATGAACAAGTATCAGCCGCCAAGCAACGCATGGAAAAAACCCGCACCACCGCCAGCAATATGGTTTCTACCGGCATGGGTATGACCATGACAGGCGCAGCCATGAGTGTGCCGCTGATCAAAGGTGTGAACGAATCCAAGCACTATGAATCTGAGGCCCAACGCCTCAGAGGCTTAGGGCTGGGTGCTCATGATTCCAATGAGGCCATCAAATATGCCGCCGAGATGAAAACCTACGGCACCAGCCAGACAGAAAATCTTGAACTGATGCGTGATTCGCTGTCTGTCTTTGGTGACCTGCACCATGCTGAAATGGTGACTCCCTTGCTGGCAAAAATGAAGTTTCTGAACGAAACCCTCTACAGCGAAGGCGAAGCGTCACAAAAGAATGAAGCTTTTATGGACATGCTGAAAGTCATCGAGCTGCGTGGCGGCCTTGCCAGCAAAGAGCGATTCGAGCATGAAGCCAATATGGTGCAAAAGGTCATTGCGGCCACTGGTGGCCGCGTGGGTTCCGGCGAGTGGCTTAACTTTATCAAAACTGGCGGCCTGGCTGCCAAGGCGCTGGACGATAAAGCCTTTTTCTACCAGATGGAACCACTGATACAAGAAATGGGCGGCCATCGTGTTGGTACTGCGCTGCAGTCTGCGTACCAGAATCTGTACCAGGGCAAAACTACCAACCGCGCCGCGTCTGAACTTATGCGCCTGGGCCTGGTAGATAAAAACAAAGTCATCTATGACAAAGTGGGGAACGTCAACGAGGTGAAAGAAAAAGCCCTGGTCGAGGGTGAATTGTTCAAAGCCAACCCCTTCGAATGGATAGAAAAGGTTTTATTGCCCAAGCTGGCCGCGCACGGCATCACAGAAAAATCACAGATAGAAGACACTATCGGCACCATCATGACCAACCGCACCGGCTCAGGCCTGTATGCCACTGTGGTCAACCAGATGGCGCAGATTAAAAAGAATGCCCACAACAACGAACGCGCCGCCGATATTGATACTGGCGTGGGACTTGCCAAAGATACCGCCAAAGGCCGGGAAATTGCCGCATTAAAGAAACTGCGTGACCTGCAACTGGAGATAGGCAATAAAATCATGCCCCTGTATGCGCGAGGGCTGGAATTTATCGCAGACAAGCTAGAAGCGGTCGTCAACCTGGCAAAAGAGTACCCGACCGTCAGCAAAGGCTTAGTTTTAGGCGTGGGAGGTTTGGCGCTGCTCACCACGGCGCTGGGCGGCTTGCTGATTGTCATCGGCTCAGTGCTGGCCCCATTTGCCATGCTGCGCTTTGGTATGTTCATGCTGGGTATACGTGGCGGCCTGTTATCGCGCATCTTTGCCCGGCTCGGCCTAGCGTTTGCCCGTATTGGCCCCTTCATTGCCCGCGTAGGTGGCTGGTTGCGTGGCCTGCTACCTGCCTTGCGCATGGCAGGCAGCGCCGTGATGTGGCTGGGCCGTGTGTTCCTGATCGCTGGCCGCTTCTTGCTCATGAACCCAATAGGTCTGGCAATCACTGCCATTGCTGCAGCGGCATACCTGATTTACCGCAATTGGGATAAAGTGAGTGCCTTCTTTATGGGTGTATGGTCTGAGGTCAAGCAAGCCTTTAACGGTGGCATAGGCAGCGTGGCTGCCCTGATACTGAACTGGAGCCCTTTAGGCCTGTTCCATCGTGCGCTTGCTGGTGTGCTGGGTTACTTCGGCCTTGAGATACCTGCCAAGTTCACCGAGTTTGGCAGCTTCATGATGCAAGGCCTGGTGAACGGCATCACCAGCGCGGCCACAACGGTGCGCGACACCATCAGCAGCATGGCGGATAACGTTGTGTCCTGGTTCAAAGAGAAATTAGGCATACACAGCCCCAGCGTGGTGTTTACCGAGCTGGGCGTATTCAGCATGCAAGGCCTGGCAAACGGCATTGCCAACGGTTCCACCATGCCGCTGGACAAGCTGCAAGGCGTCACCAACCAAATGAAGACCATAGGCGCGGGCATCACCCTGGCGGCTGCCATGTCGCCCGCCATTGCCCTGCAGCAGCCCGCCTATGCCATGCCAGGCGCGCCGCTGTTACCCCAGATAGCGCCGCTGACCATCGAGCAACCACGCCAGGCAGCACCCCTGCAATTTGACCGCAGGCCACCAGTGCAGGCACCTGGCAGCAACGCGGCCAGCGCAGGCGGCAACCTGCAGACAGTACCAAGCAATATCAGCATCGTGATTAACACGCCTGCAGGCGCAGACCCGCAAGCAATTGCCAAAGCCGTGGCGGCCGAGCTGGACAGGCGCGAGCGCCAGCAGGCACAGCAACGCCGTTCTGCCATGCATGACTATGATGAATCATAAAGAGGACACAGCACCATGATGATGAGTTTAGGCCAGTTTGTATTCAGTCTGTCCACGGCCGCGTATCAGGAATTCCAGCAACAGATTGAATGGAAGCACCCCAACACCAGCCGCGTGGGCGAACGTGACGCGCACCAGTACCTTGGCCCAGGTGATAACACCATCACCTTGTCCGGCTGGATGGCACCCGCCTTTGCCGGTGACCCGGCATCTTTGGATGACCTGGAAGAAATGGGGGACGCTGGTGACGCCTATGTGCTGGTGGAAGGAACCGGGCGAATTTATGGGCAATTTCTGATCCCCAACTTGACCAAGGGCAAAAACACCTTTTTGGATGATGGTATGCCGCAGAGGATAGATTTTTCTATCAGCTTAAAGCGTGTTGACCTGGGCGACCAGGTAGACCCGCACACCGGCGGCCCGGATCTGGGTGATGACCTTATCGAATGGGAAGAGGTAGATTTAGAATGAGCCACAACAAACCGGCCTTTGCCATCACCCTGGACGGCCAGGACATTACCAGCAAAATCTATCCGCGCCTGGTGAGCCTGACACTGACCGAGGCCAGAGAAAACGCCGTTGATGAATTGAACATCACAATAGACGACAGCGACGGCCGCGTGGCGATACCGCGCAAAGGCGTCAAGATCACTTTGCAGCTGGGCTGGCACAGTGGTGGCAATGGCGCTGGCATGGTGGACAAAGGCACTTTCGTTGTGGATGAGGTGGAACACGAAGGCGCGCCAGACATGCTGGTCCTGCGCGCCCGCAGTGCCGAGATGGCAAAGCCAGTACGTACCCGCAAAGATCGCAGCTTTGACAAAAAAACCGTGGCCGATATTGTCGGCCAAATTGCCAAGGACAATGGCTTAACACCCAAGGTAAGCCAAAGCCTGCAATGCAAAGTCATCGACCACATAGACCAGACCAATGAGTCAGACATTAATTTTTTAAACCGGCTGGGCAAACGCTTTGATGCCGTCGCCACCGTGAAAAAAGACAGCTTGCTGTTTTTGCGTATTGATGAGGGTAGCAATAGTAAAGGCGAAAGCCTCCCCACCATCACCCTGGAACGTCGCGACGGCGACAAACACCGTTACCACACCGCCAGCCGCGACGCCTACAGTGGCGTGCGTGCCCAATGGCACGACCCCAACGATGCGAAGGAAAAAAGCGAACTGATAGGCGAAGATGACAACCCAAAACGCTTGCGCCACACCTATCCCAATCAAGAGGCGGCAGAACAAGCAGCAAAAGCAGAAATGAACCGGGTAAAGCGTGGCAAGGCAAGCTTGCAATTTACCCTGGCCCTGGGCAGGCCAGATATTACCCCCATGATGGGTGTACGCATCTCCAGCTTAAAAACACCTATCGGGGATACAGACTGGATCATCGTCAAAACAACGCACAATCTCAGTGCACAGGGTTTTACGACCACTTTGGAGATGGAAACAAAGAAGGAACGGGAAGAAGAAAATGAACTACAAACTATTGAATAACTTGCCCCAATACGTCAGTCCAAAATAGCTTTGTTATTGCGTTTGAAATACGCTCACTTTCGTCATCTGGCAAATTAATCCAATCAGTCATTTCGTTAAGCCCAGGGAAGTGACTTTCTAGCAGTTTACCAATTTCTTCTGTAGAAAAATCTATCTGAATCCTATTTTTCCCCACTGGCTCTCTGGACCTGATTTCTATATCTGCTATGCAGAGCGCCAACGTTCTAAGAGTAAATGCATGCTCACCAGTGTAAACAAAGAAAAATAACTCTGGAAGTGCTTCTAATAACTTTGGAACATATTCGCGTACTTCAGAAATTTCGTAAAGCTCTCGGACATCATTTTCATAACCATGAAAACTAATTTCAACTTTGCCCTGGCAATGCGCGGCAATTTCCTTTGTACTTCGAATTCTGTCAAAAAAGCTTCTAATTCGCGTCAAATCATTAGCGCGTATTTCAATTTGATCAATAACGAAATGGAAATACTCTCTAGTTACTAATACTTCATTAATAGCCCAATAATGTTGGACTTCATCAAGAATATCTGAAGGCGGCGGCAATAGTTCTGAAATAGAACTCTTTGCTCCACTAAGCTTGTTCTCGAAGGGAATTGTAATTTTCCAATTTTCCCCTGCTCTTGACGTGACAGTCGGATCGAACGCAACCCAATAAATATCTTTTGAAACTGGATTACAAATAGTAATTAAAACGGGGACGGGGTAATTTGCTAAATAATTGAAGTGGCGGAGTTCCCCGCGATATACATATCCCCACTGATTTTTTTCCTGAAAAAAAGACTTACCGTACTTGATTTGTACAGCAATCATCTGCCCGGTCACAGTTCCATCTTCGAGTATGATTTCTATTTGAGCGTCTATGCCGAAATCATGCTCTTGGTGGTTTCTTTTAAAAAGCCACCCATACTCTTCATGAATTACACGCGAAACCAAGTCGACACCTTGCTCGCCTTTTTGTGCTGCTTTACTATAACTAGGAAATCCTTTGCTCATGGCACACACTTTCAATTCTAAAAGGTACATACAAGGATATACAAATTTAGGAGCGCATATCTATACATCTTTAAAATAACCATTTTAAAAATACTGTGTAACTTGGCTTTTTCTTAGATAAATATTTGAATCCAAAAACGTAATTATTTCTATACTTCAGTGATGCTGAACACAGGAACATTCTTTACTTTTGAAAGAAATTTTGTTTCCAATATTATGGCTACACTAAATCTAGCTCTTGTAATCGCAATATAAAATTTAGCCATCGCGGCTGCCTCCATTTTCTTATCTTTGACCAACCAATCTATCATAGGACCCGACGGCAATATCAATACACGATCAAAAGTAAGGCCTTTCGATTTTCCAAAATTCATTCTCTGAAAATGAGGATTAGATTTTGCATTCTTATTTTCTTGCAACTGAATGGGGTTAAATTTTAAGAGATATTTTTCTGCGTCAAGAGAGTCGATAACAAAAACGCCATCATGGTCCGTCGTTTCATAATTGCCAGATTCTGCGCGAGGAAGAATAGGATAAATTGAATTTGAAAAATTGCAGATTAAGTCGTTACAGCGATAATTTTTTGTTAAAGACGTTGAATCTATGTCCAAACGAAAACTGTCACGATGTTCATTAAAAAAATCGAAAATCATTGATTTCGCATACTTCTCATATTTTTTTGACTTATGGGTAGAGTATGTCGCCTGCCTTGGATCACCAACAAGTGTTACTGCTGATGTTGAATTAAAAATTTGTTCTAAAACATACAAATCATAACCAGCTAAGTCTTGTACTTCATCAACAAAGATATGTTGAAAGCATTTTGAAATTCTTTCAAAAACTAGCCCACAAGATCCTTCATTGCAACGAATTACCAACAAAGGTAATTTGTCAGAATAGACTTCATTATTCTGGTTGAAATAGAAATTCTTAAAACTTTTTTCACCCCAATATCTTGGCTTTCCGTCTTCACCGATAAAACGAAGACCTGACTTTCCAGAAACCAACTCCATTCCCTTAATATCAAAATTAAACAAATTCCCTTGTAATGGCTTTACGCCATGTTCAATCAAAAACGAGAACCAAGTTTGAACAAATATTTTTTCAGGGATATAGCCTAGAATTTGAATTATTTTATTTTTTATTTCAAGTTCACACGCGTTTGTGTAAGTCGTAATCAAAACAGAACTACCGCTTCTCGCTTTCTCGATAGCATCGATTACAATTTGATGCGTCTTACCAGATCCAGCGGATGCGATAATAACCTTGTTCATTTTATTGCGTCACTAATGTATGCGGGCATTTTAATCACAACATCAGACTGAAATATTTTCAGAGCACAATCTGTTTTATTGGAACGCATATATGAATGCATTCCATCCTCATCTTCTATTGAAGTATCAAAAATTAAGTTTAATATGTCTAAACTATTTTCGCGCAACAAAACAGGTTCAAGTGTGTTGTAGTTGAATTTTTTCGTCCCTATCTGAAGATCGCCTTTATTTATTTCGCGTTCAAAGCAAATTTTGATATGTTTTTTTGAATTTTCTCCCAAATAGTTTTTGTATTTTTCTTCAAGCGCGGAAATCTTGCCGTCATTGTCAGTCACAACACAAACTGGTTTTTCTAATAGATCAGCTAATTCAAGAAATCGAACAAACGACGTTCCTACAGAAATTACTTCAATCTCGTCCTCAATCGGCAACCGACCAGAATTCATTTGCATGTATGCTTTTTGAACAATAAGCTCGTCAGAGTCACCTTCAACCAAAATAGTTTTTTTGGAAAGCACAAGTCTTAAAGTGTCATAGCCAGAAATTTTTTCAAAAAATACGTTTGTTTCTGGATCAAGATGAGAAAGTTTTACGGTTTTTTTCTTATCGAGAAAAATTAAAGCGTCAAGACCCAACTTATTTGCAACGAAGCTGCTATGAGTAGTCATGACAATTTGCTTACTGCTACAACTGCCTTTTATCTTTTTAATTAACTTGTTTAGTTTTGAATGTGAAAGATGGTTTTCTGGCTCTTCAATTAGTAAAACATTTGCTTCGTTTGTTTTGTCGTGAGAAAGAGCTAAATTAGTTTTGACAATGCATTGCTCGCCTTTACCTACAAAATGAAATGGAATATTGTCCAGATACGTAGTTAAACCACTTTCCCAAGCATTGCTTGAAGATAGCTCGACTGAGATAGAAACTGTCTTTTCTGAAATCACGCATGCGGAAGATATTTTTTTATTGATCGCTTTAATTCCGACTGCGTCCATGAAATGCTCTTTCATTTGCCGGTGGGCTTGGGACACGTTGACGGCTTCTTCGTCAGAAAGTAATTCTTTTGCGATTTTACTTATATAGACATCAGAACCATTTTGAAAACGGGTAGATGATGAATCAATAAATGCAGCTTTTAACGGTATTGTCCTAGATGAAAGCTCTTTTCTTGAAAAACTTCTCCAAGAAACACGATAATATTCAATCGGAAGAGTCCTTACTGAACCTGTTTTGACTAAAGCTACATATTGGGCACTCCAGTCTTCATCAAACTTTATTGTCAGATAAATGCCTGTGTGCGGTTGCCTTTCAGAATTATCATCACCTAAAAAAAACGCCAATTCATCACATTCTTTAAAATACAGTTCAATGAGAATTGCAGGTGGCGGTAATTTTCTTCTAGTACTTAAGCTCTGAATGTATTCGTTAACAGATGACTCGTTAAAAATATATTGATTTATTTCGTTTCGAATATAGCGGCCGCCAAGCATACCGGACAAAGCTAAATTTATTGCTTCAAGTATTGTCGATTTCCCGGCCTCATTATCTCCAACAATAATATTCAGGCCTGAGCTAAGATCTAACGTAAAGCGATCTTTAAAACCTTTAAAATTCTGAATTACCACTTTATTTATGATCACATTGAACCTCTTTCAGATTTATTCTTGAAAGTTCATCGTTAAAACAGCAACCCAAATGAATCGAATATAAATAAATGCGATATGTAGCTTTATCAAAAAATTTAGTGCTTAATTTTTTGTGGTATTTCCCAATAAGACGGCGCATCGCCAGGTGCGTCCATGCATTGCCGTATAATTCCATCGGCCATTCTTACTGTGCTTCCTATTGAGTGAATCTTTCCATCAAAGTGGCAGCTCTGTTCTATAGGCCTGTCAATTGTTAATCTCTCTTGACTTGCTTTTGCAGGTGATGCGGCCATTAAGAAAACCGCTTCTGTAATCATCATCAACACCATCAAGACAAACAGCACATGCAATTTGAAATTTGTTTTTTTAAGTAGTACGCTGTTTTCCTGGCAGTTTTTGCAGGGGACTTCTTGAATCAGCGTAGACTGATGATCGTCTGGCATATCCTGTTCTAAATTCTCATCTTCAAATTCAGCCAACTTTGTTTCTATATGCGCGCAAGCTTCGTTGAATTTGTTGCGCGGGAAATTATCCATTTTGTCCGCACCAAACTTATTGAGCAATTCCCGGTAAATCTTTAATGCGCTCAGGCCAGATACGGAAGAAAGTTTTTTAACCTTCTGGGTGATCTCATTGCGCTGCAACCAGGTGAGATTTTTTTCTTCATCACCGACCATGTTTAGATTCACTACATTGTTGAGTGATGTACCAACATTTGAATCACCCATGACGATCTGACCTACATCACCCTTAATTTCATTTTTTTCTGTCATATTCTTTTTTCATACACCTGCTGTGACAACTACTACATCAGCAAAACCATCTATTTGACTTTATTTTTTTTGGTTCCGACCGAAAAAGATTGTGACTCCAGCGTCAGGTTTCCTTCAATCACCTGGCCAATGCTGCCATGGATAATATTTTTTGCTTTGGGTTCTGCCGGAGCCATTCCGGCAATCAGTGCCAGCACACCTGCTTTCCCACGTTGATCTAGTTTCCTAAAGCCTGACAAAAGATCGCTTTCAATCGCGTCCAAGCTGGCGGCAACTCTTGATCCTTTCAGTAAATACATAACGTCCACACCAAGCTCTGATATCAAGGTGAGGTACTCTGCGTTTGGCAGCCTGTCATCTTGCTCGTAATTTACTTGCGCGCCCTTCAGCACACCGCCCACCGCAGCAAATTCGGTTTGATTCATTCCAACCCGCTTGCGCTCTTCTTTTAGCCTTGCCCCAAATGTACTCATATTCAATCAAATTAAATTGACAAGTACGATTTATCGTACTATTATCACGTTACCACTAACGTAACACAATGATACATCATGTCTCTTGACACTCACACATCATTCCGTCGCGCCGCCCAAATAAAAGGGGCAATCCGCACCCCAATCAGTCTCTCTAAAGAGGAATACGACCAGGCTGCAGCTTATGCCCTGGCCGAGCAACGCTCAGTTGCTTCTTTCCTGCGCGTTACATACCTGCTTGGCCTGAAGGAATATGTACGCCAGCTTTCGTCCAAGTAACCAGCCCAAACAGGATACGACCATGTATGCAGACAAAAAACGCATCAAGGCAAACAAGCTGATGCTTCGTTTTGATGATTACGAGTTCGAGCTGATCAACGCCATGGCGGCTTATCAGGGCGAACAGCCATCTGTTTTTTTGCGTGAGCTGGTGCTACGCGAAGCTGCTTTGCTTAACCAAAATTGCAAGCAAATGTTATCGGCAAAGTAAAAACTTTGACAGACACTGATTAGCCACTCTTAAGCACTCTTAAGTTGACGAAAACAAGAACATGCCCTCATTAAATGCCAATTTCACGGACGACGAATTAGAAATGCTTGAAGGAATGCGCGTCCAGTGGGGGCTTAGTAGTCTTGAGGAAACAGCCCAATTTCTGGCAAAGCGCTTTATACGCCAGAGCATGAAGGCAATGACCGGACGTGGTCGTGCAATGAATTTAGTATCGCTTGAAGATTTAGAAAGGACCACGGAATGAGAGTAATTGGTATGCCTTGCCCTCATTGCGCACAGCGTGTGCGGGCCATTAAAAGCCGCACTATGTCGCCCATGCTGAAGGAAATCACTTACCGCTGTAATAACGAGGAATGCGGACATGTGTTTGTCGCAGGCCTGGAGGTATTACGCACCTTGTCTTTGTCTGCCACGCCTGACTACAAGGTCAGGATTCCAATTTCAAGGCATGCGCGACAGTCAGCCTTGAATCAGCTATCGCTGAATTTATCCGTCGGGTGACGCTGATCTAGCGGAACCAATTTAACCACTATTGCAGTAGCCAACATGCCTGTTTTCAGGCGTGAGGGACTTTTTTTGCCCTTTACTTTTGGAGGTGATCATGCGTTTGACATTTGCATCCCGTTTTGTCCTTGCCAGAGCCATACGCAAGGAGCTGAAGGCTTTAAATCACGGCCCGCAGATATGCCGCTTTTATAGCCAGGCGCTTATCGGCGAAATGATCCACGACTTAGGCGGCATGGCTGGGGAGTGGTGATCATGAAACAGCATGGTGATGATTTTACCCGCGACATTTTTAACAAGCCTGGCCGGGGCCGCCCTCGCAAGCCAAATGCCAAGACTGCAGCCCAGCGCGCCAAGGAATACCGCGACCGTCAGCGGGAACAGAAATTCAACTTTCTCAGGGGGCAGCGTCATGAGATTGCCTAATCAAGTGTACGTGGCCCTGATGGGCGCTATCAGCCTGGGCGTCACAGAAAACGAACGCCTGCAGGGCATTGCAGAGCGTTTGGGGGACGTGGAAGCCGAGCAGGAATATTCACGCAATGTGCGGCTGCTGCAGGAAGGCCGCCAGTTGCTGATTGAAGAACAGCACAAATTAACGTGACGCGTCACAAAAAATCATGACTATTCCAGCGACCACAGACGACGAACTGCGCAAGGTACACGCCGCCCTGCGCATCACGCTGCCATTTGAGCAGTTGCCACCCTTGATGCGCCACAGCCTGGCGATGGTGGCGCACTGCTGGCGCGGCCGTGTGCCGGCGCATTTGTTTGATAAGCCAACCCCAGCAGCAAAACCGCCAGGCCAGTCCAAGCCAGGCAAGCACCCCGTAACCGATTTTAAACGCCGTGCAAGCGGTGACTTTGATTGAATGAAATGAACACTACATCCAACACCTTAAACCTGCCTGAGCGCGACCGCCAGCCCATCATCAAGATGATGACGATGCTGTATCCCAGCGAGTTGTACGCTTTAAGAGATTACCTTGACAGCGAGTCAAAGGAACTTGATTCAAGCAAGCCAGAGCATGAAGAAATCTGGGGCGGCTTGTGCATGCTGAAGCACAGTATCAAGCACGCAATCATTGATATTGAATCAGCGAACAGCAAGGCGGGCGTGTAATGGATGACTCGCTCCGTCACGAAATCTTGCAGCGCCTGGCCGAGTTCAAGTTCAAGCCAGAGCAAAACGGCATGCTGCGCGGTGGCATCTGCCCGGCCTGCCAGAAAAAAGAACTGTACATCAATGCAGAACACCCTTGGGTGATTCGCTGTGGCCGTCTGAACAATTGCGGTGAAACCAGACACGTCAAAGACCTGTACCCGGATCTGTTTGATAACTGGTCTGAGCGTTACAAGCCCACACCTGACAAGCCAAACCCAAACGCAGCGGCCGATGCGTATATGCAGCATGGCCGGGGCTTTGTGCTGGCGAAGGTTCAGGGCATGTATACGCAAGAGTATTACTTTGACCAGGAGTTAAAGATTGGCAGCGCCACGGTGCGCTTTCCTTTTGGGAATGGCTATTGGGAAAGGATCATCGATCAGCCTTACCGCTTTGGTAAAAAGAAGGCGCACTTCAAATATGGCTCCAAGTATTACGGCCAGTGGTGGAAGCCTGACCCGGTTGTGATTCAGGATAAAGCGGAAATATGGCTGGTAGAAGGCGTTTTTGATGCGCTGGCGCTGATGCACCATGATATCCCGGCAGTTGCCCTGGGTAGTTGCAATAACTACCCAGAGGAGGCCTTGCGTAACCTGGCCGCCTCGCGTGGCAACATGGATTGCAGACTGGTATGGGCGCTGGACGGCGACAATGCTGGGCGCAGCTATACCAAGAAGCATGTAGACAAAGCCAGGGCTGCAGGCTGGGAATGTGTCGCGGCACAGATACCGCAGGACGGCAAGAACAAGCTGGACTGGAATGATGCCCACCAGCGTGATGCACTGTCTGAAAAAGATATCGAAGAATACCGTTATCACGGTGACTTGCTGCTGGCGAAATCCCCGGAGGAAAAAGCTTTGCTGCGCTACAAGCATGACGGTGGCCAGACGGAGTTCTATTTTGATTTTGGTAACCGCTTGTTCTGGTTTCGCCTCGATCTGGAACGCTATAACAAGGCCAGGGAGCAGCAGGACAACAGCGAAGATTCAAAAACCTTGTCTGAATATGCCTTGCGCGACCAGGCGCTGGTGACATCGAGCACGGTCTATGAAATAGCCAATTGCTTGCCAAAGGCTTTGTATTTTCAGGAAAACCTGATCACTAACGAGAGCTGGTACTACTTCCGTGTGTCATTCCCGCATGACGGCAAACCGGTGAAGAACACGTTTACTGCATCTCAAATAGCATGCTCTGCGGAGTTTAATAAGCGCTTGCTGGGTATGGCTGGGGGCGCTATGTATAACGGCAGCAGCAACCAGTTAAAGCGGATTCTTGCGGACCAGCTTTACAACATCAAGCGCGTGGATACCATCGACTACATAGGCTACAGCCTTGAGCATGGCTGTTTTGTGCTGGGTGATGTGGCGATGAAAGACGGCGTGTTGAATGAGGTGAACAGCGAGGATTTCTTTGATATTGGCAAGCTGTCGATCAAGTCTTTGAATAAGTCTGTAAATCTGACTATTAACCGCGACCGTCATGAATACCGTACAGACTGGCTTGACCTGATCTGGACGGCCTTTGGTGCCAAGGGGCTGGTGGCGCTTACTTTCTGGTTTGGATCACTGTTTGCGGAGCAGATCAGGTCTAAACAATCGTCTTACCCTTTCCTTGAGGTAGTGGGCGAAGCTGGGGCCGGTAAATCAACCTTGATTGAATTTCTTTGGAAATTGTTTGGCCGTAACGGGTATGAGGGCTTCGACCCGGCCAAGTCTAGCCTGGCTGCGCGGGCGCGTAATTTTGGGCAAGTGTCTTGTTTGCCGGTGGTGTTGATTGAATCGGACCGGGAACGCATGGGGGAAGACAAAAGCCATGTGAAGTCATTTGATTGGGACGAGCTGAAGACGGCCTATAACGGCCGAAGCATGCGGGCGCGTGGTATGGCGACGGGTGGCAATGAGACGTACGAGCCGCCTTTCCGGGGTTCTATCGTGATTTCTCAAAACAACCCTGTAAATGCATCTGAGGCGATTTTGTCACGCATTGTGCATTTGTATTTTGACCGTTCAACGCAGACGGCCGCGTCCGGAGAGGCGGCGGACAAGCTGAAGTATATGTCTGTGGAACAGGTTTCAGGCTTCATTCTGGCCGCGACCAAGCGCGAGAAAGCCATCATGGAGCTGGTGGGTACCAATACGCCTATCTACCTAAAAGAGCTGCGCCAGAACAAGAATATCAAGATGCCTCGCCTGGTAGAAACCCATGCGCAAATGCTGGCCCTGGCTGATGCCCTGGCGCTGGTGGTAAAGCTACCTGAATCGCAGCAGGCGGCATTAAAAGCCCAAATCGTGACCATGGCCGAGGAACGTCAGCAGGTAATCAACAGCGACCATGTGCTGGTGCAGGAATTCTGGGAGGCATTTGATTATCTGGATAACGGCGATATGTCGATCTTGAATCATTCGCGTGACCCCAACCTGATCGCAGTCAACCTTAACCACTTCCTGCAGGTGGCAACAGAGAAACGTCAGCAAGTGCCGCCATTGCGCGACCTGAAAAAGGTGCTGATGACCAGCAGTCGCCGCAAATTTGTAGAAACAAACCGGGTTGTCAACAGCGTGATCCGCAGTACGCAATCGCCCATGGCCACCCCTTCCACATCAGTGAAATGCTGGATTTTCCAGAATGAAAAATAACCAAAGAAAGGACGAAATATGAGCTTTCAAGTCTATGTAAGAACGGTTACAAGCAAGTATGAATACATCGCCATTGCCCAGGACGCCTGCGCTGTCTTTGGCGCGGTCTATGACTTTTTCGGTGCCTGTGGCGTCACAGTGAAACCATGGCGAGGTGAAAAATGATTGTGCCTAAACATCGCATTTTGCAGGAGTTCGCCATTACCTACGCACCAGACAGGGCCAACGCGGCCCGCTTTGATGAAGTTGCCCGGCTGTTGGGTATCGATGCTGAAACAGTAGCCGCAATTGTGGCTGAATCGATGGGGGAAATATGAGGATAATTAAGCTGATATCGTATATGAATGAGGCAGAGGCGCGGGCATTGGCTGTCTTTTTGCGCTCTGACTCTTTGGCAAATTTTTGCTTGACGTTGCCAGGTGCTACTGATGTAGAACTTACCTTGAGTGCAGGCAATCAGCTTGCCCGCGCATTGGCTGACAATGGTTTTTTGCCAAAGTGAAAATTTGACATGAATTCAAAAGTGTCACGAAAATTACAAGCATTTCTCAGCATCGAAGTAAATATGAATAACCAAATTAGGAATAATCCATGAGCGATGCAGACATCATCGAACGACTGGCAGCAGCAGTAGCAGAGCGCATCAAGCCAACAGTTCCCTTAAATATTGATCTTTGGGATATTGCCACCATTGCTTCATACATGAAGCGCGATGTGACATCTGTTAGAGAACGGTTTGCTTGTCTGCCAGACTTCCCACCAGCAATTAGATTGCCGTCCGCCAAAGGTAACAGAGCCCAACCACTATATAAGGCAACAGATGTTATAGCTTGGACATTGAAGTACCAAGAACGCCGTGCCTAATCCAAGCGAGCCGCCATATTGGCGGCTGTTTCATTGTAGTAAATCTGCAGCATTCTCAAATCTTTGTGCCCAACCATACGCGCCAGATCAAGAACGTTTAGTTTCTTAGCCAGGCGCGTTATAGCTTCATGCCGGGTATCGTGAAAATTTAAACCTTCGACCAGACACTGGTCCCGCGCTCGTCGGAATAATGTACTCAAACTGGCGGCCGTTAGCATGAATAAAGGTGCCTCTTTTGACTCTGGCTTAGGTAGGCAAGACAATACTTCAAGCGCTTTTTTTGACAGTGGTACATCCCGCTTTGATCCATTTTTTGTCAACCGCAGATGAGCGACAGCGCCATTAATGTCTTCTGCAGTCAAACTACAGATTTCTGATTCACGCATCGCTGTCTCAATAGCAAATATGAATGCAGCACCGACCGCTTGTGTTTTTTTAGTGACTGGCTGAAAGTGAAAATCGAGGTTGACACAAAGCCTATCAATTTCATCCTGGCTGATCAATCTGTCACGTGGTAAAGCATTTTTTGGCCGGCGGACGTCTTTTGTCGGGCTTTCCGGTATCCATTTCCATTCTCTGGCCGCAGTCCGTAAGACATGACTTAGCAAGTTCAGGTCCCGGTTAAATGACGCGCCGGTTACTGCCCGCCATTCTTCAGTGCCTTTTAAACGCTGATCGCGGAAGCGCCCTAAGAGATCAGCAGTCACCTGGGCCAGCTCTCTATCTCCCAGTTTGACGCCATCAATCTTATATTCACACATCCAGTTAAGGCGTTTTACTTCCCATTCATGGCCGCGTTTATGAACAGAAACTTCTTTTTCATATCGACGGCATGCATGATCTAGTGTTTTTCCATCAACTATACCAGTTGCAATATTATTACGTAATTCGGTTTCACGAATAGCTGCCCACGCTATCGCCTGGCTTTTTGTAGCAAAAACTTGTGAATCTCTTGTGCCTTTGACATAAACTTGCGCACGCCAGCCCGAAGCCCTTTTTTCAAAACTAGCCAAACTCTATCTCCCGTGGGTAATTAGTGGGTAAATCGTGGGGAGATACTAGCAGAAATTTACTGTTTTTTACGGGGTTTTGATGTTTTTGAAAGTGTGCCAATCGGCTGGAGAGCCTTGCTACGCTTGGCTTTACGATGATTTGCGAGAATTCGCATTTAGGTGCCTGGTCCCGCCGACAGGAATCGAACCTGTATCTTACGCTTAGGAGGCATACGTTCTATCCATTGAACTACGGCGAGACACGGTGAGAAATGCTTGTGCATTTCTCAATCAGCCCGCCATCTTACCTGAGCTGCGGCTAACAATCAATTAAGCACGTGAGTTTAAGTGCCGCCCTAGCGTACAATACTGCTTTTCTCTAATTATGTCCGCGCATCTTGTTGATGCCGGTTTCACAGGGTTTTATGGCAGTTATCTCATTAAGCGATGCCCAATTGGCATTCGGTCACGTTGCTCTGCTTGATCATGCAGAGTTTTCCATAGAAGCAGGCGAGCGGGTTGGTTTGATCGGGCGTAATGGCACCGGCAAGTCTTCGCTACTGAAAATTATTGCCCGCACGTCCAAGATTGATGATGGGCTGCTGGTGATGCAGCAAGGCATCAAGATTGCGTATGTTGAGCAAGAGCCGCAGTTTGACCAGACCCTTAGCGTGTTTGATGCGGTGGCTTCTGGCTTGGGTGAATTGCCTGCCCTGTTGCAGGAATATGAAGCGCTGACCGGTCAGTTTGGCGGTGACAATGATGATGCCTTGATGGAACGCATGCATGACATCCAGGTGCAACTGGATGCGGCTGACGCCTGGAGCCTGGGCAACAAGGTGGAAACCACGCTGGACAAGCTGAACCTGTCCAAAGACGCCATCATGGGTACGCTGTCGGGCGGTATGAAAAAGCGTGTGGCCCTGGCTTGTGCGCTGGTCAGTGCGCCGGATGTCTTGCTGCTGGATGAACCAACCAACCATCTGGATTTCTCATCCATACAATGGCTGGAGGGTTTGCTGAAAGACTTTAAAGGCAGCGTGCTGTTCATCACCCATGACCGCAGCTTTTTGGATAACGTGGCCACCCGCATCATTGAGCTGGACCGTGGCAAGCTGACTTCTTTCCCTGGCAATTTTACGACTTACCAGACGCGCAAGGCAGATTTGCTGGAAAACGAAGAAGTTGAAAACGCCAAGTTTGACAAGTTTTTGGCGCAGGAAGAAATCTGGATACGCAAGGGTGTTAAAGCCCGCCGCGTGCGTGATGAAGGCCGCGTCAAGCGTCTGGAACAATTGCGCCTGCAACGCACTGCCCGTCGTGATCAGCAAGGCCAGGTCAAGCTGGATGTGAGCTCAGGTGAACGTTCTGGCAAGATCGTGGCGGAGTTGGAAAACGTCAGCAAGCGCTTTGGCGAGAAGGTCATCATCGACGATTTCTCCAGCATTATTTTGCGTGGCGACAAGGTGGGTCTGATTGGTCAGAACGGTGCCGGTAAAACGACATTGCTGAAACTGATTTTGGGGCAGGATGAACCTGACAGCGGCACCATCAAGCAAGGCAGCAAATTGCAGATCGCTTACTTTGACCAGATGCGTGCGCAACTGAATGAAGAAGCCAGCCTGGCAGATACCATTGCCCCCGGTAGTGACTGGGTAGAAGTGAATGGCCAGCGCAAGCATGTGATGTCTTATCTGGGTGACTTTTTGTTTGCGCCAGAGCGTGCACGGTCGCCGGTTAAATCATTGTCTGGTGGTGAGCGTAATCGCCTGTTGCTGGCGCGCCTGTTTGCTAAACCGGCGAACGTGCTGGTGCTGGATGAACCGACCAATGATCTGGATATTGATACGCTGGAACTGCTGGAAGAATTGCTGGAAGAATATACTGGCACCGTCTTTTTGGTCAGCCATGACCGTACCTTCCTGGACAATGTGGTGACACAGGTTATTGTTGCTGAAGGCGAAGGCCAGTGGCGTGAATTTATCGGTGGCTATACCGATTGGGAACGCTATCGCAGCACCGTGCCAGCGGTCAAGGCCAGCAAGGCTGAACAAAAGCCAGCCGTGGCCGCTGTATCAAGCATGAGTGCACCGGCAGCCGCCAAGCCGAAAAAACTCAGCTATAAAGAACAGCGTGAACTGGAAGAATTGCCCAAGCTGATTGCTGCACTGGAAGCCGAGCAAGCATCGATCACTGAAAAACTGGCCGATGCCAATCTGTATAAAAACGGCCCTGACCAGGCGAATCAATTGAATGCACGCCATGCTGAAATTGATGAGCAATTGCTGGAAGCGCTGGAAAAATGGGAAGTGATAGAAGCGAGAAGCAAGGGCTGATGTAGCACTGGCCACATCACTTTGGCAGGAATAAAAAAACGACGCCGCGCATTAAGCGGGCGTCGTTTTTTTATGTCTTCAAAACCAAGGAAATTAATCCCAGCTCCAGGTAAATCCCAGGCTGAATGTGTAAGAGGCGGGTTTGCCATCAACCGTTTTGGGTACAAAAGAGCCATTGCGGAAATAGTTTTCAGCTATGCGCAACAGCATGGTGTCGGTTGAAAAAACCGTGCCATCGACACTGGTGAGCGATGGCGGTTTGACGCCACCGGCAGTCTGCGTCACCTGGGTGACTTTGCCTTTGTCATCAACCGCTATTTTGTAGGTGGTGGAGCCGTTGACGTTCTTGTTATTAAATATTTTTGGATAATAAATAACTGCCCTGCCTGGCGTAAAACCCTGTACGGCAGGTTGCGTCGCCCCACCTGGGGCATCGTCCTGGACCAGCGCTTTTTGATAGACAGATTTGACTACACTTAACCTGAGTGTGGAGGCTGACAGCATGGCATTGGGTTTTTCGATATAGCTGTCGTAAATGGCGCGGCTGGTCACCCAGATAGTCTCGCACAGTTCTTGTGGCGTGGATGATTGGTAACCATAAGAGAAACGACCTTCGATACGCTTTTTATCTTCTTCTGGCCATTCTTTGGCGACGGTGGCAAAGGTTTTCATGGCGACCTTGGCGATCACGGTGGAATCAGATCTGTCACCTGAACGCGGGGTGTTCTGGCGGGCAAACTCGCCTGTCAATGCCTTGGGCAAGGCCGTCGCCAATTTGTCGAATTGTGCGATGATGAGCTTGTCGGTTTCAGCCCTGACTATATCGGCAACCTGCGCTTCAGTGCGGGTGCGGCACTGTTGGCGGTCCATGGCGTACATGGCGTTGGTCCGGTGCAGTCGCCACAGCAGCTTGATGGTGTCATCGTTAAGCAAGTCCAGGCTGTCGATGAAGGCTTTATGGTAATGTTCATGCCATAGTGCCAGTAAATCTTCGATCACACTGGCTTGATTTTGGGTGAGCCAGGCACGCATATTGTCGCGGTATGCGGCATCTTTCCACAAACTGTCGAGCATGATATGCGCCAGCCTGTTGGAGTTTTCGGTAGGCAGTATCGGCACGACGAAGTAACTGTTTTCAGTATCCACCTGTTTATGCAAATAGGCTTGCAATTGTTCTGCACTTGGCTGGGTGATGGCTGAAGCATGCATCGCCAGAGTTGTGGCAAAAACCAGAATCGCTGCTTTTACGGAACGCAAAGCCATTGGACTAACTCCGAATGATGGGAAAGATACCATAGGACTTACGCAAAACCGCCCCAGCTGTGTTACAGCTCCTTGCCGTACTATTCGTACTGTCTTCGTCGCTGCGCCTTGCTGGGACGATTTTGCGTAAGTCCTATACCATTTATATCAACACCCGTCGCATGGCAAAGACAGAACACCACGCCAAGGTGCGCTGGCATTCTATCAAAAAAAGTTTCGCCCAAGGAAATACTGCTTCGGAAAAACCGAGAGGATGTATTCCTGTGCTTTCACCTGAATGGTGATCTGCCTTGAATATCATCAGAGGGACACTGACCAGTTGCAGCCTATAAAGGAAAAACGACGCCCAGTCTCTAGTGACTGGGTGTCGTTTCTTTAACTCAGCTTGCGGTAATCAATTACTGTAATCAATTGCGGTAACGCGTTGCAAAACTTATCTTGCTGCTGGTGCTGTTGTCTTGGCGGCACTTGTTCCTGCTGCTGCGACTTTGGTGCCAGCTTTCACTTCGGCTTTCGCTTCTGGTTTGACATCGGTCTTGGCTTCGGCTTTGACATCAGCCTTGTCCTTGGCCAATTTTGCGTGGGCAACATGTTTGGCATGCTTTTCATGTTTCGCTGCTGTTTTTTCTGTTGTCACTGTCTTGGCTTCTGCAGTAGCAGGCGTCGCAGGGGTAACAGGGGCGACGGACGTAGTTGCCGTTGGTGTGACGGTTGCTGCCATGGCGGTAGTTGTTACCACTTTTGCTGGTGCAGTGGTGGTGGCAGGTGTCGCAGGTGCGGCAGTTGTTGCTACCACTGCTGGTGTTGCTGCTGGCGCTGCTTTAGCTGGTGTTGCTGCCGGTGTTTGTGCAAATGCGCTACCCATCAAAACGGTAGAAGCGATCAGGGCGGTGATAAGTTTGTTCATGTTATTTTCCTTCAATTGTGTGAGTGTTTTTTTACCCGGCAGCATCTGTGCTGCCGGTGTACATGCTAGAACTCATTTCATAAATAGGGATGAGTGCGAGCAAGGCGATTCGGGATGCAGTGCAAGGCGTCGTCGCGCAGCTAAGGCTGGTGCCTTAGCAAGCGGCGCAACGTAGCAATGCGCCCGAATCGTCAGCTCCCGAAGGGTTTGCCTCATAACGCGTGCTGGACTGCGTTGGACTCGTTGTCAATAGACCCGCTATTGACTGCCTCGTCCGCCTTGCCAGCCCACGTTATGAGACAAACGCATCTCACCCCTATTTATGAAATGAGTTCTAGTTACGATGACGACTTATTTCGAAGCAGCTGGTGCAGAAGCAGAAGCTGGTTTTGCTTCATCTTTCTTCGCTTCTTTTTTAGTGTGCTTGGTAGCTTTTTCGTGCTTTGTTGCTTTTTCTGTTGCCACTGGTTTGGTTTCAGTTGCTGGTGTTGATGCTGTCGCAGAAGCCGATGTTGCAGTCACTTTGGCTGCCGGGGCAGATTTGGCAACGCTGGCTGCTGCGGCTGCAGATGCAGGTTTGGCAGTAGCGCTGGCAGATGCGCTGGCTGGTGTTTGTGCAAATGCGCTACCCATCAAAACGGTAGAAGCGATCAGGGCGGTGATAAGTTTGTTCATGATATTTTCCTTCAATTGTATGAGCGATTTAATTTACTTTTTTTACCCGGCAGCATTTGTGCTGCCGGTGTACATGCTAGTTACAGATAACGACTTATTTCGAAGCGGCTGGTGCTGAAGCAGATGCTGGTTTTGCTTCATCTTTCTTTACTTCTTTTTTTGCGTGTTTTACATGTTTTGTATGTTTTACTGGTTTGTCTGTTGTCGACGCTGCTGGTTTGGTCTCAGCTGCTGGTGTTGATGCCGTCGCAGATGCCGGAGCAGCCGTTACTTTAGCTGCCGGGGCAGATTTGGCAACGCTGGCTGCTGCGGCTGCGGATGCAGGTTTGGCAGTAGCACTGGCAGATGCGCTGGCTGGTGTTTGTGCAAATGCGCTACCCATCAGAACGGTGGAAGCGATAATGGCGGTGATCAGTTTGTTCATGATAATTTCCTATTCGTATTTGGGTTAATTTGCTTTGTCTTGCTTAGTGTTGCTTTGTTTGCTTTCCGTAGTCAGCCTACGTAAGCCAAAAACGCCAGCCGGCACATCTGCGTTGACGCAAAAAACCACAGTGCATGTGGCTTAGTGTTGTTGTTCTAAACGACATCAGGCTTGTCAACCGAATGGGTTCCTCATGCGTTACGCGCGTAGGAACACAAAAAAACGACGCCATGCTCATGCATGGCGTCGTTTTGTTTTTTGGACAGGAACAAACCTGCCTGTTCCTGCCCCCTAAGCAATCACATTACGGGCAATTGCCTATAACGTAATAGCCTGCTGCTGTCTGTGCCAGGGTTTGGGTATAAAACAGGTTGTCCAGCCCCATATTCTGGTTAGAGCCATTGGCCAGTGCATAGCCACCGCTGTCATGTGCGCGCCCGGCTTGTACGTGGGCATAATTGCTGGCGCTGGTGGTGCTGCATGTCCAGCTGGATGCTGTGGTGACGCTGATGGCGGCAGAGAGTGCGCTTTCGCCGCTGCTACCCAGTGCAGAAACGGCAAAGTTATAGCTGGTGCTGGCCGTCAGGCCGGTAGCAGTGTAACTGGTGGTGCTGACCGGGGATGTAGTGATTTTTGTACCATTGCGATACAGGTTATACCCCGTTGCGCCGCTGACTGTATTCCAGCTCAGGCTTACGCTGGTGGCAGTGACTGTGCCTGCGCTCAAGCCCGTTGGTGGCTGTATCACAGGTGCAGTGCCGACCAAAAATTGCGGGATAGTGCAATTGGCCGATACCTGACCCAGGTTGTCGGTAGCATTGACTGTACCCACGTAATAACCACTGGTCAGGTTATAGCTTTTGGTGAAGCTGCTACCGCTGCCTGCTGCCGTATCGTTGATGCTGGTGGGGCCGCTGAGGGTAACGGTGTAGCTGGCAATGCTTCCGCTAGCCGTAGCAGCACCGTTGATGGTGGCACTGGTGGCGGTGATGCCCGAGCTGGAACAGGCGCTGACAACAGGTGCAGGTACGGTAGATGCACGCATATTATTTTTGAACCAGAAATCCATCAAAAACACCGGATAGTTGATCTTGGTGCTATCGACATAGTGACTGTTCTGACCACCGCTGCCGGCAGGCCAGGCATGGCTCATGCTGCTGACAGTAATTTCATGCGTGCGGAGTTTGCCATTGGCATCGGTATAGGGGATATTGGTGCCGCCGGTAGGTATCGTCACGCTGCTGCCCTGGGTAAAACTGCCGCCATAGGCCAGGCGCATGGCTGCGGCATCCATGGGGCCATAGGCTTGCGCCACCGTGTAGTCGCTGGTGCCCCAGACGGCACCGGCAATCTGGGTAGCGAATTTTGTGGCATTGCTGCCTGCCATGGCGTGGCAATTATTGCCTGCCGTTGTGGCCGTATAGCCGGATGGCACGTAGCCGATCTGCGCGGTTGTGGTGCCTGGTGGCGGCCCCGCATTGATGCCAACACCGGCAAACACATCCGGTGCCAGGCAAGCCATTACCATGGCTTCACCACCGCCAGACGACAGGCCGGTGACGTACACCTGGTTAGGGTCGATAGCATATTGCGGATCACTGACAAAGCGGTTGACCAGATCCAGCAAAATTGCATCATGCCCTGGCGCACTGCGGGTATGGGTGGTATTGGCATAATCCCAGCAATGATTGCTGTAGACATTGCCGGTGGCATTGGGGGCCAGGATGACGGCACCGTATTGCTCGGCCATTGCTTTCCAGTTAAAGCCCTTGTCGCTGGTTTTATCGATCACATCGCCAGATGCGGTTTGGGTGCAACCGTGCAGCACCAGCACCAGGGCACGCTTGCCTGCCAGCGTTGGTTGTGCGGCTGGCCAATAAAAATAACCTGTCAGGTTACCGCCGTTGACGCTGTCGGCAGCCCAGGTTTGTTGGGTACTCCAGCTACCTGGCCCGGCAGTCACTGCGTGAGCAGTCAGGCTGGTTAGCAACGAGCAGGCGATCAGCATGACGGCCTGCAGCATGGTCTTGATATGGTTCATTGAATGTCTCCGTTATATTTTATATGTAAGCTGAAGCGACTACGGCAGGAGCAATTTTTCCCGGTAAGGAAGCGCAACTCGATTACTGACATCACCTGCCCGGATGAGGCTGATGTGTTTCAGTTCTGCAGTCTTGCCCTTTGCTATTTTCTGGTATTGTTTTTTGGTGACGCGCGCAAGTACACCGGCTCAAAAAAATTGAGCCGAAAAATAAAGCCTTTGAAGTTTTTGTCTCCTGTTTTTTTGGTTTAGCATCTGAATTTTTGGGAAAAACAGATGCGGACCTGTGCAGGTTGAAATCAGAGAAAATCACTAATTTCCAAATACAAGATACACTGTATTTTTACGATATTTGTTGAATCGTCTGTGCAAATCTGCACATTTGGTTAGCAAAAAAGAGCATACCAAAGACCCTACTGTTCCCGGCTTACCGGTGAAAAATCTTCACCCCTGTTACCGTTTCAGCATGAGATATTTCCTGCATGATTGACGTGCAAAATCTGATGTACAAAACAAGGAAAAAAAAAGCCATGAAAAAAGTCGCATTGGTTACCGGTGGCAGCCGTGGTATTGGTGCTGCCACAGCGCAACAACTGGCGGCCGCCGGTTATGCAGTGTGCATCAACTATCTGCACAATCACGACGCTGCACAGCAAGTCGTGCAAGACATACTTGCACAAGGTGGCACTGCCATTGCGATACAGGCCGATGTCGCCATTGAGACCGAAGTCGTGCGCCTGTTTGCCGGGCTGGATCAGCAACTGGGCAAGCTGGATGCACTGGTCAATAACGCCGGTATGTTGATGCAGCAATGCCGGCTGGAAGATTTGACGGCTGAACGCATCAACCGTCTATTCAGCACCAATGTCACCAGCTATTTTCTGTGCTGTCGTGAAGCGGTCAAACGTATGTCAGGCAGGCATGGCGGCAAAGGTGGTGCCATCGTCAATGTGTCGTCGGCTGCGGCACGGCTGGGTTCGCCGAATGAATACATTGATTATGCAGCGACCAAGGGTGCCATTGATACCCTGACCAAGGGTCTGTCACTGGAAGTGGCGAATGAAGGCATACGTGTCAACTGCGTGCGACCCGGCCTGATCTACACCACCATGCATGCTGATGGTGGCGAAGCCAACCGGGTGGAAAGACTGAAAAGCGGCGTCCCCATGCAACGTGGTGGCGCGCCCGAGGAAGTGGCAGCAGCCATATGCTTTTTGTTGAGCGATGCAGCGTCGTATATCACCGGCAGCTTTGTGGATGTATCGGGTGGGCGATAAGCGAGGGAAATAGCCTGCCGTCAAACAGGTTCTTAAGCAGTTAACCGAAACCCGTCCCTATCCTGACTCCCCCTTGAAAGGGAGGGGAAAAGGAGGAAAATTTAGCCGTCGATTTATGTCCAGCATATTATTTCGGACAAACATCGCCTCGTCAGCATCGCCTTCTCAGCATCAAGCCGTGTCTAATTGCCGCTTTGTGCACTGCCCCAGTGCATTCAGCAAGCTGACTTTCGCCCTTATTTCTGCCCTATCTACATCAAGACCCATTTTCTTGTTTTTTAAAAAAAGCAAGATTCCCATAAGCATTGTTGCAATTTCACAACCACTTTGCCTCATAAAAACATTTCATTCCTACCATGAAAATGCCATTTTTTGTCTATAAAGAAACACATTTTCTTAAAAATCAAGGAAAAAAATAGAGAATGTTTACCAAATCGCAACTGCTTATAATTTTTGACATATTGTTAAACAATGTTAATAATCGGCCTTTGTTACAAAACGACATATTTCTTACAGGCAGCTTTCCGGTCGCTTTATTTTGCCGCTTAATTGCCGCCTGATTGTCATTTATTTGTCGCTGAATTGTCTCTGAATTGTACTTAACGAATTGTATTTAACTTAAGCAGTGCCAATAGTCTTGCAGGCGTCTTCACCTGCGAGTGGGATAACTATTGCCTAAAAAATTGCAATGCCAGGAATTTGATCAATGACTGGTATGGCAAGTCGGAGCGGAAAGGCAAGTCAGTCATTGATCAAATGCTGGCTTGTCTGGATGTTCATATGGGGGAGGGTCAAAGCGGTGCTTACACACAGTTTTGATCTACATACCCGTCCCGGATTCCAACAACATCGGGGGTGGGTGTACTGAGCTTGGCCGGCATCGCTAAAACGGTGCCGGTCATATTCTTCGCATCAAAAAAACAAGGAGAAAGTAATGCGTATCAGCGGTAATTTAAAACTACTATCAGGTGTCTCGCTAGCATTGTCCATGCTGTGCGGCGCTGCCCAGGCACAATGGGCGCCGACGGCAACCAAGGCCACCCGGATACCAACCACCGTGGCGACATCATCAGTCGCCACGCTCATGCAATCGGGTTCGCCCACGCATGTGGTGGTGGCACTTAAACTGCGCAACAAGACTGATCTTGATACCCTGACCACGGGCATCATGAACGGTAAAAATGTCAAACCCATTTCCAGTGCAGATTTCATGGCGCGCTATGCACCAACAGCAGCCCAGGTGCAGGCAGTGGTTGACCATTTGAAAAGCAGCGGTTTCGTCAATATCACTGTGTCAGACAACCGCACGCTGGTCAGCGCTGACGGTTCAGCCGCAACGGTAAAAACAGCCTTCAATACCGATCTGCATACCTATTCGGTAGGGGGGCGTTCAGTGCACGTCAACCTGAGTGACGCACAGATACCGCAATCGTTGTCGGATACGGTGTTGGCCGTGCATGGTCTGCAAGATTTGCACACCTACCACACACATCTGGTCCGCCCCAACGCGAATACGCTGGCCAGCACAGGGCATAATCCTACCGAGTTTTCTGCCATCTACAACGCCAGCGGTTTGCCTAGCGCAGTGAACGCAACGATAGGCATCATTACTCAAGGCAGTATGACGCAAACGATTGCTGACCTGAACACCTTCACCAGCCGTGCCGGTTATCCAGCCGTGAACGTGCAGACCGTCACCATCGGCTCTGCCAGCACTGACACTGCCGGTGTGGGTGAATGGAATATGGATACCCAGGATGCGCTGGCAACTGCCGGTGGCACGATCAAGAAAATGATCCTGTACACAGCAACCACACTCAACGATGCCGACATCACTGCTGCCTATAACCGCGCTGTCACCGACAACGTGGCCAAGGCCATCAATGTGTCTTTGGGTGAATGCGAAACCGATGCACAAAATTCTGGTGTCATGGCCAGTAATGACCAGATCTTCCAGACCGCTGTTGCACAGGGCCAGACCTTCTCGGTTTCGTCCGGTGATTCGGGCGCTTATGAATGTGGCGGCCCCGGTACATCGCAAGGCTATCCTTCGGTATCACCGTATGTGATCTCGGTGGGCGGTACTTTGCTCAATACGTCGGGTACGACCTGGGTATCTGAATCGGTCTGGTCTTGCACGTCAGCATCCAGCTGTCAGCAAAGCGCCAACGGTGGCGCTGGTGGCGGTCCATCCCTGACGGAATCAGCACCTAGCTGGCAAACTGCTGCAGGCGTTTTGGGGTCTTCTACCAAACGCGGCGCGCCAGATATTTCATTCAATGCTGACCCGGCCAGTGGTGCACTGGTGATTGTCAACGGTTCCAACCAGCAGATCGGTGGTACCAGTCTGGCAGCACCGATCTTCACCGGCTTTTGGGCACGTGTGCAGTCGATGAACAATAACAGCCTGCCCTTCCCTGCTGCAGCGATTTACCAAAAAGCTGCCAGCACACCAGGCATGTTCCATGACGTCACATCTGGCAGCAATGGCGGTTACAGTGCCAAGGCAGGCTGGGATTATGCCAGTGGTTATGGCAGTCTGAACATGGCAAATTTTGCGTCTGCCATGGGTTCAACAACGCCACCACCACCCAATACCCTGACCAAGGATGTTGCAGTCACTGGCCTGTCTGTCGCTACCGGCGGTAACCTGGTCTATACATTCTCTGTACCGACTGGTGCCACTAATCTGACGTTCAAAACAACGGGCGGTACAGGGGACGCTGATCTGTATGTGCAACTGGGTTCCACACCAACAACCACAACTTATCTGCAAAAATCAGACGGCAACACCAGCACTGAAACCATCAGCATCCCATCCCCAACGGCAGGCACGTATTATGTCTTGCTGAATGGCTATACCGCTTCCAGCGGTATCAACCTGGTGGCCAGCTACCAGACTGGCACCTCGGGTAATGTGTTGGGTAATGGTGTACCGGTCACCGGCATCAGCCTGGCAACAGGTGCATCCGCGGTGTATACCTTCGACGTACCTGCTGGCAAGTCTTCGGTGACGTTTAAAACCAGCGGTGGTACTGGGGACGCTGATCTGTATGTGAAACTGGGATCCGCACCAACGACCACGTCGTATCTGCAAAGATCCAATGGCACCACCAACAGCGAAAGCATCACTATCACTTCCCCCACTGCCGGTACGTATTACGTCATGGTGAGAGCCTATGCCACTATCAGCGGCGTTTCTTTGGTTGCCACGGATTAAGTGATGGACTATGTGATGTCTTGAACTTGCTGTAATTTATAAGTTGTTTGTTGTAAGCTGTAGCAAATAAGGTTCCAGGTTTTGCCTGGAACCTTATTTCTTTTTCTGCTATCTATTTGCGGCAGCACCCGACTGAATTTTATCGGCCCCCCTCACGCAGATAAGGTGTCGCTTCCAGCGACAGCCCCTGTTTCACCTGGCGCGTAAATTGAATGCATTTTCTTGTTTGGAAATGCGGTGGTTTGCTGATCGCTGCGGCTAATATGCTGGTGCAGCCATGTGCGGACGATACGCACTACCTGTGGTGCATTGTCATGCTGAATAAAATGACCGGCACCGGGAATGGTTTGTATGCTCAATTCATGGTCCACCCATTGCCAGACATCATTCAGACCGGCGGGCAAGGCATAAGGATCGTCCATGCCATGTATCAACAAGGTGGGCACGATCACTTTGGGTGGCATGCCGCCCGGCATGAAATACGGCTCTGCTGGCCAGTTGACGCGGTAATAATGCAGCATGGTTTCCAGCTTGGATTTCGCCATGGCTTGGTTATGGCGGCGTTTGAAAGCCGGGTCTTTGATCCATGCACCAAGGCGTGACAGCGGCAACTGTGTATGCGATTGTGGTTGCCGGAACATGCGCACATAATCACTGGCAACACGCTGCCGCGGGTTATTACTCAGCTCGCGTGCGACAGCCCAGGGGTGCGGCATGTTCAGCACGATCAATCTTTCCAGCCACGGCTGTGCCTGCATCGCGGCATGCCAGGCAATGAAGCCACCCCAGTCATGCCCTATCAATGTCGCCTTGTCCACGCCTTCACGTTTTACGACAGCAGCCACATCAGCCACCAGTTTGACGGGCGCATAGGCTTGCAAATCTGTCGGCGCGTCACTGAGGTGATAACCACGCAAATCCAAAGCGACCACGCGGTGATCACTACACAAATCCGCCATGACCTGCCACCAACCCAGCCAATGATCAGGAAAGCCATGTAACAACACCAGCAATGACCCCTGTCCCATGGCTGCGTAATGGATACGCACGCCGTCACTATCCACATAATGGTGTTCTGCCATGGCTTCAAATGCGGTCAACAAGGCTTCCGTCTTGTTATCTGCCTCTGCCACATCGCCCATGTCTTCCACTGCGTTGCTTGCTCTGTTCACGATCATTTACTCCTGTTAAAGGATTGATGTCGAATTATTTAGATGTCAGCCATCATCTTATAGATGTTGATTATCATCCAAAAATCAAACACATGTCAAGCAAGGATGAGCATCATCTGACCTCCTCCACGAGGGTTGTTATTTTATCAAAGCCCCGCATTTGACGTATGCGCTGCACTTTTCGCCCCTGTCAACGCCCCATTTGCCAGTACAGAATGCTAAAGTTACGTCTTCATATCCACCTCCACAGGTATGCCAACATGCGTATTCGCCCCCTTAGCCTGCTCGCCCCCTTGCTGCTGCAAGTCTGGTTAATAATGGCTGGCAGCGCCTTGCCCGGCCAGGCAATAGCACAAAAAATGTACCGTTGTGGCAGCAGCTACCAGGACAAGCCTTGCGAGAATGGGCAAAAAGAAAAGATCATCGGCAAGGCTGTGACAAGCGCACCGACGGACAAACCACCGCTGGACGCCAGTTGTGTGCAACGCGGTGAAGAAGCCAAAAAAATAATCTGGATGCGTGAAGGTGGTGCCCAGCAAGACAAATTAATGAACGAAGCAACGACAGCAGAACGCCGCAGAGTGATTGCAGATGTCTATGCCCAGCGCGGCAATGCCCTCGACATTCGCGCCCGCATAGAAAACGACTGCATGGCAGAAAAAGAAAACGAACGCAAGTTTGGTACAGCCCCTGTCCCAGAAGACCCGGCTAAACGCACACAAGCGGCAGAACGCAAAGCCACCCAGGGCGAAAGCCCGGCAGATGCCGCCAAACGCGCCAGCGCCGATGCCGCACGCACCAAGACAATGTGTGATGAGGTACGCAAACAACTGGCATCCGTCCAAAGCGCCCAACGCACCGGCGGCCAGGGCAGTGCCATGGATGAACTGACACGCAACAAGCGTGAGATAGAAAGCAACCTGAAATCAATGGGCTGTGATGCGGCGCCTAAAAATACGATGCAATAAATGACAGTGATGAAATTACAACCCTTCATGGCAGTCGCTGCCTTTACCCTGTCCATATTGATGCAGGCAAGTGCCTACGCCCAGGTTCCACAGCAACCACCGCGTTGGGTTATGGTCGATGATTTGCGAGTGCGGCAGGGGCCGAATCTGGAAAAAAAAGTCATTGGCACGTTGCAACGGGGTGCCGAGCTGATTCTGAAAGACAAGAACGAATATGACGGTTTCTGTATGATTGAAGGCGAAGGACAATATGGATATGTCGCCTGCAAATACCTGAGTGCCACACGTATCGCCCGGCCCAAGGCGGGCGAAGGTGGGATTGATGCAGCACAGCGCTGGGTCAGTGGCACCGGCCTGACCTTGCGTGAAGCACCGCGCGCGGATGCGCCTGTTATCAGCAGATTGGCGCTGAACACAGTAGTAAAATTAGTGCGTGAAGAACCAGGCAGCGGCTATTGCGAGGTTCAACCCGCTAGCGGTGCACCTGGCTATACGGCCTGCCGCTATCTGGCGACCACGCCGACCGTGGTTGCGAATGTGCGCGGATACCGTTCTGCAGATGCCGCACCATCCAGCGCCTATGATCCTGTACGTGCTTTCTGGCTGGAACCAAGCTGGCAAGCATTGGAAGATTACGCTACTTACCTAAAATCCAAACATCCCGAGATACTTCCACAGGGCCCATGGCCACGTGATGAAGCACTGGAAAAAATGAAAGCGCATCTGGCGCTTGGAATAAAAGGGAAGAAACCGGAACCGTTTGCGGATTGGCAAGAGATCAAGCGCAAGGCTACGCAAGATCTTGTGCTAATCAGGGAATCAATCAAGTTGCGAGCACAGGGAAAAAAAGTTCCCGATGAAGTCTCGCGACGTGAAGATCAAACCGATCGTGTCGCTGAAGAACTGAAAACTGCAATAAGACTTTCGGAATTCGACACATCTTCTTCCAGTGATGGCGATAATATGGGTCATATTTTCCGGTTACTGCGTGAGTTGGAATTCCCTAAAGTGCAGCCCTCATTATTTCGCAGTGAGGCAGAACTGGCACCACCCGATTCATCAGCTGAACAAGCTAGTGGTCGCTTTGACATTATCTTTCGCCAATTGGTAAGCCCTCGTCGCCCACCGAAAAATGGTGAGGAAATGGGTTATGCCGGGCTGTACGATATGTTATCTCGCACACAAGTGCTTGTGAAGTCAGTACAACGCGTCCAGTTGTTCCGCGACGGAAGATTGCAAGCTAAGGCCAGCGTGATGCGCGGGACTGAAGTCTTGTGGCGCGACGTCGATGAAGAAGAATGTGCAGGCTTTGCACCTGGCTTTGCATTCGGTGATGCCAGCAATAGTATATGGAACTACTTTAATGATGACACCAGCCGTTACAAACACTATAGTCGCGTCGGTCGGCAAGCTATATTGAAAAACAATCTTTCAGGCAGTTTATATGCTTTCTATACCACGACTCCATTACCTACAGACATGGTCAAGCGCACGGAAATACCTATGAAGCTTAGTCGTGAAAAAACTGGCTTTATCGGTGGCACCTATTTACACTACGATCTGAACGGCGACGGCATTCCCGATATAGCAGTCTGGGAAGGACAGGGAAAAGGTCCAGGTGACCTGGGTGGTACCACCACAACAGACGACCGCTGGTATCGCCTGGTACTGGTCAATATCAACGGCGCATGGAAGGTATTGGGCAGCGATACATTTATGTATGGATGTGGCTGCTGATGATGAAATTCAATCACACGATGCAAGCGACAGCTTGCATCGTGCTATCAATACTCACACCGTCACTTTACTCCGCTCCACCATCTCCCGCTGCACCTCATCCAGCAACGTCAATGCCGCTGCAATGATGTTGCCAGCCTGATTTTTCTGGATAGCGGCAACAATATGCCTTGCCCCTAAACACAGGCGCAAGGCGCTGACGGGTTTGCCGTGGTGCATGCCACAGGTGACAGGCTGGCCGAGTTGCATGCCTTTTTCTTTTTGCAGATGGCGATAGAAAGCAACCTGAGATCAATGGGTTGTGATGCAGCACCTAAAAATACGATGCAATAAGCGCTCATTAAATCGCTACCTATCCTGCCAGCGCATGCTTTGCGCTGGCCAGACGTTCTTTCTTGCTGCAATACAAATGCATCCGATGCACACGAAAACTTTCTTGAAGTTTCTGGAAAATCACAAGCTAAGTGAAATTAACTGAACTGGATTAATTCAGTTAAGCAGTTGAATCTAGAAATACGTGCGTCCCTAGCCCTGGCTCAAAACACCCACACAAACAACACCCAAAAACTTTATCGCCTGAAAAACTAAATTTAATATTGCCATATTTTTAATACTGGTTTAATTTACCAATAGACAACACTTTAAGAAATCTTACATCTGCCCTGGAGTTATCTGTATGACTGAGGACGAATTAAACAGCGCTATGTATCTATTGGAAGTACGTAAGCTTGAGCTTGAAGAAAAACGGGCAAAACGAGACGAAGATTTTCTATATAGAAATTCAACGACATTGATTACGGCGGCAATTTCTTTGGCTGCCATTATTGTCTCCTTGAGCGGGGTCGCTATTTCTTCCTCTCAAAAAGAAAAAGAACTTGCTCAACAAACTGGTCAAAATCAGCGCGCGCAATCACAAGCTGAATTTGAAGCAAATAGGAAATGGCGATCCGATGCAGCAAATTACGTGTCGACAAATAGAGAACTCATCTTTTCCGGGAATACAAAAGACCAGATACAAATTCGTGAAGTCATGATTCTCGCCTACCCACCTGACATCGTAGATGCACTATTCAAAGGGCTTGAGCAACAAGCCAAGGAATCAGAAAAGGCAACCTGGGCAGATGGCCGCAAGGCGCTTGATGCCGTCATGACTGAAAACAGTAATGCTGTCAGCCCTCAAATCTCGTCTGTCGCTGAGGTGGTTGCTACAAGCGATTCTCTGGTTGAATTACTCAATGGCCCGACCAGGAGAGATGTCAGTAATGCCCTCGTTCGGGATTATGCGAAAGACAAAAAGGCGGTCATTGACAGACTGATTGCGGCAATTCGCCCAGAAAAAGACCCTTCTGCCTATCGCGTCAATCTCTACGTCCTTTTCACTCTTGCCAGAATCCCCGGACATTGGGAAGGAACACCGGAACAACAGCAAATCATCAAAGCTCTTGGTGAATCACGCAATATGGCAGACCGCACCTACGCACAATGGGCGAAGCAAGCGAACGAGCATGCAAAATGAGTTAATTTTCTACTGCAACCGACTGCCTCAGCGCCATCTCCCGCTGCACCTCTTCCAGCACCGTCAATGCCGCTGCAATGATGGTGCCAGCCTGATTTTTCTGGATGGCAGCGACAATATGTCTTGCCCCTAAACACAAACGCAAGGCGCTGACGGGTTTGCCATTGTGCATACCACAGGTGACAGGCTGGCCAAGTTGCATGCCTTTTTCTTTTTGCAGATGGCGATAGATGGCAACCGTGTCGTCATGGCTGTATGGCGGTGCTTTGCCGGATGCGCATGTGGCTGGCGACATCAGCATAAACGAAAAAATGGTGGTGTAACAATCCCAGCCCTGCCCTGCCATGATGGCGCTGCGGTCGGGTGCTGCCACGGGTAACAGGGCCAGCGACGGATGGCTGGCAAAATAGTCGTAGACAGCATGTTGAAACTGCTGGATAAAAGCCAGGATGGCGGCATCGGGCAAGGCCCGGAAAGCGCGCAGTTCTTCCAGCGCGGCGACCCAGCGCAATAGCAAGCCATAATTGGGGCGTGCAGGCAAACCCTGTGCTCCGGCCCAGTCAGATGGCCAGTCTGCACGGCTGCTATAGGCATGCAGGGATGCCGGCAAGCTAATCGCTTTCAAGCCTGGCTGCATGGCATTCGGCAAAAACAGTGCACCAGAGAAACTGGGGCCACATAAAAATTTGGAGCCTGTCATTGCCACCATGAAGCCTTGGTCCAGATAGGCATGCAGGCTGGCGTTAGACAGGCGGAACTGGCAGGCATCGACCATCACTTGCAATTGTGGATAATTTTGTCGCAACTGAATGACGGTGTTTAAGGACGGTGCCATCATGCCGGTTTTGCTGACATCCATCAAAATCAGCATGACGGCTTGCCCGCGTTGCATGGCTTGTTTGGTGAGCGCTTCGACTTCACTATCGACATCGTGGCTGTCACGCGTTGTGCCATCTGGCTGACGCAAGCTGATGCTGACGACATCAAGCGCTTTGGCTCGCGCCATGTGGCTACCGGTGCTGACCTGTTCACCGAAGGCAGTACGTTCGCTAAAATGACGGGCCGTCAGCGCAGACGGGACGCCACTGCCGGTTTCATTGGCATCTGCCATGATGACCAGAGCGCGTGCACTGGATAAACTAAATAAGCTGGCGCACAACTGGGCCGCGATCAGGTGCAGGTCGGTGCCGGATGCGGCAAAGACTATATCCACATCGCTGCGCTGTTCAAGCCCGCACAACTGTTTCAATTCTTGCCGGACCTGGTTCAATTCGCTGGCGTAACTTGCATACGCGCCCTGCTCGCTTTGCTGCAGCCTGGTGTACATGCGTGCAGCGGCGGCATAGGCATGGGCAGATATGCTGGATGCAGTGGCCGAGCTAAAAGCAAACATCTGGTCGTGTGCATTCAAAGGCACGGCAGCACAGCCGTATTTATTGGTGCCGTCGGCCTGCAGAACCAGCCTGGCATCGCCACCATCAACCAGCAACTGGTCAAGCGTGGGTAAATCTTGTTTGGTACTCATGGACATGAGCGATCTTGCTCCGTAAAACGTGTTATGGCGTGGCGCATCCTTGCATGATGCATGGGTTCACATTCAATATCAGGACTCACTCAGCAGGTGCTGCGGCCATGGCCTTGAGCAGCATGTCCCTGAATGCGGCAAACAGTTTTTTCATCGGTGCCTGCTTGTAGGGAAACATGTCTACCGGGTCCATGGCGTGCACGATCATGTCGCTATCCACTTCAAATATCAGCAATTTTCCATCGCGGGTTTCGCCGCAGTCTATGCCTACGTAATCGAGCCCCAGGCGCTGGGTGATTTCGGCAAAAGCAGTCAGGTGGCGCGGCACAAAGTCGGTGTCGAAATTTTCCATGAAGCGCTGTTCTTCATCGCGTTTTTCCTGACTTTCGGTCATGCCTGCGTTGAGGTAATGAATCATCCAGTGTTTGGAAATACCCATGTGAGAAATATAGGGCTTGCCATCGATCAGGATGATGCGGTATTTACGGAATTGTCCGTCTGCGCTGCGGTAATCGACAAAACGGGCGATATAAAATTCATCGCTGGGTACGGCTTGCAGATAATCGGGAATGTCGTCGGGCGACATGACTTTTTTCAAGCCATGACCTGCATGGGAACCCAGGGGCCGCACGATGATAGGGAAATCATCACCCGGCAGTAAGCTGCTGAGTTCTATCTCACCTGTGCCCAGTTTTTCCAGCGTGGGCCGGTCTATGCGGATGGAAGTCGGCATTTCTATGCCTTCACCAGACTGTAACAATGCGCAGGCACCGTCACGTCCCAGATGGGTGATGCGTTCTGGTGAATTGATGACGGGTCGTGGCCAGCTGTCCACCAGCGCCTGCAAATCCAGCAAGAGTTCACGCTTGTCGTCGGCTTCACCTACTGCCACAAACAGGACATCGTGTTCGGGTAGTTGTTCTATGGCGGGTATGCCAGCACCGACGTATAACAGGTCCAGCGCGATGTCTGAATCTTCGACCAGAAATTCCAGCGGGGTATTGGCCATTAAATCACCGTCGGTCATCAGGGCCAGCAATCTGATTTTTGTTTCATGCGTAGACGGCACAGAATACAGGGGTTGCAGCCTTAATGCTTCCATCTGCGTGGCCAGGGCGTTGTCGCGGTGGCCCAGCAATAACAGGGTAGTTGCCAGGTCCATCATGGCATTGGCATCGTTGGGATATTTTTCTGCATGGGCAATCAGTTCCATGCCTAGCGGCTTCATGTCTACACCTGCAAATGCCTTGCGCATCAGTGGTGCCAGGCCGATCAGTTTGCTTTGCATGGGCGTATTGTCCTGGTTTTGCTGTTGGTTACTCATGGTGGATATCATCCTGTTTGCTTGCTGCATATTGGTCTGTGCTGCTGAACTGGTCGCCAAAACGCAAGGTAGCGGCGATCAGTGTATCGATATCTTCAGTGCGGGTACGGTGGTTGACAATGGCCGCACGGATGGCCAGTTGCTGGTTGATGGTATTGGTGGATGGTGCAGAAATACCGGATTCATGCAGGGCCACGACGATATTGGCGTTAACCACATCCGGGTTGGCACAGCGGTAGCGGAAGCAGACAATATTCAATGCGACCGGGGCCAGCAGTTCAAGTTTGGGGTTGGCGAGGATAGCCTGCTTCATGTATTGCGCCACGTCGCAGGTATGGGCGATCATGCGACCCAGTTGATTTGTACCATACACCTGTATCGTGAACCAGGTTTTCAATGCACGAAAACCGCGTGACAGATCGGGGCCAAAATCACAGGGCCAGGGTGAACCGGCTGCCAAACCCTTTGCTTCGCGCCGCAGGTAACTGGCGGGCGTGGCAAAGGTGTCGTAATGGGCCGTGCTGTCACGCACCAGAATAAACCCGGCGTCATACGGCACCTGCAACCACTTATGAAAATCAAAGGCAATGGAATCAGCACGCTGTATGCCTTGCAGGCGCGGTGCCAAAGCTGGTGACAGCATGGCCAACGCCCCAAAGGCACCGTCGATGTGAAACCATAACTGCTCTTGCTGGGCTATGTTTGCCAGCGTAGCCAGATCATCTATCGCGCCAACATCAACTGAACCTGCGGTACCGGCGATAAAGAAAGGGGTCAGCCCATTCGCACGGTCAGCCTGTATGGTGGCCTGCAGCAAGGTTGTGTCCATTTCAAACTGCGCATTCATGGGAATGACGCGCAAGGCATCTGTCCCCAGCCCTGCCATGTCCATGGCTTGTGCAATGCAGGCATGGGCACCGGCAGAGGTGTAGGCCACCAGCCTGGGTGTACAAGCTGCCAGACCCTGTTTGCGCACTTGCGTGCCCAGCGCCTTTGCCCTTGCCACCAGCACGGCAATAAAATTGGCCATGGATGTGCCGGTGACAAACAGGCCACTGGCCGTGTCCGGGAAATCAAACAGGGCACTGACCCAGCGGGTGATTTGTCTTTCGACTTCGATAGGGATGTGGTCGCGCCCACCCAGATTGGCATTCAGGCCCGCCGCCAGCATTTCCGCCAGCGTGCCGACAGGGTTGCCACCGCCATGCACCCAGCCCATGAAGCCGGGATGGCTGTTACCTACCGAATACGGCAGGATGTGGTCCATAAATTGTTGATGCACTGCCGACAGCTCGCTGGGGCCAGCAGGCAGGGTTTGCCTGAACTGCGCACTTACCTCGTCCGGTATCGGTTGCCAGACTGGCCGCTCGCGTATGTGTTCGGCATAATCGAGGATGTCGTCAAGCATGCGATGTCCTTGCGCCCGCAGTGCCTTCCAGTCGCTGGGGTCCAGCGTTTCATTATCCGATGCTGCCATTCCTGTTCCCAATCATATACATGCAGTAATTATCTATGAGAGTAGGACGAATAAAGCAGGGAATACAGGCGTTTTTACAGCTTTATTGATGCAGTAAGGCAATTTGAATACAGTTTGACTTATTTGTGGTGATCGAACGACAAGTTTTTAAAACCTGATAGCTTCAGCTTGTCGTGCAGACGGATTAGTCGCTGGCAAACATCCCGGCAAAAACACCGGCCTTGGCCTTTGCCTTGGGGCCAGACCAGTAGTCACGCAATTGCATGATTTCCTGTCCGCCTTGCCTGATGCTGATTTCAAACGGACGTTGCAGCATGACCTGGTGTACATAGCTGGCAAAGCCATCGGCAAAGTCGTCGTAGACATTGGTGGCTGCATACAAGGTGGGGAAGCTGGTCTTTTGCAGAGCTTGATAAATCTCGGGTATCAATTCGCCCGGCAATTGTTCGCCAGTGTAAAAGTGCAGGTGTTTGCGCTGCGGAAAATCATTGCGCAACAGGGGGATGACATCGCCGCTCATGGCGATTTGCCATGACAGCGACAGGTAGCTGTATTCTTCCGTCGATTTGAAGCGTTTGGAACCTATCCACCAGTCAGGCAGGTATTCGCTATTGGCGGTCAGGACATGGCCAAACTCATGCAGCAATAAAAACTGAATGGCATTTTTGCGGCTGTCGTTGTCCGGCGTTTCGATGACGACATCGATGCGGTACTGGTCTTGCGGCAGAAAGGGGGTGTTTTCTTTCCAGCTAGCCCAGTCATTGGCGGCCCGGTGTAAAAATGCATCGGCATCCATCAGACAGACCATACCCAGTTGCTGGCCGTCTGCGGTCATGACCACATCGGTCAGGGCAGATGAACCCAGGCCACGGGCAAAATACACACCCAGCAAGGGGCGGGTCAGCAGCGTTAACAGGGATGGCGGCATTTCTGCCATGGCGGCTTGTACATCAGCCAGGAAATCGGGGGCAAGCACGACCGCTTCAGGTGATGTTGCGGCAATGGGAAATGCAGCGGGGTCGCTGCCAGATTGCTGACTTGCATTCACAGCGGCAACATAGGCCAGCACCTCGGCAGGTGCCACACCCAGTCTTTCAAGAACAGGGCGGCCCAGTTGGGCGCGCCAAAAACCGGGGTCAGACGTCAAAATCACGCATTAACCCTCTCAGGCCTGGGCATCGAGCAACAAACCTGTTTTACCTCCAAGATCTTTAGCAATGGACAGCGCCTGCGCAGAAGGAATCTGTTGGATCACGGTATTGGTTTCTCGGTCAACGATCTGTACAACCACTTTGCCAGAACCACTGTCCAGGTTTAAATTCACACTATTGCTGGAATCGATAAAGCGATTAATCTTATCTACAGACTGCTTCAGTTCACTAGTGCTGATTGCAACTGCCTGTGCAGCATCTTTCGCCGGTGCCACATTGTCAGAAGAAGCATCTTGTGCCAAAGGATCTGGCTTGGGTGTATTTTTAACATCTTGCCGAGGCTCAACAGCAGAGATGCTGGTGCCCCCGCCTGTTATTTGACTGATATTCATATCATTCCCCGACTATCATGGTAAAAAATCAAAACGGACTACTGCGTTAACATCATTAACGGTAGTAATGCTTAAAAGTTTAATTTTTTATTAGAAAAAAATGAATCAGAGGTAAGTATTTACCTGGCAGACGGGTATAAAAAAAGGTGTGAGCTATCAAAAGGACCACGATCCACAGCGTAAGGTAGCGCGGCACATCATTATTAATTTGCCATTAACATCCAATAATTAGGACTTACGCAAAATTGTCCCAGCAAGGGCTATCGCTTTTAGGAAACCTCCCTTGCAAGGGAGGTTCGTTACGTCGGCAGACAATATATTGTCTGAAACCCCGACTACACCTATCGCCTCTAGGAAGCCTCCCTTGCAAGGGAGGTTCGTTAGTCGGCAGACAATATATTGTCTGAAACCCCGACTACACCGTAGCGACGAAGACAGTACTTTAGTACGGCCAGGAGCTGCAACGCAGCTGGGGCGGTTTTGCGTAAGTCCTAATAATAACCAAACACTTCAGCTACAGTACGAACCATCAGGCGGCTGTTGACAGGGGTGGACAGATTTTCCCACACCCAGTTATGGTGCTCGATGACCTTTTCGGCCTTTAAATGTGGTCTGTCGCCGGTGGTATGGGCATCAGACAGGGCGATCACGTCAAAGCCGTGGGATACGGCAGAACGTATGGTGGTATCGACACAAAACTCGGTCGCCAACCCGCAGACCATCAGGGTATGCGCGCCGGTAATTTTCAGATGGTTGTACAAGCCAGTATCAGCAAAAGAATCGCAGGCGGTCTTGTCTACAAACACATCACCCGGCACAAAGGGCAGCTCGGGAATGACTTCCCAGCCATCAGTCCCCACCATGGCATCATCGTTGGAATGACGTATGTAAATGATTTGCCCACCATGCTGGCGCGTGACAGCTATTGCATGCTGGATACGGGCGATGATCCCCTCTTTACCATACCGGGGCGTGGTCCCTCTCAGCCAGGCATTTTGCATATCGATAATGAGTAAAGTATTCATTTGCGTAGTGACTCACCAAACCAAAGCTACATGATACCCGGTTCACACATAGATGTTGCAGTGCAAGGTATGCCTGCAATACCTGTCCAGTCCACAAGTTCAGATTAGCATATCCTGCACAGCAGAGCTGCCAAACAGCGCAATCAGCTGATCAGCCACCGCCCTCACCCGCACAGAACGGCGCACATCATCATGCATAACCAACCACAACTTGCGCTGCAAAGGGCAAGGCGGGTCGTCTATTCTTTGCAAGTCATGGCCGACCATGCATTTGGCCAGGTAATGCGGCAACACTGAAACCCCCAGGCCAGCCGCCACCACCTGACGCAATACCAGTTGATCATTACTACGTAACAGTATCTGGGACTGGTCGGCATCCAGCATCTTTTCCAACCACTGGTGATGGGGTGTACCAGAATTTTTCTCGTAGGCGGCAAATTGCCAGTCGCTACGGTCACGCCCTTTCAAATAGCTTTTGCTGGCGTACAAACCATACTGGATGGTGGCCACCGCCTTGATGACCAGGCCCGCTGTTTGCGGACGTGACATGCGCAGGGCAATATCGGCTTCACGCCGGCCCAGGCTGACTTCATGTTTTTCGGCAAATAATTCCAGTTCCAGACCAGGCAAGGCGGCATGCAGGTTTTTCAGGTTCGGGGCCAGCACAAATGATGTCAACGTGGGGGCGGCAGAAATACGCACCGTCCCTTCCATTTGCCCTTCACTCAGGGCTTTTCGCTCGAATGAAAACCAGCGCTCTTCCACTTCCCGCGCATGGGGTACCAGGTTTTGCCCTTCCACCGTCAATTGCCAGCCACGCACCAGGCGATCAAACAGGCGCAGGCCCAGAGCAGCTTCCAGCGCATCGATGCGGCGTGCCACGGTAGTGTGTTCCACCTGCAGGCGACGCGCCGCCCCGGTCAGCGTACCACTATCGACCAGTGCCAGAAAAAACCGTAAATCGTCCCAATTCATCATGGTGCAATTATGCACAGTCCAGGCGAACTTTTCAGTAATTTTATTTGATGTTCTCTTTGTCTAAGCTATGTGCAACAACGCAAGTCCTATTCTATTTACACAGAGAGTAAAAATGAAAGCCATACAGATACTGACGCAAGGCGGCCCGGAAGTTTTACAACTGACCGACCTGCCCACACCAATACCAAAAGCAGGAGAAGTGCTGGTGCGGGTAGATATTGCTGGCATCAACTATGCCGATGTTTATCAACGCAATGGGCAAAACCCAGCCGTTCTGCCTGCCATCCCTGGCACTGAAGGGGCTGGTATCGTGGTCGAAGGTAATGCCGAGCTGTCTGCAGGCACCCGGGTGGCCTGGCTGTCGCAGCCCGGCTCGTATGCAGAATACCTGAGCATTCCAGCCTGGAAGCTGGTACGCCTGCCGGATGACATCAGTAACCAGCAGGCAGCAGCCGTCATTATGCAGGGCGTCACCGTGCAATACCTGGCAGAAACCAGCTACCCGATCAAGGCTGGTGACCGGGCGCTGGTACATGCCGGTGCTGGCGGTCTTGGCCTGCTACTGATACAGCTATTGAAACACAAGGGTGCCACTGTACTGACGACCGTATCGACCGCCGCCAAGGAAGAACTGGCGCGTCAGGCCGGGGCCGATCATGTCATCAGCTATACCGAGACGGATTTTGTCGATGCAGTAAAAGAGCTGACTCAGCAGCAAGGTGTACATGTTGTGTATGACTCGGTCGGGCTGACAACCTACCAGGGCAGCATGGCGGTATTGCGCCCGCTGGGTTCGCTGGTGCTGTTTGGCCAATCCAGCGGCAATGTGCCACCGATAGACCCGATGACGCTGTGCCGCAGCGGGTCGCTGTTCTTTACCCGCCCCACCCTCGCCCACCATGTGGCCGATGCCACCAGCCTGGCGACCCGCAGCCAACGCGTACTTGGCTGGCTGCGCGAAGGCATTTTGCGTCCGCGTATAGGCGGCACCTATCCGCTAGCGCTGGCTGCACAGGCGCATGCTGACCTCGAATCACGCAAGACCAGCGGCAAATTGCTGCTGAATATCGACACCAATCACCAGGGATAACCATGAACACATTATTACGCTCATTTGCCAATTTCAAAAGTCTGATGCTGATCTGCGTCACCAGCGTCATCTGCATCAGCCTGCCCGCCAGCGCCGTGATGCAGCAGGATATAGACCAGAATGAACAGGCACAAAAACGCCTGACCGGCACCTGGGCACTGACAGGTGCACCAGAAATCCATGCCGATGGTACCCGTGGCGAAACCTTTGGAGCCAATCCACAGGGTTTGCTGATCATTGATGACACTGGCCGTTATTCCCTGCAAATCTACAAGGCAGAACGGACCAAATTTGCACTAGGTGACAAGCGCAAAGGGACAGAGAATGAATTCCGTGCCGCTGCACTCGACACCAGCTCACACTATGGCCGCTGCTTTATTGATGTGGAACGCAACGTCATGATCTTTCGCATCGAACATGCCTCTTTCCCTAACTGGGACGGCAGCGAACAGGCCAGGCAATTTGAACTCAAGGGTGACACCCTGAGCTATCGTGTCCCGGCTGGTGCCAGTGGCAATGGGACGACCGCTATATCCATCTGGAAAAAGATTCGTTAAGCTTGAACCATATTGTCATTCATTGCCGTAGAGACACATTACCCATCCACCCGTCGCCGTTTGTGGTAAAGCTGGCTACGGAGAGTGGGTAGTGCATTAATGTACTTGACTTAATACCAACCCCATGCGATTGTCCATGCTCCAAAAAAATAAGTGCATGGGGAAAACACAAGCATGGATACCTTACAAAATAATGGCTTTTCAGTAAGTCAGCCACAGTCAGGCGGGACACTGCAACTTGAGTTCAAGGGCAGCGGCAGCGAGTATTTCCGTATCTGGATCGTCAATTTATTGCTGACCATCCTTACCCTGGGTATTTATTCCGCCTGGGCCAAGGTGCGCCGCAACCGTTACCTGTATTCAAGCACCCATCTGGGTGGCAGCAGTTTTGAATACCACGGCAATGCCATCGCCATTCTCAAGGGCCGTATCGTCGCCTTCGTCTTTGTCTTTGGGTACCAACTGGCTTTCAAATTCTCGATTGGCCTGGGGTTTACCATGTTGTTCCTGATGCTTGCCATCATGCCCTGGCTGGTCTGGAAGAGTCTGCAGTTCAAACTGTATAACTCCAGCTATCGCGGCATACGCTTTGGTTTCCGGGGTACGGCGGGGCAGGCTTATACCACTTTCTTGCTGTGGCCTTTCCTGATGGGTTTAAGCCTGTATTTGCTGGCACCGTTCTTTCACCAGCGCCTGAAGCAGTTCCAGCATAATGAGAGCCGTTTCGGCAGCACGCATTTTTCTTTTGATGCCGGGGTCGGCAAGTTTTATAAAGCCTATCTGCTGGGCATAGGTATCATGATTGCTGGCGTGATCGTGATTTGTATCGTCTTTGGCAGCACGCTCACGGCCCTGTTTGCAGTTGCAGGGCACACCCATGGCGGGCCCGGTGCGGTATTGGGTGCGATATCATCCATGGCTCTGTTTATGTTCGTCCTGTATTTTTGGATGTTTTCCATCTACCCAATCTTTTTGACCCTGTTGCAAAACCTGATCTGGAACCATACCAAACTGGGTGATCATCAATTCAAAAATAACCTGGCCTGGAGCCGCATGAGCTTCATCGCCATCACCAATGTCATCGGCATCGTATTGACGCTGGGCCTGTTCATACCATTTGCGCAAATTCGTGCCTTGCGTTACCGTATTGAAAGCCTGCAACTGGAAGTCAATGGCAGTCTTGATGATTTCATCGCCGAAACGCAAGAACAAGTCAACGCAACCGGCGAAGGCATGGCCGATTTACTGGATTTTGATTTATCTCTATGAACACAGTTACCGCCATCTATTTTGATGGCAAATCCTCGCGCCTGCACCGGGTCAGTTTTTCGGTGCTGGGCGACACCGCTTATGTGCGCGAGATCACGAATGACCAGAGCGAAGGCGTCACCCGCAGTTGCCCATTGACGGAACTGCGGGTATCAGAACGTACCCGCCATGCTGCACGTAAAGTCACCTTCAGCGATGGTGCCTATCTGGAAATTACCGATCACGCCACCTTCAATACCATCCTCGACAGCACCGGCTATCAGGATTCAACCGTGGTCCGAATCCAGCAAAGCTGGACCGGCACCCTGGCGGCATTGCTAGGCACGGTCATCGTACTGACACTGGGCTACGTGTATGGCTTGCCAGCCATATCACGCGTCGCGGCATTTGCTGTACCCGTATCAGTAGAACGCAAGCTCGGTAATGGCATGCTGGATTTTCTGGACAAGCAGATTTTCAAACCGTCTGAACTGCCTGTCGCCAGGCAGGCTGAACTGAGTGCACGCTTCCAGCGGCTGCGTCCACCACGCGGCGACAGCCCCACCTATCACCTGGTGTTCCGCAAAAGCACCATAGGCCCGAACGCCTTTGCCCTGCCATCCGGCGACATCATCATCACCGATGAAATCATCAAACTGATGAATGACGACGATGCCATCATGGGTGTGCTGGCGCATGAACTGGGACATCTGCATGAACGTCACCTGACCCGTCGCATCATACAAAGCTCGGCAGTGGGTGCCACCGCGACCTTGTTGTTTGGTGATGTATCGGCGGTGATTGCGAATATACCGACGCTGATGCTGGACCTGAAATATTCACGCGACGCCGAAACCGAAGCCGATGACTACGCCATGAAAATGCTGGACGCCAACGGCATCGCCCGCGAACACCTGGCCGTCGCCTTTGAAAAACTCAATGCCCTGGCCCCCGGCATTTCCCCTTACCTGTCGAGCCACCCTGCCGGCAGCGAACGCGTCATGCGTATACGTAGATATAACAGGGACAGCAGCAAGACTGAGCCTTAGCGATTGTTTACCCAACAAACATTCCTGAGCGACATCAAAGCCGATGAGAGACATTTGCGAAAAAACCATGTCGAATAAACGGCCAAAAATGTCCTATTTAATGAGTTTTTCAATAAAAAAGCTATGCCGCAACCTCTTGAACCAAAATTTCCAGAGGCATGCCAAGCCCCTTGTGCAACTTACGAATCATTTGTATCGACAAGCTGCGGTGCCCGTTTAATACCTCACTCGTCTTTGACGGGCTACCAAAATAATCCGTCATATCAGCAGGCCGTAAGCCCTGCATTTCCATTCTGAATTTAATTGCATCGATCGGACTTGGAAGCGTGGCCGGATATTCCACGGCCTCATAAACCTCTACCAGAGTAGCGAGCACCTCCAGCTTGTCACCGTCTGGCGTGCCAACTTCCGGGTCAAGATCCACCAGCCGTGAAACTTCTGCAAGCGCACGCTTGTAATCCTCTTTTGTGTGAATCGGGCGAATGTCCATTTTTTACTCCAGTTCTACTGTGGTTGCATCCACGGCATCATATTCTGCATGGGTGCCAATGAATTTGATATACACCACCCCGATGCGGTAAGCGACGGCAACAATCAAACGATACTTGTTGCCACCAATATTGAAAACCACACGGTTCTTGGCAACAACAATTGCCGCTTTGGTTTAAAAACCACAACTCCGCTATTTTCTGCCGGTTAATTCACCATGAAATGATGCGAAGGCTGACCCGGCATTTTCTTCAGTTCTACTCCTCATTTGCGCGTATCTTCACTCTGCGGCAGACTCCTTGCAAATAATTATTTGCATTTCGCCACAGATGTTCAAATACCACCATCACGCAAGAAAGCACGATGTAGTGCCGAAACGGCACAGTAGCCAAATTACCTCAAAACTATACTCGGTCAAGCCCAGAGAAATTTGTTTATATCGATATACGGTGACATAAAATATTGACATCAGCATCAGTCAAAAACCGTTATTCACCCGGACAAATTTTTTTGAAATTATTAAATGTGTTTCCTGGTACACCATATGTGTGCGAAAGGAAGCTGATTAAAATGCCGGAGTATTTACATGTCAGCACAGATGCAATCAATTGCTGTTGAACCCCACGACATCGCACAGCGACACCCATGGAAGGAAATTTGCGCAGCCAGTATCGGCAATGCACTTGAATTTTATGATCTGCTTATCTATGGCTATTTCGCCATTATTCTGGGCAAGCTGTTTTTTCCGGCAGAAAACGAGACCACTTCTTTACTGCTCAGCGTTGGCACGTTCGGCATTTCTTTTATCATGCGCCCACTAGGCGCGATCATGTTGGGGTCCTACGCTGACCGCGCCGGACGCAAACCATCGTTGACACTGTCCATTACCATCATGATGGCAGGAACAGGGATGATTGCATTTGCGCCGACCTACGCACAAATAGGCATCGCATCCCCCATCATCATTATTATTGCCAGAATGTTGCAAGGCTTTTCCACTGGTGGAGAATTTGGTGCTGCGACCGCGTATATGGTTGAGCATGCAGATGGAAAACGACGTGGTTTTTTCGCCAGTTGGCAATTATCGACACAGGGCCTGGCGACAGTACTTGCTGCGGGCATTAGCGCGCTGCTTAGCTACACCCTGACCGATGCACAATTGAATGACTGGGGCTGGCGACTTGCCTTTGCTTTTGGCTTGCTGGTCGGACCTGTTGGTTTGTATATACGCAACCAGATCGATGAGACACCTGAATTCAAGAAAGTGAAAGCAGTCAAAGCGGAAAGATCACCATTACGCCAAGTGCTGATGCATGACACTGTCAATCTCTTGCTGGGTATCGGTGTGGTTTCAGGTGCAACAGCATTCAATTATGTGCATAAGCTGTATATGCCTACCTATGCGTTGAAACAATTGCATATTCCAGCCACGTCTTCATTTTTGGGTGCCATGATCACAGGCGTGGTACTGATGATTACTGCACCAATGTTCGGGGCAATGTCTGATCGTTTTGGCCGCTTCAAAGTCTTGTCTATTGCACTGCTGCTCGTTGGCCTCACTTCTTACCCGATGTTTTTGATGCTTAATGTGTGGCCTACGGTCACCACCTTGATTGTCGTGCAGTTTTTGGTGGGCTTGCTCATTGCTGCCTGTCTTGGCCCGATACCGGCGATGCTGTCAGATATCTTCCCCACCCATACACGTGGTACAGGGCTGGCACTGAGCTATAACTTTTCGGTCACCATTTTTGGCGGATTTGCACCACTACTTGTCACCTGGATGATTTCAGCTACCGACAACAAGATGGCCCCGAGTTTTTACGTCATGGCGACTTCTGCCGTCAGTGTCGTGGCAGTGTTGGCGCTTGCCCGGCGCATGAAACGCAAAACCCTGGTTTAAGCCACTCAATTTACCACCCTTAAAACCCCCCTTAATTTACCGCTCCTATTGATTGCCCATTTTCCTGCATTGCAGGCTGGGTACCCCTTTGTCTTTTTTTGGAATTATTTACATGAAAACCCTGGATCAGATTCGCGCCGGATTACCTGTTTATCCCATCGAGGTCGAATTTCCTGACATTTCAAGATGGCAGAAAAGCAATACCGGTGTGGATTACATCCATACTTTTGACAGTGGTATTGCTGGCCCACACGTCATGGTCATGGCGCTCACACATGGCAACGAAGTCAGTGGTGCAATTGCCGTCGATGCCTTGTTGCGTCTGAGACCAAAACCCTTGAAGGGCCGTATCACGCTCGGTTTTGCCAACGTTGCTGCTTATCTCAAATTTGATATCAATGACCCGGATGCCTCCCGCTTTATTGATGAGGACATGAACCGTGTCTGGTCAGCGTCAAAGTTAGACGGTATGGACGACAGTGTGGAATTGCGCCGTGCGCGCGAGCTCAGACCCATCATCGACAGTGTTGACTATCTGCTCGACATTCATTCCATGCATGAAGAGTCTCCACCGCTGATGATGAGTGGTCCGCTGAAAAAAGGTCTGCGCTTCGCAGCACAAATTGGTGTGCCTGCCCATGTGATTGCCGATACGGGTCACCTCAACGGGAAGCGCATGCGCGACTATGGCGGGTTCGGCGAAGTCAACAGCCCCAAAAATGCGCTGTTGATAGAAACAGGTCAGCACTTTTCTTCTGCCAGCAAAGACGTTGCGCTGGATATCGCCTGTCGCTTTCTGGCGGTGACAGAGGTGATGGAAATAATGCATTTGGCCCATTTACTGAAACTGGCTTATCCAGTTAAGCAGCGGTTTTTGCATGTGACAGAGCCGGTCATCGCCAGAACGATGGACTTTTCATTCAGCAAAGATTTTCGCGGACTCGAAGTAATTGAAACCGCAGGAACAACCATTGCAACAGATGGTGATCTTGCCATTCGCACGCCGTACGACGATTGCGTCATTGTTCAGCCGTCATTGCGACACCTTGGCCCCAATGTAACGGTGATGCGTCTGGCAAAAAAAATCCCCGACAACGAAGTGTCAGCCGACTCGCCTACACAAACTAGCTGATCCGCTCATGTTGCGGACCAGAGCAGCGTCCTGAAATACCGGCCAATTTTCACCCCATGTTCCAAGCGTTTCTTCCAACAATTACTTATACAAGGTCATCCTATGAAAGCCAGTCTTTTTACCATTGCCACATTAATTTCAGTCGCTGGCTTAGCACAAGCCCAATCAAACGTCAGTATTTACGGCGTAGTTGATAATGGTATCGTGCATGAAAACAATGGCAGCACGTCTGTCACCAGAATGGACAGCGGCATTCTCAACAGCAGCCGCCTTGGTTTTAAAGGCAGCGAAGATCTGGGCGGCGGACTAAGCGCCCTATTTCAATTGGAAAGTGGGCTTAGCAGCGACACTGGCGCACAAGCAGATGCTGCCAGGTTATTTAATCGTCAGGCATTTGTAGGCATCGCAGGTAGCTTTGGCGCAGTGCGTATGGGTCGCCAGGTCAATCCGGTTTATGCCAACAACGCCACTTTCGATCCCTTCAGAATTGGCATGGCAGGCGATTCGTCACGTCTGTTCAGCTATAACGGCAGCCGCACTGACAATCTTCTCACCTACAGCTACACCGCGAACGGTTATCGTGGTGAATTGCAATATGGTGCTGGTGAAGTCGCTGGCAATACCAGTGCGAACAGCACGATAGCGGGCTTTGCAGGCTATCAGAGTGGGCCTGTGGATATTGTGGTGACACACCAGAATATCCGGAATGCGGCCGATACCAACGCAACCAGGATGACCCTGGTAGGTGGTAATGTGCAAATTGCCTGGGCTACTTTGTATCTTGCCTATGCATGGGAAAAAGGCGTCGTACTCGGCACCACCAGCCCGCTTGATCAGCGCGATCTTCTGCTGGGTGCAAGAGTAAAAGCGGGCGAGGCCGGGACCGTTGTTTTCTCATATATCAAAAAAACGGATAAGGCCGTGCTCAATGCAGACGCAGAACAGCTTGCCATTGGCTATATTTACGATCTGTCAAAACGCACAGCCTTGTACAGCAGTTACGGGCAGTTGCGCAATGATGGTGCTGCAAAATACAAAGTACTGACTGGCGGTGCAACTGACAAAGTATTGAACATGGGTGTGCGTCACTATTTTTAAGCAATGCAGGCTAGCCTGAAATTTCAGCCCGGAATTTCATCCTGTCAGCTTGAGTGCCATGCATCGGTACTCAAGCTCAGGTCTGCTCACATGCATACGCGGGCAAGCTATATGTCACCAAAATTCTCAAGGTATATATTCATGAAAACATTAAAATGGCTCCTCCTTTCCTTCATGATGGTTTTCTTTGCCCCTGCTTTTGCTGCAGAAACTGCTGAAGATGCCATTACTATTGTCAACAAAGGGCTGGCTTACCTTGATGCACATGGCAAAGACGCGTTGATCAAAGAAGTCAACAATAAAAATCCGCTGTTCATCAAAGGGAATGTCTATCTTGCCTTGCGCGCCATGGATGGCACCACCATTGCCCACCCTGTCAATCCCCGGGTAGTCGGAAAAAATATGGTGGTATTCCCGGATGCAGACGGAAAATTCTACCGGAAAGAAATCCTCGACGTAGCAAAAACCAAAGGCAAGGGGTGGGTGGATTATCGCTACAATAATCCGGAAACCAAAGAATTGGAAAAGAAGGCAACCTATTTTGTACGTAGCGGCGATATGATACTGGAAGCAGGTATCTACAAAGGCAAGTAAGCATGTAATCATGCCGTAACTGATTACTACCCTGGGGTCTCAACATGCAATTGACATGGCTGGAAGATTTTGTTGAACTGGCACGCACGCGCAGCTTTTCGCGTGCGGCTGAAAATCGCTTTGTTACCCATCCCGCATTCGGACGGCGTATTCGTGCGCTAGAAGAATGGGTAGGTGCAAGTCTGGTAGAACGCAAGCAGCCTGTGTCACTTACACCGGCGGGCCTGCTCTTTCTTGACGCAGCAATACATACCCTGGACGTACTCAACGCCACCAAGGCGCAAGTACAAGATACCGCCAGCCGCCAGGACGAAACCTTGCGCATAGCGACCGGACGCACCCTGGCAAATACCTTTTTCCCTGACTGGTATGAATCTGTCAACCGGCGGTTTGGCCCATTTTCTGTCTCGCTCACCACCAGTGGCGCACAAGAGGCGATCAAACACCTGTCAGCTGGTGATGTCGACTTGCTGGTAAGCTATTCAAGCCCAGCCACACGTCTATTGCTTGACCCAAGACAATTTGAAACAATGACGCTGGAACGTGAATTGCTGGTACCCGTCAGCGCACCAAATGCACAAGGGCAGCCCAAATTTCGCATCTCCGTTTCTGGTAGCTCGCCAATTCCATGGTTAGCTTATTCTACGTCGCTGACATTGCGCGGCGTGCTGGCAAAGCATCTTTCTGAACTACCCCGGAAACTTGCTTTGCAAACGGTATTTCAGGCAGACTCTTACGAATCCATATTGGAAATGGCAAAGCGTGGTGCTGGTGTCGCGTGGTTGCCGCAGCGTCTGATTCTGGACGACAGAAAGCAAGGCAACTTGATGATCGTCGGTGACGCCAGCATGCGTGTCAGCTTTGATATCTCTTTATGTCGCTTGCGTAACAGTGCACATCCAATTGCTGAAAAGATTTGGAATGGTCTGCTGTCTGACTCGGGCGTATATAAATAAGCCATGGCCTGTTCATCACTAAGGCCTAGCAGCATAATATACTGAACAGTTCATTCAATAAAATGTCCTCCAGCACCAATCACGGTCACCGTTACAAAGTGTGAACCATTATGGTTACCCGCAGCAAAATTGATGGGAAAGTCACCGCAGTTCCAGTCATGCATGGATTCCAGTGATTTAGTCAAAGCTGCCCGTGTAAGCTTGTTGCCTGTGCGTCTAAGCGCCTCCACCATCACCTTTGCGGCAATAAAGCCTTCAAGTGAAACGTGGCTTGGGGTCATCTTCAGCGATGAGTTGGTCGTTGCATTCAGCGTCGTCTGATATTCACGGGCAATTTGTGTCTTGCCATTGAATGGCGATGGCACCACCTGTGATAAGACCAGACCCCTGCTTTCTTCGCCCAGCTCTGCCACCAGTTGATGTCCTGCGATCAGACTGCGGGCAAAATATTGCACGGGCTTGGCAATCGCTGCCTTATTGAATTGTTGAATGAAATGAACTGCATCTTTTCCTGACACGCCCAATATCACCGCATCCGGACGAGCCTGCACCAGTACATCGATATTCTTGTGAAAATCGCCTGACTGCAAACTAATTGATGTGCTCACCAGTGGCACCAGCTTGAGCATTTGTATCTTGCCAGCCAGCTCTTTTTCAAGGGCGGCACCAGATGCGCTTTCATAACGTATCAAAGCCACACGCTTTAATCCCATGATGGAAAATTGCTTGATCAAGGTATCAAGCTCAGCAGAAAAACTGGCGCGCGTCATAAACAGATAGGGATTAAAAACAGTAAAAAGCTCATCATTACCCGCATACGGTGCTACATACGGCACCTGTGCCGCTGTGGCTATAGGTAAAGACACTTTGACCGTATTGGTAAACATATGCCCGAACAAGGCAAGTACGCCATATTGCGTAATCAGCTTTCGGGTATTTTCTTCTGCCTGCTTCGGTACATAGCCATCGTCAAAAGTCAGCAGCTTGATTTGATGACCGTTGATACCGCCCTGCCGATTGATTTTTTCAAAATAAAGCAACGCACCATCACGATAAGCCTTGCCCAACTCGCTAAAGCTACCAGTCAAAGGGGCAGACTGCCCGAGCACAATGTCCTCTGGTGCCGGATTATCGGCAAATGCCTGTGCGCCCCCGGTCAACAAGAGTGCCGATGCCAGCATGATTTTCAGAAGAAGATTTCTTGAACGCACAATGAGCTCCATCAACATTATCGGGAGACCAGGTAAAATTTTTTGCTAAATCATTTCTGTCTCAGACCAAGAGAAAGTATAAAAGGCGGGAGATGCACCCCATTGCCGATTAGGCACACACTTGTGCTTAATAACAGGGAAAATTGAGGATGAGCGAACCCGGATAAGGTCTGGTGTAAATTCAGCAGCCATTGCGACGCATGTCGCTATTCATGAACGACCTGACGGTAGTTGTTTGCTTGCGTCATCCGTCGGCGCGGGTATGACAGAAGCAGCGGCAGGACCGAGCCTTAATTGGTATTGATACCGTTCTCACCCAGACAGCGCTGAACTGCATCAAAACCATCGCAATGAAAGGCTTTGATGCCCAGTCTGGTGGCCGCCTGCACATTGGCCATCGCATCATCAAAAAACCAGACTTCATCTGGACGCATGCCACACAGCGCCAGAGCCTTTTCAAAAATGGCGGAATCGGGTTTGGTGACGCCCAACAGATGAGATGACATGGGCACATCAAAGTCTTGCCTTATCGTGGCGAATTTCTCCCAATGTAAGACATTGCAATTGCTGAGGCAGGCAAGCTTGTAGTGTTGCCGTAAAGTGGCCATTGCAGCTTGTGCCCCAGCGTAATAAGCACGTGGCCAGGTGATGAATTCGGCGATGAAAGCCTGTTCATCCATGGGTAACGACCATTCCTGGATAAAGCGGCTGGCAAATTCCTGCGGTCCGATTTTGCCTGATTCTAAACCACGCACTGCCGATGACTGTAACCATTTATCCTTCAATAAAGGTAATGCCATGGCTTGTGGCAGCAGAGTTTGCAAACGGCTGAAGGTGTCGTTTTCAATCAGGACACCACCCAGATCAAACATCAACAGCTTTGGCCGCAGCGCTACCTGCTTCATGACGATTTCAATCATTGGCGGCAGGCTTTTTGAGCATGGCGATATCACCTGTCTTTGGCGGCTTTTGCGCCTGCAAACGCTGTTCCAGCAATTTCAGCCGTGCACGTATCTGTGCACCAACCGCTATTTGCGGGTTGGAATAACCATCTGACTTGCCCGCGACTTCTTCACGCTGTTTGATGATGGGGCGAGCTGCTGCATGGGCTGCTTCAAATGACAGGGTTTGCTTGCGCAACTGTTCGTCATACATGGCACGCCCAAAAAATGTCAGGTCGGATTTGCTGCCACAACCGTATGAGGTATGGTCCGCATCTGATGCGGTCATCACCAGGGTATTTTCATCTGACAACGGTGCCACCCAGTTGCCTGCATAACAGGCAGAAATAGAAATGACGCGGTATTTGACACCGGCATCATCCAGCCATTGCTTCAAATCTGTCGGGGTCACGGGATTGACGGTCAGTGGCCACATACCAGCTGACAATTCGCCGTCACTGGCACCATGCGAAGACAGGTGCATGAACAGGATGTCTTCATTCACGTCCATGCGCGTAGCAATATGCGCAATGGCTCTTTGCAGGTTCAGCGGTGTGGCCCAGGGCAGCGATGCCATGGTGCCAGGGTTATTCGCCAGTTGCAGGCTGCGCCCCTGCGCATCAAAACGCTGGGCCATCACCTGCGAGACCATGCTGGTTTCATTCAGGAAGACATTTTCTTCACCGTAAGGGGCAAAGGTCAGGCTGTACAAATCTATTGTACCTGGTCTTTGTGGCTGTATTTCGGCCAGTTTTTGAGTCAGCAATGCGGCCTGTTGCTCAAATATTTCCTGCGTGATTTCCGGGGATTTGTCGCTTGCGTCTTCATTGGATTTGGCGGATTGACGCGGATACCAGAAGGTCATGGAGCGCGTGCTTAAATCCAGCCCGCACGCCACCAACATTACCGTTATAACGGACAGCATTATCATCTTGCGGCGATCACTTGCTCGCCACCAGAACAGCAGTTGTATCAGCAAGATCAGAAAAGGGGGTAGTATATAAACCAGCCACTGCATGCGCCAGCTCAAACCAGTCAAGTCATACCAGCCCACCCGGATCAGCAACGCAGCGACAGAACACACTGCCACATTCAACACCAGCGTCTGCGCCAATGCCAGAGTGAATAAACGGCTGGCATCCGGTGCCATAGAAGAGGATGTCTGGCGCTGATGCAAGCTTAAACGGACTGGCCGCAAGCGATAACACACCCAGGCAAGTGCAGCAAAATAAAACCAGCCAGACGCAAATACCTGCCAGTAAAACTGTGCAGGCCCAATGATCATCACGCGCTGCACAGCAATGTGCGTCAACAGATACAAGATCATCAATCCAGCAATCAAGCCCGGCGAAGCAGGCATGCCATCCCAGCGCGGCACACGACAGACGCTGACACGCAAGGCTTCTGTCAACAAGCGCTGCATGGATGACGCATTCACGCCCCCTTCTTCTGCATCATGATCAGGCTTATCATCTTGACTGCCCAACTGGTCATCATTACTGGCACTAACGGGTAAAAATTCTGACATTCACTATCCTGTTGTGACAAAATTGATTGAAGGATGGGGTATTGCTATAGCGTTAGACAAATACCGGCTCCACTTCCAGCATCACGCCAAACTTCGCCAGCACATCGGCCTGCACCGCACTGGCCAGCACCCGCACGTCGGCACCGGTGGCACCGCCACGGTTGACCAATACCAGCGCCTGTTTTTCATATACACCTGCGCGCCCCAGTTGCTTGCCTTTCCAGCCACACTGGTCTATCAGCCAACCGGCGGCCAACTTATAATCACCCGTGCTTTGCAAATGGCTGACCAGTTTGGGGTGGACCTCTAGCAAACTGTCGCGTTTTGCACCAGATACCACCGGGTTTTTAAAGAAGCTGCCTGCATTACCTATCTGCGCCGGGTCAGGCAACTTAGCCTGGCGTATCGCGATGATAGCGTTGCTGACATCGACGGGGGCAGGATCGCTGATGTCGTGCTGACTTAAATATTGCGCTACATCAGCATACGCCAACCTGGCTTGCCACGGCTTGGGCAAGGCAAAACGCACCGCCAGGATGACCATGCGGTCTTTGTATTCGTGTTTGAAGATGCTGTCGCGGTAAGCAAAACGACAAGCTGCCTTGTCCAGTTGCACCGTCTCGCCGGTCACAAAATCAAAGGCTGTCAGACTGTCGAAGACATCCTGCATTTCCAGCCCGTAGGCACCAATGTTCTGTATCGGCGCTGCGCCGACCGTGCCAGGGATGAGTGACAGGTTTTCCAGCCCGGCCAGACCTTGTTGCAAGGTCCACAAGACAAATTCATGCCAGTTTTCACCAGCAGCGGCCTCCACCAGCACATGTTCATCATTGTTATCAATGATGTGCCTGCCTTTCAGGCACATTTGCAGGACCAGTGCATCCACCTGGTCCGACAGCACCAGGTTGCTGCCACCGCCCAAAATCAGGCGCGGCATGGTACTTAACATGGGGTCATCCAACACGGCATGCAGTTGCGCCGGGCTTTCCACCTGCAAAAACTGGCGGGCACGGGCGGCAATACCAAAAGTATTCAGGTTTTGCAGAGGATAATCTGTCTGAAGTGTAGATAAATTCGTCATATACCCGAAATTATAGCCTTAGCGCTCTTTAGCTTGCTTGCATTTGCTAAAATGCCGTTACCAGTTACTTATAGGACTGACTCAAAATTGCCCCCAAAGCCTTGTAGCACCTTGGAGGGCCTGTTTTGGCCAGGTCCTCAATTAATATTTTTAGCAAGGAAGCAAAATGCCCTCATTTGATACCGTATCCGAAGCCAACATGGTGGATGTCAAGAATGCCATTGACCAGACCAATAAAGTGGTCACCAACCGCTTTGACCTCAAAGGCAGCAGCGCCAAGGTAGAGCAAAAAGACCGTGAACTGACCATTTATGGCGATTCCGAATTCCATCTCGACCAGGTCCGTACCGAATTGACCATGACCCTGGCCAAACGCAATGTCGATGTACGTTTCCTGGATCTGGGCAAAATCGAAAAAATTGGTGGCGACAAGGTCAAGCAAGGCATCAAGGTCAAAAACGGCATAGAAACCGAAGATGCCAAGAAAATTGTCAAAGCTATCAAGGACAGCAAGCTCAAAGTGCAAGCCAGCATCCAAGGCGATTCGGTACGTGTCACCGGTGCCAAACGTGATGATTTGCAGGGTGCCATGGCCATGCTGCGCAAAGAGATCAAGGATTTACCGCTGGAATTTAACAACTTCAGGGATTAAGCCATTATGCGCCTGACACATGTACCGGGTTTATCAGGTCGCAAGACCCTGCTGGCAATGGCCACCGCGTTGCCCTTGCTGACCACAGCAGGAAGCAGTCTGGCGACTGATATCGACGTGGTTGGCCTGTTTCCAGGCAAAGCCATCCTGGTCGTGGACGGCGCAGCACCCAAGACCTATTCCGTCGGCGCCACCATCAATGGTGACACCAAACTGGTCGATGCCGACCGTGAATCGGCCACCGTCATCATCAACGGTAAACGCCAGGTACTGATCATCGGTCAGGCGGTGCACCATTCTGCCGCCAGTTCCAGCAGTTCGGTCGTGCTGAGAGTTGGCGACCATGGCCATTTCATCGCCCGTGCCGTCATCAACGGCGTCAGCGTCAACATGCTGGTCGACACTGGTGCCAGCCTGATCGCCCTGCCTGCCAGCGAAGCCGTTAAAATAGGCTTGAAATACAAAGAAGGCCGCCCCGGCCGCGCCAACACTGCCGGTGGCATCGTGGACACCTATCTGGTCAAGATTGACACCATCAAGGTCGGTGATGTCGAATTACATCAGGTCGAGGCTTCCGTCATCGAAAATGGCCTGACCACCCCCCTACTGGGCATGTCCTTCCTCAACCGCATGGATATGCGCCGCGAGGGGGATCAGATGACGTTGACGAAGCGGTTTTGAGTAAACGCGAATCTTGGGTCAACCGGACTTCATCAACAAGGGTGAATAGCATCAAGATTTAGTGCATTCGTCATTTTTTTGCGAACACCGTTTTATAGTGGAATCTGATCGTTACCAATTAGATTTCTGCTGTGATTCTCCAATTGGAGATTAAAGTGCATTCTTGCTATCGTTAATAAATTCTTCCCTAGTTATCACTTTCAATTTCGCCTTATCGGTCAGTGGATCTTTTAGTGTTTTCACATGGTCCGCCCCCATGGCGATCATTTCGTGATCCCCCCAACCGTCTTTCTTCTTATTGAGGATAACGGTCAACATGGCCAAATCCCGCATTGCTAAAGTTTCCCCCTTCTCGCCCTCTTGCCCTATTTCATTAGCAGCATCTTTCCGCTCTTCCAGGCCACCAATCTGAGGTTTATACTCCATCTCGAATAAATTCCTCAATTGAGGAACAAGATTTTTACTTCTTCCAGCGATCTCTTTTTCTTTATTTTTTATTGCACCGGCATCTTTGTTCAGTGCTGCATACAAGTCCCGCACTTTCAGCATCGCCTCCCACCACTGATGCAGGGATTTTTTTGCTTTTTTAACCAATTTAACTGCTGCTGGTTTGTCTGACTCCTTAATGTACTTATCTGCTTCTTCATCAAACTGTGCTTTAACTCTTAACATCGTGTTTATTGAACTGTAAGCCACGTCTGAATTTTCACCTAATATGACTTTTACGCGTCGCTCATTTTCATAATAGGGCCTTTTGTGCACGTCTTTACCTTTGACTCTGGCATTGGCGTATTTCCCTAGCCATACTGAAGCCGTTTCCGTTTCGTGGCTCGATTTTTTAGTAGGTTGCATACTTTCAGCTGGATGAAATACCACACCAAACATCGTCTTGGCGATCACGGATTCCATTGCTGTCTTATGAAAACCAGTAACGCCATCAGGTTTCTGCGCTGCATTCTTTGACTTGATAGGAATGACACCATTACTCTCATGCAGAATGCTGCCCTTACGATTACTCTCTATCATGATGGGCGTCACTTTAGTCGCATGGTTTTCCGCCAGCACAAAAGGCGTTCCAGGATTAAATGGAAGTCGGTACCACAAGCCCAGGGATGGAAACAGCCCACAATTGACTGGCTGCCCAGAAATATGATCCTGGAATTCAGCGACGTTAGCGTACTGCCTTTTCCATAAATCTGATGACAATTCTTTCGCCTTGGGCTTGTCTACAGGAGTGAACGTGTGTGGTCTATTCGTTCCCATGTTGTGAATTCTTTCCGTCCCTTCCTGATAGGAATAAGGCTGATTCTCAATCATCAACTTTTTTTGCACACTGCCTTGACCAACAGGCACAAAATTATTTCCTTGCTTGAACTTGGGCGAGGCATTTTCTGTAGCAGGCATTGCCACCATTTGCAGTGCCTGCGCCCCCATGACATCGGCCTCCGCTTCCAGCCCGGCATCATCATTGACAGGTATTGCGCCCTTCATTTGCATGGTCGGGCGCACTCGCCCTTGTGCCTGCTGCACGACGTGCCAGGCCTCATGCGGCAAGTGTTTTTCCTGGCCTGGCGCAACGTGGATATCGCTGCCTTGCGCATACGCATGGGCATTCAATTGCGCTGGTTGTGCAGAGTTATAGTGCACCCGCACATGATCCATACTCATACCAGACAATGATTCGATACCAGCCTTGAGCTGGCTTGGCATGCCGGTTTTATTTGCTACGGATGCTGGTGCTTGTTGTTGTGTAGCGGTGAATTTGGCTTGTAGCAAGTCGCTATGTGCCTTGAGTTGCATGGATTGCGGACTATTATCAGCCTTTTTTTGCAACCGTCCTTGCGCTAAAGCTTGAGGACTATTGTTCGCACGCTCTTGTAACTGTCTATGCGTCAACGCTTGCTGGCGAGTATCAACAACCGTAGCTACGCGCTGACTGGTTGGTAGCGACAGGTGCTGCAGTGTTGGCTCATGTTGATTGTGCTGTTGGCTCGCTTGCTGTAATGGTGTGGTGTTACGCATCGCTTGCCTCACAGAATCATAATACGCCTTGGATTTACTGCCTATTTTATAACCTTTCTGGCAGAGACAAGTAACTTTATCCCGTTTCGACTCTATACCCGCCCATTACTCAAGTCACTGTGGAATATTGCCTATGCGAAAAAATCATGCTTCTATGCGGATAAAGAATACATTGACCGACAAGCGGACATAACATCAGTCTGAAGCAAACAAGGAATTTTTCACAATCAGCGGACAGGCAGATCTTGACTCAATCTGCATTAAGCCATCGTATCCAGTCTCTCGAAATTTGAGCCGGCAAGCACTTTTAATCGTACTTTTAAATGGGAAAAATCATGTCACTCCATAAAATAAAATTTGTTTCGTTATTCCTGGCATCGCTTTTAATTACTAGTCATGTAGTGGCTCAAGAAATGGATCCCGTACTGAAAAAAATAAAAAGTACTGGGACGGTTGTGATTGGGCACAGAGAGTCTTCTTTACCCTTTTCTTACACCAATCCCGAACACAAGCCAATCGGGTATTCGCTGGATTTGTGTGCGCATATAGTTGACGCAATCAAAAAAACACTTTCCATGCCAGACATCAAGGTGAATTATGTTTCGTTGTCTTCTAGCGACCGTATTTCTAAGGTGGCAGATGGCTCAGTGGATATGGAATGCGGGTCGACGTCGAATTTGAAAGAGAGACAAAAGATCATAAAATTTTCTAACTCTATCTTTTTTGTTGATACGAAAATTCTTGTCAAATCAAACTCTGGAATTAAAAGTATTGATGACCTGAAAGGCAAAAGAGTCGTCCTTAATCAAGGTGCTCAAGGTGCTTTGCATTTAACAAAATTAGATGCACAAAAACATCTGGGCATCCAATATATAAAGTCACATGACAATGATGATTCATTCAAAGCTTTGGCAAGTGGAAAAGTTGACGCATTTGTACATGACGATGTCCAACTGGCCATTCTTGCGGCGAATTCCGCAGATGCGAGTGGATACGCCATGTTAGACGTTTCACTGGCGCGGGATCCAATAGGAATAACCATGCGAAATGACAGTGAGCAATTGGAAAAAATCGTAAATACTGAACTGGCTAATTTATACAAGACCGGGGAATTGAACAAAATTTACGCGAAGTGGTTTGTCACTCCCAAATTAAAATTTCCAATGAGCGATGCATTAAAAGCCGCAATGAATAATCCTAACAATGCCGCAATCAATTAGGGCGCGTGAACATTCAAGCGATCCAGATCCGCTCGATGGAGAGTTAGACTTCACGGCCCTGGACGCACATCACGAGGGTGACCGTCACCTATTTGCCTTTGTAGATGCCAGCTTCCAGAATCACATCATCCTGCTTAAAAAAGTAGGTCGATTTCTTTTCGATCTGGCCATTGGCCGGATTGTTGTAGCGGTAGTCCACCCATCCCTTGCCTTTGGACTTTGCCTGATCAATGATCTCTTTGCGAAATAGTTTTCCATCGGCGTCAGGAAGCACGACCATGTTCTTTCCAACTAATTTGGGATTGGTTGGGTGTGCCAACTGGGTGCCGTCCAAGGCCCGCACTGTCAGATAGGTGTATTCATTAATGAACGCAGGGTTTTTCTCATTGACTTCCTTGATGAGCGCTTCTCTCCCATTCTTTTGCATGTACGCGACACCCTTGTCCACCATCGCCACGGCAGCGGCGGCTGTGTCCGCGGCCAACGCCGGTATGGCGGGCAGCGCGGTTGCGGCAAACAGTACCGATATGATTATATTTCTCATGCTGCTATTGACCTCCAAAACTGAGTTTTACCAATTGAAATCTTGGCCCTCTGGGCAAACAATACCGACGGCACGCTGAACAAAATTGTGGCGCTATGTTGTTGCTGTATTGGTGAGCATTCATATGCTCACCAATATCGGAGCGAAAACTGTTTACCGGCCAGATTAAAATTTGAATCGAAAGCCTGTACCAAGCTCATACGCACTATTAAATCCGTGCGTGAAACCGTATTTAAAACCACCACTCGTCTGAACAAGATCCATCGCTACATAGAGATCTATCTGCTTATCCCATCGATAAAATGCTGCGGTATAAAATGTATTCATCTTGCCATCTGCCGCATTTGTTACAGCACTGGTATCGGCATTCACACCTAAAGTATTTCCGTTAGCGGCATAGCCCGCATTTTTTGCTTTGATATTGTAGTAACCAAAGTCAAATTGCATATTACTCAGAGAGACCGGCGTAAATGTAATGGACGTAGTGAAAACATCATCCTTTCTTTTCCCCACAACGGATTGGTCGGTACTGTTATTGAAATAGCCTGCGCGAACCAGGACCTCGGGCGAGAGTTGCAAATTACCACCAAACCCTATAACTTGATGTATGAATCCACCCACATCAGCTCTGCTCAACGTGCCACTTACGTTCCAGGTACCGCCGTTATAAGCGAGTGCCAAGGCAGTGGTTGTGCCCGTTGTATATGACCCAGGGCTGTATCCGCCGCCGCCATTAAACTGATGCGCCATACCGGCAACCCAGGGGCCCATTTTTTTCTTCCAAACGACAGCACTATCGTACCGCGTACCATTCGCTCCGCCCGCATAATTAATCATGTATTGCATTTGATTATTATTGTTCCATCCGCCCTCATCCAGACCAACTTCACGAGAGCCGAAGGCCTCACCCCAAGTCTGGGCGAAATCACGCGGCAATGTATTTTGTCGACCAAATGTGATTTTCCCCAAACTTTCACTTTGCACACCAACCCAGGCATCACGATTAAACAACACATTATTCGTGTCAAGATTCCCGGTTGGCAATTCAAACTCATTTTCAAGTCTTCCAATGACTTTGAGTCCGCTTACCTTATCAATGACGTGGGACGCATCAATACCAAACCGATTGCCGCTCATCCAGGAAACCACAGGAGCCGTTCCACGGTTACCCGTTTTATCAGCATGATTTTGTGTCGCAAACGTCGCATCAAGAATGCCATAGAGGGATACTGTCGTATCGCCATTGAGCAATTGCATGGAAGGCGGATAAGCAATCGTTACAGGTGCAGGGGCTGCCACATCCGGTGTGGCTTGGGTAGATTTTTCACGTGCATTCTCGATATTGGAAAGCCGTTCGCTTAACAAGCGAATTTGTGCTTTCAAATCGGACACATCATCTGCGTATGCTGGAAACGCCGCACAAATGGAAATGGATAAAGCAGTACAAGTAAAAAATAATTTCATAAGTCCCCTTTGCTCTGTTTGATATTTTTTATCGATTCTTTTAGATGAAAACGAATCGCGTCTCAGATTTACTAATTGGTTAAAAAATTAGCATGATCAATATCGCAAAGAAAAATACATAGGGTAATTAGAGATTTCCTCATTGTGGTGTTCCACAATGGGGAAACCACCAATGCATTAAAGTAAATTTTGAAGGAGAATCATTGAAAAAATATGGAGTAACACAGCAAGATCTCATCCGGTGAATTCTTTGGATCAGTACTGGTGTGATATGAATCTAATTGAATAAAACGAGACATGCCATGCTGCACATTGTAAGTGCTGACAAAAAAAATTATCCCCTATCCACTTTTAAAAAAGTCTTCCAGGAAATACCGTACTGCACTTACGAATCACTTTCGATATTTCAATTAAGTCTCAACGATGATTTCTTATTTAATAGCAACGGGGATTGTCTCGTGATAGAGGCTCAAAAAAATATTGGCAATGCCTTATCGTTATTTACCATTCTTTTAGAAAAAAAATTAGCCACGACTTTCCCTACCATCTTCATTTCAAATCACATTCGTGTTGAAGATGCTGTGAATCTCTTAAGGAGAGGTGCGTTCGATATTTTTCAAAATTCCTGCGAAGAAGAAAAACTGGTTGCACGCATTAAAGAGGGGCTTCTTAAATCCAAAATTGCTCAGTTGAATGTTAAAAATCAAGATTTATTTAAGACTTTGTCACCCAGGGAAAATGAGGTATTGGCGTTGCTCTTTAAGGGATGGTCGAATAGTAAAATAGCGAGCGAACTAGGAATCAGTGTCAGAACAGTAGAAGTACACCGAGCCCATATTTTTTTTAAAATGAATGTCAAATCACTCGTCGAACTGGCGTTAATCCAAGGCCGCACAGAGATGAGATGAAGCTATTCTATTTTCTGAAAATAAGGATATTGTATTGATTTCATTAATGTTGCTATCATTGGCTGCGTCGCTCCAAGCAATAGCGGGCTGATAGATGTGCAGCGTGCCAGGCCATGGTTTTGATTGATATTTTGACGCTCAACAGGTGTGCGATTACGTTAAGCTGATCGCACACACGCAGGCTGGCACGGGATCCCATTGGAATAGCCATGCGAAATGACAGTGAACAATTGAAAAAAATCGTTAATATCGAACTGGCTAATTTATATAAGACCGGTGAATTGAATAAAATTTACACGAAATGGTTCGTCACACCTAAATTAACATTTCCAATGAGCGAAACATTGAAAACCGCAATGAATAATCCTAACAATGCGGCAATCAATTAAGGCGTGTGAACATTCAAGCGATCCAGGACCGCGCGAAGAAGAATTTAAACTTCACGGCCCTAGATGCACATCGCCGCTATTAAGTTTGGAAAATGCGTCCGGCAAAATGTAGTTGCCGCTATTTGTATCTTTTTCACTATTACGCCGGATCCATCCAACCAGGCGATTGAACCATTTTCCAGCATCGGGCGGCTTTCGATGCGTGTGCTTGCCATCAAACCAGTCAGTTTCGTAATAAATTCTTCCCCGTTTTATACCTCCGCTGGCGCGAGCGCAAGTGTTCCACTGGAAGGCTGGCGAGTCGCCCCCACCCACCATAGTCCACGGCTTGAAAATGCGATGTGTCATTTGAGGCATGGGATCATTTTCGATATCTTTAACGGCCAGACTGCACCAGTCTGTGCGCCGAATCAGAATGACCCACTGCGCCTCTGCGTCGGGAATCCACTCGTTCAATTCCTTAGCGACCGGGCGTTCACCTAATTCCAATGCACGTTCCGTCCAAACCACGTCATCTTGATGGAGACGATCAATGAACATCGTCTCGTCTTTCCCCGTCATCCAAAAATTGATCTGAACACCCATTGCCTAGCCCCCTGCCGCATGAAATATAGAGATTTGTACTGTACATTTTTAGGACTATGTTGAACAAGAAAATAAATTCTATATGCGTTGCTTAAAGACCTGCCAATCAAACAAAACACCGAACGGCGATAATACAACGAGTTCTGGAGATTCAAGAATCATCAAGCCGATTGACGGACCAAGCGGCAATACGCCTCCGTTCTCGACACGACCAGGCTTAGAGGCCAGTGACGGTGATTCGCTAGAGAGTTGCGCTATTTAGCGGAAAGAAGTTGCGGCAGCTTCTGCTCCCTAAATGCATCGACAACAAAATCAACAAAGGCGCGCGTCTTCACTGGCAACAGTTTCTGACTGGTGAAATACAAGGAAATCGCTCCGACATCGCCATACCAGTTTGGCAGCAATCGCACCAGTGTGCCAGTTTCCAGATGGGGAGCAGCGTGTGGAACTGGTATCAAGCCAACACCAAGGCCCAGCAGCACGGCGCGACTGAGGGCATCCGGATCGTTGACCAGCATGATTGGCTGCTGTTTTGCCGTGACTTCGACGCCAGCGCTATTGCGCATGATCTGCGTCCGCATACGACCAGTCAATGGAGAACGCATTACCACATTGGGGAACCCGGCCAGTTCAGATGGATCTTTCGGATGGCGTTTGCCCTGCAATAGCGCTGGCGATGCCACCGCAATCAAATGTATTTGCGCCAGTTCGCGCGCCACCATACCCGGCGGCAGCTCAAAACCTGCACCAATCGCCGCATCAAAGCCGCCTGCGATCAGGTCCAGTGGGCGGCTATCGAAAACCCAGTCAGGTGTCACGCCCGGATATCGCTTGAGAAACGCGGGCATAAGAGGTAACAGATAATCCATGCCAAATCCCGGGGCAGCACTCAGCTTCAATACGCCAGCCGGTTGCCCGGCATTGACCTTGATGTCGGCAATTGCTCCCTGGATTCTGTCGAGACCACTCTGAACCGATTGCTGAAAACGTTCACCCGCCTCAGTGAGGGTCAGGCCACGCGTGTTGCGCAGGAAGAGTCGCACGCCAAGGTTGCGTTCCAGAAGCGCGACGTTCCGGCTCACTGCTGCTGGCGTCAAGCCCAGCCGACGTGCCGCAGCAGAAAAGCTGCCGCTCTCTGCACTACGGACAAAGGACTCCAGATTGGCGAGCGTTTCCACGGTTTTACTTTCAAGTAATGATTGAAACTGATTATAGCCGATTACCACTAACGCTATAAACTACCGGGGACTAAAATTCAACTCGTCAAACAACTTATTGACTTAACTCTAAAGGAAATATCATGACTATCGGCATCATTGGCTCAGGCGCACTCGGCTCCAACTTCGCCCGCATTCTTGCAAAAAAAGGGATCTCTGCCACCATATCCAACAGCCGTGGACCGGCTTCACTGACAGATCTGGTTAAAGAGTTAGGGCCATCCATCAAGGCTGGAACAGTGGAAGAGGCAGCAAGCGCCGACATGGTGTTGGTCGCGGTCCGCTGGGTCGATGCAGAGAAAGTGCTGGGCAGCCTGCCGGCGTGGGACGGTCGCATTGTGATCGATGGCACGAACCCGGTGGAATTCTTCGATCCCGCAACATCGCCAGATGCGAACGACCCAAGCAATCCGCTCGCCGCTTATGGCATCAAGGCGGTCAATCTTGGTGAAAAGCACTCGAGTCAAATCATTCAGCAATTGGTTCCTGGTGCACGGGTCGTCAAGGCATTCAACCACAACGACGTCAATGTACTGAAGGAGCCGGAGGTGGCAGGTGGCAAGCGCGTATTGTTCTACTCGGGTGATGACGCTGCCGCAAAAGCCGAGGTGCGCGGGATTATGGAAACCGCCGGCTTCTTCCCCGTTGATCTTGGCGTGCTCAATGTCGGCGGGCCGCTGGCCTCGCTGCCTTTCGGCCCGCTGTCGACGCACAATTTCATCCGTATCTAATTGAAATCGTACGCTCACCCAGCAGACACTGTCAGTAACTGCTGGTGAGCGTAGCGGCGCTTATGAGATAAGCATTTGGTCACAGCCGTCTTAAATGACCGGAACAACCTACCGCATAACGAAATTAAATAATTTCAATACGCTTCCTTCAAGCGCCTTTGCTTGACTGCATCGGCCAGACCTTCGAGCACCTTGATGCTGGAATCCCAGTCTATGCAGCCGTCGGTGACGGATTGGCCATAGACCAGTTCTTTGCCTTGCACCAGGTCCTGGCGACCGGCGACGAGGTGGGATTCGATCATGACGCCGACAATGCGGGTATCGCCATCAGCGATTTGTTTGGCGATGTCAGCACAGACGGGGACCTGGTTGGCCGGGTTCTTGGAGCTGTTGGCGTGTGATGCATCAATCATCAGGCGTGATGCCAGGCCGCTGTTGGCGATGTCTTTGCAGGCGGCATCGACGCTGGCTGCATCATAGTTAGGTGTTTTGCCACCGCGCAGGATGATGTGGCAGTCTTCATTGCCATTGGTGGAGACGATGGCAGAATGGCCGCCCTTGGTGACAGATAAAAAATGATGCGGCTGTGACGATGCCTTGATGGCGTCAACGGCGATTTTGACATTGCCATCGGTACCGTTTTTGAAGCCAACCGGGCACGACAGGCCGGATGCCAGTTCCCTGTGTACTTGTGATTCGGTGGTGCGGGCACCGATTGCGCCCCAGCTGATGAGGTCCGCGATGTATTGCGGGCTGATCACGTCAAGGTATTCAGTACCGGCAGGCAGACCCAGTTCATTGATGTTGAGCAGCAGTTCACGGGCGATGCGCAGGCCGTCGTTGATGCGGAAGCTGTTGTCGAGGTAAGGGTCATTGATCAGACCTTTCCAGCCGACGGTGGTGCGTGGTTTTTCGAAATACACGCGCATGATGATTTCCAGTTCACCGGCAAAACGGCCACGCTCGGCGGCCAGTCTGTGTGCATATTCCATCGCTGCCTTGGTGTCATGGATGGAGCATGGGCCGATGACGACCATCAGTCTGTCATCCTGACCGTGCAAAATACGATGCAAGGCTGTGCGGGCATTGGCTGCAGTTTCAGAAGCCTTGTCGGAGCAGGCAAATTCACGGATCAGGTGTGAAGGTGGAACCAGTTCTTTCATCTCGCGTATACGTAAATCGTCGGTGCGCTGCATGTTAACTCCTGTCAGATACTAAAAAATTAAAATAAGAAAATTTGAAAACCTAAAATCTCACCACGGAGGCACAGAGGGAGCACAGAGTCAATTCAAGAAACCCAAAAGGGTTCATTGTCCATCTCACTTACTCGCTCTTCTCTTGCCTTTCTCTGTGTCTCTGTGTTGAGAGGTCTTGCTTTTTATGCGTTACGTTTATTCCGTAAAATTAAGGCAAAAAAAAACCGCCTGATCGGGCGGTTTTTTAGAATTTTGGTTTAGCGCTTTTTCTTCGTGTGCTTACCGTCTTCCCACCGCCGTTGGCTTGGAATAGCTAAAGTAAAAGAAGAAAAAGAAAACAATGTGTTTCATATCAATTTATATATCGATTGCTGATCAAATAATTGTTTTTGCCTTATTTTGCCCATCGGTATGAGCAGTTCCAATCAATAGTGCATCAAAATCAGGCAATTTGCAAGGATGTTGCCGTTATTTGCTTATTCTATATGCTTATTTTTTCCACAAAGGGGGTGGTTCTGGCGGAATATCCCCCCCTTGTATGGGGTAGGCACCGGGTACCGGGGTTTTTCTTTCGATAGCGGCAACTTGCGGCGCGTTGCGGTTCATCCAGTTGCGTAATTCATTCAGGTTGGCGGCGATATCGGCACGGTTGGGGCTGAGGCGATTGGCTCTTTCCAGCAGGTTCAGGGCTTTTTCTGTATCGCCCTGGGCAGCCAGTGCCACGGCCTGGTTGTTAAGGGCAGAGGCATCAAAAGGATTGACCTTGGCGGCTTCGGCAAATTTTTTGCTGGCGTCACTGGTATTACCTTCTGCCAAAAGCTTGCGGCCATCGGCATTCGGATCCTGTGCCAATGCAGTCGCTGACAAGGCCAGCAAACCTGCACCCAGCACGGATGCCAGGCTTGATGGCGAGGAAAATAAGGAGGTGATGGTTTTCACGATTTAATTTCCGGAATAATAAGGTTTAGGAACCAGCGGCGGGAAGGCGACTGGTGTCTTTCTGGTTTCGAAGCTATAGCGCAGATACACTGCCGCTGCCGCATCGTTGAAGTCTCCCGAGTTGTCTGCCGTGATCCGTCCACCCAGGAACAAATGGGGGGTCAGTTGGTATTCTGCCGCGCCGTTGAGCTTGAAGGCAAATGCCGATCTGGTTTGGCCCGGATACGTCGTCGGGATGTTGATGGTGGGGTTGGCTGCCGCAAATTGTTCGAGCTCGGCCTGCTCTGCCGGTGAATTGGGGTAGTACGGCGCTTCGAGTTCTCTGAAGTGTTGCATGCCTAGTGTGGTGCCAAGCTGGTAGGCAAACTTGCCTTTGCGTCCGGCTATTTCAAACGGGATGCCCATGGCAACATAGGATTTGGGGCTGAAGTAGCCACCATGTCCGTAGGTGAAGTAGCGCAGGTTCTTTTGGTAGAAGAAGGAGGTCAGTCCTAGCCCGGTGGTGAAGCTGAAGTCTTTGGTTTTGTAGGCGCGCCAGTAGGCTCCGGCGCCAAATTCGGCCATGGTGTTTTTGGCGACGTTTTTACCGGTTAAACCGTAGTAACCGAGGCTGGCGTAGACGCC
>NZ_JBXASD010000018.1:0-100016 GCF_058808955.1 Undibacterium sp. GW821-FHT11B02 | reverse complement strand
TCGTGCCTTCACCGGCCAAACTGGAAAGCATTGTTGATGCCATTGCTGTCTACGGTGCGGTGACCACATCCATTGTGTTGCGCAGCGAGGCAGCCAAACCTATCGTGCGAGACGCTCTGGAGGATTAGATGGTTTGTAGAGCAGCATTGATGTAATAACGGTTTTCAGTCATATCAATTTACGATAGATAATAAAGCCTGATTTGTCGGCCACCTGATTATAGAGTTGCTGGGCTGTGGAGTTGGTTTCATGGGTTCCCCAGTACACCACGGTCGATCCTGCCAGACGGGCCTGTTCATACACAGCTTCTATCAGTGCACGACCTACACCCTGGCCGCGTGCTTCTGGTGTGGTGAACAAATCATTCAGGTAGCAACTGGCTTCGATACGGCTGGTGGTTCTGTGGAACAGGTAATGAGCAAGCCCCAGCAATTGCCCTTCCTGCTCTGCCACCAGGGCGTGGACCGGCTCATAGCAATCAAAAAACCGGGACCAGGTCATCTGTGTGACTGCATCCGGCAGCACATTCGGGCCTGTACGTTCATAGAAACGGTTGTAGCCTTCCCAGAGAACAGACCAGGCGGCAAAGTCTTCTTTTTTGACGGGTCTGACAGTGATTTTTTTGTTCATAGAATATCTTTTCAACGTCTTTAAGTAAATAATTGTTGTTCCATGACACTTGCCATGTCCTGCACTTCCGTATTGCCGAGCTCTCGCAAGCCATTCGCTATCGTCATGCGGTCCTGAGGGGTTTTATTCTGACTGGTTTTCCATTTTCCGCAGATGCGCTGGATGGGTATTTCTATACCGACGATCATATCCATCATCCGGTCTATGTATTCTGCTGGTGCATCGCTGACTTTCCAGGGCTGATCCAGCTTGCGCTCAAAGTGGTTGCTGAGATCTGTCAGCAAGGCCAGGAATTCTTGCCTGTCTTCGACGACGCGCATGGGGCCATGGGCATGTACGACCGCATAGTTATACGTTGGCACGACCGCGCCACTGTGTTTTTTTTCTGCATACCAGCGCGGGCTGATATAGGCGTGTGCACCCTGGAAAATCACCAGCACGTCTTTGCCTGTAGCCGCGTTTTGCCACACCGGATTGCTGCGGGCAACGTGGCCACGCAACGTGCCGTATGGGGCTTCCGCAGTCGGTGGTGACACCAGAAAAGGCAGATGATTTGCATCCAGCCCATCCTCGTTGTGAGTGACCATGGCAGCAAGAGGATGCGCCTGTATCAGGGCATGCAATACTTCAAGGCGTTGTTCAGAAAATTGATCTGGTATATACATGATTATTCGATTTCTATAATGACTTCTGCGTGAATGGAATTGGCGATATAGCAATGCTCATGCGCCATATGATGTAATTCTTCACGTTCTTGTAAACTTGGCTGTTGTGATCCGCTATAACTTTCATGCGGACGCAAATGGATGCGGGTGATAGCCTGTTTTCCTTGAGTATTTTTTTCCATGATGCCGACGGCAAGATCTTGATACTGGTCCAGTACATAGCCGCGTTGAGCTACAAAGGAAAGATAAAACAGCATATGGCAGGATGCCAGTGCAGCGACCAGCGCTTCTTCCGGATCTACGTTTCCTGCTTCTGACATCGGCAGCGGTACAGATAAGGGGGAAGATGAAGCCGGCACCGTCAGTCCGCCATCAAATTCCCACTGGTGGGCACGGCTGTATTTATTGTCACTAAATACTTGCTGACCGCGTTCCCAATTAATTTTTGCCTGGTATTGATGCATTTTTTACTCCATCTGGAAGAAATTGGTTTAATCTTAATTTTTATATTGGTTATTTAAAAGTGCCAATTTTAAGTAAAATTAGAATACCAATTTCTTGAGTGAGCCTTGACCCATGCATGTTTCGCCATTGATATCCAGCATCACGCTGGACCGGCAGCACAGCTTGCCGCTGTACAGACAGTTATATGGCGAAATCAGAAAAGCCATACTTAATGGCCAGATGCTGCCTGGCATGCAATTGCCGCCCAGCCGTGAATTTTGTGTAGCATTGAATATCTCCCGGCAAACCGTGTTGAATGCCTATGATCAATTACTGGCGGAAGGTTATCTGCGCGGAACCGTCGGGCAGGGCACCTTTGTCAATGAAGACTTGCCTGCGCAGGTGCAGGTGGGCAAGTCCAAAGACGTGCAGATGACTGATAATGTGGCTGATGAAGAGGCGCAGGGTCTTTCGCAACGCGGCAGGCGGCATATTGATCCACGTGGCAGTACCCGTTTCCATCAGGGGCAGGTGCGGGCTTTTCGCGTCAGCATGCCAGACCTGGGCCTGTTTCCGTTTGATGTCTGGGCCCGGTTGGAAGCGCGACATTGCCGCCATCACAAAGGGCAGCTCGGTTACGGTGACCCAGGCGGTTATCTGCCTCTGCGCGAATTGTTGGCGGTGTATCTGAAGGCGGCACGCGGCGTCAATTGCACACCAGAACAAATTCTGATTACCTCGGGCTCGCAACAGGCACTCTATCTGCTCAGCACCATGCTGCTGGATGTGGGCGAACAGGCATGGGTAGAGTCACCCGGTTATCGCGGTTCCACCGCTGCCTTGCATGCCGTACAGGCGCAGATGTGTCCAGTGCCGGTGGACGAAGAAGGCATGGATGTCGCGTACGCTGCCAAACACTTTCCCAAAGCGAAACTGGCCTTTGTCACCCCTTCACATCAGATGCCTTTAGGCATGACCATGAGCCTGCAAAGACGTATGGCCCTGCTGGAATGGGCACAACAGAATGCAGCCTGGATAGTGGAAGATGATTACGACAGCGAATACCGTTTCGGCAGTTCACCACTGGCATCCCTGCAAAGCCTGGACACCCGGCAATGCGTGATTTATGTCGGTACCTTGTCCAAGGTATTGTTTCCCGGCCTGCGTCTTGGCTATATGGTTTTGCCGGAGAGACTGCGCGAGCCGCTGATACAAGGTAAATCGGTGATCGACAAACATACAGCCGTCATGCCGCAAATGGTATTGGCAGACTTTATTGCGGAAGGTCATTTTGGCAGACACATCAAACGCACGCGCAAAATCTATGCGGAACGTCAGACATGTTTGGTCCGATGCATACGTAGCATGTTGAGTGATGAACTGGAATGTGGCGCGCAAGATGGTGGTTTGGATCTTGCCGTGTATTTCAAAAAGAATCGTGATGAACAGCGCATCATCCAGGCAGGGCTGGCGTTAGGTCTGGAGTTGCGCGGCTTGGCGCATTACGACGGCATACCGGGTCAGACTGGCGACACTGCCAGTCATCCCTCAGGTTTGTTGCTGGGTTTTGCTGCACTGGATATTGTTGAGATAGAACGCAGTGTGATGTTGCTGGCCAGTATGTTCAAGAACGAACAATAGCAACCAATAGCAACTCACACCGCATCAAATCGCTGTTATTCCGGTTCAGGCAGCCAGCATGTCCAGTTCGGTTTCAGAAGTCGCCAGGGCATGCCGGTTGATCGCACTGATGATGGCCTTGATACTGGCCGTTGTCATATCATCAGCGATGGCCGCACCATGCTGGCTGACACCGTCATTGATGCGTGCCTCAATGATGCAGACCAATTGCTGTTTGCCATTGCGTGTGACCTGTTGCTCACTCCTGTCCATGATGTTGATGTTAAAACCGATGGCCCGAAAGGCCTGTATCTGTGCGTCGACAATACCATGACCTGTACCGTGAGCAGCTTGTGGCTGTTCCTGGTGCAGCAAATCCAGACACAATGATATTTGTGCTGAATCAGATGGCGAGGTCCCGTGATGCGGGACAGGGTTTGCATGATGTGCCTGATAACTTAAAGGGTTTGCCGGATGCAGATAGGTGTCGCTAAAAATCTGATGTATCTGCTGTGCATGCATTTCTTTACCGCTTTGATCTGCAAAGGCTTGCACCACCCGGCTGAATTCAATTTGCAGGCGGCGAGGCAGGCTGATGCCGTATTCCTGCTCCAGCAAAAATGCCATGCCACCTTTGCCAGATTGGCTGTTGACACGTATCACCGCGTCGTAGTTGCGACCCAGGTCGGCCGGGTCTATCGGTAAATAGGGAACTTCCCAGATACCATCCGTGCTTTGCTGGGCGAAGCCCTTCTTGATGGCATCCTGGTGTGAGCCTGAGAAGGCAGTGAACACCAAATCACCGACATACGGATGACGTGGATGGACCGGCAATTGATTACACTCTTCCACGCACTGACGCACGCTGTCGATGTCGGAAAAATCCAGGCCAGGATGTATGCCCTGAGTGTACAGATTCAAGGCCAGTGTCACCAAATCTACATTGCCGGTGCGTTCACCATTGCCGAACAGGCAGCCTTCGACGCGGTCGGCTCCAGCCATTACCGCCAGTTCGGCAGACGCAACGGCCGTGCCCCTGTCGTTATGCGGATGTACGCTCAGGATGATGCTGTCGCGCTGCGCCAGATGTCGGTGCATCCATTCAATCTGGTCGGCATATACATTCGGTGTTGCGCATTCGACCGTTGTGGGCAAGTTGATGATCATCTTGCGTTCTGGTGTCGGTTCCCAAATGGCGGCTACGGCGTCGCAAACTTCTTTCGAGAAATCCAGTTCTGCCATACTGAAGGTTTCAGGTGAATATTCAAATACCCATTCTGTTTCCGGCATGGTATCCGTCAATTGTTTGATGAGACGGGTGCCGTCGACGGCGATCTGTTTGATTTCTTCCCGCGATTTGCCAAATACGATACGGCGGAAAGCGGGTGCAATGGGATTGTACAAATGCACGATGGCGCGCTTTGCACCCCGGACCGAATCAATGGTGCGACGGATCAGGTCTTCACGTGACTGTGTCAATACTTCGATGGTGACATCAGCAGGGATGCGCTGTTCTTCTATCAGTTTTCGTACGAATGCAAAATCAGTTTCCGAAGCCGAGGGGAAGGCGACTTCAATTTCCTTCAAACCTATCTTCACCAGCATTTCAAAGAAGCGCAGTTTTTTTGTCGCATCCATGGGTTCGATCAAGGCTTGATTTCCATCACGCAAATCGGTACTCATCCAGATGGGTGCCTGCTGTATGCGGCGGCTGGGCCATTGCCTGTCTGCCAGATCAACGGTAGGGAAGGGCTGATATTTCTTACTTGGGTCAATGATCATCTTGTTCTCTTTTGTAAAGGGCAATAATTGGCAATAAAGGACTGCACGCAGCCTCAGCAATGCGCTGATTTCTGTTTTGATTGCAATGGGAAGAGTGGCCTCAGGCTAACCGGCGACCACGAAAAAATACGAGGCCGGTTAACCGATCAGTAGTCGTAGCGCACGTAGGTGCAGAACTGGCAGACAAGCAGCAGGGATGATCGCCGTCACGGCGAACTTGTCACCGGCAGAAATCCATGCTGAGTTGATCATATGTGTCATGCTTTTTTTTCCTGTGTACAGGAAACCGCTAAAGGTAAGCCAAAAAAACTGTGGGAGTGAAACTGGAGGTACTACAGAAAGGCGAAGCTAATAGAGCTTATAGTAGCGCGCCGGATAGTGCGGATAGTAGAGATAGAGTTACCGACATAGGCATCTGTACCGCTGGCAAGTGCTTGCCAGTAGTCGCGGTGTGCGCATCAGATGTGTAGGTAAGAAAGTTCATGCGCCTACTGTAAAAGATATACTGCACTTTCGTCAAGCAAAATTTGTTGGCGCTTTGTGTGTGTTGGTACATGGGTGTTTTGGAAGGTAGCCAGCGCACCCATGTATTTTTGTTTGGTATTTAGGCCAACACGCCCTAGATTCCCACTTGTTGTCAGTCAGGATTTGCGCGTCGGTGCGGCGGCAAATTTGTAGGAGAAAAACAGGAACAACAATCCACCTAATATCATGGGTAAGGACAACATCTGTCCTGCCGATATCGTGAATCCAAGGAAGTTAACTTCATAATCCGGTGTGCGGAAATATTCGGTAAAAAAGCGCGTGCATCCATACAGTGTCACGTACAGGGCACCTACTGCCAGACGTGGCCTTGCCTTCATGGCAAATAGCCAGAGTATGATGAAGACCAGGATGCCATCCACCAGCGCCTGGTAAATTGGTGAAGGGTGGACTGGGTAAGCGATGCCCGGCCACATCATCGCCCAAGGCAAATCCGCAGATGCCACACGTCCAGGCAACTCATGATTGATGAAGTTGCCCATGCGGCCAGCGGCATAACCCAGCGGCACCAGCGGAGCTATAAAATCATACACATCAGCCAGGTGGAATTTTGCCTTGCGCGCCCACAGGTACATGGCTACCAGCACACCCAAAAAACCGCCGTGAAAAGACATGCCACCTTTCCACACCGCAAAAATTTCTAGCGGATGGGACATATAGTAGGAAAAACCATAGAACAGGACTTCACCCAGACGCCCACCTATGATGACACCCAATACCCCGAAAAACAGCATGTCGTCGATGTGCTCGCGTGTCCATCCTTTGGCTGCGATGTGTGGTTGGCGCAGCCTGACACGGCCAAGAATAATGAACTGTACAAAAGCCACCAGATACATGATGCCGTACCAGTGAACAGAAACCGGGCCTAAGGAAAAAGCAACAGGGTCAGGATTTGGATGAATGAGCATGAATATCAATTATTGGTTAAACAGATGCACAAAGGCATCAAGGACTGCAGAATGATTGTTTTTGCGCCAGGCAAGGCCAATTTCCACCACAGCCGTGCTGTCCGGTAAATCAAAGTACAGAACGCCGGGGCGTTGCAGGTTCGACACGGATTGTGGCACAAGTGCGATTCCCATGCCAGCAGACACCAGACCGACTATGGTTTGCATCTGTATCGCCTCCTGCCCGATGTCGGGCGTCAGGCCGGCGCTGTGAAAGCAACCCAAGATGGCATCGTGTAATGCTGGCGCAATTTTTCGTGGGAACAGGATCAGCGGCATGTTTTCGCATTCCGCCAATCCCATGCTGCTGCGTCCGTTGGCGAGATTTTCTGGTACGGCCAATATTAGTGGTTCTGATAAGACTTTTTGGTAATTGAACAGATGCTGCAGCTTTTCAGGGATGGGCGGGATCAGGAAGCCAGCATCGATTTCCGCCTTTTCCAGCGCATCCAGTTGCAGGTCTGTGGTTGCTTCGCGCAATTCTATGTGCACGCCCTGGTGCTGCTGACGGAATTCACGTAGCGCAGGTGGCAAAATACTGTAATCGGCAATAGAGACAAAGGCCAGTGATAACTGGCCGCTGGCACCGCTGGCGGCAAGCTGTGCCAGTTGTGGCAAGTCTTGTGCTTGTTGCAACAAACGCCTTACTTCCGGCAATAGCGCTATTCCGGCAGAAGACAGGGAGATATTACGGGTATTGCGGATAAACAGCTCTGCGCCCAGTATGCTTTCCAGTGCTTGTATGGCCTGGGATAGCGGCGGTTGAGTCATATGCAGTCGTGTTGCTGCACGGCCAAAATGCATTTCTTCGGCGACAGCAAGAAAATAGCGTAGTTGACGCAATTCTAGATGTCTTGTTTCAGGTATGGGCATTGGGGGGGGCAGGCTGGTTTTAACAGTATTGCGATGAACTAGCCTGATTCGTTGACCTGAAAATAATCAGCGTCTGCCAGTTTTTTTCTCGAAAGAGCGCTTTACCCGCTCTTTTTGCATTTTTTCGAAATGTGCATGGTCTTTGCGTTTATCCAGGCCAAACACGCGCTCAAAAATTTCAAACCAGAGAAAAACGGCAAAAGCACCGCCGACTATCCACCACCAGGACAAATTGGCAAAAATGGAGATTTCTGCAAATTTCAATACCAGCAGCAAAAACAGGACAATGATGGCAAACATGGCTAAATCCTTTGATATGGAACCTGCGCAAAATTGTTCCGGCAAGGCTCCCACTGAGGAATGCCAGGTTGCAGGCAGGTTTGTAACTTCGACTGCACCACAATAGCAGCTGTTTTGCGCAAATACTATTATACATTTCAGTACGGATTTTATTTCAGGTCAACCTTTGGTTTGCCAGGAACGTTTAATTGTGGAAAAGGCGGTAGAATGATAAATAGTTTTTAACCTGGAGAAAGCAATGAAATATTCTTTGTTGGTAGGTTCTGTGTTGGCAGTGATGGCTTCTGGTTCGGCAATGGCAAATATGGATTTGGCAAAAGCAAAAAACTGCATGGCATGCCATTCAGTAGATGCGAAGATTGTTGGCCCTGCATACAAGGATGTAGCCAAGAAATATGCTGGCGACAAGACAGCGGAAGCCAAGCTGGTGCAAAAGGTATTGAAGGGCGGCAGCGGTACCTGGGGTGCAGTTCCCATGCCAGCCAATGCGCAAGTATCTGAAGCTGAAGCAAAGACCTTGGTTAAATGGATTTTGACCCTGAAATAATATGTGCTTTTGCAAATAGTACGTCGTCTGAAATAGTCAATTATCTTTTTAATAATTTCAGATGTAAAAGACATGATTTGCAAATAAAAAAACAGCCAGCATATGCTGGCTGTTTTTACGTACTTGGGGAGTGATTACTTCACAACTTGCAGCAATTCACGTTTGCCTGCTTTGTAAGTGTACAAAGTCAAAGTACCTTCTTTGATGTCGCCTTTAGCATCAAAAGCGATGTCGCCTGTCACACCTTTGTGCTTGATTTTAGCCAGGAATGGCAGGTATTTTGCTGGTTCGGCAGATTTTGCCTGTACCATCGCATCAACCATGGTCATGACAGCATCATAAACATACGGTGCGTAAATTTGGACATCGATACCAAATTTTTTCTTGTAAGCTTCTTTCCAATCATCATTGATTTTCTTTTGGGCTTCCAGAACACCGCCTGCTTCAGCGCAAACAACCTGGCCTTCGCCGATTGCATCGCCAGCCAGTTTAGCCAGATCTGTAGTACAGATACCATCGCCGCCCATGAACTTGGCAGTAATGCCCAGTGCTTTCATCTGACGCAGCATAGGACCAGCAACCGCATCCATACCACCGAAGAAGATGACGTCTGGGTTTTTGGCTTTGATTGTGGTCAGGATAGCGCTGAAGTCTGTGGATTTGTCAGTTGTATGTTCCTGAACGACCACGTCAGCACCCTTGCCTTTGGCGCCTTTGATAAATTCAGCAGCAACACCTTCACCGTAGGCTGTTTTGTCATCGATGACAGCGACTTTTTTCGCTTTGTTGATCTGAACAGCGAAACGACCCAGAGTACCGCCCAACTGGCCGTCATTCGCCACTACGCGGAATGCGCCTTTGAAGCCTTGTTGTGTGTATTTTGGATTGGTTGCAGATGGGGAGATTTGAACGATACCCGCTGCATTGTAGATGCTGGAAGCAGGGATGGTAGTACCAGAATTCAAGTGACCGATGACGCCATTTACTTTCGCATCAACCAGTTTCTGTGCTACGGTTGTGCCTTGTTTTGGATCCGCTGCATCATCTTCAGCCAACAGTTCGAATTTTGCTTTTTTGCCGCCGATCATGACGCCTTTGGCATTCAATTCTTCGATCGCCATTTTGGCGCCGTTTTCATTATCTTTACCCAAGTGGGCGATCGCGCCGGAGATCGGACCAACGTGACCAATTTTAACAACCAGATCTTGAGCTGCCGCAGCACCAGCGAAAGCGAATGCAATTGCGCCAGCCAGTGGAATCATTTTAGTTTTGAACGACATGAACATACTCCTAAGGAATAAAAAAAAGTAGGATAACAACACTGCATCTCTGACTTATTCAGATAACTGAACAGCAAGAAGGTACATCAGAAAAAATATTTCGCAAAGCTATTTTGTGTGGTTTTTTCTCCAAACTGACGTTTTTTATATGCCCCAATATCGCACCCTTGACAAGCTGGATCGCAAGCTTTTGAACCTGCTCCAGAAAGATAACCAAATCCCTACCAGAGTCCTGGCAGACAAGCTGCATATTTCGCAGCCAACCTGCCTTCGGCGCATCCGCGAGCTGCGTGAAGCCGGTGTCATCAGCGCCGAAGTGGCCATGGTCGACAGCTTTGCGCTGGGCTATGGCATGCTGGCCTTTCTGGAGGTGTCCCTGATTAACCAGACGGATGAATTCATGCGTGAATTTGAAGCCCGCATGAACAAGGAAGCCGAGGTCATGCAATGTTATTTTGTTTCTGGAGAGTATGATTACTTCCTGGTTGTGCATGTGATTGACATGGATGCTTATTACCAGTTTGTGCGGCGGGCGATTTCGGGGTCTGGCAATGTCCGCCATTTTCATTCGCGTTTCCCCATGAAAAGAGCCAAATTTACTACCCGTATCGCGTTTGATGAGAAGGCAGCAGAGTTACCTGTACGCATCGGTAAATAATAGGACTTACGCAAAACTGCCCCAGCTGCGTTGCAGCTCCTGGCCGTACTGTTCGTACTGTCTTCGTCGCTACGGTGTAGTCGGGGGGGCAGACAGCATGCTGTCTGCCGAAGTAACGAACCTCCCCTGCAAGGGCGGTTTCCTAAAACAATAGCCTTGCTGGGACAATTTTGCTTAAGTCCTAAACAATTTACTCTATAAACGTGGTGGACTGCTGCATGGATGTCAAAAGAACGCAAGTTGCGGCATCTGATGATGCTAAAACGCAACTTGCGTGAGGGGGTAAGCTTAGATTTGGGGCCTTAGTATGGCCAAATTATGTGAATGTGCCTTGTCAGCTTGATGGTGGATCAGGCTGTTTGCAATTGGCTTTTTTGTTGTGATCGGGCAATGCCGGTAAAAGCAAAATCGACTTCTGGCGTCAGGCCAGAGACAATATCTGCGATGGCCCGGCCAGATCCGGCTCCCATGGTCCAACCCAATGTGCCGTGGCCAGTGTTAAGGAACAAGTTGTTGAACCGGGTTTTACCTATGTAGGGGACATTCGATGGTGTCAGCGGACGTAATCCTGTCCAGTACACAGGATTCTCATAATCGCAGGCACCCGGAAACAGCTCACGCGTACGGCGAGTGATCGCTTCGCAACGGGCACTGTTGAGGTCACGGCCATAACCGTTAATTTCACAGGTACCGGCCACCCGCAGGCGATCACCCAGGCGTGATACCACCAGTTTGTATCCATCATCCGTCAGTGATACTGTAGGTGCCAGTTCTGGTCTGGTAATGTGGTAGGTGGCGGAATAGCCTTTGCCTGGATAAATCATCAGTGAAATACCCATGGGTTTTAGCAAGGCTTGAGAATGGCTGCCCATGGCCATGACGAAGGCATCTGCTTTCAATACACTATGGCGGCCAGCCGCATCGATGATTTCCACACCGGTGACTTTGGCGGCAGCACCTGTGCCTTCAGACAGCAAGCGGGTGACTGTGGTATTGAACTGGAACTGTACGCCCGCTGCCCTGGCCTTGTCTGCTAACCCGGTGGTGAATTGATAGACATCACCAGATTCATCGGTTTCGGTATAGTCGCCACCAACGATTTTGTCACGTATGCCAGCCAGAGCAGGTTCCCGCTTGACCACTTCGTCGGCAGATATGGAGTCACGTGGACAACCGAGGTCACGCATTAACTTGGCGGCAGGCAGCGAACTGTCAAATTCTTTTTGGTCGGTATAAAAATGCAGTATGCCTTCGGTCAGACAATCATACTGTATGCCGGTTTCTGCACGCAGCGCACGCAGGGTTTGTCTGCTGTATTCCGAAATGGCGACAATTTGCCGGATATTGTTAGCCGTGCGGGCTGGCGTGCATTCACGCAAAAAATTCAGGCCCCACAGCCATTGCAGCAATTCGGCCCGGGGGCGGAACAATAGCGGCGCATCTTCCTTGCCCAGCCACTTCAACACCTTCATGGGGGCCGAAGGATTGGCCCAGGGTTCCGCATGCGATACCGAAATCTGGCAGCCGTTGGCGAAACTTGTTTCCTGTGCAGGACCAGGCTGACGGTCTATGACGGTGACCTCGTGACCCTGTTTTTTCAGGAACCAGGCCGAAGACGTGCCTATGATGCCGGAACCGAGAACGATGACTTTCATTGCGGAAATCTCCTTAAGTGATCTGATGCGTGATGCACGTGCGATACGTTAAGGAGATTGTAGAAATACTTTGATTTTCCAGGTAATCAAAAGAACTGTTTATATTTTTATTTTTGAAAGAAAAATTAAAATTTATGTTTAAAAATAAAAATAATTCATGGAATTTTGATTATTTTGGGGATTTTGCCTTGGTGATTTCCTGGGTGATGGCACGGGTGATGACTTCTTCCAGGGTTTTATGCAATCCCGTGCGTATTTCAACTGCCAGATTTTCGACGGCGATTTGCAAAACATCCGCCAGACTGTCCCTGACCCTGTGTTCAAGCACGAAATCGATGCGTGCCAAAACCTGACGCAAGACGTTTTCACGCAAGGTTTGCTCCAGCGCCTGCCAGTCTTCTTCGTCGCGGTCGTCATAGTCACCGGTTGCTGCCGGTGGTGTTTCCGGCGCAGCAGGCGCAACTGTATTTTCTATAGACGTAGTTATTTCTTCCGGCAGGATGACCTCGGTCAATACCGGGATGCTGGTATCAATTTGATTATTCATTTTATTTTGCGACCGAGTGAGTAAGTGGATAGCCTTGCTGCTGATAATGTCGATAGCGTTCGCGTCCGGCAAGCTTGTCGGTATCATCAGCAGAGATGACTTCTATCATGCGCTGAAACTGGGTGAAATTGGCTGGTGTTTCAGCGGTCAGGTTGATCAATACGTCGTAATGCGGACAGGCCGCCCCGTCGTCATAGCTGAGCACGATAGGTGTGCACGACGACAAAGGGTCAGTCAGCATGACATGTGGCAAGAAATCTGCCTCGGTCAGTGTCCACAAGGCCATGCTCAGTTTTTGCAGGAAAACCCGGTCGTGATGAAACACGACCATCTTGCTTTTGGCCGCATGCGCCTTGCGTATCAGCCGGCAAGTGTAGTTCAGCTTGTCGGCCACATTGCTATGAAAATCGATCCGTGTCATGCGATATTAAAAGCGTATGCCATTGTCTTGTGCCGGTTTTCGCGCTGGCAAGGGGGGCGCAGGTTTCGTTGCAGCATCTGCATCCTTGGCCGCAGATGCTACTATCGGTGCTGCTGGTTCTGCTGCCGGATAGCGATAATCCTTAGGCAATTTGCTGGTGGCAGGGTAGCCAGCACTATCCAGTGCTTTTCTCCATTCTTCAGTATTGAAGCCCTGGAACTTGACTTTGGCTATCAACATGAATGGCAACTCTGTATCACCACTGACTTGCTTGAGCTTGTCGAGATCGGCGCTATTGCTGATGGTTTTTTCAGTAAATGGGACACCGTTTGTTTTCAGGAAGTTACGGGAGTCATTGCAAGGTGAGCAATTGCTGGTGCTGTACAGTATCACCGGGTTTTTGGCCAGGGCTGCAGCCAACTCGGGCGGCAGATTACCAACATCAGGCCCATCGGAAAAATTCTTCTTTTCCACTTTTTTCTGCCCCGGAGGTGGCGGCTGATCGCTATACGTTATCTTGCCATCCGGACCCACCCACTTATACATTTGCGCTTGCGCATGGGCGCTAAAAAACAGTACAGACAACAATGCTGGCAGCAGCGAAAAGGCTAAGATCGTTTTACTTGATTTCATCGTTTTCTCCGGATAAAAAATTATGCACTCATGCCATTATGTCGCAACAGGGCGTCGATAACAGGTTCGCGTCCGCGAAATGCCTTGAATGAAGCAAGCGCGGGGCGCGAACCACCGGCTTCCAGCACTGCAGTCTGGAAGCGTTCACCCACAGCGCGCGACAGAGTACTGCCGGCTTCTTTGGCGTGTTCTTCAAACGCTGCATAGGCATCTGCCGATAACACTTCTGCCCATTTGTAGCTGTAATAGCCTGCTGCATAACCACCAGAGAAAATGTGGCTGAAAGAATGCTGAAAGCGATTGAATTCAGGCGGGTGCAATACCGCCACCTGGGCTCTGACCATTTGCAGTATGTCCTGTACGGTTTGCTTGCCCTGAGGATCAAAGGCATCATGCAGGCGCATGTCAAACAGCGAAAATTCAACCTGACGCAAAGTCTGCAGACCGGACTGGAAATTTTTCGCGGCGATCATCTTGTCAAACAGGGCGCGTGGCAAGCTTGCGCCGGTATCAACATGGGCCGTCATATGTTGCAGCACATCCCATTCCCAGCAAAAGTTTTCCATGAATTGTGACGGCAGTTCCACTGCATCCCATTCCACGCCAGAAATGCCGGAGACTGACAGATCATCCACCTTGGTCAGCAAATGATGCAGAGCATGACCAAATTCATGGAACAGGGTAATGACTTCATCATGGCTGAACAGGGCCGGCTTGCTGACACCATTCATACTGACTGGCGCGCTAAAGTTGCAGGTAAGGTAAGCAACTGGCGTTTGTACACCTTTGCTGGTGAGCCTGCGACCACGTGCATCGTCCATCCAGGCTCCACCACGCTTGCCATGACGGGCGTACAGATCCAGATAAAATTGGCCTATCAGTTCGCCATTTCTTTCCAGTCGATAGAATTTGACGTCCTTGTGCCAGGTAGTTGCCTGATCAGCTTTGATCTCTACTGCAAACAGTGTCTGGATGACGCGGAACAAACCATCCACCACCTTATGTTCAGGAAAGTATTCTTTCACTTCCTGTTCTGAAAAAGCATAGCGCTGCTGGCGCAATTTTTCTGAGGCGAAGGCATAATCCCAGGCTTGTAACTCGGCAATGCCCAATTGTTCTGCTGCAAAGGCCCGAAGTTCTGCCAAGTCTTTTTCTGCATAAGGGCGAGCACGGCGGGCCAGGTCTTCAAGGAACTGGCTGACTTGTGCAGGTGATTCTGCCATCTTGCTGACCAGCGATACTTCAGCAAAGTTTTTATAACCCAGCAATTCAGCTTCTTCCTTGCGCAGGCGCAAGAGCTCGCTCATGATATTGCTATTGTCCCACTCTGCTTTGGCACCCAGTTCGGAAGCCTTGGTCACGCTTGCGCGATAAATCGTTTCGCGTATGGAACGGTTTTCTGCATATTGCAGCAAGGGGTAATACGAAGGGAAATGCAGGGTAAATTTATAGCCAGTTTTTTTGTCGGCTTCTGCCGCAGTTTTAGCTGCCTGCAAAATATCTTCGGGCAAGCCTTTGAGTTCGGCTGCGTCTTCGATAAACAAGCCGTAATCATTGGTAGCATCCAGCAGGTTTTCGGAGAATTTAGTCGACAGCGCTGCCTGTTTTTCCTGGATTTCGGCGTAACGCTGCTTTTGTGCTTCTGGCAGTTCTGCACCGCTCAGACGAAAGTCACGCAGAGCGTTCTGGATGATGGTTTTTCTTGCCTCTGGCAGGCCATCAAAGCCAGCTGCATTTTTCAATGTCTTGTAATTGGCGAACAGAGCCAGGTTTTGTCCCAGTTCGGTCCAGAATTCAGTAATGGCGGGCTGGTTTTCATTGTAGGCGGCACGCATTTCTGGCGTATCGACCACCGCGTTCAAATGGCCAACGATACCCCAGGCGCGCCCCAGTTTTTCAGTGGCGTTTTCCAGCGGTTCAACAAAGTTGTCCCAGGTGATTGGGACAGCATTTTTTTCGAGTTCAGCGATAACCGCACGATTCTCCTCCAGCAGGGCTGCAATGGCAGGGCCAACGTGCTCGGCGCGGATATCGGCAAAACGTGGCAGATCACTAAAGTCTAGCAGGGGATTATCTTGGGTCATATTAAATTCTCTCAGCAGCTTCTATGGTATTAACCAGCAACATAGTGATGGTCATCGGGCCGACACCGCCTGGCACAGGCGTAATATAGCCTGCCACTTCCTTGCTTGGCAGATAATCAACGTCACCGCACAATTTACCTTCGTCGTCGCGGTTCATGCCGACATCGATGACGACGGCACCGGGTTTGATCATGTCTGCCGTAACGATATTGCGTTTGCCAGTGGCAACTACCAGAATATCGGCATTGCGGGTATGGGCTGCCAGGTCACGGGTCTTGGAATTACAGATGGTGACGGTTGCGCCAGCTTGCAAGAGCAACATGGCCTGTGGCTTGCCCACGATGTTGGAAGCACCAACTACGACAGCATTGGCTCCGCGCACAGGATAGTCAATCGACTCCAGCATCTTCATAACGCCATATGGGGTGCAGGGGCGGAACAGTGGTTGCCCTGTCATCAACAGGCCAGCATTGCTGATATGAAAACCATCCACATCCTTTTCTGCAGCAATTGCTTCGATTACCTTATTGGCATTGATATGTGCAGGCAAAGGTAACTGCACCAGGATGCCATTGATTTTTGCATCCTTGTTCAGTCTGTCTATGTGGGCCAATAAGGCTTGCTCACTCAAATCTGCTTCGTATTTTTCCATAACGGAATAAAAGCCGCAGTCTTCACACGCCTTTACTTTATTGCGTACATAAACCTGAGAGGCGGGATTTTCACCCACCAGGATAACTGCCAGACCAGGTTGATGACCTTTTGCAGTCAGTGCAGCCGCGCGCTCGGTTACATCGGCACGTATTTGTTGAGAAAGCTGGGTTCCGCTGATAATTTGGGCAGTCATGATTTGATGTTCAAGTGAGAATTGGAAGGGAAATAAGCCTTGATTATAAATGATGCGCGTTGACTGACTCATTCTCTGTGGCCCAGGCTTTTTTTCAGTATGCCAATGCATTTAAAAGAAATTATTTATAAGGCAATAAATTTCCTGTTCGTGGATTACCTTTGAGTGAGTAAATTTTCTTATTTGGTTATGGGTTGTCTCAGGTCTGTTGTTTTCTGTCCGCATTCGCCGGGTTGTAATTGACTTCACATTTCAAGAGTGGCTTCATACCACCTATGAAAATTTATTTTCAAAAATTTTTCATCGCGACGGAGATTTGACGTCGTAATGCACAGAATTACTTAAAAAGGAGAAATATATGCTGAAGGAAAAAGTAATTTCGAGATCGCTGCGCATCATGTTTTCTGGCGGTTTGATGGTAACAGCCGGTATGCTGGCACAACCTGCATTTGCGCAGGATGATGCTAAAGTCCAAAGGGTAGAAGTGACAGGTTCCAGCATCAAGCGTGCTGAAGCTGAATCTGCCTCCCCGATACAGATCATCACGCGTGCCGATATCGACAAGGCAGGCAAAACAACCGTAGCTGAATACCTGCAAACCCTGACTGCTGATGGTGCCGGCTCGTTGCCAACCAGCTTCGGTAATGGTTTCGCCGCTGGCTCCACAGCAATTTCCCTGCGTGGTCTGGGCGCCACTTCCACACTGGTATTGCTGAATGGTCGCCGTATGGCACAGTTCGGCCGTGCTGATGATGGTCAAAAAGCATTTACTGATATTTCGACAATTCCTATGGAAGTGGTTGAGCGTATCGAAATCCTGAAAGATGGTGCGTCTTCCATCTATGGTGCGGATGCGATCGCCGGTGTGGTCAACATCATCCTGAAAAAGAACTATGAAGGCGTGACAGTCAGTTCCACTGTCGGCACTTCGGGTTCACATGATGCTAACCAGGCCAAAGCCTCGATTACCGCTGGTTTTGGTAATCTGGAAAAAGACAAATACAACATTATTCTCAATGCTGAGGCTTACAAGTCCAACGAATTGATGAATTCCCAGCGCTCTGACCGCGACTGGATCGGTACAGGTGACTGGCGTCGTTGGGGTTACCCTATGAATACCGTTGGTTCTTTCACTAACGGCTACATTGCTGGCAATAACAGCGCTTCCCCAAGTCCTACTGGCTCCTTGCGCGATCCCAAGACACTGAATTACGTATCTTTGCCAGGTTGCTCGACATTGTCCACAACCAAAGTGCAAGATCCAGGTGGTGGCTGCTTGTGGTATGCAGATCAGTTCCGTTCCATGCTGCCGCAAATCGATGGCGTGAATCTGTTCAGCCGTGGCACGTTCCAGATCAATGAAGATTTGCAAGCCTATGCTGAATTTGGTTATTCTCAACGTAAGGCAGCGTTCACGGTAACGCCTCCAGCGACATCCTCTAACGTTTTCTTCCCGCCGAACGCGAACAGCCCGACTGGTAACATCAATTACGGTACTGTGATTGTGATGGCGGCAGAGCATCCGCAAAATCCATATGGCGTACCAGTTCGTCTGCGTTATTCCATGTTTGATGTGGGTGCCAATCGTCGTATCGCTGATAACTCCTTCTATCGTGCTGTCGCCGGTTTGAAAGGCACCATGGCGGGTTGGGAATTCGATACAGCAATTCTGCATTCCGAGTCCAAGCTGCATCTGGACTACACCAACATGATCAACATGAACGTGTTGAAGGCAGCCCTGGGCGATCCTAAGAGCCCGTACTTCCCATACTATATAGGCACACAGGCTAGCAAAAACAATCCTGCCCTGCATGCTGCCATGGTCAAGACAGCGACTCTGGATGCGCCTACCAAGATGGACATCATCGACTTCAAGGCTTCTCGTGAACTGATGCCTTTGCCTGGCGGTATGATGGGTCTGGCGGTTGGTGCGGAATACCGTAAAGAGTCTTACAACATGCCATCCCTGGATGGTAGCCAGGACGGTTCCATCAACAGCAGCTATGTCGCTGCCAAAGGTGATGAAACAGTGTCTGCCCTGTATGCAGAGATACTTGCTCCAGTAATCAAGACTGTAGAATTGTCGGGAGCGTTGCGTTACGACAAATATTCTCACTTCTCTTCCGTGACACCAAAAGTCGGTGCCAAATGGACGCCGGTCAAAACTTTTGCTTTGCGTGGTACTTACTCTGAAGGTTTCCGTGCACCAAGTGCACCAGAATCCGGTACAGAAAGCTTCAGTGCCGGTACGGCAACTGTCCGGGATCCAGTTCGCTGCCCGAATGGGACACCGTTGCCAGGCGCACAGTCTTCAGATTGCGCGACAACTTTTACGGGCTTCAAAGTCGGCAATCCTAACCTGCAACCAGAAAAATCCAAAGGTTACACTTTGGGCGTAGTCTGGGATCCGTTGCCTGACACCGGTCTGGCAGTGGATGGCTGGTTGATTCGCCGTAACAACGAAATCAACTCCATGTCCTTCCAGACTGCAGCTGGCTTGCCAGGTGTACTGCGTCAAGACAATAACCTGACCATCAACGGCGTGGTGACACCGAATACAGGTACCATCATCGGCGGTGCTGCTCCGTATGCAAACTCCAGCTACACCGAAGTCAAGGGTGTGGATTTCAATGCAAAACAACGCATCAACCTGGGTGAATACGGCAAGCTGAATGCGGACCTGAACTGGACACATGTGATTTCCTGGTTGCGTGTAGATGGTGCTGTCCAGCATCAATATGCAGGCACACATGGTAACTGCGATACTTCCAACTGTATTGGTACACCAAAAGACAAAGTTACCTTTGTCCTTGGATGGGATAAGGGCGACTGGAACGTGACTGGTGTAATCAACTATCGCGGTTCTTTGAAAAACATTCCAGAAGAAGGTCAGCCATGTGCTAACAAGTTTGTTGATGGCACTGACGCTCCAGCAGGCTGCACATTGGCATCCTTCACTACGCTGGATATGTCTTTCCGCTACAAAGCAATGAAAAATCTGGAAGTCTTCGGTTCCATCTCCAACCTGTTTGACAAGGTTGCACCATTGGATCCTTTGACATACGGTGCCATGGGCTTCAATCCTATGGATTCTAGTGGCGCACTGGGTCGTTACTTCAAAGTTGGTCTGAAATATCAGTTCAAATAATAATAAATCGCGCTGAATAAGCGCTTTCCAAGGGCGATGAATTATTCATCGCCCTTTTTTTTGCGGTAAAAAATTGGCTAATAACAACTGTTTAATTTGTCGATACACGGGTTGATAAATGTGTTGATCTACGGATGATCCACAGTTGACAGCAGGCTATCAGACATTCTTGCTGCGGCGCACTCTTGCAGGAATGATTTACTGGTAATGTTCTTGCTTTTAAATCAGCTTAAAATTGTTGCAATGCGAGGTAAATTTCATAATGTGGAATTGAATATCGCTATTTGAAAAATGAAAAACTCCTGTTAGAATGCTTGCGAAAACAGAATTCAAGCCGTAATTTGTCGATTCGCCCACGCGCGTTTCATCCAAACGTGCAATAACAGGAGACCACTCTATGTCACCCCAGATAGACCAGGTGCTGGCCCAGGCCGCCAATGATCCCGATGTAGTTGAAACCAATGAATGGCTAGATGCGCTGGAAGCCGTTATCGAGGCGGAAGGGCCAGAACGTGCCCACTACCTGATGGAGCGCATGGTTGATCTGGCGCGTCGTCGTGGTGCCCATATCCCGTTCTCCAGCAATACCGCATACGTCAATACCATTCCTGCTGATCAGGGTCAGCATTGCCCCGGCAATCTGGAAATCGAAGAGCGCCTGCGCTCTTATATGCGCTGGAACGCGATGGCCATGGTGGTCAAGGCTAATCGCCTGGATGGCGATCTTGGTGGCCACCTGTCCAGTTTTGCTTCGCTGGCGAATATGTTGGGCATAGGCTTCAACCATTTCTGGCATGCGCCTACTGAAGACCATGGTGGTGACCTGTTGTACATCCAGGGCCATTCCTCTCCAGGTATTTATGCACGCGCCTTCCTCGAAGGACGTCTGACTGAAGAGCAATTGCTGCATTTCCGCCGTGAAGTGGATGGCAAGGGCTTGTCTTCTTATCCCCATCCGAAACTGATGCCAGACTTCTGGCAATTCCCTACCGTGTCCATGGGCCTTGGCCCGCTGATGGCGATTTATCAGGCGCGTTTCCTGAAGTATCTGCATGCACGTGGTATTGCCGATACAGAGAAGCGTAAAGTCTGGGCTTTCTGTGGTGACGGTGAGATGGATGAACCAGAATCCATGGGTGCTATCGGTATGGCTGGCCGCGAACAACTGGACAATCTGGTGATCGTGGTCAACTGTAATCTGCAGCGTCTGGACGGCCCGGTACGTGGCAATGGCAAGATCATCCAGGAACTGGAATCCGATTTCCGTGGCGCAGGCTGGAATGTCGTCAAAGTGATCTGGGGTAGTGGCTGGGATGAATTGCTGGCTAAAGACAAGGACGGCATCCTGCAAAAAGTCATGATGGAAACCGTAGACGGTGAATATCAGAACTACAAAGCCAAGGATGGTGCTTATGTCCGCAGCCACTTCTTCGGTAAACATCCAAAATTGCTGGAATTGGTCAGCAAAATGTCAGATGACGACATCTGGCGTCTGACCCGTGGTGGTCATGACCCACACAAGATTTATGCTGCATTCAAAGTCGCACAGGAAAACAAAGGCCAGCCTACCGTCATCCTGGCGAAAAGTATCAAGGGCTTTGGTTTTGGCAAATCTGGCGAAGCACGCAATACCGCACACAATACCAAGAAGCTTGACGATGAAGCCATCAAGGCCATGCGTGACCGCTTCCAGTTGCCGATTGCTGATTCCGAACTGCCGAACATTCCTTTCTTCAAACCGGCTGATGACACACCGGAAATGCAGTATCTGCATGCGCGCCGCAAGGAACTCGGTGGTTATCTGCCACAGCGCCGCCAAAAAGCGGATGAAGCCCTGGTGGTGCCAGAACTGACAGCTTTCCAGGCCATGTTGGAACCGACTGCCGAAGGCCGTGAAATTTCCACGACTGCAGCTTATGTCCGTATCCTGACAGCTTTGCTGCGCGATGCCAGCCTGGGTCAGCGTGTTGTGCCTATTATGGTGGATGAATCCCGTACCTTTGGTATGGAAGGTCTGTTCCGTCAGATCGGTATTTTCAGCCAGGTAGGTCAATTGTATGAACCGGTCGATAAAGACCAGGTCATGTATTACCGCGAAGACAAAGCCGGTCAGATTTTGCAGGAAGGTATCAATGAAGCCGGTGGTATGAGTTCATGGATCGCTGCGGCGACATCCTACTCAACCAATAACCGCGTCATGATCCCGTTCTATACCTATTACTCGATGTTCGGTCTGCAGCGTATTGGCGATCTGGCCTGGGCTGCTGGCGACATGCGTGCCCGTGGCTTCTTGCTGGGTGGCACTGCGGGTCGTACCACATTGAATGGTGAAGGCTTGCAACATGAAGATGGTCACAGTCATGTATTGGCATCTACCATCCCTAACTGCGTACCGTATGACCCGACATTTGCGCATGAAGTGGCAGTCATCATGCATGACGGTTTGCGTCGTATGGTCACCAATCAGGAAGATGTGTTCTATTACATCACCCTGATGAATGAAAATTATAGCCATCCAGGTCTGAAAGCAGGTCAGGAAGACGGCATCATCAAAGGTCTGTATCTGTTGCAAAAATCAGCAGAAACCACCAAGCACCGTGTGCAGTTGATGGGGTCCGGCACTATCCTGCGCGAAGTGATTGCTGCTGCCGAATTACTGCAAAGTGACTGGGGCATCGCAGCCGATGTCTGGTCCGCGCCATCCTTCACTCTGCTGGCTCGTGATGGTCAGGACGCAGAACGCTGGAACATGTTGCACCCAACCGAAACAGCACGCGTACCATATATCGCCCAATGCCTGAAAGATACGACCGGCCCTATCGTCGTATCGACAGACTATATGCGCACCTTTGCTGAACAAGTTCGTGCTTTCATACCGAAAGACCGCAGCTACAAGGTTTTGGGTACAGATGGTTTTGGCCGCTCGGATTCACGCGCAAAATTGCGTGAATTCTTTGAGGTGAATCGTTACTTCGTGACCGTTGCCGCATTGAAGACGCTGGCTGATGAAGGTGCTTTGTCTGCTTCTGTGGTTGCTCAGGCGATTGCAAAATACGGTATCAATGCAGATAAACCAAATCCGGTGACTGTGTAATTCTGACGTTTGACACCCACTAACATGTCCTCTCTCATGCTTCTTGCATGAGGGAGGATAAGAATCCATCCCCACCCGAACCCTCCTCTTGAAAAGGAGGGTGTAAATGGAGAAAACTATGAGTAGCGTAGAAGTCAAAGTGCCGGATATCGGTGATTTCAAGGAAGTGGAAGTCATTGAGCTGATGGTCAAAGTCGGCGATACCATCAAGGTTGATCAGTCACTGATCACCGTAGAATCAGATAAAGCCAGTATGGAAATTCCTTCCAGTCATGCTGGTGTAGTGACTGAAATTAAAGTCAAAGTGGGCGACAAGGTTGCTGAAGGTTCTTTGCTGGTGATAGTGGACGCTGCGGCAAGTGCAGCAGCTGCACCAGCAGCAACGCCCGCTGCCGCAGCAACTGTTGCTGTAGCTCCGGCTCCCGTAACATCAGCGCCAGCGCCAACTCCAGCTCCTGTAGCTGCCCCGGCTCCAGCGGCGGCACCGGTTGCTACTGCCAGTGCAGGCAAAGCCCATGCTTCTCCATCGATACGCAAGTTTGCGCGTGAACTGGGTGTGGACCTGGGCCGTGTTGCTGGTTCCGGTCAAAAAGGCCGCATTACGCAAGAAGACGTACAAAACTTCGTCAAGGGCATCATGGCGGGCAGTACAGCCGTTGCTGCAGTTTCTGCACCGGCAAAAAATGGCAGTGGTGTCGGTCTCGACTTGTTGCCATGGCCATCGCTGGATTTCAGCAAGTTTGGCGCAACCACGACTTCACCTTTGTCACGTATCAAAAAACTCAGTGGCCCGAATTTGCACCGTAACTGGGTGATGATCCCGCATGTCACGCAATTTGATGAAGCTGATATCACTGGCCTTGAAGAATTCCGTAAATCTTCGAATGAAGCCATGGCCAAATCCGGCGTCAAACTGACGATGCTGGCTTTTGTCATCAAGGCCAGCGTTGCTGCGCTGAAAAAATTCCCGGCATTTAATTCTTCACTCGATGCGACTGGTGAAAACCTGATCCTGAAACAGTATTACAACGTTGGCTTTGCTGCCGATACGCCTAATGGCCTGGTGGTACCGGTCATCAAAAATGCAGACCAGAAAACCCTGTCACAAATCGCTGTCGAAATGGGCGAATTGTCGGCACAGGCACGTGACGGCAAACTGAAACCTGCTGACATGCAGGGGGCGACCTTCACGATATCTTCACTCGGTGGCATAGGTGGTACGGCGTTCACGCCTATCATCAATGCGCCTGAAGTGGCGATCATGGGTTTGTCCAAATCCAGTATCAAACCTGTGTGGGATGGTAAGCAATTCCAGCCACGCCTGATGCTGCCTTTGTCGTTGTCGTATGATCATCGTGTCATCGATGGTGCCATGGCTGCCAAGTTCACCGCCTATCTGGCCGATGTGCTGGCTGATCTGCGTAAAACCCTGCTGTGAACGGAGAACAGACTATGAGCACAATCGAAGTCAAAGTACCCGATATCGGTGATTTCAAGGAAGTTGAAGTCATCGAATTGCTGGTCAAGGTGGGCGATACCATCAAGGTTGATCAATCGCTGGTAACTGTTGAATCGGACAAGGCCAGCATGGAAATCCCATCCAGCCATGCCGGTGTCATCAAGGAATTGAAAGTCAAACTGGGCGACAAGATTGCCGAAGGCAGTCTGTTGCTGGTGATTGAAGCTGAAGGTGCGGCGGCAAGTGCAGCACCAGTGGCACAGGCAGCTCCAGCAGTTGCCGCTGCTCCTGCGCCAGCTTCGGCTCCCGCTGCGCCTGTCGCAGCCGCGTCTGCTGGGCCGGTCGGTATAGTCGAAGTCAAGGTACCTGATATTGGTGATTTCAAAGAAGTTGAAGTCATCGAAGTTATGGTCAAAGTCGGCGACAGCATCAAGGTAGACCAGTCTTTGATTACTGTTGAATCCGACAAAGCCAGTATGGAGATTCCATCCAGTCATGCTGGTACAGTAAAAGAAATTAAGGTCAAGGTCGGTGATAAGGTTGCTGAAGGCAGCTTGCTGTTGCTGGTGGAAGCCGCAGGCCAGGCAGCGTCTGCTCCTGCTGCCGCTGCTCCAGTTGCTGCAACTGCTGCACCTGCAGCGCCCGCCGTGGCTGCTCCAGTCGCTTCCGGCTACACAGGCAAGGTCGATATCGAATGCGACATGATGGTATTGGGCGCTGGTCCTGGTGGTTATTCCGCAGCCTTCCGTTCTGCCGATCTGGGCATGAATACGGTGCTGGTTGAGCGTTATTCCACTCTTGGCGGTGTTTGCCTGAATGTAGGTTGTATTCCATCCAAGGCACTGTTGCACGTGGCAGCGGTGATTGATGAAACTGCTTCCATGGCTGCGCACGGCGTGACATTTGCCAAGCCAGAAATCGACATCGATAAACTGCGTGGCTACAAGGAAAGCGTCATCAAGAAAATGACGACTGGCCTGAGTGGCATGGCAAAAGCCCGCAAGGTTAATGTAGTGCAGGGTGTAGGCCAGTTCCTTAGCCCTTATCATATTGAAGTCACGGCGGCGGATGGCAGCAAGAAAACCGTACAGTTCAAGCAAGCCATTATTGCTGCTGGCTCTGCTGTCGTAAACCTGCCTTTTGTACCGGCTGATCCACGCATCGTTGACAGCACAGGCGCGCTGGAATTGCGTCAGGTACCGAAGCGCATGCTGGTCATCGGCGGCGGCATTATCGGTCTGGAAATGGCAACAGTGTATTCCACACTGGGTTCACGCATTGATGTCGTCGAAATGCTGGATGGTCTGATGCAGGGTGCAGACCGTGACATGGTCAAGGTTTGGCAAAAATTCAATGAAAAACGTTTTGACAACATCATGTTGAAAACCAAAACGGTTGCTGTTGAAGCACTGCCTGAAGGTATCAAGGTCACATTTGAAGCCGCAGAACCAGGTGCAACTGCACCCGCACCCCAAGTCTATGACCTGGTGCTGGTCGCAGTGGGCCGCAGCCCTAATGGCAAGAAAATTGCCGCCGACAAGGCGGGCGTGGCTGTGACTGATCGTGGTTTCATCAATGTCGACAAGCAAATGCGTACCAATGTGCCGCATATCTTTGCGATTGGTGATCTGGTTGGCCAACCCATGCTGGCACACAAAGCCGTACATGAAGCCCATGTGGCAGCTGAGGCAGCTTCAGGTGAAAAAGCCTATTTCGATGCCAGCGTGATTCCATCGGTTGCTTATACCGACCCTGAGGTCGCATGGGTAGGTATGACGGAAGATGATGCCAAGGCCAAGGGCATCAAACTGGAAAAAGGTCACTTCCCATGGGCGGCTTCTGGTCGTGCAGTGGCGAATGGCCGTGATGAAGGCTTCACCAAGCTGCTGTTTGATGCAGAAACCAAACGCATCGTTGGTGGTGGCATCGTCGGCACGCATGCAGGTGACATGATAGGTGAGATTGCCCTGGCCATCGAGATGGGTGCGGATGCAGTGGATATAGGCAAGACCATCCATCCACATCCTACCCTGGGTGAATCGATAGGCATGGCGGCAGAAGTGTATAAAGGTGTCTGCACTGATTTGCCACCGCAGCGCAAGAAGTAAAGCACTTTGGCGGTAATCAACCCCCGTTGCAGGAAACTGCAGCGGGGGTTTTGCTTTTGTGGTTCTGCTCAAGGGACTATGTATTTGCTGAACTTGTTCTTGCATTTGCGGTCTTATGACGACAATATCGTCTACTTCAATGATTTCCTTATCCGGAGAAAAAATGAAAAAAATGCTACCTGCTACGCTGACCGCGGCTTTGGCACTGGCTAGCCTTGCCTTACCCCTGCAAGCGCAAGATTCTGGTACCGGCAGCAAGTCTGCCAACAAATCTGTCAAGGAGGCACCAGGTAGCAAGGATGTATTGCCATTCCAGGAGACGGAAAAGCTATTGCCAAATGGCTTAAAAATCATCATCGTGCCCACTGGCTTGCCGAATATTGTGTCGGTGCAGATACCGGTGCAGACCGGTTCTCGCAATGAGGTGGAACCCGGCAAGTCCGGCTTCGCCCATTTCTTTGAACATATGATGTTTCGCGGTACCAAGGACATCCCGGCAGACAAGTACAAGGATATTCTGACCGCCACCGGCGCACGCCAGAACGCCTATACCAGCGATGACCTGACAAATTACTACACGACCTTTTCCAAGGAAGACCTGGAAACGGTATTGAGAATTGAAGCCGACCGCTTCCAGCATCTGTCGTATAGCGAAAGTGATTTCAAGACTGAATCACGTGCTGTACTGGGTGAATACAATAAGAACAGCGCCAATCCCATCACCAAATTGCTGGAGGTGATGCGTGATACGGCTTTCCAGAAGCACACCTATAAGCATACGACCATGGGCTTCCTCAAGGATATTGAGGACATGCCGAATCAATACGCGTATTCGAAAACTTTCTTCGACCGCTGGTACCGGCCGGAATACACGACCATCATCGTCGCTGGTGATGTCGAACCCAAGTCCACCATCGCCCTGATAGAAAAATACTGGGGCCAATGGCAACGCGGTAAAGCCCAGGCGCCGGTACCGGCCGAACCGGCAGCGACGGGCGCCTTGTACAAACATGTGCCATGGCCCAGCCCAACCTTGCCATATGTCACCGTTTCTTTCCATGCACCGGCTTTTTCCGTGACGAACAAGGAACATGCCGCGTTGAGCATGTTGCTGTCCCTGTCCTTCGGCAGTACTTCGGATATCTATAAACGCTTGCAGCAGGATGAGCAAAAGGTGGATCAGCTATTTGATTTCACCCCTCCCAGTGTGGACCCGGGCCTGGCGACCATAGGCGCGCGCGTTAAGAAAGTAGAAGATACCGTGTATGTGCGTGATGCCATCCTGCAAAAAATTGCCCGCATCGTGCAGACGCCATTGGCAGACCAGGAACTGGCCGACGCCAAATCCGCACTCAAATATGGCCTGATACGCAGCCTGGATAACACCGACCAGATCGCTGGCACCCTGGCACGCTTTGTCCATTACAAACGCTCGTACGCCACCATCAATCAGTTTTATAAAGTGATTGATAGCCTGACACCGGCAGATTTACAGGCAGTCGCCAAAAAATACCTGATTGATGATGGCATGATCGTTACCAGTCTGTCGAATACTGCTTTGCCAGCAGAATTGGCCAGTCTGCCGAAACTGGCCAGTTTCAATGACAAACCTGTGGATGGCAAGTTTGACGTATTGGTACAGGCATCGAAGCTGCCACAGATCCGCTTCAAGCTGGTGTTTGCTGCCGGTTCTGCACAAGATCCGGTCGGCAAGGAAGGTCTGGCGAGAATGACGGCAGCGATGATAGACAGTGCCGGTTCCAAAGAGCGCAAGATTGATGAAGTTAAGAAAATCCTGTTCCCGCTGGCAGCCAGTTTCTCTGCCCAGACAGACAAGGAAATGACCAGCTTCAGCGGTTCAGTGCACAAGGAAAAATGGAAGGAATTCATCCAGATCGCCCTGCCGCAATTGCTGGAACCCGGCTTCCGTGAAGAAGATTTTCGCCGTATCAAGGATGAACAAAAAAATGCCTTGTTGCTGGACCTGAAAGACAATAATGAAGAAGAATTTGCCAAAGAACGTTTGCAGACCAATGTATTCGCCGGTTCTGCCTATGCTCATCCTGTGCTGGGAACGGTCAAGGGTATAGACGCCATTACCCTGGATGATGTCAAACAATTCTGGAAAAAAGCTTATACAACGGGTGCACTGAAGGTGGGTATTTCCGGCGACGTATCTGATGCCATGGTGACCAGTCTGAAGCAGGCCCTGAGCAAATTGCCTGACGGCCCAGGCATGGCTGCCATAGCTGCACCTGTCGGCAAAGTCAGCCAGGGCATGGAAGTCGAGATCATAGAAAAGAATACCCGGGCAACCGCGATTTCCATGGGTTTTCCAATCGCAGTTACCCGTTCACATCCTGACTTTGCTGCACTGTGGCTGGCAAAAACCTGGCTGGGCGAACATCGTTCCAGTTCTTCACACCTGTATCAGCGCATACGTGAAATACGAGGGATGAACTATGGTGATTACGCGTACATCGAAGCCTTCCCGGGCGGTATGTTCATGTCCTTCCCGACCCCAAATCGTGCCCGTCAATCGCAGTTGTTTGAAATCTGGATACGCCCGGTAGCACCTGAAAATGCCCACATGGCCATGCGTGTCGCCGTGGCTGAACTGGACAAGATGGTGAATCAGGGCCTGAGCAAGGAAGAGTTTGAAATCACCCGTACTTACTTGATGAAGAATGTTTTCATGATGACGGCGACGCAAGACCAGCAACTGGGTTATGCCCTGGACGCACAATGGTATCGCACGCCAGAATTCACGAAAATGATGCGTGACAATCTGTCCAGGCTCAGTCTGGCCGATGTCAATGCCGCGATAAAGAAACACCTGTCGGCGCAAAATATGTCGGTAGTCATGATCGCCAAAGATGCGACGGGCCTGAAAGACAAACTGGTGTCCGATGGATTTTCCGCGATTAAATACAATTCTGAGAAACCCAGGGAATTACTGGATGAAGATCAGGTCATTGGGAATCGCAAATTGAATATCAAGGCGGAAGCTGTCAGCATCACTCCAGCGGCCAAGGTATTTGCTGAATAAAAGGCTGTAACTGAATTGAAAAAGTCCTGGAGCCTGTGAGGTTTCAGGACTTTTTTATCATTTAAAGCGCTTTTTGCACGATCAAGCCGATCGATGTGACGACATATTTTTCTATCTGCAGACGTAAATGGGTATCTTGTATATACGGTGCAAGATCAACGTGGCCGTCAGCGTAACCATCACCTTCATCCCAGTCTATGTCTATCTGATGGCCCTGTGCCTGCAAAGTGTTGATGATTTCTTCTATATCCCGCTTGCGGAACAGCACGGTTGCGCCACTGTCTACTGTATCGTCATTGGAAGATAAATTATACTCAGTCGTATGGATAGCAAACCCTCCTGGCTTCAGACAGTGCATGGCGTTGTAGACAAAATTCTTGCCGTGTTCGATAGAACCCAGATGTTCAAACGCGCATGAAGACCAGAGGAAGTCGAATTTGCCATGCAGTTCTTCACTGATATTGTTCATGTCGGCAAACTTGAATTCGACCAGCCTGTGCAATTCTTTTTCATCACACAGGTTTCTCTGATTGATGGCTTCAAAGCCATTCGCATGCTGGGTCGATTCTACCCAGCCCTTGGCCTGCGCTTCTTCAGTGAACAGATCGGTTGCGACGATGCTGGTACCGTGGGCGGCGAACAGGGCAGTCAGTGGTTCAGTGCCAACTGCAAACCCCAGCCCCAGTTGCCCAGCCTGAAGCATGCCGCGTTCTTTCAGGGCCTGAACAATAAACGCCCATTCCCAGATTTTTCTGTGCATATGTCCAGGGCGGTCACCCATGCGTACAGTCCAGTACTGAAAGGTTTCTGAACGCATTACCTGTTCTGTACATATCGACGATTTTAATAAGCCGGGAAGGGGGAGGGCGGGGTCTTGCCGATAATCATGCATGGTAGTGAAACCGTTTTGCCACGCCTGAATATGTTGAAATATATTTGCCGTACTTGAATTCAGTTCTTCTGCCGCTAATTGATGTGGTGGCTCTGGTTGCGGTTCCGGGGCAGATTCAGGCATTGTTGGTGGTATTACGAACTGTTGTCGTATTCGTGCTGCCAAGCCTGTTTGGCGGAACCGGCGGGGAAGCAGATGCCAAACCGGCATGGCTATCTTCAGTATTCTGGTTTTCATATGGTATCAATGGAATTATTTGCTCATAATTTGTATCTTTTACAATGTGAGTGATATCCATGTAAAAAGTTCATCAATAATGTTTATTTTAGCAAATATTTGTAATTTAATTAATATTTCTTTTGGTTAAATATTGCTTTGTATGACACTGCCTGCAAAACAGGTACTACGCTTCAGTAATTGATTTCAGGTCAGGACTATTTGTTGGCTACGCTTGGTCTGATAAGCTTGCACAAGTCAGGTCTGCATTGGTTTTTTAAAACATCTGTTGAACCGGGAATATCATGAGTGGCTCTAGCAATGAATTCGCGTGGCTGGCACCAACACTTTTACTTGTTGAATTGATAATTAAACAATAAGCCTGCTTATACTTTTCCATATGCAAATAGTAAACATCCCTACTTTGCCGTTTGATGATTTAGGCTTGCGCAACACCCGCTCCAGCGATGCGGGGGCGTGGTACGCCTATCTGAAGAACCCGGATGTTATCCGCCATACCAGTTGGAATCTGGAAGCTGCGGATGATTTGTTACCTCAGCTAGCCATTTTTGAAACAGACGCAGTCAATTCATCGATACGCCTGGCAATCGTCAGAAAGGCTGACGATCTGCTAGTGGGGACAGTGGGTTTTCACACCATGTCTGACCTGAATCGCAGTGCCGAATTAGCTTATGATCTGGCTCCCGAATATTGGGGGCGGCGCATCATGCCTGCCGCGGCAAAGGCTATGTGTGACTGGGGTTTCAGTGAGGGCAGGCTTAATCGCATACAAGCCACTGTATTGGAAAGCAATGCCAGTTCTATCAAGGTACTGGAGCGTCTCGGTTTTCAACGTGAGGGATATTTGCGGGCATTTCGCATGGTACGTGGCAAACCAGGTAATTTCTGGATGTATTCATTGCTACATCCAGGTCTTGCTGACTGATGATCATCAAAACAATATTCGTTAAAGTGTTTTTTTTCATGTCAACACTATCGTTTTGTGTTGGACATATGCATCCTGTATGAGTTAGTCTGGAACTGAACAGACTCAATGTTGAACTCAAGCTTGTCCATGTAGGCGTGAAATGTCTGATAGCTCGCCAGCATCGCTGCCAGGGAAATTCAGTATGTTTTTAAAACGCTCAAAAGAAGAAATTATTCTGCTGATGCTCACCGGCCTGAGCATACCCAGCATACTTCCATTCGGCATTATCCGCATCATTCAGAAGAACTGGTTGTTGGCAACGATTGATCTGCTGATCGTGGGTGGCATGCTGTGCATCATGCTGTTTGTCTGGCGCACCCGACGTGTAGGTTTTGCCGGAGTGATCGTTACGATTTTTTACTCTATGGGCATGCTGGCTGCCATTTATGTCAAGGGCCTGGCTATCGTGTACTGGGTCTACCCCACCATGATTTCCGCATTTTTCATTCTGCGTGCCAAAGAGGCGCTGATGATCAATTCGGCATCCCTGGCTTGCCTGATTGGCATTTTGTTCAGCGCGATGTCGGTACTGGATTTATCCAGTATCGTTGTGACCCTGGTACTGATTAATCTGTTTGCTGCCATTTTTTCCCATAGAACGAACCTGCAACATTCTGAACTGAATCAACAGGCAGAAAAAGATTTCCTGACGGGTGTAGGCAACCGCCGTGCCTTTGACCGCAAGTTGCAGGAAATTTGCGCTGACGAGCATTCCCAGGTCAATGCCTGCTTGCTGATTCTGGATCTTGATCATTTCAAGGAAGTGAATGATCAGTTCGGCCATTCCGTGGGGGATCAAGTGTTGATTAATTTCTGCTCCCTGTTGCGTGCACGCATACGTGCCATTGATAGCCTGTTTCGCTATGGAGGGGAAGAATTTGTGGTGATCGCGATGGGGGCCGACCACATCACCGGTGCCCGTTTTGCAGAGGAGTTACGTGCATTGGTAGAAAAATCAGAGCTACTGCGTGATTTCCCGGTAACGGTTTCCATAGGTGTGGCCAAAAAACTGCCGGGCGAAGATACCGATGCATGGTTTCAGCGTGCTGACACCATGCTATATGCAGCAAAACTTTCTGGCCGCAATGCGGTGCGGATGGACCTGCCGCCTCAGACAGATTCTGCTGGTGGTGTTGGCGTATCGTCCTTGCTGACTGGCTCATCATCCGGCCTATAACTCCAGGCTGGCATGAACAGTAAAACAAACAGTGAAAACAGGGCGGTGATGGCGCTGATCCAGACCACGTACTGATTTGCTGCAATGCGCTCTGGGTAAATATGCACGACTGCTCCCAAACCTATTGCATTCGCTGCAGCCACCAGAACTGCACAGGCATAATCCTGGAATCGCCTGGCCTTGTTGGCATTCCTGGCCCAGCGCGGGTCGGTGTTATAGCTGGGCAGGTGCAGGTGGGCATCTTCCAGTCTTTCCAGCGTGGCGAGAAAGTGACGCAGATTGGTGATCGAACGTTCAGCCTTGTAATTCAAAAATGCCAGGCAGATCGATGCCACGGGAAAGCCCAATACCAGCCATTCTATCGGCAACTTGCTGGTGGTTTCCCCCGGTTTTAATGCCACCAGAGCAGCCAGCAGACTGACCACCAGCGTGACATACAATGCCAGTGCCTGATGTCTTTGTGCGATACGGGTATTTACTTCCTGATTGGCAGCGATGAAGCGGTAATTGGCATCAACATGGGATTTCGACATACAAGCGACTTTCGGCATTCGTGGGACAAGACGCTATTATCGCTTAAACGCAAGCTCCCGGCATTCAGAATGCCCAGGTGGCGGATAGGTATGCCATCCTGCTGTCCGGCAATTGCGCCAATATCGCTTTGGCAGGGCCACCATACAGACGCAAGCCGCCATTGATGCTGATGCGGTCACCTTGCCAGCCCAGGGCAGCCGTAATAATCCGGCCATTGTCTTCCGGCGTCCACAAGATATCCAGTGAGGGTTGCCAATTGTTTTCTTGCCAGCTCCAGCGGGCAAAAACATTTTTGCGACGCATATTGCCCGATGCTGAAAGTGCCTGATTCTGCCAGGCCAGGTTATAGCCAATCACCTGCCGCATTTGTGGCAGGTAGTTGACGCTGCTCTGCAAAGCCTGATTGCGCGTATTCCAGTCTTGCCATTCATGTCCGGACAGGGCGGTGCCATCCCACCAGGCTTCCAGGAAAAAACTGTGCTGCGATTCAGTCGTGTAATTGGTACCTAGCATGGCTTGCACCGCATTATTTTGCGTACTGTTTTGCCAGGGCGTATTGCGTTGCAAAAGCGTGTTATCGGCATTCATGCGCAGGCCGGTGTTGTGCGATATATAGCGCAGGGATGCATGTATTTCCATTTCATCAGTTGCCACCCATGACGCGGCGGCACCGACACTGCCGCCGTTCTTTTGTCCATAGCGGGCAAAGCCATGCAAGTCCACTGCGCCGGCATGATGGTAAAGCCGGGCGGCAAGGGCTTGTTCATCCGTGACATCGGTGGTCGCAGAGTGACCAGGATTGACCCAGACTGCCGAAACGGAAGTATTTAAATCGAAATATTCCACACTCGCCAAAGGCTTGCCGATGATGGTATTGCTGATCAGTGAACGGCGCTGTTCCTGTGCTATCACGTCATTCGGCCTGAAACCATAGCCTACATCCCAGGAGATGGTTTTTTTACCGGTGCTGAAATGCCAGGCACCGTCCCCCAGGCTGCCATACAGTTCATTCAGCCAGGCCGTTGCCTGAGTGTGCCCCCCATCATTCATCTGTCCTTGCACCGTGGCGACCGCATTGATCCCTTTGGCATTGGCACGCAGCTCGGTTTCCATGACTGCCAGCTGGGCATGACTACTGGTCAGGCCGGGGGCAAATTGATTCGCTATGGCGAGCTGGCTGGAACTGTTGCTGGTCGTGTTGTTGACCAGTCCCCGCACCTGACCGCTGAAATCAGCCTCTTCAGCCATGACAAAAGCAGGGATGCAGAACAGCGCAGTCAGCAAGCTGCCAAGTGCATGGTGTTTGAGATCAGGCATGCTTACTCCAGACTGGGGTTTTTTGCCAGAAACATGGGATTCAGCCATTGCTCCGGCACGGTTTTTTGCTTGCGGCTGATATACCGCACACGCGTCTCTTTGTGGCTGCTTAACTGGTCCAGCAGCAGCATTTCAGACACCGCAGTCGGCGCCTGTGGCTTGTCCAGAATGAAGCTGGCTTGCTTGGCGAGCTTTTCTGACTGCACATACAAATCTGCCTTGACCGGTTCATGACGGGTTTTTCCCAGCCACAATTCTATGCGTTGATAAGCCACCGATTTGCGCACGGCATTCAGGCTCAGGTGCAGGCAGGGTTTGTCATTGCAATTTTCTTCACCGATAATTTTGCCGGTGTAATCCTGGGACCAGCTCATGGTCGCGATGTCGCCGATCGATGCATCGCCCAGCAATTTCTGCATGGGTGTAATGCGCAGTGGGCGTTGACTGCCGGGTAAAAGCATCCAGAAATCATCCCCCAGCATCAAGACCTTTTGTCCTTTTTCTGCCGGGCTTTTCATCAACACCAGTGACTGATGATTGGTTTGTGAAAACACCAGGTAATTTCTTTCTTTTTCCTTGCTGCCATCTTTGGCATAGGTGGTGATCTCGGTTTCCACCTGCATGTTTTCTGTGCCTACGCGAAGCTGGTCGGCTGCTTTCAACAAGTCTGTGACTTCATCTGCCCTGGCCAGACCTGCGCTGCTTGCCAGTAGTAAAATGGCGATGCGTATAGAGGTTTTCATTGTATGTTCCGGTTTTTAGTTGTGTGCCAGCGCGTCGACGATGGGTTGACGCAGTGTCTTGCGGGCGATCAGTGCGGAAGACAGCATCGACAAGGCAATCATCATGAAGATAGTGATCGCATACATTGCCGCATCTATGCTGATCAATAATGGATAGCCGCTGGAACGTCCTGGTGGCGGTGGCATCTGCATCGGAAACACCGTCAGCAGTAAAGCCACACTGATTGCTATTACTGCGCCAAGTACAGCACCTGCGCCACCCAGCAACATGCCTTCATAAGAAAAACTGCGTGTCAGTTGTCCGGGCAAAGTACCCATGGCGCGTAAAGTACCGATTTCACGGGTACGTTCAATAATTGCCATGGCCATGGCATTCGCTACCACAAATACCACGATGAAACTGATGATGGCACCCAATGCACCAAAGATGCGGTTATACAAATCACGCACCGACTTGTAAAAGAAAGCTTGTTCCAGCCAGTTTTGTACCGTCAGTTCAGGCAGGGCTTGTGCCAGTCTGGTCTGGGCCGGCATGGTCGCGTCCATGGAATTGAGGAAGACTCCAAGACTGGAAACCCGCTGGGTATTCAACAGCTTTTGCGCTGTCTTGATATTCGAATACACCAGACGCTTGTCCAGGTCAGGCACGCCGGTTGAGACCAGACCTTTGACCGTGACATCCACCGCGTTCAAGGCGCCGTCGGTGGTGCTGGCCATCAAGGTCAGGCTGCTGCCCGGTTTCGCTTTCAGACTGCGAGCCAGCGCGTCACCCAGAACGATTTCTGCTTCTGTCGAATCGGTCTGGATTAGCTCGCCTTCCTTAACTGTCAGGGTAGGGCCCTTGACAGAAAATTCGGCGTCGGGGTCTATGCCTACTGCCAGCATGATGGTGGATTTGTCACCATTGCTGATCAGGCCGCTGTATTCAATCCGGGGCAAGACGTAGCGCACGGCAGGGTCTGCGAGTATTTTGTTTTTCAATTCGTTGGCATTGTCCAGACCATATTGCAAAGGCACATCCTGGTCGCTGGTGAAGTGCTGGGGTTTGCCTATGATCAGGTGGCCGGTACTGCGTGCCGATATCTGCGCCAGTCCTTCATAGGTGGAATAGGCAAAACCACCGGCCAGCAAAATGGCTGCCGTACCCAGAGCTGCCACGGCAACTGTAATGGTGGAGCGGCGGCGGTTGCGCAGGGTGTTATAAAACGCAAATTTCATCCAGCTTTGTTTCATTGCAGTCTCCCATCCAGCAGAGACACAATGCGGTCACTGCGGCTAGTCAGGCGGTTATCATGGCTGGCTATGACAAAGGCGACACCTTCGGCATGGCCGCGTTCACGCATCAGGTCCAGCACCTGGTCGGCAGTGTGTGAGTCCAGACTGGCAGTTGGTTCATCAGCGATGACCAGGCTGGGGCGTTTGATTAACGCACGGGCAATCGCCACCCGTTGCCGCTGACCGCCCGACAGAGCATCCGGTAAATGCTGTGCATGTTCATGCAGACCAACGGCCTTCAATTGCGCGGTAACACGTTCACGTCGTTCTGCCAGTGGTACACCTGTCAGAAATAACGGGTAATCGACGTTTTCAGCTACCGTCATGACCGGCACCAGGTTAAAGCTCTGGAAGATAAAGCCTATGGTGTCGCGTCTTTGTTGGGTTTTTTGTGTGTCGCTGTATTGCCCGATGTTGACACCGTTCAGCAGGATGTCGCCAGAATCAGCATCGTCGATCAATCCGCACAGATTCAATATCGTGCTTTTGCCGCTGCCTGAAGGCCCCGTTAGTGCCAGCAGTTCACCACGGGCCAGTGACAGATCTACTCCTTGCAAAGCTTTGACCACATGCGCGCCAAGACGATAGGTTTTATGAACTGCATGCAGTTCAATCGCAGGTGCCAGACTCATGATGGGATGCCTTTCAGCATGGCTTTGGCGGCTTCTGCCTGCGGTACATTCTGTTTGATGGCTTCGTTCAGGTAGCGTTTGGCATCATCAGTCCGCTTTTGTTCGTTAGCCAGGTTTGCTGCACGTATCAATACTGAACCACGGAAACCCGGCTCTGCCTTCTCAAACTGTTTGTGTTCCAGCACTTCATTCAGTAATTTGATGCCGCGTGGGCCGCGATTCATGAAAGCTGGTACTGCCAGGAAAGTGGTCGCGGACACGAATTTGACTTCCAGCACGACCGGCGTACTGCCGTGTCCCTGCGCATTCTCATTATTTGCGGCAAGTTGCAAGGCTTTCTCCAGCATGCCCAGACCCTCTTCTGCATAGGCCATTTTTTTCCAGGGGAACATCGTGGTGGTTGCCAGTTTGCTGGTACTGGCACCTGCATATGCCATCAGCAACGGGCTGGCTGGATCTTGCTTCAGCAGTTCTTTGAAGGCATTCGCGGTATTTTCTTCATTTCCTTTGGCGGGCTGTATGAATTGCTGGAAAGCCGCCTGAAACTGGGTATCCGAAAATGCCAGTGCCTGGGAGGACAGGGCAAAGGACAGGCTGCTGACCAGCAGGAATTTTTTACCGGTAGTAGTTTGAATGAGCGACATATGAGACTCCTGTGCAAATTGAAGAGATGGATGCGGTGTCGTTTGTGCGACAAATGGAGATTAAACAGGCAACTGCTGACCCTCAACGGCTATGCGACCGGGTGCAGAAGTTTGGTGTAAGCGGTGTTGAAAACGGCGCGAAGTGTGACAAGTGCTAATGGTGGGAGAAGTTGTGTTTTTGGAAATTCAAAAACGAAACTGAAGACTTAGAAAAAATGTCAAAATCGTGCAATACTTATTTTTTTAAAAAAACAGATAACGAGACCATGAACATCCAGCCCAAAGAATTCATCGTAAATAAAAGCAATTTGCCAGAGTCCAGATTTGTTCCGCTACATGTGCCAGAACCGGCGGATCTGAAAGACGGGCAGGTACTGTTGCAGATAGACCGCTTTGCCTTTACCTCCAACAATGTCACCTACGCTGCTTTTGGCAAGGCCATGCAATACTGGAATTTCTTTCCTACGGAAGAGGGCTGGGGCAATATCCCGGTCTGGGGTTTTGCCGACGTGCTGGCATCAAAAGCAGACGGTGTGCAGGTGGGTGAGCGCTTTTATGGCTATTATCCGATGGCGACACATTTGACGGTCAATGCCACCAGAGTATCTGATGCCGGTTTTACTGATGGTGCAGAACACCGTCAGGCCATGCATGGCTTGTATAACCACTATGTCAGGACCACGACAGATCCTGGCTATACCAAGGAATCAGAAGATGTACAGGTCTTGTTGCGACCACTGTTTATCACGTCTTTCATGATCGATGATTTTCTCGACGACAATCAGTTCTTTGGTGCGCAATCTGTGCTGATATCCAGCGCATCGAGCAAAACGGCCTATGGCCTGGCATTCATGCTTTCGCTGCGCAAAGAAAAGACTTGCAAGGTCATCGGCCTGACCTCGACAGCGAACCTGGAATTTGTGCGTAATATGGGTATCTATGATCAGGTGATCAGTTACGACCAGGTTGCTGCACTGGCTGCAGACCAGGCCGTGGTTTATGTGGATATGGCTGGCAGTGGACAATTGCGCAGCCAGTTACATCATCATTTCGGCAACAATATGAAACACAGTTGTGCCGTTGGCGGCACTCACTGGGACGAACTGAGCGGCGCATCTGATTTGCCCGGGGCCAGGCCGACCCTGTTTTTTGCCCCGGCACAAATAAAAAAACGCATGACAGACTGGGGCCCGGGTGGTGTACAGACACGCCTGGCACGTGCCTGGCAAGCCTTCATGCAGCCGGTCATGGCTGCCGAAAAGCCATGGATGCAAGTCACCCATGGTTTTGGTGAAGCTGATGTGCGTCAGGTCTATGAAACCATGCTGAGCGGTGCCGCACGCCCGGACCAAGGAAACGTGCTGTCACTTTGTCGGGTACTCGACTGAACAAAAAATAGGCGAAATATTGGGGCCACTTGTCGCGCATGACATGTTCTCATGTTGGATGGGGGGCAACGATTCTGCCTGCGGTACAGACTGGATTGCAATACGGTTTTTCACCGTATTGCCAGTTAACGGAAATGAGCATGTTCTGCTCGTTGATCCGGACCCTGGCTGGCTTTGAGAAAGCAGTCTCATTGCTAAAGCTGAAATAATTTCCAATAATTTGATAAAATGGTAATGCTCATTCCAACAAAAGGAATGAGCTGCCTCAACGTAAGGTCAGCCGGGCAACATGACACGACATTCGGCGTCGTCTTGTTTGCCATCATTAGCGTGGAAAGGAGACATCATGCCTTTAGTCACAATCACCGTCTGCAAACCCAAATCCCTGCTTTTCAAAGAAACCGTACTGAATGCCGTGCAGGCATCACTGGTTGAAGCGGGTGTGCCTGAGACTGACAAGTTTCAGCGCATTCTGGAACTGGATACAGAAAATTTCCGTTTCGATCCGCATTACCCTGATTTGCATAAAAACCGTAACCAGGACTTTGTCTTGATAGAGATTCTTTGGGCGGTAGGTCGCAGTGTCAATGTCAAGAAAAAATTATTGGAAAGCCTGATGAAGCGACTGAGCGACAAGAGTATGAATCCGGAAAACATCATGGTTTGCTTCAGGGAAACTGCCTGGGAAAATTGGTCCTTTGCAGGTGGGCGGTTGCTACATACCTGAGCTTCTGGTGTTGTGTCGAGAGACCAAATGAATTCTGGCCATGCCGGCAATGGCAGGGATAAGGACGCATATTCAGTTACAAGAAATTGGTGCGGCAGTGTGCTACAAAATGGGCATAAGTCAGGCTGAATTTGTTTTGGAATTTAAAATCGGTGCTGACCGGTATACCATGGCAGCAAGTTGCTCGGCAGCATCGGAGCAGTCTGTTGCTGGCGGTGGATACATATATCCAATTACACAAACAAGACTAAGTTAACAGGTCGTAAAGGATGAGGTAGTAAATAATGGGAAAAACCAGACTGGAAGCATTCAGCGACGGCGTTATCGCTATTCTGATCACTATCATGGTGCTGGAAATGAAGGTGCCGCATAGCGGCACGCTGGATGCCTTGCTGCAGGTCTGGCCTGTATTCTTCAGTTATGTATTGAGCTTTATCTACGTCGGCATCTACTGGAACAATCACCACCACTTGCTGCATACCTGCCACCGGGTCACCGGCGGCATCCTGTGGGCGAACCTGCATTTGCTATTCTGGCTATCATTGATACCGTTTGCGTCCGGTTGGGCTGGTGAAAACCATTTCGCCTCTGCACCTGCGGCGCTATATGGCCTGGTGCTGTTGATGGCAGCTATCGCCTACTTCATTTTGCAGCAGCAGATCATTGTGACCCAGGGGGCGGATTCGATTTTAAAAAAAGCCGTTGGCAGCGACTGGAAGGGTAAGTTGTCGCCGATTACTTATGCAACAGGAATTCCCATGGCTTTTTGGTACCCGCTGGTTTCCATGGCCTTGTATGTCACTATGGCCATGATCTGGCTGATACCGGATCGCCGCATTGAAAGAGCACTGAAAAATCAACACGTCTGAAGATGCTGTAATCCGTTGAAATACTGCTTACGTAACCATTGATATAGCCACTGACTAAAACCATGCGCCTGATTTTATCTGCGGTTTTAAGTATTGCCAGTTTAAGTTTCTGTGCTATCTGCATGGCCGCCGAACAGCCCGCGACGGCATTGACTGAACAGGATATGGTTCTTGCCACCGACACTGGCAAGATAGCCGGTAGTCTGCTTTTGCCCGCTGGCCAGGGTAAAGTGCCAGTGGTACTGATCATTGCCGGGTCCGGGCCGACGGACAGGGATGGCAATACCGTAGGCATGAAAGGGAAAAGCAATTCCCTGAAAATGCTGGCGCAGGATATGGCTGGGGCCGGTTTTGCGTCCTTGCGTTTTGACAAGCGTGGCATAGCGGCCAGTAGTGCTGCGGCGACCAGTGAATCTGTCTTGCGTTTTGAAACCTATGTTCAGGATGCAGTTGACTGGTTGAAGTTGCTGAAAGCCGATCCCCGTTTTTCAGGTGTTGCCATACTTGGCCATAGCGAGGGATCATTGATTGCGATTCTGGCGGCACAGCAGGAACAGGTAAAGGCATTGATTTCGGTTGCCGGTCCCGCCAAAAACGCGGGTGATCTATTGCGTCAGCAAATGCAGCGTAAATTACCACCTTTGCTGACACAAAAAAATGAAGAAATTCTTACAAACTTGCAAGCCGGAAAACTGGTGAGCGAGATGCCGCCAGAATTGAAATCGATGTACCGTGACAGTATCCAGCCCTATTTGATTTCATGGTTTCGCTACACGCCGGAAAATGAAATCGGCAAGCTGACTTGTCCAGTGTTACTGCTACAAGGTGATAACGATACACAGATCGACGCCAGTCAACTGAGCATACTAAAAGCCGCCAAGCCGGATGCCACGTCGGTGCTGGTACACAATATGAATCATGTACTGAAAATCGTGACTGGAGATTTGAGCCAGCAAAGAGCCTCTTATGGCGACCCAGCTTTGCCTTTGGCACCCGAATTATCAACGGCGCTGACTACTTTTTTACGTGATAAATTGAAATGAGTCCCCTTTAATCATCGGCGTCGTCAAGCATTGCCATTCGACCCATACTGACTTAGGATGTTTGCAATGGACGTGATCCGTTTCTATAAATCGGACAGCCATGCTTATCAAGACATTAAAAGAATGGGGACAGACAATGACAAATCAAGCAAGGGATGAGGACAGCGCCCCACCCGATATCAAGACAGTGATTGACCAAGAGTCGGTTTTCCCACCCTTGCGACGGGTTGGAATATTTCGTCCCTTCGTCTGGTTAAAGATGGGTTGGCAAGATTTTCGTGCGTCCGGTGGGGCCAGTTTTTTCTACGGTGTCTGTTTTGCGGCCATGGGCATGGTATTGAAACTGGTGCTCAACAATGCGCCGGAATATTTGTCGGCGCTGACTTGTGGTTTTTTGCTGGTTGGCCCCTTGCTGGCGCTGGGTTTATACGATATCAGCCGCCGTCTGGAAAACCTTCGTTCAGGTTTGTTGGGGAGTGTGTTTTCCATGCGTGGGCGCTGGAGCAATATTGGCGTGCTGGCGTTGGTATTGGCCGTGATCATGATGGTCTGGGCGCGTGCTTCACTGGTGATCTTTGCCTTGTTCTACAACAAGGGTATGCCAACCATGCATGGTTTCCTGGCACAGCTTTTTTCCTTGAATAATCTGGAATTTTTGGGCGTCTATCTGTGCATAGGTTTTATTTTCGCCAGTCTGGTGTTTGCGATCAGCTGGGTTTCCATACCGTTGATGCTGGACAGGGACACCGATGCCATCACGTCCATGATCATCAGCTGTGTTGCTCTGTTCGTCAATGTACCGGTGACGATGGTATGGGCATCACTCATTATTGGCAGTGTAGTACTGGGTTTCATGACCTGGAACATTGGTTTCCTGATCATCATGCCCATCATTGGCCATGCCACCTGGCATGCGTATAAGGAAGTTGTTGGGACTGCCGCTGACCGCGCGTGAGATGTTCAGTGTAACTTGATTACACGTCCAGATTGATTGTGCTTGCGATGTCTCCTGCTTTTTCTGGCTGGCCCAGGTCTTCTGCCTGATGATAGGCGCGGTTTGCTGCTGTATCATGTGGCTGATTGCCTGGGTGCTCGTGTAAGTCCAGCTTGACTGGCTGCACTGCCGTTACCACTTCTGGCGCTGTCACTGTATCGCTGTCTGGAATCATTCTCTTTTTGATCGCGGTATGTTCAATTCCATCCCCCATTCGAAACGCAGCCACTGCTGCCGCAATCAGGGGATTGATGGCCATTGGTACTCCATTGATGCCGGTAGCTGTAGCAGTGTTTGTCGCCGTATTGTCAACAGGCACTGCACTTGGCTGAATACTGGTCGTGGCGGTTGATGTAGAAGCGCTTGGTGTAGAAGTGCTTGGTGTAGAAGTGCTTGGTGCGGCAGGCACGCTTACCGGTGAAAGCGAACTATTGACCGGTGTATTGTCCACGCCCGATACCGGATTGGTCAGGTCAACTTTAGCTTGCAGCACTTCAGGAAAGCTGATGGCTTGACTGGTGGCTACTTGATCTTCGGGGGCAATTTGCTCTGATGTGACAATATTGTTCAGTTTCACCGGAACAGTCACCTCACCATTTGCTGATGGGCTATTTACCAACAATGATGATACCGATGGGAGTTCCACAGGAGTCTCCTTCTGAGATGCCAGGTTTGCTTGCAGCTTGCTTGCGTTATTCAGTGCGACTGTAGCAAGAGCTTGAGTATTTAATAAAACTGACTGGGCTTGCGTATTCGTACTCAATGTGGTGCCAGGGAGCTCCCGAGTTTCTACTTTATTTGAAGATGCGGTGGCTGGTGTGACTATATTGTTTCCAACCGTGTTGAGTGCATTAGATTGATCGACCGTTACAGCATTATTTGTTACTGACGGTGCTGCAAAAGTTGTTTCGGTTGCCGCTGAAATACCGTTGGCAGCCGTAAGCTGATCGATGACAGTAGCGGGCGATGTAGAACTGGATGCAAGGCTGGTATTTGAAATTTCAACTTGGGAATTATTAGTGCTGGTTATCGCTGACAGCAGCGCTTCAGTCGTCAGCGCCTGGCTTACAAGGAGATCCGTGCCGGCAGGAACAACTTCACTTGTAGTCGTCAATGGTAAAGGGCTGGTATTACCAGCCGTGCTTGTTGTACTGGTAACGGCTGTTTTTTGTGTGCTCGCAGCAGTAGAAATATTACCAGAGGAGAATTCCTGATTCTGGATAATCAGGTTGGTCTCTGCATTTCCCAAAAGCTGTAGGGATTGTGTCAATAAAGATATTGTCGCGGATGGATTTTGGGTTAGGGCGCTTTGAAATGTCGCTAAGTCCAGGGTCAATAACGTGTCATTACCCGGGAGAGCGGTGTTTTGCAAATTGATGCCTATTTGTGCCAGTTGCTCAAATAGAGTTGTGCCAGCCGCATTCGCGCTAGTGGCATTCATGGCTTGTAGCAAGCTATCGTTGTTGGTCGGTAATAAAGGATTTTCTGTCAGACTCGAATTGCTTGCCTGGAGGCGGTTAAAACTGTCTACAAATAATTCTGCAATCAGCGTAAGTTGCGCAAGGTCAACATTAGTCTGAGTGGTATCTGCCTGAACTGCTGTATTGCTTGTTACAGCTGTGGTCGTTTTTTTGCTTTGCAATCGCGTTGTGCTGGCAAGCAATTCACCCAAAGTAGAAACGTCTACAACAATACTATTGCTTTGGATTGCATCCAGTAAGCTTGGATTGGTGCTTGTTCCTGACGAGATCACATTGACTGCGTTCAGGCTAGTGGCTGATACAGTTTGCAGTGAGGGTGTCGTAACAGAAGCGACTGACGGGATGTTCATGTTGTGCCTGCTTTCTACGCGACATTTTCTGATTTGTCTCCTACTATATTAGGTCATTTGTGTTGCGTCTGTGCGCTGACTCACTTTGAGTTACAGCAAAGTATATGCTGGTACTTTGGTTGATTTTGAGGATAAAAAATCCCCGTAACAATTGCTACGGGGATTTTTCATGTTACGGGTATTCACATTTATTTTAGCGGCGGAATTGCTTGAGGTATCAATGCCTTGACAGGTTGTTCCTTGAGTTTCTTTTCCAGCAACTGTATTGCTACTTCTAACTGCTGATCTTTGCCGTTGAAGGTGGCATGTGGCAGGTTCTCGACTTCTACATCCGGTATCACGCCAACACCTTCGACCAGCCAGCGGCCATCAGTACCAAATTGCGCGTTTTCAGCCGCCCTGATCATGCCATTGTCGGACAGGGTATTTCCGTCAGACAACCAGACACCGGCACCGGCTGTACGTTTGCCAACCAATGGGCCAAGCTGCAAGGCCTTGACGCCAGCGGCAAAGGTTTCACCGTCAGAGTAAGTCAACTCATCGACCAATACCACCAGATGACCCCGGAAGGTTTGCTGCATGTTGGCATAAGGAGCGGCTGTTGGTGCGGCCCAGAAAGCCCAGGCTTTACGCAAGAGTTTTTCTATGATCCAGCTATCGATATTGCCACCACGATTGCGTCGTACGTCGATGATCAGACCATCACGCTCAATGTTGCTGTAAAAATCACGGGCAAAGCTGTTGATATCTTGTGCACCCATGGCACGCAGATGCAAATAACCTATTCGGCCTTGTGATAACTTATTGACTTCTTCACTGCGACTTTGCTCCCAATCGCTGTAACGCAGATTGGCATGCTTCATCATATTTACGGGTGTGACGATGACGGCATGGGCCGCATGGTCCCCGCGTTTGACATGCATTAATACCTGTTTGTCGGCTTGATTGATCAACAGGTCGGAGATATCGCGTGCTTCCAGTGCGGGCTGTCCATTGATGGCGGTGATGATGTCGCCTTCTTTGACATCCACATCCGGCTGCGACAGCGGAGCACGTTCGGATGGCAATTCTGGTTCGGTATGATAAATGTGATCGATGCGATAACCAGTGCTAGTGCGACTCAGCACGGCACCCAGCGAAGCAGCCTGACCTTCCGGTGCTGCACGGCGGACGTCGCCAGGGCGGGTTTGTGAATGCAGGGTACTGACTTCACTGGCCATCATGCCCAGTACATCATTCAATTCAGCCCTGTCGGTCACGCGATCTACCAGCGGTGCATATTTGCTACGCACTTTGTTCCAGTCTACGCCACGCATTTTATCGTCAAACAAAAAATCACGGTGCATGCGCCAGGCATCGGCATACATTTGTTGCCATTCAAGTTTAGGGCTGAGGGAAAAGGTCCAGTCACTGATATTTACTTTGGCCTTGCTGATGTCCGTCGGTTGTTTGGCACCGGCTTCAACAATGATGAAATCACCCGGGCCAGTAGTGCTGTGTACGCGATAAAACACATGCTTTTTGTCGGCAGACAAATCAAACTGACGTATGTTGCTTGCGAAAACTTCTGGCTGTGGCGCAGTTTTACTGATAGCCAGGGTCTTCAGTATGGCCTTGCCATCGGTACCATCCAATTCTGAAAAATACAGGCGCTTGTCATCAATAGCCAATTCACGATAATTGCCATAGGCCAGTGGCACCTGGTAAAGGCGGTCTGCAAGACCGGCGTATTGGATAGCTGGTATGGCAGGTTTTGCGGGCTTTTTGTTTTCCCCGGTTTTGTCTGTGGCTTTGTCTGCGGCTTTGTCTGCGGTCCTGTCGCCAGATTTTTCGGCTGATTTGTCATCAGCCTTGTCTGCTGGCTTGTCCGCAGGTTTACTCAGTTCGTCATCTGCCTTGAAAGGGAAGCGATTGCCAGCCTGCAAGGCCAGCGCGTAAATGCCAGTGCGTTTTTCAAAATGTGGACCCATATTGCGGTCGCCCCATGGCGCACGATTGCTGACCTGGAAGTTACGTTCAGAGTAAAAATATAACCAGTGTCCATCACCTGAAAATACCGGTGCATGCGAGTTATATCTGTCGCTGGTGACGAAGTGCAATTGTTTGCTATCAAGTGCATACAAACCTATTTGCGGCCTTTGCAATTTGTTGTCTGCCCTGACGATGGCAATGGCCTTGCTGTCTGGTGACCAGACGATTTCTTCCTGTTTTTCGGCCCCAATTTTGCCAGCGTCATCAATCAGCTGATTGGCCTTGGTCGCCAGATCGAGTAACCATAGTCTGCCACGCTTGTCGGTATGTGCCAGCCATTTTCCATCCGGGGATGGAAAGATATGGTAGCGATGGGCATCACCATTGGTGGTGAGCATTTCCGGTTTGCCTACGCCATTGGCCGGGAATTTCCATATCTCATTTTCACCCGTGGTATCGACTATTGCATAGACGGATTTGTCATCATGCGAAAACACCGCTTCACGGGCGCGTGCATTTTCAGGTATAGGCAGGTCGATGCGGCGTTGTGGGCCGGTGCTGGCAATTGTCACGCGACCACGGGCGGTGAACAGCAGGCGTTCTTCCTTGCCAGCGATGTCTACATTGCTCAGGTATTCCAGCGGTGTTTTGATCTGGCGTTTGCGCAACTGGTCAAAATCAGAAACCAGGTCAATATCGATGGCCTGGTCTTTGGTACTGGCGATATCCAGCACGTGCAAATCTGCCCCCAGTTGATAGGCAATCTTGCCATCTCCCAGGTTGGCATTGCGCACTTCCCAATCCTTATGCTGGGTCAGCATGCGGGCATCACTGCCATCCGGATTGGCGCTCCAGATGTTGAAAGCACCACTACGGTCACTGACAAAATACAGACGGTCTTTCCACCACATGGGGCGGCGGTTATTGCTGGTGTCGCCGGCAAACAGCTGGGTAGCTTCGGTCTTGGCCTGGATGTCATAACGCCAGACTTGTGCCGTGGCACCGCCACGATACTGCTTGACGTTGTCATTCGTCATTTGCAGGCCAAAGCGGGTGAAGTACAGGTACTTGCCGCTGTCATCGAGCACTGCTTCATTCGCATCTGCCACCGGGAAGACACGGCGCAACATGGTCTGCGGGTTGATGGCGGCGATTACGCGATGGGAGGATGGGCCGGTGCTGTTCAACGTGCTGACCAGCACTTCGCCGTTTGTTGTCCAGCCTAATACGTTCACCTGGTCATTTTCGAAACTGATGCGCTTGGGCACGCCACCACTCATGGGCATGACATAGGCCTCAGTTGGACCTTCGTAAGCAGCAGAAAATGCCAGCCATTTACCATCATGCGAGATGGCTGGCAAAACCTCTGCTGCCGGGTGCGTGGTCAGCCTTTGTGCCTGCCCACCGCTACTTGCCACTTTCCATAAATCGCCTTCTGCAGTAAACACCACTGCGTCTGCGCGTATGCTGGGGAAACGATAATAGGCCGGTGTGGCCAGCGCCGGAAAGGAGGTCGAAGTGAACAAACCTGCCAGGCTGAGGGTAAGCGCAAGTGTCGAAAGTCTCATTTGTTGTCTGGTATCTGTATGGATATAAGAGAATGGGGGGAATGTTTTGAGTTTTTGTACCAAATATGCAGCAAATCTCGTTGATAAAACGGCAAAAATTGCATCAATTGTTAAAAAATATGAGATATCTGCTGATTGGTGGCTGCAAACTTCTGGCATACTTTGGTTTTAATGTTTCCACATAGAAATGTTGTGGCAAGCAGGCCAGGAGTCATGATGAGACAAGTCAGCGTTTGCAAAGTTCTTGCAATTCTCTTTATTTCGGCAGAATTTTCAACATCTTCGGCACAGAATGTCACGTTCTCTATTGATAGTCAGTCAGAGCACAAAACCATCAGTCCGTTGATTTATGGATATAACGCCTATGCCGACGGCACCAGCCGTGCTGGTTGGGCAAATCAGGGTGGACAAGCCAGTTTGCAAAGTTTGAACCTGCGGTCACGCCGTTTGGGCGGAAACAATATGACCAGCTATAACTGGACAAATGGCGTCAGTAATTCAGGTGCTGACTGGTGCAATTCGTCGAATGCTGGCGTGAGTGCGATGACTGGTGCTGGCGATCCCAGCCAGACTACCGGCCTGGCTTATTATGCGCCTGGTGCTGCTCTCAAGAGTTTTCATGACCAGTCACTGGTGTTGGGTACTTATTCCCTGCTCCAATTGCCTGCTGCTGGCAAGTTACCAAAAGATATTATTAATTTAAATCCGCCGGGTAGTTGCAATGGCTCGCAGTTGTGGCAAAGCACTGCTGGGCCTTCCAATGTAGATACTGCACGCTGGGTGGATATCGTCAACGATAAGCCCGCCTCTGTCGGTGCCTTGAGCCAGACTCCTGGATTGACTGGTGGTGTTGTTTATATTGATGAAGAACTCAATTTTCTGGTGCAGAAGTATGGTGCAGCAGCGACTGCCAGCGGCGTCAAAGGCTATGAACTTGATAATGAGCCTGATCTGTGGCACCACTGGGCAACCAGCAGTGGTGACAGTGGTACCCACGTCAATCTTTATCCGCAAGTGACAACTGTCAGCGATGTCATACAAAAAAATATCGCGCTGGCGAATACCATTAAGCGTATGGACGGCGGGGCCGAAACTTATGGCCCAGCCATTAGTGGTTACCTGGGTTTGTTCAGCTTGTGGGCAATTTGGGACGGGTCACAATCGCATCAACCGGCCGACTGGGTACAATACAATGTTGAGCCCTATATCAGCAATGGCAGTGGTGACCGTTATCGCTATAACGGCATGACCATGGCAAGTGCCTATCTGGCGAAGATGCAGCAGGCTTCCCAGTCAGCGGGCAAGCGCTTGCTGGATGTGTTTTCATTTCACTATTATCCGCAGGCTTCAAGTAGCACCACTGACCGGGTGCAGGCTGCGCGCAGTTTGTGGGATGCGACCTATGTAGAACCTACCTGGATCACACAGTCAGGCAATGGTTTTACCGATGGTCGTGGCTTGCAAATGCTGCCCAAGCTGCAGCAGGCCATTACTGATTTTTATCCAGGCACCAAATTGGCGGTGACCGAATATGACTTTGGTGGCAAGTCAGATATCACCGGTGCCATTGCACAGGCAGATGCTCTGGGCAGTTTTGGCAAGCAGGGTGTTTACCTGGCTACCTATTTTGGTGACGCGGAAGGCTTTATCGCCTCCGGCTTCAAAATTTATAGAAATTATGACGGCAATAAATCGGTCTTTCCTGCCACTTCGATCAAGGCAGTAGCCAGCAATAATGCAAACGCTGCGGTATATGCAGCAATCGATAGCAATGATCCCAATGTTGTCCATGTGATTGCCATCAATCGTCTGACCAGCTCACTCAACAGCAGTTTCCAGATCAGCCATCCAGTAAGCCTGAAATCTGCCCAGGTCTGGGGTGTCAGTGGCACCAATACCGCGGTCACTGCCAGAAGCGGATTGAGCAATATTTCGCAAAACAAATTCAGTTATAGCCTGCCAGCACATTCGGTGTTGCACTTTGTACTGAAGCCCTGATTTCTGGAAAACGTCAATGACGCAAAAGCCGCTAGCATGCTAGCGGCTTTTTTGTCAGCGCTTTAAGCCTTGGCGACTTTCAGAATCAGCTTGCCATTATTTTCACCTGTGAATAATTTCTGGAATGTCGCAGGAAATGTTTCCAGACCTTCGACAATATCTTCACGGCTTTTCAGTTTTCCAGAGCTGATCCAGCCCCCCATGACCATGGCAGCTTCCATGGCACGTGGATAAAAGTCGGACACCATGACACCTTTCATCGTGGCACGCTTTACCATCAGGTTCAGGTAGTTCGACGGGCCTTTGATTGGAGTCGTATTGTTGTATTGCGAAATCGCACCGCAGATGACAACGCGGGCACCAAAAGCCAGTTGTGCCAGTGCGGCGTCAAGAATATCACCGCCGACATTGTCGAAATACACATCTATACCATTCGGGCAATGTTGGCGCAAAGCAGCGCTGACATCTTCAGCCTTGTAATCAATAGCGGCATCAAAACCCAGCTCTTCGGTCAGGTAACGGCATTTATCAGCACCACCGGCAATACCTACTACGCGCGCACCTTTGATTTTGGCAATTTGCCCGACAACGGTACCAACGGCACCGGCAGCGCCGGACACCACCACCGTATTGCCTTCCTTAGGTTGCCCGACTTCAAGCAGACCGAAGTAAGCCGTCATGCCAGGCATGCCTAGTGTGCTCAGATACAAGGGTAAGGGGGCCAGTTTTGCATCCACCTTGGTGATGCCGTTGCCGTCGGAATACGCATATTCCTGCATACCCAGTATGCCACTGACGTGGTCGCCGACGACAAATTTTGGATTCTTGCTGGTGACGACCTGGCCGACTGCCAGGGCGCGCATGACTTCGCCTATGGCGACCGGTGGCATATAAGAGTTTTTGCTTTCATTCATCCAGCCACGCATGGCTGGGTCAAGTGAAATGTACAGATTCTTGATCAATACTTCGCCATCCCGCAAATCGCGCAATTGCTCGGTGACATAGTTAAAATCGCTGGCTTTGACATTGCCCTGAGGGCGGCTGGCAAGCTGAAACTGGTGATTGATGGTATTCATTTGGTTTTTCCCTTGGGTGATGTAATAAGGCAGCAAAGCGCTAACCATGAACAACAGTATAGGCAGGATATTGTTGCCTGATAAGGTAACTGTATCGCATAATATTGTTGCCAAAAACAGGACAATTAAAAGGATGTTTCATGCTGAATCCACAACATCTGGCTGCATTTGCCACCATTGTGCGTGCTGGTAGCATCAGTAAGGCCGCCATACAATTGGGCTGTGGCAAGTCATTGCTGTCGCGACAACTGGCTGCCCTGGAACAGGATTTGGGGGCGAGGTTGCTGCAGCGTTCCACCCGCAAGTTGACGCTGACCGAGATCGGCGAGCAGGTCTTGCATGAAGCACAGCGCATTGAAGCAGCGCTGGCGAACATTGAGCAAATGGCTGGCCAGCATCAGCAAGAAGTAAGAGGGCGCTTGCGTGTCACGTGTCCCATGCCTGCCGTCGCCAGGCTGGTGCCGGTCATGACCGAGTTTTGCCAGCGCTATCCGCAAATTGATTTTGTTCTGCAAGTTGAAGACAGGTTGATGGATTTGATCGCAGAGCAAATTGATGTCGCTATCCGTGTCGCTCACCTGGACGACTCCAACCTGATCGCGCGCAAGCTGGTGGATAGTCAGCGCATACTTTGCGCAGCACCTGCCTATCTGGCAAGTGCAGGCTACCCTGTTGTGGCAGAAGATTTGGCCCGGCATGCCTGTCTGCTGTACATCAACGCTGGCCGGGCAAATGATGAATGGACTTTGCTACAGCATGGTGAAGTCAGAAAAGTCAGGGTGAGCAGTCACTTCCAATCAAATAATGGCATTGCCCTGGTGACTGCCGCTTGTTCTGGTGCCGGTATTTTGCAGATAGACAGGTTGATAGTCAGCAAGCACTTGCAAAGCGGGGAATTAGTGGCAGTCCTGGACAATTACCAATTGCCCAGTGGCTCACCGGTATATGCAGTCTATCCGGCACGTGACTGGCTGGCATTGAAGACGGCCACTTTCGTGGCCTTCTTACAGGAGCGATTATTTAGCAGTGTCTGACGCTGCCAGTGGTTGACTCTTGCCAATATTTTGCTCAAGGAATTTTTCTACGCGGCCCCAAAAATCGATATTGTTTTTGAGCAGGTAAAAACCGTGGCCTTCTTCTGGATATTCCACCCATTCCACATTGGCATTTTTTTCCTTGACGGCTTTATAGAACTTGGTGCCGTGCTCTATCGGTACACGATGGTCGCGTTTGCCATAGGCCATCAGCAAAGGACGGGTCAACTTGTCGGCATTTTGCAAAGGAGAAGTGGCCTTCAATTGTGCAGCATCCTTGACCTGATCGCCGATCAGTACAGGCATACCAAACCATTTCCACTCATCTGAAAAATCACTCCAGTGGATGTCGTACAGCAGATTGATGTCAGTGACGCCTACCCATTCTATGCCACAACGGAATATATCCGGGTCTTTGATCAGCCCCATCAAGCTCGCATAACCACCATAACTGGCTCCGGCGATACAAACACGGCTAGGATCGACGTAGCCTTTGGCCACAGCCCATTTAGCAGCATCAGCGATATCATCCTGCATGGATAGACCCCATTGCTTGATGCTGGCACTGAAATGTTTTGTACCATAACCTACGCTGCCCCGATAATCAGGTTCTATCACTGCGTAACCGCGTGAAGCAAGGAATTGAACTTGCGGATCCCAACTCCAATGATTGCCACGTACATAGGGGCCACCATGCACCAAAACAACGGCTGGCAGGTTTTTGCCTGTGCCGTTTTTTGGCAAAGTCAGATTAACCGGTATCTGCATGCCATCGCGAGCCGTATAGTTCAGCATTTCTTTCTCTGCCATTTGTTCCGGCTTAATCTCAGGTTTGCTGACGCCCAGGCGTGTCAATTTATTTGTACTGAAATCAAACAGCTGCCATGTGCCTGGTGCAACATCTGAATAAGAATGGACCAGGGCGATATTGGTTTTCAAATCAAAAGGGAAGTGCAAAGAATTAAAGGTGTCGGGCAAAAGCGCATCAATCTGCTTTTGTTTTTCCGCCATGGATTCATCAAACCACATAGTTGCTGGTCTGCTCATCTCATAACGCAGGCCCAGCACTTTCTTTTGCGGTCCGTTATATATCAATTGACCAGCAAAATCATAGCCTTTGAGTGAAATGATTGGCTCTGGGTCCAGTTGATTCTTTTCCAGGTTGAAGCGGTACAATGAACTTAAGTCTTTGCCATTGTTGGCGCGTACGTATAAATCACCTTCAGGGCTAAAAAATACAGGAGTAATCCTGTCATACGAGGTCCAGTCTGCTGTGGCCAGCTTACGCCATGCGTCAGTTTTTGGATCTTTATAATTAATGACAGATTTTTCGTTTTCAATTGTTACAGCAATACGTGGTACACCGGCTTTGTCTATCAGCCATGTATTGACCTTGCCAGGGCGGGGGATCAGTTCGGTATTGCCAGTTATTGTATTCAGTCGATACAAATCAAACACGTTGGAACCTGCTTCTACTGCCTGTATGACATAGATGTCTGGCGACGCGGAGCCATGTGCAATATCAAGGAAATGGGTGTACCAGGGTAATTCATTACCTACTACCTTGGTACGTGTACCAGTGAACTGATGTGTTACCAGACGCAGGCGCTTGCTACGGTCTTTATTGATGGCATACAGGCCATGGCCAAAAAAACGTTGAACTTCCTTGTATTGCAGATCTGTCAGGTCATACACCAGCCTGTCATTGTTAATCCAATGAAAAGTTCTGACATCTTTATCTTCATAATTGGCAATAATTTCAGGACGCAATTTGCCAACTTCCAGTACTGCGAGCACCATGCGGTCGTTGGCACCCTTCATGATCATGGCAATGTTTTTGCCGTCAGGTGACAGACGGGCGTCACTGAATTGGGATTCTTTAAAAAAACTGGCGATCGGGATGGGCTCAGTCGCCGCATGGGACGCCGGGGTGTGGAGTAAAAACAGGCTGCTGAAAACGCCAAAGGCGATTTGGCAGGCCAGAGGCCTATACAAGTTGTGCATGTGCGCTTCCATTGTTTAATTTGAATCATGCATTATACACATTCAAAAAAAGCAAACATGCTGTGGAAGCAATATTTATGATGCTATAAAAATGTAAAATTGATCTGCACAGACTTTGCCGCACAGACCATCATTAAATAAAGCAGCCAGTGAAACTTAGCTTTTGACTTGCTGTATCACCACACGCAGCATGCTGATCAGTTGATCAATTTCTTCTTTCGTCACATTCAATGCTGGCATAAAGCGCAACAGATCAGGACGAGGGGAATTGATCAGCAAGCCTACCGGCTCCATATCGCGTGCAGCTTCCACCAGCTTGCCGCCGATGTTGTCACCCAGCTTCAGGGCGCGCAGTAAGCCGAAGCCGCGTTCACCCTGCATGCCGAATTCTGCAGACAATTTTTCCAACTGCTGGCCCAGGTATTCACCTTTTTCCTTGACCGATGCCAGGAAGCCGGGCTTGGTCAGTTCATTGAATACGGCGATGCCCACCGCTGTCATCAAAGGTGCGCCATTGTAGGTGCCACCCTGGTCACCCGGGACGAAGCAGGCCACATCTTCACGGCACAGCAAGGCACCCAGCGGTACACCACCACCGATGCCTTTGGCCAGGGTCATGATGTCTGGTTCTATATTTGATAACTGGTAGCCGAACAACTCGCCAGTACGTCCCATACCGGATTGCACTTCATCCACGATGAGCAGGATGCCATGTTTCTTGGTCAACGCACGCAAGGCTTGCATGAATTCAGGGCTGGCTGGGATCACGCCGCCTTCGCCTTGTACCGGTTCCAGCATGATGCCGACAGTTTTATCGGTGATCAGTTTTTCTACCGAAGCGATATCATTCAGATCAGCCTTGGGGAAGCCGCTGACCTGCGGGGCAAAAATCGTATCCCAGCCTGGTTTACCGGATGCCGACATCATCGCCAGGGTACGGCCATGGAAACCATGGTCAAAGGTAATGATTTCAAACGCACCATTCTTGTTCAACTGGCCCCACTTGCGCGCCAGTTTGACTGCGCCTTCATTGGCTTCTGCACCGCTGTTGGTAAAAAACACGCGGTCAAAGCAAGAGTTTTTAGTCAACAGATCGGCAAACTCCACCATAGGTGCGTTATAGAAAGCTGGTGACGGGTTCAGCAATTTTTTAGACTGACTGACCAGTGCTTCATGGATCACGTCGGGGCAGTGGCCCAGGCAATTGACAGCCCAGCCTTGCAGATAATCCAGATATCGCTTGCCCTTGTGATCAGTCAAGTACATGCCTTTGCCTTCGACGAACACAAGTTCGGGGCGCGGTGTGATGTACATCAGGGAATTTACGTTGTACTGACTGAATTCCATTTCGAGACTCCTAAGGTCGTTACAGTGGGGGAAAGACAAAAATTCAAGGTAAAAAAAAGCCACAGGATGGAACCTGTGGCTGGATATTCGTGGTGCAGCTTTTTACGCGCACGCTCACTCTTACATCGGCCCAGGCTCGCTTGGCGAGTTGCGACGTCGTGCAATATTTGGTGAGGACATGTCAGTAAAAATTTTCATAAAACGGATAGTAGGACTTTTTGCGCACTGCGTCAAAATAAATTTGTATGATTTCTTACGTCATGCATTTATAGCAAGGTGTGACAGCTAAAACTTGGTCAGTTCGCCAGATCAGCCTCTAAGGTAAAGGAATCTGCGTAGAACTCATCGGCAGGTAACTGGCACAGTGCCGTGAAGTCGCGTTTGGCTGACTCCACCACGACAGGTGCGCCGCAGGCATAAACCTGATAGCCCGACAGGTCAGCATGATCTGCCATGACAGCCTGATGTACAAAGCCCTGGCGACCAGTCCAGCCATCTTCCGGCAAGGCGTCCGATATGACTGGGAAATAGCTGAAGCCTGGTAATTGCGTTGCCCAGTCCTTGCACAAGGTATCCATATACAAATCAGCTGGGCGACGACCGCCCCAGTACAGACTGACAGGGCGCTTCGATTCGATGTGGATCAGGTGCTCTACCAACGCCTTGATCGGTGCGAAGCCGGTGCCGGAAGCCAGCAGGATAATTGGTTTTTCGCTATCTTCGCGCAGGAAGAAGGTGCCTTGCGGGCCTTCAAAACGCAGAATGTCACGTTCCTTCAGCGTGGAAAAGACCTGGTCAGTGAACAGTCCACCTGGCATATGACGTACATGCAAGGTGATATGTTCGTCCGAATGGGGCGCGTTTGCCATGCTGTAGCTGCGGCGCTTGCCATCTCTTAACATGAATTCTATGTACTGACCGGCACGGTATTGCAGGCGTTCGTTGGCTGGCAATTGCAGGGCAATTAACATCACGTCGTCAGACAGCTTTTCCAGTTTGGCGACGCGGCTGGGCATTTTCTTGACTGGGTAATCACCGTCAGCAACGATTTCCCGTGCTTCTATGATCAGGTCAGATTGCGGCTTGGCACAGCAGAAGAGGGACATGCCCTGTGCTTCTTCGGTTTCTGGCAGCGCACGTTCCTGGTGTGGCCCGTGTTTAACCATACCACTGGCAACTTTTCCCTTGCAAGAGCCGCAGGCACCATTTTTACAACCATATGGCAATACAATGCCAGCGCGCAGGGCGGCTGACAGCACGGTTTCATCTTCGTCACAGCTGAATTGACGGCCACTAGGGGTGACAGTTACATGAAAAGTCATCGGATATGTTTTGAAATAAGTGTTGTCTATTGTTGAATTCAAGGTGTTGAAACCGGGAGAATCAAGCTCGATTAGCGCTGCTCGCAGAGCGCTGAACTCGAACCAGGCAGGAATCAAACAGGAATCAAGCGGGAGCACATGATAGCGTAAATCCGGCAAGACCAACAAGCGTGCACAAATTGGCAGCAAACGGGAAAAAGTTCAACGCTGGCAAGCAGCACATGGAAACGCGGGCTTGCTGTGATTAATCACAGCCCAGGGGAAGTTGCATGCCGCCATTATCATTTTTAGTGTTTATTTAACGCATCTTAATTATTTTTTGACATGGAACACAGTACAATTGTTGAATGGGTCCTTAGCTGATCCAAGTCCCGGTTTTCTTATTTGCAGAGCGCTGTCTGAAAATAAAAATTGTGCTATGCAGTATAAAACACGGCGACAGTGTCGTCGTATAAAACTTTAAAGGAGTTTATATGAGCTGGTTCCTGAATTTGAAGATTGCATACAAATTGTTGCTTTCGTTTCTGGTAGCCTTGAGTCTGACACTGGCCACCGGCATTTTTGGGATTGTTCAAATCTCGCGTCTGAATGTGGCTTCCACCGGTGTTCTTACCGACACTTTACCCAGCGTGCGTTATGCACTTCTCATGAAGGCAACCCTCAACCGCATGCGCGTGTCCGAGTTGCAGCACATTCTGTCGAGCGAAGAAGCTGATTACAGCTATTACGAAAAAAGTTTACAATCCCGCACCACGGAATTTATGGGGTATGAATCCAAATATCGCTTGCTGGTCAGCTCGCCGGAAGAAAAACAGTTATTCGATTCTTTGGCTCAGTCTTTCGCGTCATATGGTGAGGCCAGCAAAAAATTACTGGCCTTGTCACGTGCTGGAAATACCGAAGAGGCACGCAAAGCCATCAGGGGTGACTCCGTTAAGTTATTTCGTGGTGTAAATGATCTGGTTGATAAACTGGTTGAACTGAGTCAGGCAGAAAGTGAGCGCGCCTCTGCGACGAATGACAGCCTGTTTACATCGTCACGTTTATGGATATTTGGCATCATGGCAGTTGCCATGTTACTGAGTGTGATTTTGGCCTTGTGGATTGCGCGCCTGATCAGCCGGCCATTGCGTGCGGCAGTCAGTATTGCAGAAAGCGCTGCCAGTGGCGATCTGACTGTATCAATTGAAGTAAGTTCCGAAGATGAAATCGGCCAGTTGTTGCGAGCCATGCAAACGATGAATACAAGCTTGCAGAAATTGGTGGGCCAGGTGCGTGAAGGTACTGATGCCATTACTATCGCGTCGCGTGAAATTGCTACTGGCAATCTTGATTTATCCAGCAGGACCGAACAACAGGCAGCATCGCTGGAAGAAACTGCATCTGCAATGGAGCAACTGACTTCCACCGTCAAACAAAATGCAGACAATGCACGTCATGCCAATAGTCTGGCTGCGACCGCTACTGTCGTGGCAGGGAAGGGCGGTGAGGTAGTTGGCGAAGTAATCGCGACGATGAGTTCCATTAACGATTCATCCCGCAAAATTGTGGATATTATCAGTGTCATTGATGGCATCGCATTCCAGACCAATATTCTTGCGCTGAATGCTGCGGTAGAAGCCGCACGGGCAGGTGAACAGGGCCGTGGCTTTGCCGTGGTTGCCAGCGAGGTGCGCAATCTGGCGCAACGCAGTGCTGCCGCAGCCAAAGAAATCAAGGAACTCATCAATGACTCGGTAGAAAAAGTCGGTGTCGGCAGCAAGCTGGTTACCCAGGCTGGCAGTACCATGGAAGAAGTGGTTGACAGCGTGCGTAAAGTCAATGATATCGTCAATGAGATCAGCTCTGCCACGACAGAACAAAGCAGTGGCATTGAAGAAGTCAATACGGCCATCATCAAGATGGATGAAGTCACGCAGCAAAATGCCGCACTGGTGGAAGAAGCAGCCGCCGCTGCGCAATCCATGCAAGACCAGGCAGTGCATTTGACCAATGCGGTCAGCGTATTCAGGCTGGATGCACATCCTGTACGCAGGGCGACACCAAGATAAATTCAGCTTCTGTTATTAATATTAGAACTCATTTCATAAATAGGGATGAGTGCGAGCAAGGCGATTCGGGATACAGTGTCACATCGCGCTTCAATGCGCCCGCAAAAAAGTAAATGCGGCCAGCTCCCGGAGGGTTTGCCTCATAACCCGCGCTGGACTGCAAGATGAGCACAATTCGATCGGAAAGTATGGTGGCTTGGCGACCCACGGTCGGGGTACCAGCATTGGTTTTTGTACCGACAAAAGCAAGGCGATCAAGCCCTTTGTCTGATTTGGCTTGCTGATAAAAATAAGCGATGTTTCATGATATCCCCTTCGATAGGGGGAGGCATAAGGCTTGTATTTCAAGTTTGACGATTCTGTTTTTGCGTTTTTACACTGGCTTGAACAAGCTGCTTGTGAACAGGTCGCACACAACTATCTGCTGAGTCTGTTTATACAATTCAGTTGCAATTCTTGATAGAAAGCGTTGCTGTGGTAGCGTCTCTTTTCAACTGATCCGATTCAGCAATTCTTGTCAGTCGCTGCAGATCTCCATTGACAGTGAACTGGCTGATCGTACTGGCGATATTCGCAGCCAGTGCTTTGTGCTTGATATTCAGATAGTGATGAGCGGGTTGTGTCAGTAAGACCATTTTTTCTGATACTGCATCGGTTGCCGCAATTTTGTTCATGGCCCTATAGGCGCTGTATCTGGAATCAACTGCCACGTCAATGCGACCAGCTACCAGCATTTTGAACAGGCTCTCTGAAGTGTCTGCAAACGTGATCCCAGTCAGGCCGTCAGTGGCATTTTGAGCGTTCATGATTCCACGGACTATACCTACTTTCAGGGGGCGCAAATCACTTTTATTGTTGATGCTGAGATCGCGGTTTTTTTTCGCAAAAGCAAGCGTTTCAACCACGATATAAGGGGGATCGATACGCAGCAACTCTGGGTGTGCCGCAGCATAATTGGGTGGTCGCAGCACCTCACCGTCAATATGACCGGCTTTGGCCTCTTTGGTCGCGCGCAGGGGAGGCAGATTGATAATGCAAAAGTGTAGTCCGGCTTGTTTGTATACTTCACCTAGAATGGAAGCGGCGATGACGCCGGTTGCAGAGTCAACATTGACAGAAATCTGCAAAGTCGCAGGTGTTTCTGTGGCGAGACTCGTCGCGATTAGCAAGGCCATCATATTCATTAACTGTCCTTCGTATGTCTCCAGGCATTTGTACAAGTTAACATCAGGGATATAATGCAGTCCCTATAACAGATTTGACGGGTGTATGGACAGATACTGCCATATTCCTTGTGACTTGACTGTGGTAAAAGCGCAAATTTTTTTGCACCTCGTTTTGTGGGCGCAAGGCCATGAAATGTGTTTTATCTATCCCTCAAATTTGACGGTGCCTGTTGTGAAAATCACAGAGATAGACTTTGGCATACAATTCTGAACATGACAAAACAATGTATGCAAATCGGCAAGCCGCGCTTGCTAATCGTGGGTTGTGGCGATGTGGGCATGCGTTTGCTGCCTTTATTGCAGACGCATTTCCGTGTATTCGCTGTGACAAGTCACGTAGCCCGCTGCGCCGAATTAAGGTCGGCAGGGGCTGTACCCATTCTGGCGAATCTTGACGAACCAGATAGCCTGGCGCGGCTGGCGGGTTTGGCAAAGCGGGTTGTACATCTTGCCCCGCCGCGCAGCGAGGGTGATACCGACATCCGCACCCAAAACCTGGTTGCGGTATTGGCTGACAAGAGTCATATGGTGTATGTCAGTACCACCGGCGTGTATGGTGATTGTGGTGGTGCTGAATTTGATGAAACCAGAAGTGTGAAGCCGCAAAATGCCCGTGCGACGCGACGTGTTGCTGCTGAACGCTGCTTGCGTGCCTGGGCCAGACGCACCAAATCGCGTCTGTCCATCTTGCGCGTGCCAGGCATTTATGCGGCAGATCGCCTGCCGCTGGAACGTCTGCACAAAGGCACGCCAGCACTGATGGATGCTGATGATGTGTACACCAATCATATTCATGCCGATGATCTGGCACAGTTGATACGGCTGGCCCTGTTTCGTGCTTCACCGAACCGTGTTTATCATGCGGTGGATGACAGCGACATGAAGATGGCTAGTTATTTTGACCTGGTGGCAGATGCTTTTGAACTATCACGCCCGCCACGCTTGCCACGAAACGAACTGGCCCAACAGGTCAGCCCGGTGCTGATGTCTTTTATGTCGGAATCGCGGCGACTGCAAAATCAGCGTATCAAGCAGGAGTTAGGAGCACGCCTGCGCTATGCCTCGGTCAGGGAGGGGGTACTGGCTGCGCTGGATTCCAGCGGCAAGATGACGAAAAAGACGGAACCCTGACCTTCTTCACTGTGGAAACCGATTTCCCCACCCATTTTTTCTATCATGGTCTTGCTCAGACTAAGCCCCAGACCGGTACCTGCATATTTGCGGGTCGCCTTGGCATCTTCCTGTGTAAACTTCTGAAAAATGCTGCTTTTGAATGCCTCTGAAATACCAATGCCATAGTCCCGCACTTCAACACGTGCATGATTCGCGTTTGCACTGACGGTGACATCAACCCTCCCATTTTCGCGTGAGAACTTGACAGCGTTCGACAGCAAATTTGACAAAACCTGAGTGAAGCGCTGCGAATCTACCCTGACCGGCAAGATGCGTTCAGCCAACAGTTTACAGCGTATATCGATACCAAAATTCTGGGCGTATCCCAGATTTGACTGTATGGAGTTTTGTACCAGTTCGTCTAGTGACAAGGTTTCAAAATGAAACTGCATATTGCCGTATTCGAGTTTTTCAAAATCCAGCAAGTCATTGATCAGTGCGGTCAGACGGGTGGCATTGTCATTTGCCATGAGCAGCATGGTGCGTGCTTTGTCCGGAATTTCCCCGGCTACCCCGCCAACCAAAAGACCAAGTACGCCACGTATGGAGGTCAATGGTGTACGCAATTCATGTGAAACGGCAGAGACAAATTCAGTCTTGAGTTTTTCCACCCGTTTTTTTTCAGACAAGTCATGCATGATAATGACCAATAACACTTTCAGTCCCAGTTGGACGCGAGTAATGGCCAGTTCTACCGGCACGTCATGATTGTTTTTGTTTCTGACAGTAACTTCTGCTCTGTCACTTCCGCCCGTTTCTTCAAGCGACATGCTGGGGGGCGAACTTGTCAAATGACGTGTTAGTACCGAGCACGAATCGGGATCGGGAAACAAACTCAGCATGTTTTGGCCGGTCAGGCTTCCATGCGTATATTTGAGCAAAATTTCCGCTGATTGATTGACCGATTCGATGATGCCATATTCGTCGGTAGTGAGTATGCCTTCAGCCGCATTGTCGAGTATGGTGCGCAATCTTTCTTCGCTATCATGCAACTGTGCGGTTCTTTGCGCCACCAGTTTTTCTATGCCATAGGTATGTGCGGTGGCGACTAACAGATAAGCACCTAAAAGCCCGGTGAACAGCAGGCCGCCCACCATGGTGATCCAGGTAATCCAGGCAACATGAGATTTCCAGTATTCTGAAGAAGGCTGAGCCAGGAAAGCGTATTGCCTGCCGCCGAAATTGATGGTGGCCTGGAACAGGTAACGATTGTCGATTTCTGCAATATCGTCAAGAAAGATGCCTTTCTTCCCTGGGTAAGACAGGTCATAGAATTTGACACTGACATTTTTCAGGTCTTCGGTAGAGAGCGTGTCTTTGACCAAGTTCCCCATGCGTAACATGCTGACCGCAGCACCGGAAAATGCGGCCTTTCTTAGTTCGATATTGTCCAAGGGCTTGCTGTGTTCATACACAGGGGCGAACAGCAACACATGTAATTGCTGATCAGCGGGATCGAAAGAGGTAAGCGGATCGGTAACAGTCAGACTACCACTGTCGCGGGCATCTTCGACGGCGTTCCTGCGTAATATGCTGGAGCCCATGTCATAACCAAAAAGCGGCTGATTACGGGCAAACGGTTCTACGTATTTGACTGGGTAATAATCATCTCTTACTTTTGCCTCTTCCAGATGCTGCTGCTCATCCATCTCCAGTATCTGGAAATTGGCAAAGCCTTCACGCAGGACGGATACTTCAAAATTTTCCCTTTCCAATTGCGTGACTTTAGGCACCCAGGCCAAAAAGGAGATGGTTTTTTTATCGGCAATGGTGGGGCTGACGAAAGTGGCAAATTCGCCCCGGTCCACATGATTTGAACTGGCGTACAGGCGTTCGACATTACGCATGATGTCGGAATGGCTGTCCAGCTTGTTTTGCAGGCTCTGGGCCACACGTTCTGCTTTCAGGCGAAATTCAAGTTGCTGCTTTTGCTCTTCACGATAGCGTGTAAAAGAGAACGCCGTAATGACCAGTAACAGGCAGACCAGCAGTGGCAACATGACGCTCCATCTCCTAGTATACCAAATTGCGCGTGGTTTGCCATACATGACCATGACAATGGGGGTAATCGTCAGCACACCGAAGGTATCACCTGTCCACCAGCCTATCCAGTTGTTGATGAATTCCGGCCAGGGTACGATATTGAGCACCACAAGAGTGGTAACGCTGATGGTGGCATTGATCAGACAGGCGATCAGGGCACCGTAAAAAAAGAATTGAAAGATAACCTTGTCGGTACCGAGTGACAGGTCATCCCGCAAATGAAATCTTATCATGCGGCAGCCAGCGGCAGCTTGCAGCATCGCGCCGGCAGCGACGACAAATGAAGCTATCCAGGCGCTTGCATCAAGGCTGCCGCTAATTTCAAGATTGATGAGAAGATTCGCGAACAGGGCACCTGCAGCAACACCGGGCAATAAGCGGTAGCCACCTGTTAAAACCGCCCCGAGCGCGATACCTGCAGATGGGTAAATCGCGATCGAGTAGCCGGGCGGAATCGCCAGCAACAAGGACAGCCGTCCAAGTGCGGCATAGACTAAGGCAACCACCAGGGTTTGCAGGAGTAGTCGCCGCTTTGTGATGGAAGTGTTGGACGGTACTGGATGCATTCCTGCTTGCCCTGAAAACGTCGCTAAATCAGTGATGAAGTCACTTTCAATACTTCATCGGCGGTGGTTACCCCTTCTATGATCTTATAGGCACCGGCGATGCGCAAGGGTTTCATGTCATCTTTGATACTTTGCAGGCGCAGTGCGTGGATGTCAGCTTCTTCGGTGATGAGTTTGCTGAACGGAATGGTGACCGTCAGCAATTCATACAGTCCGGTACGGCCCAGGAAGCCGGTTTGCCTGCATTCTGGACAGCCGACCGGGCGATAAATAGCTTGTGGCTTGGGAATGCCCCAGTCTTCCACCAAAGATGACCAGACGGCATCCTGCATTTCCCCATCAGGAGATTTGCAATGTATGCACAGGGTTCGTACCAGCCTTTGTGCCAGGATACCGATGATGGTTGCTTCGAGCAGATAATATGGTACACCCAGTTCCAGCAAACGCATGATGGCAGAAGGCGCGTCATTGGTGTGCAGGGTGGACAGAACCAGATGGCCGGTCAGTGCTGCCTGTATCGCCATTTCTGCCGTGGGCAAGTCACGGATCTCACCCACCATGATGATATCAGGATCCTGACGCATCAGCGCTCGTATGCCGTCCGCAAAGCCAAGGTCGATGGAAGCCTGTACCTGCATCTGGTTGAAGGAGCCTTCCACCATCTCGATAGGGTCTTCGACAGTACAGACGTTGACGTCTGGTGTCGCCAATGCTTTCAGGGTGGTGTACAACGTGGTGGTTTTACCAGAACCGGTAGGCCCGGTCACCAGGATGATGCCATGCGGTTTGCTGGTCAGGTGATCCCAGCGCTTCGCATCATTGATGGGGAAGCCCAGTTCGGGCAGTGTCTTGACCACGACTTCCGGATCAAAAATACGCATGACCATTTTTTCGCCAAAGACAGTAGGCAGGGTGGACAGACGCAACTCCACTTCCTGGCCATCATTGGTCCTGGTCTTGATACGGCCATCTTGCGGGCGTCGTTTTTCGATCACGTCCATGCGACCCAGCAATTTGATACGTGCCGTCATGGCGATCATGACCGTGGCTGGTACCTGATAGACCTGATGCAGCACACCGTCGATACGGAAACGGATGATGGAGATATCGCGCTTTGGCTCCAGATGAATATCTGAGGCACGCTGGTCAAAGGCAAACTGCCACAGCCAGTCAACAATATTGATGACGTGCTGGTCGTTGGCATCAACCTGTTTGTTGGCTTTGCCAAGTTCGACCAATTGTTCAAAGTTCTGGCGCAGAGCAGCATCATTTTTGTTGGCCTTGCGCGCATCCTTGATCGACTTGGCCAGCGAGAAAAACTGAACAATGTATTGTGAAATTTCCAGCGGATTCGCCAACACCAGGCGAATTTCCTTGCGTGTGAATTTCAGGATTTCCTGTTGCCACTCAAGATTGAACGGTTCGGTAGTGGCGATGACGACGGTATTGGCGTTGGACTCTACCGGCAAGATGTTGAAGCGTGTCGCGTACGAAGACGACATCACGTCTGAAACATTGGTGAAATCAATTTTCAGTGGGTCTATGCGGTAGAAAGGCATATTGACTTTGCCTGCTGCCCATTCGGTCAGCCAGTCCAGCGTCAATAAAATATGTGGGGCAATGGCTGAATGTAATTTTACCTGCGCAACTGCCGTCAGCGGATGCATGGAAGCGGGGCCATTTTTCAGCAATCCCTGGGCAGCGTTAAAATGGCTTTTGGCTTCTTCCTTGAGGACGATGCCGTCTGCCATCAGCCAGGTAAAAATCTGCTGAAGATTCAAGCTGCGGTGTGCGGGTTTATTCATATTCTTTTGGCGTCTCAAATAATCAGTTTGGATTGCGGGTGGCTTTTAACCCGTTGACCCAGGACTTGGCTGGAAGTTTGCTGCTGGCTTTGATCTTTTCAGCACGCTCATACAGGCTGTCAAAGTCCAGTGTTTTTCTTTGTTTGAAGGCGATGGCAACCACATTACCTTCGTGGACTTCTGGCAGGCACAGTACCTGGTCAAAGGCAAAGCGCATGGCTTTCAGGTTACGGGCATAACTGGGGTGGTCGCCAAACAGGTTTACGGTCAGTATGCCGTCGTCTTTCAGACAGGCTGCGCAGGACTGATAAAACTCTGCACTGTCCAGTACCGGGCCACGTGCGGTGGCGTCATACAGGTCTACCTGCATGGCATCAGCGCTGCCGTGATTGTTTTCATCATTGACATAATCCAGGGCATCCATTTCCAGCACTTGCAAACGTTCGTCGTTCGCTGGCAGTTTGAACATGCTTTCACAAATGGCAATGACCGAGGGATTCAATTCCACTGCGGTCACACGGGCGTTCACAAACTGGCGGTAGCAGAATTTGCTCAGCGCGCCAGTCCCCAGACCCAGTTGTACCAGATGTTCAGGTGTGTCAATGAACAGCATCCAGGCCATCATCTGTTGAGCGTATTCCAGTTCCAAGGCATCTGGTTTGCGCAGGCGCATGGCACCTTGCACCCATTCGGTACCGAAATGGAGAAAGCGCACGCCGTCGAATTCAGACAGGGTAACCGGGGCAAATTTGGGTTTGCGGTTGGCTTTTTGGGTAACCGCAGCTTTGGGGCCGGAACGATGGTTTGCTTCGGCTTCTATGGATTTTCGTTTGATTAGCATGGGCTTATTTTAACCAGTCACTTGGCGCTTAAAAAGGAAATTTACATGATTCCTGTTGCCAGTCATGATTTTTGCCTGAAAATGCATCATTTGGGCAGATTTTTGGGCATAAACTGGCTAAGTAGTCACGTCGTCTGTAATGTCCGCACTACGCTGTTAAGAGAGTCATTACATCTCTGATTTGAATTGCGCTTTCCATTCCAGCAGCTTGTCTTCAAAAGAACGCATGGCGTAAGCCGGGGAAGATGAGGGCAGGATTGCGGTCTGGTAGCCGCGTTCATTGAAATAGCCAGCCATTTTCCCCGCCGTCTGGCCGTTGAAACAGAGTTTCCGCAACTGCGGATGTTGTGCCTGCAAGCTGGTGAAATCATTCAGCTTGCCCTGACGTATGGCCGAATCCAGGCTGCCAGATCGTATGCAGGAATGAAATACATCCCACAAACCGACACCATGCGTCAGCAAGCAATCCAGCCGTTGCGGGTAATTGAGGGCCAGCATATCGGTTTCTAGCGAGGCTGACATCAGGCGCCAGAACTGGTTTTGTTTATACGCATAATATTGAGCTGCATGCAGCGAGGCTTCTCCGGGAAAACTGCCAAGTATCAGGGTTTGAGTGGACTGATCGATGACGGGTGGAAAGCCTTGTAATAGTGGCAAAGTTGTTTCGGCCTGCATGCCTTGCTCTTTCGTGGGGTGGGGTGGAATCTGCTAGCAGCTTAGCAAGCATTTGCCAATTTCGCTTGCCTCTGTAATCTGGGTTTTGAACTTACCCCGTCTTTTACTGGTCAACGTTATTAACAGTAGTGCGTTTAGTAGTGATGTATTGATTGAAATGACAAAGGAGTTTATCTTGAAGCGTCTTATTATTCTGGCTGCGGTAGCCAGCCTGAGTGCCTGTGCCGTCACGTCACACAATTCAGGTAGTGTGTACAACGCCAGACAGACTCAGAATGAACAAAGTGTGCGTATGGGCTATGTAGAATCGATACGCGATGTCACCATAGACCGTGGTCAAAGCGGTGTTGGGACTGCTGCAGGTGCAGCATTGGGTGGTATTGCTGCCGGATCATCGATAGGCAAGGGTAACGGTGCCCTGGCGGCCGGTATTGTCGGCGCGATTGCTGGCGGCATGATAGGACAGAATGTAGAAAAGAACGCGACCCAGGTGCCTGGTCTGGAAATTACAGTCAAACTTGATAATGGCGAATTGAGGGCCATTACCCAGGATGCGGATGAACCATTCCGTGTTGGCGACAGAGTACGTTTGCTGTCGAATGGCAGAACCACCCGTGTAACGCATTGATTCGGGCAGGAAATAGCATCTTTAACCTGGCAGATTGATGCCAGGGACTGAAAAATCTTGTCACAAATTTGCCCCCGGAAACGACCAGCTAGTCTGGTCGTTTTTGTTTTCATCGACTATGCTTGAAGAGCAAAGCGGCTTGATTTTCTGTACACCCTCTCGCTATGCAGCATGGGTTGGAAATAACCGGAATTCAAGTATAGTAAGGGCTCGGACGCATCAATGTGTCATCAGTGCACAGGTAAAAGGAGGTCAAAGTGAAAAAGATTTGTACCGTATTGTTGCTGACCACCTTTCTGGTCGGACCGGCATATGCTGGTAGCGCTAAGGTCAGTTGGCAAGAGCCGGAGAAATTTACCGATATTCGTCCTACGAATGAAAGCAAGGTCAGTTTTCAGGAAAGGGTCATCAAGGAATTTGACCGCATGTTTGATGATCTGGCAAAAAAACTGCCAGATGGTTATGAATGGGATATTACAGTCACAGATGTGGACTTGGCTGGCGATGTCAGACCATTCTTTAGTCCTATGGTGAGTGATGTTCGTGTGATCCGCGACTTATACTGGCCACGCATGCACTTTAGTTTCAGTCTCAAGGATGAGCAGGGAAAAGTCGTAGCATCTGGCGATGAAGATGTGAAGGACATGAGTTTCCTCATGCGTATGGGGGTTGCCAGCGGCCATACCAGTTTCCAGTATGAAGAACAGATGCTGCATGACTGGTTCATTAAACAGCAAAAGGAAAAGATTTTTCCTGCTCGCTGATTTTGATGTGGCATAAAAAAACGGACTCAGTTTGAACTGAGTCCGTTTTTTTTGAGCTGACTTGCTTAAAGGATCAACTTATTTGTCTAACAGCAATTCGTTCAGGCGTTTCACGAAACCGCTAGGATCGCTGAGATTGCCACCTTCGGCCAGCAAGGCCTGGTCAAACAGGATGTGTGACCAGTCACTGAATTTAGCTTCTTCATATTTCAATTTCTGAACCAGTGGATGGTCAGGATTGACTTCCAGAATAGGCTTGGAGTCCGGCGCGTTTTGGCCTGCAGCTTTCAGCATGCGTGCCAGATTGCCCGACAAATCATGTTCATCTGCCACCAGGCAGGCTGGTGAATCAGTCAGGCGGAAAGTGACGCGTACATCCTTGGCTTTATCGGCCAGGGCTGTTTTCATTTTCTCGACCAGATCCTTGAACTCGGTCTGCGTTTCTTCATGCTGTTTCTTTTCTGCTTCATCTTCCAGCTGACCCAGGTCCAGGCCACCTTTGGCGACGGATGCCAGTTCCTTGCCTTCGAAGTCATTGAGGAAGGACAACATCCATTCATCCACACGATCAGTCAGCAACAAGACTTCGACCCCTTTTTTGCGGAAGATTTCCAGGTGAGGGCTGTTCTTGGCTGTGGCATAGCTTTCAGCCGTGACATAGTAAATCTTGTCCTGGCCTTCTTTTGCACGTGCCAGGTAATCTGCCAGCGAAACATTTTGCACATCGCTGTCATTGTGGGTAGATGCAAAACGCAGCAGTTTGGCGACGCGCTCCTTGTTGGCACTGTCTTCGCCGATACCTTCTTTCAGCACCTGACCAAATTCTTTCCAGAAGCTTGCGTATTTGTCTTTCTTGGCCTGCGCATCTTCATCACCATCAGCATTTGCAAGGTCTTCCAGCATACCCAGTACGCGCTTGGTGGAACCTTCGCGGATAGCCTTGATGTCGCGGCTTTCCTGCAAGATTTCGCGGGAGACATTCAAAGGCAGGTCATTCGAATCAATGACGCCTTTGACAAAACGCAGATAGACCGGCATCAATTGTTCGGCGTCGTCCATGATGAAGACGCGTTTCACGTACAGCTTGATACCACCACGCTTGTTGCGGTCCCACAGGTCAAACGGCGCACGTGCCGGGATATACAGCAATTGCGTATATTCGCTGCGGCCTTCAACGCGGTTGTGGGTATGTGTCAGTGGCGCTGTGTAATCATGCGATACGTGTTTGTAAAACTCGTCATATTGCTCAGGCGAAATTTCAGATTTGCTGCGTGCCCACAAGGCGCTGGCCTGGTTGACGGTTTCCAGTTCGTCTTTCAATACCTGTTCTTTTTTCTCTTCGTCCCATTCTTCTTTTTGCATTTTGATAGGCAGGGAGATATGGTCGGAATAGGTACGGATCACCGATTTCAGTTTCCATGCCGACAAAAACTCATCTTCACCTTCGCGCAGATGCAGAGTGATGCTGGTACCGCGACCGGTTTTTTCTATGTCTTCCACACTGAAGTCGCCAGCACCTTCAGATTCCCAGCGTACAGCCTGGTCTGCAGGCAGACCGGCGCGACGGGATTCAACGGTGATGCGGTCAGCGACAATAAAGCCAGAATAAAAGCCGACGCCGAACTGGCCTATCATGGCCGCGTCTTTTTGCTGGTCACCTGACAGTTTGCCGAAAAATTCCTTGGTGCCGGATTTGGCGATCGTACCCAGATGTTCTATCGTATCTGCCTTGCTCATACCTATCCCATTGTCAGCAATGGTGATGGTGCGCGCTTCTTTGTTGAAGCTGACCTGGATTTGCAGGTCAGGGTCGCTTTCAAACAGACTGGCATCATTGATGGCTTCAAAACGCAGTTTGTCTGCTGCATCGGATGCGTTCGAGATCAGTTCACGTAAAAATATTTCCTTGTTTGAATACAAGGAATGAATCATCAACTGCAAGAGTTGTTTGACTTCGGCCTGAAAGCCCAGGGTTTGTTTTTCTGACATGGTTTCCCTCAAAGATTTCAATGGTTTTTCATTGGTATAGGTGGCAATTGCTTGCCTGCTGCTTTTTGTGGCAAATGCTTGAGCAGAGGGAAGGTGAGGCCGCTTTGGCGGATTTCAAGATGATTGCTTAAAATGCATGTCAATATTATTTCTTGGTATTTCTAGATTTAAGATGTTTGTGAACACTTGTTTTTTGTAAAAAATACTAGACTTCCCTTATATAGCAGTGCATATTCCTTGGATATTTTCATTGGTATAGGGTAGTAGCAATGTTGCTTAAAGTAACGAGTCTGCTCTGTTTTTACCTGCTCTGCGGCTACGTACCTGCACTTGGTGCCGTCAACGTCTATCTGACAGAGGTTGCCCCTTTTGCTTTTGCCAAAGATAGCAAGGATGGAAAGGGAGGCTATGACGGCATCAATGTACGCATAGTCAATGAATTACGCAGGCGATCGGGTGTGCCGCTGGAACTTCTGGTGGTGCCCAGTTCCCGTCATGTATTAATGTTTCCCGCTGATAAAGAAGCTTATAGTATTTCACAGACTGAAAATTTCAGCGATCAGGATGGCAGTGTTTTGTCTGAGGTGACGCAATTCCCTATTCTGGTGGTCGCTCACCGTGGTGCAGTGCTGAAAAGTTATGAGGATTTGATTGCCCTGTCTATGGAGCGGGGTATAGGCATGATGCGCAGACTGAACTATGGGGCATTCGGACAGGATGAGCGCATCAAAAAGGTCGAAATCAATACGCTGGAGAATGGTATGCGTATGCTTGAAGCCGGACGCATTTCAGGTATTGTCGGCAGTCAGCCGGCGATCCTGGCGGCGGCAGGGAAAGCCGCATCAACAAACTTATTAGGCCCCAGTCTGGTTATTTCCTATGGCGCCCATGTCATGCGTGTCAGACCAGAGTTTGCCAGCAGCGTGACTTCAAAAACCATTAGTGCGACTTTACTGGCGATGAAAAATGACGGCAGTATTGCGCGCATACTCGATGATTTCATGAAAGACCCCAGGGCAGGTTTGTTACCAGCAAAATAATCCGTTGGGATAGTCTGCATGATCTTTACCTGACACCCACGCCCTTGAATTTTTCCGGGTCAAAATCGGCGATATCAATTTTCCCGAAATGTTTCGGGGGTGTATAAATCTTTTCTTTGGCTTTATCTGGCTCGCTGGTGTGGAAGGATGATTCAGACACTTTCACCAATTGCCAGGTATCGTCCTTGCGCGAATAATTGAATTGATAGTCATTCGCCCAGCGCCAGGCGCTACCGCCGTAATGAGATACCGTGAAGCTCTTCTTGCCTGCCGTGAGGTCCGCAAATGGATCACCCATCATGCCGCCGCAGGTAGAGCAAAGGACGATTTTTTCATTGGTCTTGACCAGTTTTAATTTGCCGTCAGCCTGGCGTATGGCGATATGTAAAGGACGTTGACCCTGTTCCATATCTTCATCCGATGGGAGTTTCTTTTGCTTCTCCAGAATAAACACATAGTCAGCTTTGTCGTCGCCATTCAGGTCCGCACTGACAAAGGCAAGCAGCTTGGTGTTGGCTGTTATAAAAGGGAGTAAATCGGCAGGGATGTCTTTGCCTTCTATATAAGTGCCAGCCTGGCTGAGACCTGGCAACATGACCAAACTGGCGATGATCGCTGCTTTGCTCAGCAGCTGAATTTTTTGCATGATGCTTCCTCATGTCTTGAAAAAAAACAGGGGAAACGATTGTCTCCCCTGAAGTTCACTACATTAAATTTACAGTGCCTTGATTTGCATACCGTCGGCTTTATCTTCCACTTCATAGCCTAGTGCATGCAGCTCGCCGCGCAGGCGGTCTGCCTCGGCCCAGTTCCTGGCCTTGCGCGCAGCCTGACGTTGCTCTGCCAGGTTTTGTACTTTCGCCGGAATTTCCAGTACGCTGGGTTGCCACTGTGCCAGGCCCAGACCAAATACCCGGTCGAATTCGGTCAGCGTGGCTTTTTTATCGGCGTCAGATAAATCTGCTTTCAGCATTTCCCAAACCAGTGCCAATGCACGCGGGACATTCAGGTCTTCATTGATGAAGGCTGTAAATTTCTCGCGGTATTCGGCGTTGACGTTGCCGCCTGCTGGCCAGGCATGATAAGTCTCGCGCAGGCGCTGCAAGGCAGTTTGTGCCGACAGCAGAGCTTCAAAGCTGAATTGCATCTGGCTGCGGTAATGCGCGGTCAGGCACAGGTAGCGATATGCCAGCGGATCAATATTCTGGTCCAGCAGGGTTTGCAGTCGCAAAAATTCGCCACTGGATTTGGACATCTTGCCAGAATCGATTTGCAGGAAATAACCATGCATCCAGAAATTGGCCAGGCGGGTACCATGGCAAGCCTGGTTTTGCGCAATCTCATTGCTGTGGTGGATGGCGATATGGTCCTCACCGCCGCAATGGATATCAAACCAGGGTGTCAGGTATTTGGCCGACATGGCCGAGCACTCTATATGCCAGCCAGGGAAACCACGGCCCCACGGGCTGTCCCATTCCATTTGGCGATGTTCGTCCGGCGGACTGAATTTCCATAGGGCGAAGTCGGTCGCATGCAGTTTTTCACCGAGTTCTACGCGGCTACCAGCCTTGATGGCATCACGCTTGATGCGTGCCAGGAAACCATAGTCATCCTGCTTGTTGGTGTCAAAATAAATGCCATCGCTGGTGCGATAGGTATAGCCATTTTTTTCTATGGCTGCGATGAAATCAATCTGTTCTGCGATATGGTCAGTGGCCTTGCACCAGATGGCCGGTTCCAGGATGTGCAGTTTTTGCAAGTCATCCTTGAAGGCGGCTGTGAAGCGGTCTGCAATTTGCCAGGCAGATTCACCCGCTTTGCGGCTACCTTTTTCCATCTTGTCTTCACCATCGTCACCATCCGACACCAGATGGCCGACATCGGTGATGTTGATGACATGGCGCACGGTATAGCCATTCCATTCCAGAACACGACGCAGCAAGTCTTCAAACAGATAGGTGCGCAGGTTGCCGATGTGGGCATAGTCATACACGGTAGGGCCGCAGCAGTACAGGCCGACCCAGTCTTTGTTCAGTGGGCTGAAGGGGCGCAGGCGGCGTTCCCAATTGTCGTAGAGAAGTATGTCCATCTTGTTAGAAAAATATGAAAGTCAGAATTCGTTGGGTGGGGCTTGGGGCATCACAGGACAGAGCCAGGCCGGTCTGCGCTAATCGTGCAGGCTCAACAACAAGAACAGCTTGAGCAGAAGATCAGTGTGCTGATTGGCATGTCAGTTGGTGTGTATATGTTTGCTGGCGCACGCATGTATGACACAGGCATATTGCCTATGCAATGTTTAACATGTTGCTGGTCCAAGTGGGGCATATAATTAAGTAAGATTTAATCTGGCTTATCTGAGATGGCAGAAGTTCAGGATGAGAATGTAGCATAGATATGCGCAGATAGCTAAAAATGGTATTGGATTTACAAGTTGCAGCCAGAAGTAAAAACGACATAAAAACAGGTTTTGGAATGCAAATGAATTACAAAGACGTTAGCGAAGAAAATTATCGTTCTCAATACACCAAGCAGGACAGGGCACAAGTACGCCGGGTCATGCGTATCATGCTGTGGGCATTTTTACCGCTGGCACTGGTGGATGTCTTGTTCCATGATATTGGCTGGACATTGGCTGTTCTGTTGCTGCTGCGCTTGTCCGTATTTGGCTATTCGCTATGGCTGGTCAGGCAATATGTCAGGGTAGAGAATGTACCGGTACTGGACCGTTACGCCATGAACTGGATAGTGGCGGTGTTACTGACACAATTTATCAGCAATGCCTGTTTGCCGCGTGACTATTTTGGGCATTACATGGTCGATGCCTGGCTGATACTGATGGCATTCATCTCTCTGCCGCTCGCTTTGAACCAGCTGCGTACTCCTCTGTTTGCATTTGTGGCTGCATCCTGTTTTTTATTGTTGTACAAACAGTCGTCTACTTTTTCCCAGGCTGCCAGTGTGGTATTGATTTTGCCTGCGATTGCCATTACGGGTCACGCCATTGCTGCTTATGTGCATAGGTACAGAAGAAAACTGCTGAGTGCCGAAGAGGAGCTGGAAAGACAGGCAAACACCGATCCGGTCACTGGTGTGGCGAACTGGCGTGAGTTCATGCGTGTTTCGGATGTAGAGTTGCAACGCCACTTACGTCTTGGCAAACAGTTATCGGTTCTGGTGCTGGATTTGAATGATTTTAAGCATATCAACGACATCCATGGACCTCAGGTCGGGGATGTAATCCTGGTAGAGGTCACTCGGCGTGTCAAACGTGCCATGCGTTCTTATGATTGCATAGCACGGTATAGTGGCGAGGAATTCTGTGTCCTCTTGCCGGAAGCATCTGCGGAAGATGCTAATAGAATTGCCGACCGCGCACGTGCAACCGTGGTGGCCATGCCAATTTCAGTATCTGGCAGGGAGATGAAAATCAGTGCTTCGGTACGCACGGCAACCTTGCGTGAAGGCGATACTGCACTGAGCTTGATGCGCAGAGCTGGCGAGGCATTGGTAAGAGATGAGCAGCATGCTGAACAAACTGGTAATCTTGAGACTGTACCGGTATAAGTTGTAGCAAATTTACAGCATCATTCAGCTATTTGTGAGGACAGGAAAAATGAGTTTTTATGGCGTAACCGATTTATGGACTTATGTGCTGGGGGCACTGGGTATCATCTTGTTGCCAGGGCCGAATTCCATCTATGTGCTGGCAGTTGCAACTGCACGTGGCGTGCGTGAGGGCTATAAAGGCGCAATGGGTGTTTTTGTTGGTGACAGTGTTTTGCTGATGCTGACGGCGCTGGGTGCTGCTGGTATTTTGCGTACCTACCCGGCCTTATTCATGGTGGTTAAGTATGCAGGTGCTGCCTACCTGGCTTGGGTGGGTATTAATCTGATCTGGGGCGCTGTTCAGAAGTGGCGTAACAAGGCGGTGACGGTGACTGAAAACCAGACGGTAGCCGTGAATATGCAGAATCCGTTTAAGCGTGCTTTGGTGATCAGCTTATTGAACCCAAAGGCGATTTTGTTCTTGCTGTCCTTCTTCGTGCAGTTCATTGATCCCAATTACCCGACACCAGCGATTCCCTTCCTTATCCTTAGTGCAGTAGTGATGTTCTTTAGCGCATTATATTTATCCGTACTGATTTTTTTGGGGGCTCGTCTGGCGCGCGGTTTCAGCCAGCGCCGTCGTTTGTCGGCCAGCCTGTCCAGTGCCGTTGGTAGCCTGTTTGTCTGGTTTGGTGTCAAGCTGGCGAACGCCAGCTTGCATTGATATACATTTCCGGCGAAAGGGCGCAGACATCAACCCACTTCGCGTTTCAAAAATTCCCACACACCAGGGTCGGACATCGCTGCAATATTGATGCGCATCTTGGTGGAGGGTAACTGGCTGGGTGAAAACAGGCTGCCAGGCGCCAGCAAATAACCTTGTTCCATGGCTTTCTCTGTCAGCTTGTTGGTGTCGCAGCCGGTTTCTGTCCACAAGAACATGCCTGCCGGCGTGCGATAGTCCACCTTCATTCCCAGTTGTTCAATGCGTTTGGTGATGTCATCGCGGACGCCATCCAATTTCACGCGTATGCGGTCAACGTGCTTGCGGTAGTGCCCTTCTGACAGTATCTTGTAGACCACTCTTTCGCCAATTTCGGTTGTAGTCAGGGTTGACAGCATTTTACGGTCTGCCAGGCGTATTGCTAGTTCGGGCGAGGTGGCGATGAAGCCCACTCGCAGATTTGCTGCCAGTGTCTTGGAAAAACCACCCAGATAGATCACCCTGTTCAATTGGTCCAGTGCCGCTATGCGCGTCGCTGCCTGTACTGCCGGGCCAGGGTGCATATCGCAATACACATCATCTTCAACGACGATGAAGTCATGTTCTTCAGCGGTTTTCAAGACTTGAAAAGCCTTGGCGGCAGACAAAGATGTCGAGGTCGGATTATGCAAAACCGAATTGATGATATACAGCTTGGGTTTGTGCAAGGCGGCCAGCTCTGCCAGTTTGGCGACATCCGGGCCATCGTGCAGGCGCGGTATGCCTATCACCTTAGTGCCCAGTATGGCAAAAGAGCCAAACATCAAAAACCAGGCAGGATCATCAACAAAGATGGTGTCGCCGGGCTGGGTGAATTCGCGTGCTACCAGGTCGAGCGCCTGAGTGACACCACTGGTCATGACTATCTGTTCGGGCGAAGCGGCAATTTCCAGTTCTGCCAGTTTCAGTTGCAACTGCTGACGCAGAGGCAAAAAACCTTGCTGGGTACCGTAATGCAGTAACAGGTTCTGGTTCAGGCGGCTGATGGCACGCAGACCATTGGCGACCAGTTCACCGTCGAGCCAGTCATGCGGCAAGACACCTGACCCTGGCATTTTTTGTGGCGGCAACTGACGAAACATATTGCGTACCAGCCACACCACGTCCAGTTGCTGGGTGGGGGGAGTCGCCTGTGGTGTACTCGGCACATTGTTGAGCATCGATGCACGTTCACGTACAAAAAAACCAGCGCCGCGACGTGATTCCAGATAACCCTTGGCGACCAGCCTGTCATAGGCTTCCACCACGGTAAAGCGGGATACTGCCTGCTCATCAGCAAACTGGCGTATAGAAGGCATGCGGGCACCCGTGCGCAACAATTTGTCGTCAATACGGTTTGCGACGGCATTAACGATTTGTTCTACCAGCGAGCCGCCAGAGTCGCGTGAAATATAAAAAGTTGGCGTCAGCATGTCATGTCTCCCGGCTGTAATGGGTGAGAGGCCATTACAGTACGAATATTATTGGTTATAGTGTATTGGTACTGTATTGGTTTTTGCGTTTAGGATAGCACAACACTAAAGCAAAAACAGGAGAATACAAATGAGCAGACTAGCAAATACATGTCGCAGGCAGGGAGATTGATATGGCAATTCATACCTTGATGGCCTTTGCCTTGTTCGCCCTGGTGTCTTCGATTACTCCGGGTCCAAATAATCTGATGCTGCTGGCTTCTGGCGTGAATTTCGGTTTTCGTGCCACTTTGCCACATATGATGGGTATCAACTTAGGTTTTATGATATTGGTGCTGGCCGTTGGTGTTGGCCTTGCCAGTCTGTTTGCGGTTTTTCCGTGGCTGTATGTTGTCTTGAAATGGGGCGGTGCAGCTTACCTGCTATACCTGGCCTGGAATATCGCCAATGCCGGACCGCTGGAAAGCAAGACGCCAGACAGTACACATAAAGCTAGTCCCATGAGTTTTATGGGCGCGGCTGCGTTTCAATGGATCAATCCCAAAGCCTGGATCATGGCATTGGGTGCTTTCAGTACTTATATTCCGGCCTCGAGCGGTTTTTGGATCGTTGCTTTGGCAGCCGGTCTGTTTGCCCTGATCAATCTACCCAGTATTAGCTTATGGGTGTTGTTTGGTGCCAAAGTCAGGCATTTGCTGAAGGTGGAACGTAATCTGCGCATCTTCAACTATGGCATGGCCTTGCTGCTGGTATTGTCCTTGTATCCCATGCTGGTGACTTCATGACTATGCTTGATAATTTATTTGAACAGACAGGTTCGTTATGGTGATACAGGAAAACAAGGGCATGGTATTGGGTTTGGTCGGGGTCATCATCTTCAGCCTGACCCTGCCATTCACCCGTATGGCAGTGGCGGAATTGAATCCGGTATTTGTGGCGCTTGGGCGGGCCGTGGTGGCAGCATGTTGTTCCGGTGTCTTGTTATTGATGCAGGGTGGTAAGTGGCCGCAACGTGCGCAAATGAAGCCCTTGCTGATCACGGCGCTGGGTGTGGTGGTGGGTTTCCCCTTGTTCAGTTCTATCGCCATGGCACATGTGCCAGCTTCGCACGGTGCCATCGTGCTGGGTATCTTGCCGCTGGCAACGGCCCTGTTTGCGGCACTGCGCTTTAATGAAAAACCATCCACGGGTTTCTGGCTGATGGCCTTGCTCGGTAGTGGTCTGGTGATCGTGTTTGCCTTGATGCAGGGTGGTGGCTCTTTCCAGATGGCTGACCTGGCCCTGTTCGTAGCCGTGATCGCTGCCGCCATGGGCTATGCCGAAGGTGGACGTCTGTCACAAAGTATGGGCGGGCAGCAGGTTATTTCCTGGGCTTTGCTACTGGCGATGCCGGTATTGTTGCCAATAACCGTATGGCTGGGCTGGCATTACGGCGTTCAGGCATCGGGCCGTGCCTGGGCCGGATTTGCCTATGTATCCGTGTTTTCCATGTTTATCGGTTTCTTCTTTTGGTACAAGGCGCTGGCGCTAGGCGGGATTGCTCGTGTAGGACAAGTGCAATTACTGCAACCTTTTTTAAGCTTGCTTGGGGCAACCGTCATATTGGGTGAAGCCCTGAATGGCACAGAAATCCTGTTTGCCCTGGCGGTCATTGTGGTGGTGGGTCTGGGACGGCGTATGAATATTCAACGCTGAACCTGCCTGGAAAAATGCCATGACCAAATTTAATCTGCCTTCAACGCCAGCTTTGGGGGTGTTAATCGGGAAGGCAGGGGCTTACAATAGAGGCCCAATAAAGAAGATTTCTCATTTTGCCAGTGGTGAGCGAGATTCTTCGTTTTGCAGAAGCAGATTTTTGCAAAAAATAATAATTAAAACTTAATTTAATCAAGTAGGCCAGTGAGGGCTGTCCAACTTCTTCTGGAAAAACACACATGTCATTTTATGCAAAGCTTCAAGCACTGAACATTGAACTGCCAGCAGTAGCAACTCCGGCTGCGGCTTATGTAATGTATGCACAAACCGGAAATACGGTTTTCCTGTCTGGCCATATTGCCAAAAAAGACGGCAAGCCTTGGGTAGGTCAACTGGGTAAAAATATTTCCACCGAAGAAGGCAAACTGGCGGCACGTGCCGTAGCGGTTGATCTGATCGCGACCTTGCAGGCTGCCTGCGGTGGTGACCTGAACCGTGTCAAACGCATCGTCAAAGTCATGAGCCTGGTAAATTCCACACCTGACTATATCGAGCAGCATCTGGTGACCAACGGTGCTTCCGAACTGATAGGCGAAATCTTTGGTGAACAGGGTAAGCATGCCCGTTCAGCTTTTGGTGTGGCACAAATCCCTATGGGAGCTTGTGTGGAAATCGAATTGATCGCCGAAATCGCTTAAATTTTATAAAACGATAACCTGCCTGTGATGGCAATCCTTATACAGTGAGACCAGCATGAAACTTGAGAATCCCAGCCCGATAGATTGGAAATTTTCCCAACGTGCAGAGCAGTTGCAAAGCTCGGCCATCCGCGAAATTCTGAAAGTGACCATGCGTCCTGAAGTTATTTCTTTCGCTGGTGGATTGCCATCCCCTGAAACCTTCCCAGTAGAACGCATGCGTGCTGCCTTTGACAAGGTATTGTCGGAACAGGGCAAGTCGGCCCTGCAATATGGTCCTACCGATGGGTATGCGCCATTGCGCGAATTTCTGGCGGATTCTTTGTCTACCAGTGATTCCAAAATCCTGCCTGAGCAATTGCTGATGGTGTCTGGTTCACAACAGGGTCTGGACCTGATCGGTAAGGTGCTGGTTGACGAAGGCAGCAAGGTATTGGTGGAAACACCTAGCTATCTGGGTGCTTTGCAGGCTTTTTCTGTGTATCGCCCTGAATTTGAATCGGTGGATACGGATGAGCATGGCGTTGTGCCAGCATCTGTCGCTGCCAAGGGGGCAGGCGCACGCCTGATGTATGCACTGCCGAATTTCCAGAATCCTACCGGTCGCACCCTGTCCGTAGAACGCCGCTTTGAGCTAGTGGAAACCTGCGCACGCATGGGCATACCGCTGATCGAAGACAATCCTTATGGTGATCTTTGCTATACCGGCGAACCCTTGCCGAAGATGCTGAACATGAATCCGGGCGGCGTAATTTACATGGGTTCTTTCTCCAAGGTGTTGACACCAGGCATACGTCTTGGTTATGTAGTCGGCCCTGCACCGCTGATACGCAAGCTGGAACAAGCCAAGCAGGCGGCAGATTTGCATACTGCACAATTGACACAGATGGTGGTGTATGAAGTCATCAAGGACGGTTTCCTGACTGAGCATATTCCTACCATCCGTACTTTGTACGCCAAGCAATGCAATGCCATGCTGGAAGCCATGAGCAAGTATTTCCCTGACGGCGTGCAGTGGACCAGACCAGAAGGCGGCATGTTCATCTGGGTCACCTTGCCAGCACACATGGACAGCAAGCAGTTGCTGGATGAAGCGATACAGCAAAACGTGGCCTTTGTTCCTGGCGGACCTTTCTATGCCAATAACCCAGCACCCAATACCTTCCGCCTGTCATTCGTGACTGTATCACCAGAGCGTATCAATAAAGGTGTGGAAATACTCGGCAAGCTGATCAAGGCAAAACTGTAAGTGTCTCTGTTATCCTCGGCATAGACCCGCCAGATGGCGGGTTTTTTTATTTAACCGCGGCGTTAGCGCCTGTTTCGGCTGATATTCGCTAAGGCTTGCCACAACGAGCTTTCCTGGGGAACCGGGTTCTTCATATGCGGTGCTTTCTGCAACCCGTTCTGCTTTTCCTTCGTTTGGTTTTTAGCTGACAGCCAGAAAACGGGGCTTCTTTAGGCGTTCTTGCGGACAAGACGGCACAAGCTCAGGTGCCGCCCGTCGACCCGCGCGATACGCTGATACCCAGCTTTCTGTGTGAGGTTGTACCAGCAGGTCACAGTGTATTCATGCTCAATACCACGCGAACGCTGGTGAACGGAGCAAGCCCATGTGTCAGTTAATTGATGTGATGTCGTAGGGTTCGGCCTTTACGCGTTGACGTCCACGACCGTGCGGCCACGTACTTGACCTTGGAGTACCGGACCTGCAAGGCCGGGCACATCGGCCAGGCCGACCACCTGCGTAGCGCGTGCAAGCTTGCCTAAGTCCAGATCTGTGGCCAGACGGGCCCATGCCTGCAGCCGCACATCTTGGGGCGCGTTGACCGAATCGATGCCGGCCAGGGTCACGTTGCGCAAAATAAAGGGCAGCACCGAGCCGGGCAGGTCCGCGCCCTGCGCGAGCCCGAAGGCCGCTACCGCGCCGCGGTAGCGGGTCTGCGCTAACACGTTGGCCAGTGTGTGGCTACCCACCGAGTCTATCGCGCCGGCCCAGCGTTCCTTGGCGATCGGGGTGCCTGGCCCGGACAGCGTGCGGCGATCGATCACCTCGGCCGCACCCAGTTCGCGCAGGTATTCAGTCTCCTCCAGCCGCCCGGTCGAGGCGACCACCCGATAACCCAGTCTGGACAGCAAAGCGATAGAGATGGAGCCGGCGCCACCGCCAGCCCCAGTCACCAGCACGTCGCCTTTGTCCGGTGTCACTCCCGCATGCTCCAGAGCGAGCACTGACAGCATCGCGGTGTACCCTGCCGTACCGATTGCCATGGCATCGCGCGTTGAAAACACGTCAGGCAGTTTGACCAGCCAGTCGCCGCTAACGCGCGCCTTTTGCGCGAAACCGCCATGGTGGGTTTGACTCAGACCCCAGCCGTTGGCGACAACGCGGTCGCCCACAGCGAATCCTGCGTGCGACGAGGCTTCCACGATGCCCGAGAAGTCAATGCCCGGAATCAGCGGAAACTGGCGTATCACCGGCGAGTGGCCGCTGATCGCCATCGCGTCCTTGTAGTTCACCGTCGAGTAGTCGATCGCGATGGTGACGTCGCCCGGCATCAGGTCGGCTTCGTCGAAGTCGATCAAGGCGGTAGAAATTACATCGCCCGTCTTGGTGGTAAGCAGCGCTTTGAATGTCATGGTCATTTCTCCTTTGGGGGCACGGGTTTAATATGCTAAGCATCATTCAGAATAGAAAAAAGGGAAGAAAACTTAGTCCGCCGCTGGGGTGCGGTGCGCTCGTTCGTCGGGATGCGGCTCTCCCCCTTTGTGTTACTGCGCCAGAAATACCAGCGCTTTGGATACAAAGTCGTCGTGGTACTGGAACACCCCACCATGGCCAGCGTCAGGGTAGATAATCAACTGGCTATTCGGAAGGCGCTTGGCGAGGTCATACGAATTGCTGGTCGGAACCATCCGGTCGCCATCGCCATTTGCCACAAGAACGGGTTGCTTGACCACCGAGAGATCGGCCGGATGCTTCTGTCCCCACGCGCCGAGTGCCTGCAACTGCGCCACGTAGGCTCGCACTGTGATTTCTTTGTCGCGGTTTTCGGTGCGCTCTTGCAAGCGCTTCAAGAAGAATTTTCCAGCCTCGATACCGTTCGACGTGCGCGTGAAGAAGAGATATTGCTTTGGATCCTGGCCGGTGAAGGTCGCACGGAGCAAGTCGTAGTTGGCCACACCCGCTACCGTGCTGATACCCGGGCCACCCGCAGGTCCTGTGCCAGCCAGGATCAGTTTGCGTACCAGATCAGGCTCCTTCAGCACGATCTCTTGCGCGATCATTCCTCCCATCGAGAAGCCGAAAAGATCGACCTGTTTGAATCCCTTGGCCTTGATGAAAGTGATGGCGTCGTCCGCCATTTGTTCAATCGTGTTTGCAGGCGTGCCCGTCGATGCCCCGACGCCACGATTGTCGAATGTGACCACGTGATGTTTTTCAGCAAACCCGTCAACAACACGTGGGTCCCAGTTGTCCAGAACAGCTGCCAGGTGAACAAGGAACACCACTGGAGTGCCGCCGTTGTGTTGCCCGAGTTCACGATACGCGAAGTCCACGCCGCTGGCGGACACGCTCTGCGTAGGTACATCCTTCCACGTCAACCCCTGTTGTGTGGTCGCAGTGGTGGTATCGACGTCCGCTGCAATCGCATTGCTGGCTGCAGCAAAAGGTGAAACAAGCGCTGCGGACAGAGCAAGGAGGCAAAGGGTGGCTTTTATTAGAGACGGCATGGCGTGGATCTTCGGGTAAGGTTGGGGGGAAGACGGTCAGGTCAGGTTTGTGGCAGATAGCGCCCGGCCACGTTCGCTTGTTGAATATCTGAAAGCAGCGCTTGCCGCGCCGTATCGAACGTGTCCCAGCGTGCAGCGTTTTGCAACGGCGGAATGGTGACGAGCTCACGACGGTCAAAGCCGACCAGCGCAGCATCAACCAGGTCGTCTACTTTCATCATCTTGGAGTAGGTACTGATGTCGATACCCGCACGCTCCCAAATCTCAGTGTAGGTTCCAGCGGGAAGCACTGCCTGGACATAGACGCCTTTGGGCGAGAGTTCCAAGTGCAGGCCTTGCGAAAGAAACAGCACGAAGGCCTTGGTTGCACCATAGACCGACATGCTGAATTCAGGCGCCAGGCCAACGACTGAGCTGATGTTGATGATTGCGCCTTTACCAGCACGCGCCAAGCGCGGAGCAACCGCATTTGAGAGCCGTGCCAGTGCAACGGTGTTGAGCGCAATAACCTGCTCGACCTGATCGGGAGTCTGCTCAATGAAACTGCCAGACTGTGCGATCCCGGCATTATTGATCAGCGTTCCGATGTGCTCGTCATCACGCAGACGTGCTTCGACGGCGATCAGGTCACTGGATTTGGTCAGGTCAGCTGGCAGGACATCGACGGCAACGCCATGTTCCTGACGCAGGCGGGCCGCAAGGGTATCCAGTCGTACTTTGTCGCGCGCCACCAGCACGAGGTCGTGGCCGCGGCGTGCGAAACGCTCGGCGTAAGTGGCACCAATGCCGGTGGAGGCGCCTGTAATAAGAACGGAGGTAGATGTAGTCATGTTTTTTCTCTTTGGGTTGTGAAGGTGAATAGTTCCTGCTGAGCTTACTGGGTGTTAGCGTCTGCAAGGGTGGGGTAGTCAACATAGCCTTTGGCGCCATCGTCCAAGTCGTACGGTTCGAAAATTGTGTTCCTGATCATGTCGTTTCAGTCTCTGATGTTGAGAATTTTCATAATGATGACGATCATAATCTAAATTGTCAAGACTTTGATTATGATCATCATCAATATATAATGAGGCCTTCATACATGCTTAAATCCACCGAGGACGAGAAATGAAGATCACCAAGGCCCAGGCGCAGGCCAACCGGGCACACGTTGTCGAGACGGCATCTACCCTGTTTCGGGAGCGCGGCTACGATGGAGTTGGCGTTGCCGATCTGATGGCTGCTGCTGGCTTCACCCACGGCGGTTTCTACAAGCACTTCCGCTCAAAGGCCGATCTGATGGCGGAATCGGCGGCCTGCGCCATTACACAAGCTGCGGCGCTGACCGCTGGCGTGGATATGTCCAAGTTCGTGCGGCTTTATCTCTCTCGTGAGCACCGTGACACCCGTGGGGCCGGCTGCACGATGGCTGCGCTGTGCGGGGATGCTGCACGTCAACCAGAAGCGGTCAGGACCACGTTTGCGGCTGGCATCGAGAGCCTGCTGGCTGCGCTGAGTCAGCAGGACATGTCGTTGGACGGTGCAGATGCAGACCGGGCGCGAGCCAGGTCTCTCGACGTACTGGCGCACGCGGTCGGCGCCATTGCAATGTCGCGCGCCTGCCCGGACGATTCGCCCCTGGCCGACGAAATCCTGTTGATCTGTCGCGACAAGATTCTCGCATCATTGAACCCGTCCGCGACAACGAACACGCCTGTGGGCGAGCGCCACCCTGGTTAACCTCTGGCTTAAAATAGAACAAGAACTGTCAATTATTGTGATTTATGTCATCAATTTTTTGCTTCTCACCGTTATATAGTTGTCGCTAATGCGATCACGGTGCCTGTGCATCCAATTTTCAATCAAGGAGCTTTACATGAATAAAAAAGTGCTGATAGCCAGTCTGATGTTGACAGCAGTGACTGGCGCATTTGCGCAAAACCCTACAGCCAAGCAGCGTTATGCCGAGGAAAGTAAGCGCGCTTCTGTCCGTTACAACGATGATAAAAAATTGTGTGCAGATGCATCCACATCATCGGCCAGGATGCAATGTTTGCGTGATGCTAAGGCAGAATACAATGCAGCATTGTCCCAGGCCAGGCAAAACATGAGCAAATCTCAGCCTGCGGCAGCCAGAGCAGAACCCCTCTGCCCGGAATGCGGCAAAGTGGTGGCGGTAGAGATGGTAGAGAAGGAAGGTGAGGGCGGTGCGCTGGGCGTCATTGCTGGCGGGGTTGCGGGTGCCTTGCTAGGAAATCAGGTGGGTGGCGGGACTGGACGTGACTTGGCTACCATTGCCGGCGCAGCTGGTGGTGCCATGGCTGGCCACAAAATCGAGCAGAAAGTGAAAACGACCAAGATCTGGAACGTCACGGTTGTGTTTGAAGGTGGCAACAAACAAACTTTTAGTTTTGAGCATGACCCCGGGATGGTTTCCGGTGACTTGGTGAAAGGTAATGGTAACAGTATCACCAGACGTTGAATCAAGCAGGGCTGATTTAGACCAGGCCTATTTAAGCCGATAGCGTATATTGGTTGTCCGTTGGCCGAAGTAATTGACCAGCAATAGCTGGTCATTATTTTCTTTTTGGAAACCGTTCCTCAGGCACAACTACTTTCTTGCCAAGCCTAATTCCAGCAGTTAGACTTAAGCGTCTATTTACCACCAATTATGCTGAGAAGGTTATGCTATGAAGCAGTACTTTTGCAAAGCTATTCCTTCCACCAACGCTGCATGGCAGCTTGCCAGCTGGGTGGTGCTGACAGCATTGATGGTAGTCAGCTTTGCTGTTCATGCAAACGAATCCTGTAAGGGATTGCTGGCAACGGGTAACCCTGAATATCCGCCGTATTTGTGGCGCGACCCTGAAGATGAAAATCGCCTGATTGGTGCCAATGCTGAATGGATGCAATTACTGTCCAAGGAAATTGGTATACCCATTGACGTTAAATATGTTGGTCCTTGGGGACGGGTACAGGAAGAAGCGAAACTTGGACGTGTCGATTTGTTGGCGGGTGCATTTTTTACCTTGCCACGACTAGAATACATGGATTATTTTTATCCCGCTTTTCGCGAGACACGCACCGTGATCTGGACTCGCGGTAATTTTAATCTTCCATACAAAAAATGGGCGGACCTGGCTGGCAAGCAAGGGGTAACTGTCATCAACAATAGCTTTGGCGAAGAATTTGACCGCTATGCCAAGGAATCGCTGAAAATTTCCATGGTACCCAGCCTTGAACAGGCGTTGAAGATGCTGAGTCTCTCACGTGCCGATTATCTGATTTACGAAGAAGACCCTGGCCTGGCGTATGTGGCCAAGTTGAATATCACGGGACTGAAAACTGTCTCGCCGCCCATCACGAATGAAAATTTGTATCTGACCTTGTCACATAAATCTCCCTGCAACACCCCAGAATTGCGTGGACGAATTGCCAAGGCCGTTTATAAATTGGACAAGCAGAACGTGATGAATAAGTTGATTGCGTCAAATATACAGTTATGGCGCAAGCAGCAATCGAAGTAATTGTCGCTTACGACAGGTAACCCTTTGCGTACGCTTTCTCTCAGGCAAATTCTTATTCTTGGTGTTGTAGTTGGGATTGTGTTGCCAGCAATGGTGCTGGGACGTTTTCTGGTACAGGATCGCTACGAACGCGAGTTGCAGTTACGCGTCCGCAACCCCATGTCGCAGTATGCTGATATGTTATCAAGAGCAATGGCAGTGCCAGTGTGGACTTTAGACAAGGCTGTGGCCAATCAATTTATCCAGGCTGTCATGCGTAACCCGGAGGTGGTCAGCGTAGAAGTATTTGACGAATCCAAATCCATTTTTGCGCGCAGTGCCAAATTTAAGAAAGCCGATGCCAAATTCCTGCATGAGGAAAGACCTATCTTGCTGGAAACCAAAGTGATAGGCACGATCATGCTGGAACTGACCACGGAACACATAGAAAAAGAATTGTGGGCAGATTTCCTGAAACTAGGGGCTGCTTTGCTGGTACAGGTGATCTTTTCTTTCTTCCTGATCTGGTTGTTGTTCGAACGCCGCATCGTCAGACCCATACAGGAGTTGCAGATGGCAACGGGTCGCTTGGCGCGGGGCAAGCTTGATCAGCCGCTGGAATGGTTGCGTCAGGATGAAATCGGTAATCTGGCTCAGGGACTCGATAAAATGCGATTGAATCTCGGGCGTTTGATTACTGAGCGTGAGGCACAAAATATTGTTTTGCAGCAAGAATTGAATGAACGTTTGCGTGCTGAGCAAGCTTTGAAGGTTACTGAAGAAAAATTCACTGGCATCTTCCAGGCATCGCCAGTCGCCATGACAGTTATACGCAAGGCTCAGCAGTACAACATGATAGACGTCAACGACGCCTGGGTCAGGCAGTTTCTATGGTCACATGATGAAATTCTGAGTGATACCGAAACACAGAAAGCTTTGTGGCGCAGCGAAAATGACTTCTTTGAAATTTTGCGTATTGTCGAGCGTGATGGTGAAATCCATGATTACGAGGCATGGCTGACCTGCGGTCGCCAGGAAAAAATCATTCTCTGCCAAATATCAGGACGCATGATACGTCTGGGAAATGAACCCTTGATTATTCTGGTACAGGAAGACATTACCGAAAAACGCCAGAATGAGCAGGAAATCCGGAATATGAATACCACGCTGGAAAGACGGGTCTCAGAAAGGACCCAGGCGCTGGAAGCGGCAAACAGTGAGTTGACGGTGGTGCTGGAAAACCTGCAGCGGGCCCAACGTGAGCTTTTGCGCACTGAAAAAATGGCTGCATTAGGTTCTCTGGTGGCAGGCATTGCACATGAATTAAATACACCTATCGGCACCAGTGTCACGGTGGCCAGCACACTGGCACAGCACACTGACGATGTATTGCTGGAATTTGATAAAGGGATGCGCCGGTCGGTACTGCAAGAATATTTAAAGAATGCCAAGACTGGGGCTGACTTGCTTCTTCGTAACTTGAGCAAGGCATCAGAGCTGGTCATCAGCTTCAAGCAGGTAGCGGTAGATCGCACCAGTGCAAACCGGCGCGTTTTTGCCCTGGATGAAATGTTGTCTGAGCTGTTTGTCACATTGGGTCCGATGGTGCGCAAGACACGTCATGATATTGTTCATAAAGTGCCGCCCAAGCTGTTGATGGACAGTTATCCAGGGCCCTTGGGCCAGGTACTGACCAACTTGATCAACAATGCCTTCATCCACGCTTTTGAAGGGGATTATCGCGGGATTGTGTCTATTTCTGCTCAGATAGTTGATGAGGAATTCGTGGAAATTTTGGTCAGTGACAATGGCAAGGGAATACCAGAAGCAAATCTCAGCCGCATTTTTGACCCTTTCTTTACGACTCGTCTTGGACAGGGAGGGAGCGGCCTGGGCCTGAATATTGTGTACAACCTGATTACCGGCGTGTTGGGTGGCAATATCGCAGTGGAAAGTGAGCTGGGCAAGGGAACCACTTTTAGAATCACCTTGCCACTGGTCCCAAAATTGAATGATGATGTACTGGTCAGTGTTGAATGAGCGTAGCCTGCTAGCAAGGTAGGGGCTACATCTGATAAAGTCGCGTCATGACAAAATTAAGCTTAGATAAAATCTTGCAGTCGCAAGGATTTGGAACCCGGAAATACTGTCGCGATCTGGTTGAGGATGGCGAAGTGAGTGTCAATGGTGAAGTGGTACGTAGTACCAAGCTGAGCTTTGAAACAAGTGGCCTGCAATTCCAGATTTTTGAAGAAAACTGGGAATACCGTGAACGCGTTTATATTGTGCTCAATAAACCGCCGAATTTTGAATGTTCACGCAAGCCCAGTCATCACCCCGGTGTGCTGACCCTGTTGCCGGAACAATTCAGCTGGCGTGACGTACAGCCGGTTGGGCGTCTGGATCATGATACGACGGGTATGTTGCTGATGTCGGATGACGGGCCGTTTATTCATGCGCAATCCTCACCCAAGCGACATGTGCCCAAGGTGTATCAGGCAACAACGGCGGAACCGGTGACCGAGGAACTGGTCAAATTGTTGTTGCAAGGCGTTAAACTGCACGATGAACCTGCTCCGCTGGCCGCAGTGCATTGCCTGAAGCTGGATGAACATCAGGTAGAAATCGTGCTTGAACAGGGCAAATATCACCAGGTCAAGCGCATGTTAGCCGCAGCAGGCAACCATTGTGCAGCCCTGCAGCGTACTGCCATAGGCAAGCTGACGCTGGCTTCGCTGGGTATTGCGGAAGGCGAATGGTGTTACCTGACACCCGAACAACTTGGCTTGCTGGTACCATAGGTACAATTGTTGTTGACGTAAATGCTTTGCTTGTAGTTTGTTGGTTTCAGACATGAAATTGGGAAGCTGGCCTGCTTGATTGGCAGACATCACTTCCATGAATTGAATAAAAGGAACACACATGCCAGTCATTGCCATTGTCAATCCCAAGGGTGGGGTAGGAAAAAGCACGGTTGCTACCAATCTGGCGGGCTATTTTGCTGCGCAGGGGCACAAGGTCATGCTGGGTGATACCGATGTGCAACAGTCATCGCGTACCTGGTTGTCTTTGCGCCCTGACAACTTGCCTGTTATTCACCCCTGGGATATTGCCGACGGCAATGTGTTGAAACCACCCAAGGGAACCACTCATGTGGTATTGGATACCCCTGCAGGCTTGAAGGGCAACAAGCTGGAAGCCGTGTTAAAGCTGGCCGACAAGATCATCATCCCTTTGCAGGCATCAATTTTCGATATTCTGGCGACTGAAGAGTTTTTGAAATCTCTGTCCAAAATGAAGCTGAATGGTCAGATTGGCATACTGGGCATGCGTGTGAATACCCGTAGCCGTGCCGCCGATCAGTTGGATCATTATGTTGGTCAACTGGGTTTGCCAGTGCTTGGGTTTTTGCGCGACACCCAGAACTACATACAACTGGCAGCCCATGGTGCCACGCTTTGGGATGTGGCACCCTCCCGCGTCGAGAAAGACTTGCCGCAATGGGAAGGCGTATTGAAATGGCTGAGAAATACTTAAGCCATTCCGCATTTCAGTCAATGTGACAGGTTATTGCAACTTCGTGAAATTTGGAAAAACTTCCAGATTTACTCCCCCATATTTGCCGTAGCTCACTATAATGCCGCTTGCTTGAAGAGAAGGCAGAATTCTCTTTTGTTATCAAAGACTTACGGCATGCATCTTACTATTTTTGAAACTCCTGTCATCAATGCATTCATGCGTTATATCTCGCTCTTTTGTTTGAGGCTAGCAGGATGGAAGCTTGAAGGCATAGTCCCGACAGAAAAGAAATATGTATTGATCGCTGCACCACATACCAGCAACTGGGATTTTCCGGTTACCCTGATGGTTTGTTTTGCCTTGCGCCTGCGCGTGTACTGGATGGGTAAATCAAGTCTGTTTCCCCGGTTCGTAGGCGGTATCATGCGCTGGTTAGGCGGAATTGCAGTGGATCGTAGCAAATCCGGTAACCTGGTGCAGGGAACCGTGGATGCTTTCAATGAAAATCAGCGCTTGACTGTGATCGTGCCACCAGAAGGTACCAGGGGCAAGGTAACTCACTGGAAAACAGGCTTTTATTACATTGCCCTGGGTGCCGGGGTACCCATTGCGTTGGGATATCTGGATTTCAAGCGTAAAACAGGTGGGATAGGCAAGATGTTTGTGCCAACGGGCGATATAGGTGCAGATATGGCAGAGATTCAACAGTTCTATTGCAGTATTTCTGGCAAAAATCCTCAACAGTTTGACAGTGAAACTATACAGACTGGGAACAAAGTTCAAAACAAGGATTGACAGCTATAGCCATGTCAGCACATGGTCACGAATGAATTAAGGTTCTTGATGCAGTGCTTTTTCGCCCGCTTCTGTAGCGACTGTTATCGGTTTACCGCCATTACCTTGTGCTATCAGCAGCCAGCGCATGGGATCCAGAATAAAGCGCTTGGTCAGTGCCGCGCATTTTTCGTGAGCGCATAGCCAGACAATAGCCATTGAAACAGCAGCCGAAATGAGCAGTGCCAGTCCATGGTCAAGTTTGAAAATTTGACGTAAGACACCTGTTTCCTGCAAAATAATCAGCGCCATGCCGTGCCATACCAGCACGTAGATGGATCGGCTTCCTATACCGGACAGGCGCAAATCTTTTTGTGCCAACAAATACAGGACAGATAAGCCGATGATGGTCGAGACTGCATATTGCAGTAACTGATAAGCTGAGCCGGCCAGCGTCGCCATTTCCAGTCTGTGCAAGGAATAGCTGCCGTAGAACCAGCGATAATCGAAATCGCTTTGCAGCATGAATGAGCCAATAAAAGCAGCCAGCACAATGAGTGTGCTGAAAACCAGTTTCCCTTTGTTCTTGTTTGTTAAGCCATGATGCCCGAGTTGCCAGCCCAATAAAAAATAAGGGAAAAAAACCAGGGTCCTGGAGGCACCAAGAAAATAACCTGCATGTTCGGAATAGCTCGCCACCAGAGACAGGGCCAGGGCCAGCATGACCGGGAACTGTATGCGCGCAAACAGCGGCAATAGCAGCCGCCAGCACAACAGGCTCAACAGATACCACAGCATCCAATAAGGGGCCACCAGGTTGGCATACACGCTGACACTGCCTTTAAGAGCAAATTCAGTCAGTTCATAAATGATCTCAAAGGCAAGCAAGGGGACAACAACGCCAGAAATCAATTGACTTGCACTTTTTTCATTCCATTGGGCTTTGGAAAACATACCGGACATGAGCGCAAACATCGGCATGTGGAAAGCATATACAAAGATCCAGATGGAGCGCAGCATATGGTCTTCACCGACATAAATTTCAATCAGGTGACCAAAAACCACCAGAAATATCAAAACGGCTTTGATATTGTCTATGCTGGAATTTCGGTCAGAAAGTGTGGTGGAGGTTGACATGCGGCTAATACAAAGGCTTGAAATGTCGCCATGATAGCGAAATCAGCTAGTGTTTTATACCCTTAGTTTGTAACGAATGTTGACGCGGCACCATAGGAAGTTTGTTTTTCTGATAAAAATAAACCGGATTCCAGTGATGGCGATTGCGTCGATTTTATCAAGCGGTCACTTAATTTCAGTAAAATGGAACGAAAATCAAAGGTAAATTAGTTCCTCATAAAGTTTCTTTGAGGAAAGTTATATAATATCCAGACACATGACATTTGGTGGATAAGGTTAGTATGCCGAAAGACAGGTCAAAGGCGAGCTTGCTAAGTGCGCAATTGGATTTTGAATCGATAGATGGCGAACCCAAAGCGCCTGATCTTGTTGCGCCAGATGTTGATGCCGATCCGCCATTGCCTGCGGCCAGACCGGTTCCCGGCAACAGTCGATCTTCTTCCGACGTAGCATCTAAAAAGCCAGCACTGGAAAGAAAGCTTGCTAATAGAGTAAAAAAAGCTCCAGAGTCTGATCATTTTGGACGATATGCTGCGCTGATCATCTTGTTTGGATTTGCTGTTTTATTAGCGGGTTTTTTCTATTTCCGTTCAGTAAATGGTAATGCGGCTGGTCTTAGCTATATCGTGTTACCGCAGCAGGTTGCCTATGTTGACGGCCAAGTAATACGCATGCAGGTCACCATACAGGTCAGGGATGAGGACAAAGAGTGGTTATTTGAAAACAAAAAGGCCCTGGCCACTTTTTACCAGATAGAACTGGCGAAAGTGAACCCTGACGACTTGCACTCGGAAGCTGGATTTGAACTGGTCAGGACGCAACTGAAAGAAGGATTGAACAAGGCACTGGAAACCGACAAGATAGAATCAGTATTGATTAATGAGCTGCTCATGCAAAACCGCGATCCAGGTTAGATCAGGTTGGGTGAGTGCAGGTAGAAAAGCCAGAATAGTCTTCAAGGACCATTCTGGCTTTTTGCTTATATAATCTGCTTGCAGATATATCAGCGCTGCATCAATCCAATCAGGCCGTTACTGAAAGACCCTGGGTCTGATCTTGTGGCGGGACGGCGTAGGCACGCAACAATTGCAGAGCCTTTTTGAAGATGGCGGCATCGCTGGTGCTGCTTGCGCTATCCGTGCCAGAGCTTGCAGTCGTGCTGCTGGTGCCCGAGGTAGTGCTGGTACCAGTACTGTCGTTGCTGGTTGACGTGCTGGAAGAACTGCTGCTCGTACTGGTAGTGCCACTTGTCGCTGCGCTGGCAGCAGACGCTGTTTTTTCAAGATAAGCAATTGATTCTTGTATGCTGACCTTGCCGTCCTGATTCGTATCGGCGGCCTCAAAGTTCTGGGCTACCTGAGTCAATGCTGCACCGGCGCTGCTATTAGTTTCACCTACTTTCGAAGCAAGGTCTGTGAGTTGGGTTTTGTCCAGTCCACCATCCTCACCTTGACCACCTTCATCAGGTGGTGGTGGGGGCGGAGGCGAACCACTTGTGCGACGAGCATTGAACTGGGTTTCCAGCGCATCACTCAATTTCTTGATGCCACTGGTGAATTCATCCTTGGTGACTTTACCGTCGCCATTGCTATCCAGTTTTTTGAACAAATCATTGACCGTAGATGAACTGGAGGTGCTGCTCGTACCGGTACTGGCAGTGGTTGAACTGGTTGTGCTGGACGAGGTGTCAGAAATACTTCCGAAAGCCGTTTCCAGATCTGAAATTTCCAGGTAACCCTGGTTTTTCGTATCCAGCTTGGAAAATACGCTGCCTGCTATTTTTGCAGGATCGCCGCGTCCATGTCTTTGAACACCACTGCTGGCCTGGGAAAAATAATTGCTGCTGCCGCTAACGCCACTTACGCTTGTCATCGCATCCTCCTTGAAGTCAAACCACTATCAGTCAGATGTCAGTGTGTCATTCCGATGTTGCCTGCTTGTGTCGGCTTTGTATCGGTGCTGACACAAAGTGAGGGGAAATGTAAAGATACGTAGTGAGGAAGGTACAGTCTGTAACAAGTGAGCTTGAATTCTAATGGCGCGGCAGATGCAATTCTGCGACCAGACCAGCACCATCTGTACGATTGCTTAGTGTCAATAGACCACGATGCCGCCTGGCGATTTCTCTGGCGATGCTCAGGCCCAGACCAACACCGCCACTATTTTTATTGCGCGATGTAGCCAGACGGACAAAAGGTGAAAAGACGTTTTCCAGTTCCTGTTCGGGAATACCTGGCCCCTGATCTGTGATACGTATTAACAGTTCTGCGTTGCTATCCTGCAGACAGATATCTGCAGACTTACCGTAAAAAATGGCATTTTCCAGCAAATTGCAAAGGCAGCGTCTTAGTTCGTTTGGCAGTGCTGGCAGCGGCCTGGCTGTGCCATGCATTGTGACGGTTTTACCCTCGTCCTGCATATTGTCAACAATCGCGGCAACCAGAGAAGCAACGTCCAGCATCTGCAGTGTTTCTTCGCTACCACGCAAGTATTCCAGAGTGGCGTCAAGCATGAGTCGCATTTCTTCTACATCCTGCAAGAGTTTTTCACCATTATCGTCTTCATGTAACTGGGCAATGCGCAATTTCATGCGTGTCAGTGGGGTACGCAGGTCATGGGAAACCGCTGCCAGAAAGCGCTCTCTTTCTTCCATTTGCTGATACAGACGTTGCTGCATCTGATTGAATACCAGTGCGCTTTGCCGTGCCTCTTCCGGACCTGTCTCTGGTATGGGCGTGGGTTTTTTTGTATCCCCGAGTGTACTGGCAGCAGCAGCCAGTTCCTGCATGGGGCGTGCCAGACTGCGTGAACCTATCCATGCTGCGATTGCCAACACCAACAGTTGCAATAGCATGCTCAGGGTAAAACCCATAAAGGGGCCATTCAGCAAGCCGGGCTCAGGATGATGATGCAGGTGTGGTCCTGGTTGGGGTGGCGGCCGGTGATCACCCAGAAATACAAACAACAAGACGAAAGTGGCGATATGGCTGACCACGACAGCGGCCATGGCCAAGCCAAACAGGCGACTGAAGATGGTGTCGCGAACCAGTCGTTTCATTTCAGGCTGGCGCTGAACATATAGCCTTCGCCGCGTATGGTCTTCAGCATGCTTGGATGGCGTGGATCATCTCCCAGCTTCTGGCGTAATCTGGATACCAGTAAGTCTATGCTGCGGTCAAATACTTCGCTGGACTTATTGCGGGCAATGTCCAGCAACTGGTCGCGGCTAAGCACTTGGCCAGGCCGGTGGATGAAGGCATGCAACAGGCGAAATTCAGCGTTGGACAAGGGGATGACCAGTTTGTCGGGGCTACGCAACTGGCGGCTTGCCAGATGCAAGGTCCAGGATGAAAAGCGCAATTCCGTTTGCTGATGTTCAACCACTTCTTGAGTTTGCCGTATCGCGGCGCTGCTACGTCTGACCACGCTTTGTATGCGCGCCACCAGTTCACGGACATCCAGTGGTTTGATCAGATAATCATCAGCACCAGATTCCAGTCCCAGTATCTTATCGGCGAATTCACCTCTGGCCGTTAGCATGATGACGGGCGTGCTTGCATGGCGGCGCAGTTTCCGTAACAAAGTCAGGCCGTCATCGCCTGGCAGCATCAAATCGAGCAAAATGACATCGAAGTCTTGCGTTTGCATTGCCGCCTGCATCGCCACACCATCTTGCACAGCGACGCAGGCGATGTCAAATTTTCCCAGGTAATTGCTCAACAATTGACCTATGTCTGCATCATCATCAACCAGTAATACCTGGAGACGCCCTGTGTTCATTGACAAGTCACAACTCCTTGACAAACCTGAGTAATTTATCGAGAGCATGCACCACGGTCTGCTCACGTACAGCCTGGCGGTCACCAGCGAACACTAATCTCTCTGTATGCGTGATTCCGCCAATGTGCCATCCAAAGCAGATGGTACCTACAGGTTTGCCTGGCACTGCACCGGTAGGCCCCGCAATGCCGGTAGTGGAAAGGGAAATATGTGCTTCCGAATTGGCGATAGCGCCTTGCGCCATGGCAGCAGCGATTTCCTCGCTGACTGCACCGTGTTGGGCGATGAGTGCCGCAGGAATATCCAGTAATTCAGTTTTAGATGAATTCGAATACGTGACGAAACCACAGTCAAACCATTCTGAAGAGCCGGCAATTTCTGTGATAGCGTGGGCGACACCGCCGCCAGTACATGATTCAGCAATGGTGAGTATGAGTTTTCTTGATTTGAGCTCTTCACCGACCTTCGCTGCGAGTTCAAGTGCATTTTTCATGATTTGTCTCCTGTCTGGTTACTGCGGCATGACTTGCATAAACTTACTTTACCACCATGTCTGGCAGGAAGTGAAGCAAAGACAGCATAGTGTTTGTAAATCATCTGGAATTGAGGAAGCAAGAAGGGAAAGTCAGTCTATATTCGCTTTATGTTTAGACACAAATCAAGACGGATACATGAAAATTCCTCAGAATTCACACCATAGGGATGAATAAATACGTTGCATCAATTGTGCCTTATGTTTAAAACACAGTTGATATCAAAAAAAACATTTCTGAAAAACGCATATCAGAGTATGATTTTTTATAGCAACAATTAATGCCTTCGCATTATTAGAACGCGTTTCGTTTTGATTGATGAAATGAGTTCTGGGCAACTTACTGACTGGTATATCAATTCCAGACATGCAAGAGAGACGTGTAGTAGCTGTCCCCTAATCGAAAGGAGATGCCCTATGAAAATCGAGACACTGTTCCAGCAACAAAATGCTTTGCCTTCCATTCCCAAGGTTGTGCAGGAAGTGATAGACAGTTTTAATAATGATGAAGTGTCTATCGAGGAAATTGCCAGAAAACTCTCTGCCGATCAGGTGCTGAGTGCCAAGTTGTTGCGTCTGGCAAATTCGTCTTACTACCATGCCTCAAGAACAGTCGGTTCTGTGGATGATGCCGTAATGATGCTGGGTTTTATGACGGTACGTACCCTGGTCGTTAGTAGCGGTCTGACCAGTGGTTTCAAATCCATGCCAGGTGTTGATCTCAAGCAATTCTGGCGTTATAGCTTGCATACTGCTGTGGTGGCAAAATGGCTGGCAAAAAAAGCGCATGCCAATTCGGACTTTGCCTTTACCGTTGGTTTAATGCATGCCATAGGGCAATTGGTGATGCATGCGGGCATGCCAGAGCAAATGCTGGAGATAGATAAAATAGCGGGGCCTCTTGATGTACGCAGGCCAGATGTAGAGCAAACCTCGTTTGGGTATAATTTCTTTGATGTCGGTGCCGAGCTCTCAAAGCGCTGGCGTTTCCCTGATACCTTTGCGACGGCCATCAAAGCCTGTGCGGAACCTTTGCAGCAGACTGCATTTGATCAGGTCGGCGCCATTGTTCACGTGGCATCCTGGTGCGCGCGGTGCGAAGAAAATCATTATTCAAAAGAAGAGCAGGATGCGACCTTCCCAGCAGATGTGGCGCAAAAATTAGGGTTTAAACCCGATGCGGTCATGGTCGATATGCCGCCTCTGAGTGAGTTGAGTGCCGGTCTGGAGGATTTGTTGGGCTGATTCAACATGCAGGCAAACTAAAACAGAGGGAAATAGCTTGAACGGCTATTTCCCTCTGTTGATTATGATTGTTTATGATTGATTTAAGATCAATCATTGCCTTGTATATCAAGCGCCACTGCTTCGGCAACACGGATACCATCTACTGCAGCAGATAAAATACCGCCCGCATATCCAGCACCTTCGCCTGCCGGAAACAAGCCGCGGGTGTTCAGACTTTGCAAGTCATCGTCATTGCGCTTGATACGTATTGGTGAAGAAGTCCGTGTTTCGACGCCTGTCAGTATCGCGTCTTTCATGGCAAAGCCCTTGATCTTTTTGTCAAATTCCGGGATAGCCTCACGCATAGCCTCAATGGCGAATTCTGGCAATGCTTCGGCCAGGTCACACAAGGTAATGCCCGGTTTATAGGATGGTTCTACGCTACCAAGTTCGTTCGAGGCGCGCGCGGCCAGAAAGTCGCCAATCAACTGGCCTGGCGCATTGTAATTGCTGCCCCCCATGGCATACGCCTTTTCTTCCAACCTTCTTTGCAAATCAATGCCGGCCAGTGGGTCGCCGGGGTAATCTGCTGGTGTAATGCCGACCACGATGGCGCTGTTGGCATTGCGTTCATTGCGTGAATATTGACTCATCCCATTTGTCACTACCCGACCTGGTTCGGATGTGGCCGCCACTACGGTGCCGCCGGGGCACATGCAAAAGCTATACACTGAACGACCATTCTTTGCGTGATGAACCAGCTTGTAGTCTGCTGCCCCCAAAATCTTGTTGCCAGCATTTGGGCCAAAGCGGGCCTTGTCTATGACGGATTGCGGATGTTCAATGCGAAAGCCTATGGAAAATGGTTTGGCTTCTACATAGATGCCGCGATCAGCGATCATCTTGAAAGTATCTCTGGCACTATGGCCTATAGCTAACACCACGTGTGATGTGGCTATATATTCACTGTCATTCAGATGTACGCCCTGGACTTTGCCGTCCACTACGTCGATATCAGTCACTTTTTGCTGGAAACGTATTTCTCCGCCCATGGCTTCGATATTGTGGCGCATTTCCTCTATCATCTTGACCAGGCGGAATGTGCCGATGTGCGGCTTGCTCACATACAAAATTTCTTCCGGTGCCCCAGCCTTGACGAATTCTGCCAATACCTTGCGACCATAATGCTTGGGATCTTTGATCTGGCTGTACAACTTACCGTCAGAAAAAGTACCAGCACCGCCTTCACCAAATTGCACGTTCGATTCTGGATCCAATTCACGTTTTCGCCACAGTCCCCAGGTATCTTTGGTACGTTCCCTGACTGGTTTTCCACGTTCCAGAACGATAGGGCGAAAACCCATTTCCGCAAGCAGCAGTGCAACAAACAGACCGCAGGGGCCGAAGCCGATGACTACCGGGCGTTGAAATGGCGTATCACCAGCGCGGGCGACATATTTGTATTCTGTATCCGGGGTCGGGGACAGACGGGTGCGATTCTTGTGACGGCGCAGTAAGTCTTCATCCAGCGTAGTGGTGACATCGATCGTATAAATAAGAACGATCGCGGTTTTTTTGCGTGCATCATAACCACGGCGAAAAATGGAAAAGCTGACAAGCTCCTTGTCATCGATACCCAGCTCTGTTAATACGGCTGCCCTCAGCTCGGCGTCGGTATGGTCTAGCGGGAGTTGTAAATCGGTAATGCGCAACATAAATTCGGTCCGGATAACACTAAGCGCCCATTGCTCGTATATAGCAGCGGGCTGGTGGAATGGTTTGATGAATCCCGTATTTTAACCGCATGTGACAGAGGCATCAGGATTTCATTGAAGGGAAATCCCTGTATATACAGACCCAATAATCCACGAAGCCTGGTAGGGTACGCCACGCGCACCCTTTCTCACCGAATATACAAGCAAGGCATACGACCGGTGACATTCTGATGCGAGCCCAAGTCCGGTGCGCGCAGCGCACCCTACAAAGCCAAT